>NZ_DALZYX010000008.1:0-300919 GCF_031987975.1 Pseudescherichia sp. | reverse complement strand
TAAAACTCAAGCCAGGTCTGTGCATTGTCCGGGTCCGGTTTGCACACGGACTTCACCAGCACAAAGGTCGTCGAATACTGCACGGCATGGCTGAGATAGCGGGCTTTCTGGTAATCCCTCCCCAGACGCCAGGCCACCACCTCACCGTCTGCCATACACGGCAGCGGCACCGCCGTCGCGATTGTTTCCGGAGTCAGCAATGAACCCGGAGCAGACACCTCCGACACATGGATACCGCCGTGCCACATCTTGTTGGTGCCCGCCAGCCACGAGCCGTGCGGCTCCCGGCCGATAAGCCGCATCATTTCGTCCAGCGTGGCGTAGTTGTCCCCGTTCTGCTTACGGGCCGGGTAACAGGTGTTCATGATGCCTCTCCTTAGCGTGAGACTGTCCCGTCAGTGTCGGGTGACATCATAAACCCTTACTCACGAGGTGGTTATAAAGGCATCACTTTAACCCTGCTGAAGGAACACACAACGGCAATTATGTAATGAAAAATTACTTAAATTACAGTTAATTATGTTTGTGTTGTTATCATTCACTCCGTGAATGATATGTTTAATCATGCAATAACTCCGGGCAGGCTCGCCCGGCGAACTATCGTTACACTTGAGCACGCTTCACCGCCTTACCCTTCAGCAGTTTTCTCACCCACAGACGATTAGGATTCAGTGCCGCCAGGGTTTCTCCTTCCAGCGGTATCGGCTCATCGCTCATTTGCGCCGCCAGGATCTCCGCTGCCAGCGGGGCGCTGCACAGCCCGCGTGAACCCAGTGCGCCGAGCATGTACAGCCCTACATGTATCGGAGCAGAGCGCGCGCGCTCCTGATGATCGGCCAGGTCTGCATAGTGCTCCAGCGTAGCGTCGTAATCGGCGACGTTGCCGACCATAGGTAGATGATCCCGTGTTGCACAGCGCACGCCGCAGCGCGCTGATTTACCGCTAACGTCCACCGCTTTGGCCCACTCGGCTTCCGGGAAGCAGTCGATTAGCCGCTGGCGGTTGTGCTGCTGATCGTCTTCGCTGTAGCTCGTCTCCTGCTGGCCGCGATGGTAGCTCGCGCCAATGCAATGTTCACCGTTAGAGGGATCCTGCGGCGTCAGGTAGCCGTCGTAGCACAGCACCTGGCGCAGCGCCGACAGTCCGGGACGGGCAGGGATATGGCTCACCTGGCCGCCGACGGCGTAGACCGGCAGGTTCTCGGTCTGGTCAAACTGATTAACCCGATGGCCGTTCGCCAGCACTACCGTCTGATGGCAGGCGCTACCGCCATGGGTAAACGCCAGCTGCCAGCCCGCGTCGGTGGAGGAGAGGGCGCTAACTTCGGATTGATAATGCACCCGCAGACCCTGAGTAACCGCCAGCTCAAGCGCGGCGGCGGTAAGCTGGGCCGGACAGAGCCAGCCGCCAGCCGGGTACTGAATGCCGCCGCAGCCGGTATCCACTCCGGTTGTGGCCTTCACCGCCTCGGCATCCACCGCGACGGCAACCTCAGAGGGGAGCGCCAGACTAAGCATCTGGGCAATCTTCTGCTGGCTCTTCTCGTCCCAGCCAAGCTGAGTGACGCCGCACCATTCATGGCTGAACTCAACGGGCAGGGCGTCGTAAAGCCTGCGGGCGAAGGTAAAGGCGGCGGGGAAGAAGTGAGCCAGAGCCGGATCGTGGGCGCTCAGCAGCGGGTAGAGCGCGCCCTGGCGATTGCCGGAGGCACCCTCTGCCGGTGCGTCGTCGGCACAGTAGAGCGTCACCTGCCAGCCCCGGCGCAGCAGGGCCAGAGAGAGCAGGGCGCTGGCGATACCGCCGCCGACAATCGCTGCCTCCTCAAACGCCGCCGGGGTGCGGGCAAACCACGGCGTGCGCGGCGGGACGCTGAGCGTCTGCTGCATTTCGCCAGTCAGCATCTCACGCTTGCGGCCAAAACCTTTTCTTTTTTGCATGGTGAAGCCCGCCTCCTGCAATCCCCTGCGGACAAAACCCGCAGAGGTAAAGGTCGCAAGAGTGCCGCCGGGGCGTGCCAGACGGGCCATGGCGTTGAACAGCGATGGCGTCCACATATCCGGATTTTTTGCCGGCGCGAAGCCGTCGAGAAACCAGGCATCAACCTTCTGGTTGAGGGAATCATCCAGCGCTTCGGTTAAAGTATTGATATCGCCAAACCAGAGATCGAGCGTGACGCGCCCGCCTGCCAGCAGCAGACGGTGACAGCCCGGTATAGCGTGAGGCCACTGCGCCTGAAGCTGTTCAGCCCACGGAGCCAGCTCGGGCCAGTGCCGGTGCGCCTGAGCGAGATCCGCCGCTCTCAGCGGAAATTTTTCGAAACTGATGAAGTGTAATCTTTGCAGCGTAGCCTGCGGGTGTGCGAGCAAATAAGCATCAAACGCCTGCCACAGCGTGAGGAAGTTCAGCCCGGTACCGAAACCGCTCTCGGCGACGATAAACAGCGGGCGCGAATGCAGCGGAAAACGCGTGCTCAGGTGGTTGCCACCGAGGAAAACGTAGCGCGTTTCCTCCAGTCCATTATCATTAGAGAAGTAGACGTCGTCGAAATCTCGGGAAACAGGTGTACCCTCAGCGTTAAATTCGAGGTTGGCAGATTGTATAGCGGTTTGTTTCACGTAAGTTACTCGCGTGGCAGGCAGTGGCACGATCTTAACGATGTCGGACCGCTGGCGCAAATTTCTCCAGAAATTGGCTGATCGGACTTGTTCGGCGTACAACTGTACGCTATCTTGCGAATCGAATCTTAAAATAGTGCGAATGACAGAGGTATTGAATGAAACGTGCAGTGATTACTGGCCTGGGCATCGTTTCCAGCATCGGTAATAACCAGCAGGAAGTCCTCGCATCTCTGCGTGAAGGGCGCTCAGGGATCACTTTCTCTCAGGAATTTCACGATTCCGGTATGCGCAGCCACGTATGGGGTAATGTAAAACTGGACACCACGGGCATGATTGACCGCAAAGTGGTCCGTTTCATGAACGATGCCGCCATCTACGCCTTCCTCTCCATGCAGGAGGCCATCGCGGATGCTGGTCTCAGCGAAGAGGTTTACCAGAATAACCCACGCGTGGGCCTGATTGCCGGCTCCGGCGGCTCCTCCAGAGCGCAGGTCTTTGGTGCAGACGCAATGCGTAGCCCGCGCGGTCTGAAAGCGGTTGGCCCGTATGTGGTCACCAAAGCGATGGGCTCGGCGGTCTCCGCCTGCCTCGCAACGCCGTTCAAAATCCACGGCGTAAACTACTCCATCAGCTCCGCCTGTGCGACCTCTGCGCACTGTATCGGTAACGCGGTTGAGCAGATCCAGCTGGGCAAACAGGACATCGTCTTTGCCGGCGGCGGCGAAGAGCTGGGCTGGGAAATGGCCTGCGAGTTCGACGCTATGGGCGCGCTCTCTACCAAATACAACGACGATCCGGCGAAAGCCTCCCGTACCTACGATGCAAGCCGTGACGGTTTCGTTATCGCAGGCGGCGGCGGTATGGTCGTGGTTGAAGAGCTGGAACACGCTCTGGCACGCGGCGCGCATATCTATGCGGAGATCGTGGGCTACGGCGCCACCTCTGACGGTGCTGACATGGTTGCTCCGTCTGGTGAAGGCGCGGTGCGCTGCATGCAGATGGCGATGCACGGCCTTGACACCCCGATCGACTACCTGAACTCCCACGGCACCTCTACTCCGGTAGGCGACGTGAAAGAGCTGGGTGCGATCCGTGAAGTCTTCGGCGACAACAGCCCGGCTATCTCTGCCACCAAAGCAATGACCGGCCACTCGCTGGGCGCGGCGGGCGTGCAGGAAGCAATTTACTCCCTGCTGATGCTGGAGCACGGCTTTATCGCCCCGAGCATCAACATCGAAGAGATGGACGAGAAAGCTGAAGGCCTGAACATCGTCACCGAGACGACCGAGCGCCAGCTGAATACCGTGATGTCCAACAGCTTCGGCTTTGGCGGCACTAACGCCACGCTGGTGATGCGCAAGCTGAACAAATAATTGCCCTCCGGCAACATAAAAAGGAGCCTCGTGGCTCCTTTTTTTATGGCTAACGCCGTGGGTAATTATGTGACGTGCGTCCGGCAATCTGCCGCATCGGTTGCTATCCTCGAGTAGATTCCAACCAAGAGGAGGGTACAGATGCCTGGATTTAAAGCAGATTTTTTCTGGGGCGGGGCGGTAGCCGCGCATCAGCTAGAGGGCGGCTGGCAGGAGGGCGGCAAAGGGGTCAGCGTTGCAGACGTGATGACCGCCGGGCGGCACGGCGTGCCGCGAGAGATTACCGAAGGCGTGATCGAGGGGAAATACTACCCCAACCATGAAGGCATCGATTTTTACCATCGCTACCCGCAGGACATTAAGCTGTTTGCGGAGATGGGCTTTAAATGCTTCCGCACCTCCATTGCCTGGACACGTATTTTCCCCCGTGGCGACGAGCTGGAGCCGAACGAGGCCGGACTGCAGTTCTATGACGATCTCTTCGACGAGTGCCTGAAGTATAATATTGAGCCGGTGATCACCCTCTCGCACTTCGAGATGCCCTATCACCTGGTCACTGAATACGGCGGCTGGCGCAACCGCCAGACGATCGCGTTTTTCGTTCGTTTTGCCAAAGCCGTTTTCACTCGTTACCAGAAGAAAGTGAAGTACTGGATGACCTTTAACGAGATCAACAACCAGGCTAACTTCAATGAAGATTTTGCGCCGTTCACCAACTCGGGTCTGCACTATAAGCCGGGTGAGGATCGCGAGAAGATCATGTATCAGGCCGCGCACTATGAGCTGGTGGCCAGCGCGCTGGCGGTGGAGGCGGGGCACGCCATTAACCCAGAGTTCCAGATTGGCTGCATGATTGCCATGTGCCCGGTCTATCCGCTTACCTGCGATCCCAACGACATGATGATGTCGGTCAACGCCATGCACCGCCGCTACTGGTTTGCCGACGTGCACGTCCGGGGCTACTACCCGAAACACACCCTGAACTACTTTGCGCGGAAAGCGTTCAACCTCGATATGACCGAAGAGGATCTGCGCATCCTGCAGCGCGGCTGCGTCGACTACATTGGCTTTAGCTACTACATGTCGTTCGCCACCAAAGCCACGGAGGATAACCCCCGCCTCGACTATGACGAGACTAAAAGCCTGGTCACTAACCCATGGGTAAAAGCCTCAGACTGGGGCTGGCAGATCGATCCGGTGGGGTTACGCTACTCGCTGAACTACTTCTACGATCTCTATCAGCTGCCGCTGTTTATTGTCGAGAACGGCTTTGGTGCCATCGACAAGCTGGAGGCGGACGGCACGGTGGATGACAGCTACCGCATTGCTTACCTCAGCGATCATATTCGCGAAATGAAGAAGGCAGTGGAAGAGGACGGCGTTGAGCTAATGGGCTATACGCCGTGGGGCTGCATCGACCTGGTCTCGGCGGGCACCGGCGAGATGAAGAAACGCTACGGCTTTATCTACGTCGATAAAGATAACGAGGGCCATGGCACGTTGGCGCGCAGCAAGAAAAAATCGTTCGACTGGTACAAAGAGGTGATTGCAAGCAACGGTGAGAACCTGTAGCCAGGAAAAGCCAGTCAGCGGCGGCGCTGGCTGGCACTGCATTGAGAAATGATATCAGGGAATAATCCGCTCGCTCTTCAGCCGTTCGAACAGCCCGGTAAAGGAGTCCAGCGTGCTGCGATAGCCAATAAAACCGGCCTTGCGGCTTTTACTCATATCGGTAAAGGCCTCCATCGGACGTCCCAGATCGGCATCGGTATGCCACCAGGAAACCAGCTTGTTGATGTCCGCCTCACGCAGCTGATAGTGCGCGGCAATGGTTCGCCATGCGGCCTCGGCCTCCAGCATCCGGCCCTCCAGCGGCATCATCTTTTCAGGGTAGGGCGCGGCCTCAATACCAAAATACGCAGCGAGGCGCGGCCACAGCCAGTTCCAGCGGAACACCTCCCCGTTAACGGCATTGAAGTCCTGGTTAGCCGCCGCCGGGCTGGTGGCCGCCCACTCCAGCTGCTCGGCCAGCAGGCCAGCATCGGTCACGTCCGACACGCCGTTCCACTGCTCGGGAGAGCCTGGGAAGATAAACGGCCAGCCTTTTTCCCGGCACAGAGTGGCGTAAACCGCCAGCGTCTGGCCCATGTTCATGGCATTGCCCAGGGCGTAGCCGACGATGGTATGTGGGCGATGCACGCTCCAGCGGTAGCCGTACTTCTCCGCTCCGGCGAAAAGCTCGTCCTCCTGGGCGTAGTAGAAGTTCTCCACCGGCTGGCGACCCTGCTCTTCGCGGAAGGGGGTTACCGGCACCGCGCCTTTGCCATAGGCCTCAAAGGGACCAAGGTAGTGCTTAAGCCCGGTTACCAGCGCCACGTGCGCCCCATGCAGACGGTTACCCAGCGCTTCGATGACGTTTTTCACCATCGCGCCGTTGACGCGGATGTTCTCTTTCTCGCTCTCCTGACGCGCCCAGACGCTAAAGAAAAGCGCATCGGGTTTGACCGATTTCAGCGCCTCGTTAACCGCCGCCGCATCGGTCAAATCTGCCGTCAGGCTGGTGCAGCCCGCCAGCACGTCGCCGCGTCCGCGAGACAGGCCAGTCACCTCCCAGCCTTCCTCCAGTAGTCTCTCTGCCAGAGCGCGACCAATCACGCCGCTGATACCGACTATCAATGCTTTTTTGCGCATCTCTATCTCCACTTACATAGGCCAGATAAAAAGCCTAATAGAGAATTGCGTTCTTATCCCGGTTATCTGCATCAGGAGAGCGTTAAATCACCAGCCAGATAAGCGCCAGTACCACCAGCAGGGCGATAGCAATCAGACCCGGGCGGGCAGAGAGCGAGCGGAACGACGCCACCACAGGCGCAAACAGCGGGTTATAGATCGGCTGGATATTTCGCGGTTCCAGCAGGGCCTCGTTGCGCTCGGCGCGGCGCAGGAAGATGTAGTTGAGCAGATCCTGAACCTGAGCGGTGGTCAGCACCGTCTGCGGTGTCACCTGCCAGGTCTGCTGGGCATAATCCTGAACGTGCTGCCATTCGTGTTCGTCGAGGGGGTGTTTCAGAGCCGACTGCAACGTATGCAGGGTCGGTGCCGTCTGGGTGCTCAACGTCTGGCGCGCCTGCAGCCAGGTCAGCAGGTGAGCAAACTGTTTCGCCGGAATTGGCTCCCCGGTCTTGACGCCGGAAAGCTCAATCATCGACTGCCAGATGAGCTTGCTGGATTCACCCGTGGCGGCCGCCAGCCGGGTGACCGCCTGGTTGAGCGTATTGTGCTCGGCGGGCAGCATCGGGCGATCGGTAGCCGGGCGCTGCTGCGGCTGCGGGATCGCCAGCTCGCCTTTCTGCAGCATCACCAGCACGGTTTTAAGCTGCTCGGGAGAGAGCTGGCTGAGGGCCGTCTGGCCAAACTGGTGGCGGATAAAGTCGCTCACTGCCTGGCGATTGTTGCCCTGGCCCAGTAGCTCCGTCAGCTGCGAAAGCACCTGGCGATTGGCATTGTTCTGGACGGCGCTCTCCAGGCGCTGGCTCAGGCTCTGCTCGGCGGCAGGGAAGTGCTTTGAGAGCAGCGGCGCGTCGTTTTTTAAACCCAGATCGTGCTTCACCCCGGCCCAAACTTCGGCGCTCTGCTGCTGCGTCAGGGCCACCAGACGGGTAATCAGCCTCTCCAGCACCGTGCGCTGCTGAGTAGAGAGGGGCTGGTCGCCTGCTGTGGTGGGGGGAGTGGTCGGCTCTTGCCCGGGAGGGCGCGCCGGCGCACCCTGAATGGGTTGCATCATCTCTGTCCTTATCTTTTACGTATGCGGCTCGCGTAACGGTCTGCGGCATTGTCGGTATGCCTGGCGGCGAGATTATGGCACACTTGCGCCGTTATCTCCCGTTCTCATACAGGTACCGTAACGTGAAAATCCTCGTCGATGAAAATATGCCTTATGCCCGCGAACTTTTTAGCCGTCTGGGCGAGGTCAAACCCGTTCCTGGCCGCCCGATCCCGATCGAGGCGCTGGCGGATGCGCAGGCATTAATGGTGCGTTCCGTCACTAAGGTCAATGCATCGCTGCTCAGCGGGACCGCCGTTAAGTTTGTCGGTACGGCCACCGCCGGAACCGATCATGTCGATCAGCAGTGGCTGGGCGAGGCGGGGATTGGCTTCTCTGCCGCACCGGGCTGTAACGCGATTGCGGTGGTAGAGTATGTCTTCTCCGCTCTGTTGATGCTGGCCGAGCGCGACGGCTTTACGCTGAAAGATCGCACCGTGGGCATCGTTGGCGTGGGCAACGTTGGGTCGCGTTTACAGGCGCGGCTGGAGGCGTGGGGCGTGCGCACCCTGCTGTGCGATCCGCCGCGTGCCGATCGGGGCGACGCGGGGGATTTCCGTTCGCTGGAGGAGCTGATCCGCGAGGCCGACATTCTCACCTTCCACACGCCGCTGTTCAAAGAGGGACCGTATAAGACGCTGCATCTCGCCAACGAGGGGCTGATTAGCGCCCTGAAGCCGGGCGCGATCCTGATTAACGCCTGCCGGGGCAGGGTAGTGGACAACGCAGCGCTGCTGGCGCGTCTTGAGGCCGGGCAGGATCTCAGCGTGGTATTGGACGTCTGGGAGCCGGAACCGGATCTCAACGTCGAGCTGCTCAAGCGCGTCGATATTGGCACGCCGCACATTGCGGGCTATACGCTTGAGGGCAAGGCACGCGGTACTACGCAGGTCTTTGAGGCCTTCAGCGCGTTTATCGGTCACCGCCAGCAGGTGGCGCTGGATACCCTGCTGCCCGCGCCGGAATTTGGCCGCATTACGCTGCATGGCCCTCTCGATCAGCCAACGCTGAAAAGATTAGCCCATTTGGTGTATGATGTGCGCCGCGACGATGCACCCCTGCGTAAAGTGGCGGGCATTCCGGGTGAATTTGATAAGCTGCGCAAAAACTATCTTGAGCGCCGCGAGTGGTCATCGCTCTATATTCAGTGCGACGACGCCGAAGCAGCAAGCCTGCTGCACAAGCTCGGCTTTAGCGCTGTCTATCACCCGACGCACTAAACTCATTCTCTTTCGCTCTCCGCCAGGCTGCGGGGAGCGTACTGCTATTGTCTGGAGTAAACCACCATGTCAGAAGGCTGGAACATTGCCATCCTGGGCGCGACCGGCGCTGTCGGCGAAGCCCTGCTCGAAACGCTTGCTGAACGTCAGTTCCCGGTAGGCGACCTGTACGCCCTGGCTCGTCAGGAGAGCGCCGGTAAAGCCCTGCGCTACGCGGGTAAAACTGTCTATGTGCAGGACGCCGCCGAGTTTGACTGGACACAGGCGCAGCTGGCCTTTTTTGTGGCCGGTGCCGAGGCTTCAGCCACCTATATTGAAGAGGCGACCAACTCCGGCTGCCTGGTGATCGATGCCAGCGGCCTGTTTGCGCTGGAGCCGGACGTGCCGCTGGTCGTGCCGGACGTTAACCCCTTCGTGCTGGCCGACTACCGCAACCGCAACGTGATTGCCGTCGCGGACAGCCTCACCAGCCAGCTGCTGACCGCGCTCAAGCCGTTAATCGAAGAGGGTGGCCTGTCGCGCATCTCTGTCACTAACTTGTTGTCGGTTTCTGGCCAGGGCAAGGCAGCGGTAGATGCTTTAGCTGGGCAGAGCGCTAAGCTGCTCAACGGCATTCCCATCGACGAAGATGACTTCTTTGGCCGCCAGCTGGCGTTCAACATGCTGCCGCTGCGCGTGGATGGTGAAGGCAGCGTGCCTGACGAGCGTCGCGTCGTTGATCAGGTGCGGAAGGTACTCCAGGACGAGGGGCTGATGGTCTCCGTCAGTAGCGTCCAGTCACCGGTCTTCTACGGCCACGCGCAGATGGTGAACTTTGAAGCCCTGCGTCCGCTGGCGGCGGAAGAGGCACGCGACGCCTTTGCCCGTGGCGAAGATATCGTTCTCTCCGAGGCCGGTGAGTTCCCGACCCAGGTGGGTGACGCCTCTGGCAGCGCTCAGCTCTCTATCGGCTGCGTACGTAACGACTACGGCATGCCGGAGCAGGTCCAGTTCTGGTCGGTGGCAGACAACGTGCGCTTCGGCGGCGCGTTGATGGCGGTGAAGATCGCCGAGAAGCTGGTCCAGGAGTATCTCTACTGATGTCCGAGGTGCAGGAGAAGCCGGTCTACCGGATCGCGCTGGGCATTGAGTACGACGGCAGTAAATACTACGGCTGGCAGCGGCAGAATGAAGTCCGCAGCGTACAGGAGAAGCTGGAGAAGGCGCTCTCCCAGGTCGCCAACGAGCCGATCTCAGTCTTCTGCGCGGGCCGCACTGACGCGGGCGTTCACGGCACGGGGCAGGTGGTACACTTCGAGACCACTGCCCTGCGTAAAGAGGCGGCCTGGACGCTGGGGGTAAATGCGAATTTACCTGGTGACATTGCGGTGCGCTGGGTGAAAGATGTGCCCGATGATTTTCATGCCCGTTTTAGCGCCACGGCTCGCCGTTACCGCTACGTCATCTACAATCATCGGTTGCGTCCGGCGGTATTAGGCCAGGGCGTGACGCACTACCATCAGCCGCTGGATGCGGAGCGGATGCACCGCGCGGCCCAGTGTCTGATTGGCGAGAATGACTTTACCTCGTTTCGGGCGGTGCAGTGCCAGTCGCGCACGCCGTGGCGTAACGTCATGCACATTAACGTAACTCGTTACGGTGCATATGTGGTGGTCGATATCAAAGCCAATGCCTTTGTACATCATATGGTCAGGAATATTGTCGGCAGCTTGATGGAAGTAGGCAGCCACAACCAGCCGGAGAGCTGGATAGCAGAGCTGCTGGCGGCAAAGGATCGTCGGCTTGCAGCGGCAACGGCAAAAGCGGAAGGGCTGTATCTGGTGGCGGTAGACTATCCCGCCAGGTTTGAACTGCCCGTATTGCCTATGGGACCGCTGTTTTTAGCGGACTAAATGCAGACAGACAAAGGCTAATAACATGGATTTTATCTACTTTCTGATCGACTTTATTCTGCACATAGATGTGCATCTGGCGGAGCTGGTAGCCGAATACGGTATCTGGATCTACGCTATCCTGTTCCTGATTTTGTTCTGCGAAACCGGGCTGGTGGTGACGCCTTTCCTGCCCGGCGACTCGCTGCTGTTTGTGGCCGGGGCGATCTCCGCACTGCCGACTAACGATCTCAACGTTCATCTAATGGTGATGCTAATGATTGTCGCCGCAATCCTCGGCGATGCGGTGAACTACACCATTGGCCGCCTGTTTGGCGATCGGCTGTTCAGCAATCCAAACTCGAAGATCTTCCGTCGTAGCTACCTCGACAAGACCCATGCGTTCTACGACAGGCACGGCGGCAAGACGATCATTCTGGCGCGATTTGTGCCGATCGTCAGAACATTTGCCCCTTTTGTGGCGGGAATGGGCCATATGTCCTATCGTCACTTTGCGGCCTACAACGTCATCGGCGCGCTGCTATGGGTGCTGCTATTCACCTATGCGGGCTATCTGTTTGGCGATCTGCCGGTAGTACAGGAGAACCTGAAGCTGCTGATCGTGGCGATTATCGTGCTCTCTATCCTGCCCGGCGTAGTCGAAATTATTCGTCATCGACGGGCGGCATCTCGACAGGCAAAATAGGAACCCGGCAACGGTTCGACCACTTTTTTGTCCCAAGTTGCCGACTGTTATGTTTTAATGTGCACCATTTATGGGCTACCAGGTTCATGCAGAAAGGTTATCAATGAGCTGGATTGAACGAATTAAAAGCAATATTACCCCCACCCGCAAGGCGAGCATCCCTGAGGGCGTGTGGACCAAATGTGACAGCTGCGGTCAGGTACTTTATCGTGCCGAACTGGAGCGTAACCTTGAGGTCTGCCCGAAATGTGACCACCACATGCGTATGTCAGCGCGTAATCGCCTGCATAGCCTGCTGGACGAAGGGTCAATGGTGGAGCTGGGTAGCGAGCTTGAGCCGAAAGACGTGCTGAAGTTCCGCGACTCTAAAAAGTACAAAGACCGTCTGGCGACGGCTCAGAAAGAGACCGGCGAGAAAGACGCGCTGGTGGTGATGAAAGGCACCCTGCACGAGATGCCGGTTGTGGCTGCGGCCTTTGAGTTTGCCTTTATGGGCGGCTCCATGGGTTCAGTCGTGGGCGCACGTTTTGTGCGTGCCGTTGAGCAGGCGCTGGAAGACAACTGCCCGCTGATCTGCTTCTCCGCCTCCGGTGGCGCGCGTATGCAGGAAGCGCTGATGTCCCTGATGCAGATGGCCAAAACCTCTGCCGCGCTGGCAAAAATGCAGGAGCGCGGTCTGCCGTACATCTCCGTGCTGACCGACCCGACCATGGGCGGCGTCTCTGCAAGCTTTGCGATGCTGGGCGATCTCAACATTGCCGAGCCAAAGGCGCTTATCGGCTTTGCCGGTCCACGCGTTATCGAGCAGACCGTACGTGAGAAACTGCCGCCGGGCTTCCAGCGCAGCGAGTTTCTGATCGAAAAAGGCGCGATCGATATGATCGTGCGCCGTCCTGAGCTGCGCCTGAAGTTGGCGAGCGTTCTGGCGAAGCTGATGAACCTGCCTGCGCCAAATCCGGATGCACCGCGTGAAAGCGTGGTCGTACCGCCGGTACCGGATCAGGAAGTCGGCATCTGATAATACAGAGGGCAGGGCCAGCCGGCTCTGCCTTTTTTCTTTTCACACTGGCAGCAATCCCCGGGCACTATGGAAACGAAAAGCACTCCTCAAGCCACGTCGCCCCTGGCCACGTGGCTTTCTTATCTGGAAAACCTGCACGGTAAAACCATCGATATGGGACTTGAGCGCGTCAGCCGGGTGGCCGCTGCGCTGGATGTCTTGAAGCCTGCGCCTTTCGTCTTTACCGTGGCAGGCACTAACGGTAAAGGCACCACCTGCCGGACGCTGGAGTCGATTCTGCTGGCGGCGGGCTACCGGGTTGGCGTCTATAGCTCACCCCATCTGGTACGCTATACCGAGCGCGTGCGGGTGCAGGGCGGCGAGCTGTCGGAGCTGGAGCATACTCGCTCGTTTGCCGCTATTGAAGCTGCCCGCGGCGAAACCTCCCTGACCTATTTTGAGTACGGGACCCTCTCAGCGCTGTGGCTGTTTAAGCAAGCCGCGCTGGATGTGGTGATCCTTGAAGTCGGGCTGGGCGGACGCCTTGATGCCACCAACATGGTCGATGCCGACGTGGCGGTAGTCACCAGCATTGCTCTCGATCATACCGACTGGCTGGGACCGGATCGCGAAAGCATTGGCCGGGAAAAAGCAGGGATCTTCCGCAGTGGTAAACCTGCTGTGGTAGGTGAACCCGATATGCCGCACACCATTGCCGAGGTGGCGAGCGAGAAGGGGGCCAACCTGCTGCGCCGCGGGGTCGACTGGCACTATGCGGTGGCGGATAATAGCTGGACGTTTCAGGATGCGGCGGGCGAGCTAGGCGCACTGCCGCTGCCTCAGGTTCCGCAGCCGAATGCGGCGACGGCCCTGGCAGCGCTGCGGGCCAGCGGGCTGACGGTCAGCGAGCAGGCGATCCGCGACGGCATCGCCGGGGCGATCCTGCCGGGTCGTTTTCAGATCGTGAGCGAATCGCCGCGCCTGATCCTCGACGTGGCGCATAATCCACATGCGGCGGCCTACCTGGCCGAGCGGCTGGCCACACTGCCGTCACGCGGGCGTGTGCTGGCGGTGGTAGGAATGCTGCACGATAAAGACATCGGCGGCACGCTGGCCTGTCTGGAGCGCTGCGTCGATAGCTGGTATTGTGCCCCTCTGGAGGGGCCGCGCGGCGCGACGGCAGAGCAGCTGCTGGCCCACCTGAAAGAGGGGGCTGCATTTGCTGACGTTGTGCAGGCGTGGCATGCGGCGATGGCAGATGCCAGACCTGAAGATACCGTGCTGGTGTGTGGTTCATTCCACACGGTGGCACATGTCATGGAAGCGATGGACGCGGGGAGAGCCAGTGGCAAGTAAGTTTCAGAACCGTTTAATGGGAACCATTGTGCTGGTAGCGCTGGGGGTCATTATCCTGCCTGGGCTGCTGGACGGGCAGAAGAAACACTATCAGGACGAGTTTGCGGCTATTCCGCTAGTGCCGAAGCCGGGGGATCGCGATGAGCCGGACATGATGCCTGCGGCAACGCAGGCGCTGCCGGCCCAGCCGCCGGAAGGGGCTGCGGAAGAGGTACGTGCTGGCGATGCCGCCGCGCCGTCGCTGGAGACCTCCCGGCAGGCGTTTGAAAGCGGCGAGGCGGAGCAGTATCCGGTGGAGACGCCAAAAGCGAAGCCGGTTGAGAAGGCGCAGCCTAAGCCGCAACCACAGCCGCAGCGGGACAAAGCCAGCGAGCAGCTGGCGGCCGCCAACGACGCCCCGGCCGCACCGCCTAAACCGACGGCGGAGGAGAAGCCTGCGCCAACCGGCAAGGCCTGGGTGGTTCAGCTCGGGGCGCTGAAAAATGCTGATAAAGTCACTGAGATTGTCGGCAAGCTGCGCGGGGCAGGGTATCGCGTTTACACTATCCCAAACACGCCGGTACAGGGTAAAATAACCCGCATTCTGGTCGGCCCGGACGCCTCCAGAGATAAGCTAAAGGGTTCGCTCGGTGAGCTAAAACAGCTCTCAGGGTTAAGCGGCGTGGTGATGAACTACAGCGCAAACTGATCCTTTAGCAGGGTAAAAAAAGAGCGACCGGCAGGCCCGAAGAGGCAAAAGGTCTGATGGCGTTGAATATTTTTTCAGCGCCATTTTTATTTCTGCGCGGCACGGAAATCGCTACGCAAACGTTTTCTTTTTCTGTTAGAATGCGCCCCGAACTGGACGACAGGGCGTAAATCAAGGGACACATATGGTCTGGATTGATTACGCCATCATCGCGGTAATAGGTTTTTCCTGTCTGGTTAGCCTGATCCGTGGCTTTGTTCGTGAAGCGTTATCGCTGGTGACTTGGGGCTGTGCTTTCTTTGTTGCCAGTCACTACTACACTTACCTGTCTGTTTGGTTCACGGGCTTTGAAGACGCACTGGTGCGGAACGGCATTGCTATTGCAGTCCTGTTTATCGCAACGCTGATTGTCGGCGCGATTGTTAACTATATTTTCGGCGCGCTGGTCGATAAAACCGGCCTGTCGGGAACCGACAGGGTGTTGGGGATTTGCTTCGGTGCGCTACGTGGAGCATTGATCGTCGCCGCAATCCTGTTCTTTCTCGATACCTTTACCGGGTTCTCGAAAAGCGATGACTGGCAGCGTTCGCAGCTGATCCCGCAGTTCAGTGTTATCATCAGGTGGTTCTTTGACTATCTGCAAAGCTCGTCTAGTTTTTTGCCCAGGGCGTAAGCCCTGCGATGTGGCCTAGCGAGGAAAGAGACGTATGTGCGGTATTGTCGGTATCGCCGGTGTTATGCCGGTAAACCAGTCGATTTATGACGCGTTAACGGTGCTCCAGCACCGTGGTCAGGATGCCGCAGGCATCATCACTATCGATGAAAATAACTGCTTCCGTTTACGTAAAGCGAACGGGATGGTTAGCGATGTATTTGAAGCCCGCCACATGCAGCGCCTCCAGGGGAACATGGGTATCGGCCATGTGCGCTACCCAACGGCCGGTAGCTCCAGCGCGTCTGAAGCCCAGCCCTTCTACGTCAACTCGCCGTATGGCATCACGCTTGCCCACAACGGCAACCTGACCAATGCCCACGAGCTGCGTAAGAAGCTGTTCCAGGAGAAGCGTCGCCACATCAACACGACCTCCGACTCTGAAATCCTGCTCAATATTTTCGCCAGCGAGCTGGATAACTTCCGCCACTACCCGTTAGAGGCGGATAATATTTTTGCCGCTATTGCCGCGACCAACCGCCAGATCCGCGGCGCGTACGCTTGCATAGCGATGATTATCGGCCACGGCATGGTTGGTTTCCGCGATCCTAACGGCATCCGTCCGCTGGTGCTGGGCAAGCGCGACGTTGGCGACGGCCGCACCGAGTATATGATGGCCTCCGAAAGCGTGGCGCTGGATACCCTGGGCTTTGAGTTCCTGCGTGACGTTGCCCCGGGTGAAGCGGTCTACATCACCGAGAAGGGCCAGCTCTCTACCCGCCAGTGCGCCGACAATCCGGTCAGCAATCCGTGCCTGTTTGAGTACGTCTACTTTGCCCGTCCGGACTCTTTTATCGACAAAATCTCCGTTTACAGCGCCCGCGTCAATATGGGTAAAAAGCTGGGCGCGAAGATAGCCCGCGAGTGGGAAGACCTCGACATTGACGTGGTGATCCCGATCCCGGAGACCTCCTGCGATATCGCGCTGGAAATTGCTCATATTCTGGATAAACCCTACCGTCAGGGCTTCGTGAAAAACCGCTACGTTGGCCGCACCTTTATCATGCCGGGACAGCAGCTGCGCCGTAAGTCCGTGCGCCGCAAGCTGAACGCCAACCGCGCCGAGTTCCGCGACAAGAACGTGCTGCTGGTGGATGACTCTATTGTGCGCGGCACCACCTCGGAACAGATTATCGAGATGGCGCGCGAAGCCGGGGCGAAGAAGGTTTACCTCGCCTCTGCGGCGCCGGAGATCCGCTTCCCGAACGTCTACGGCATCGATATGCCGACCGCGAACGAGCTGATCGCCCACGGCCGTGAGGTTGACGAGATCCGCCAGATCATCGGTGCTGACGGCCTGATCTTCCAGGACCTCAACGATCTCATCGACGCCGTGCGTGCTGAGAACCCGGATATCCAGCAGTTTGAATGTTCGGTGTTCAACGGCGTCTACGTAACGAAAGACGTTAACCAGCAGTACCTCGACTACCTCGACTCCCTGCGCAATGACGATGTCAAAGCCGTGCAGATGCAAAACGATCTCGAAAGCTTAGAGATGCATAACGAGGGTTAATCCTCTCTCGCGCCCTGCGTTCGCAGGGCGCTTCAACGTTGCAACGCCCGCCATAATCCGGCAAAGTCCTCTCACGTAAGTAAAAGGACGGGAATATGAAACGACTGATTATTGGCATCTCGGGTGCCAGCGGGGCCATTTACGGCGTGCGTCTGCTGCAGGTGCTGCGCGACGTGGCCGAGGTGGAAACCCATCTGGTGATGAGCAACGCCGCTCGCCAGACGCTGGCGCTGGAGACCGATCTCTCCCTGCGTGACGTGCAGGCCCTGGCGGACGTGGTCCACGACTCGCGTGATATCGCTGCCAGCATCTCCTCCGGCTCGTTCAAGACCGCCGGTATGGTGATCCTTCCCTGTTCCATTAAAACGCTCTCCGGTATCGTTCACAGCTACACCGACAGCCTGCTGACCCGGGCGGCTGACGTAGTGCTGAAAGAGCGCCGCCCGCTGGTACTCTGCGTGCGCGAGACCCCGCTGCATCTTGGCCACCTGCGGCTGATGACCCAGGCGGCGGAGCTGGGTGCGGCGATCATGCCCCCGGTTCCGGCCTTCTATCACCGCCCGCAGACCCTCGATGACATCATTAACCAGACGGTTAACCGCGTGATCGATCAGTTCGACATTGACCTGCCGGAAGATCTCTTTACCCGCTGGCAGGGACCCGCTGCGTCAAAATAGTGCATCATACCTGGATTGCCCTGTTTCAGGGCAAATCTGCAAGCGCGATCATATCCTCGACATTTAACCGCTGTTTTCAGTTTGTAACGCTGCGGTTCATTTAACAGACCTGCTATCTTTCACCCTAACGGTAATGCTGCAACCTTTTATTAACATTTCTTACGGCGATTATTATGGGTCATGAGAAAGTGGCATAAGACGTGCAAGCATCAGCGGGTAACACAACACAACGTTATATAACAACAACACGCAATAGATAATAAAATCAGAAACTCGAGGGTAATGTATGAAGAAGACGGCTGTAGCTCTCTCTTTACTGCTGGGTCTCTCCAGCGCCGCCAGCGTTTACGCTGCGCTTCCCCAGACCGTGCGCATTGGTACGGATGCGACCTATGCGCCATTCTCGTCTAAAGACGCGAAGGGTGAGTTTGTCGGCTTTGATATCGACCTCGGTAACGAGATGTGCAAGCGTATTCAGGTTAAGTGCACCTGGGTGGGCAGCGACTTTGACGCGCTGATCCCCTCCCTGAAAGCCAAGAAAATTGATGCCATCATCTCCTCCCTCTCCATTACTGAAAAGCGCCAGCAGGAGATCGCCTTCTCCGACAAGCTTTACGCGGCAGATTCACGCCTGATCGCAGCCAAAGGTTCACCGATCCAGCCGACCATTGAGTCGCTGAAGGGCAAGCACGTCGGTGTGCTGCAGGGTTCAACCCAGGAGGCCTTCGGCAACGCTAACTGGCGTAGCAAAGGCATTGATGTTGTTGCCTATCAAAACCAGGATCTGATCTACTCCGATCTCGCCGCTGGTCGTCTGGACGCTGCCCTGCAGGATGAAGTTGCCGCCAGTGAAGGCTTCCTTAAACAGCCTGCCGGGAAAGAGTTCGCCTTTGCTGGTCCGTCAGTAAAAGATAAAAACTTCTTCGGGGAAGGCACCGGGGTTGGCCTGCGCAAAGACGATACCGAGCTGAAAGCCGCATTCGACAAAGCGCTGGGTGAAATCCGCAAAGACGGTACTTACGACAAGATGGCGAAGAAATACTTCGACTTTAACGTCTACGGCGATTAACAAGCAGATGCGATGCACCATGATGGGGATCCATTGTGAGGCATTGATGCGGTTGATGCCTTGCGGCGGTGCGGTGAACGTGCTTTTGTAAGGCAACGGGACATAAATCAGCATAGTTAAGCAGTGGCGCTGCAAAAAAAATCGTCCGGCAGGGTAGAATATTTTGCCTTGCCGGGCCGAATAATGGCACGATAGCCGTACCGTATTCTGTTCAAAATCCCGTTATAAGACCGTCAGTTGAGGATGTTTATGAATAAGTTGGTATTATCGCTTTCTCTGGTGCTTGCTCTTTCCAGCGCGTCCAGCGCCTTTGCTGCCATTCCGCAAAAACTGCGCATTGGCACCGATCCTACCTACGCACCGTTCGAATCGAAGAATGCGCAGGGTGAATTAATCGGTTTTGATATCGATCTGGCTAAAGAGCTGTGTAAACGCATTAATACCCAGTGTACCTTCATCGAGAACCCGCTGGATGCGCTGATCCCATCGCTGAAAGCCAAGAAAATCGATGCCATCATGTCGTCGCTCTCGATCACCGAGAAGCGTCAGCAGGAGATCGCCTTTACTGACAAGCTTTATGCGGCAGATTCACGTCTGGTGGTGGCGAAAGTTTCTAACATCCAGCCGGACCTGTCGACCCTGAAAGGCAAACGCGTTGGCGTTCTGCAGGGCACCACCCAGGAGACCTACGGCAACGAGCACTGGGCGGCAAAAGGCGTTGAAATCGTCTCCTATCAGGGCCAGGACTCTATCTATGCCGACCTGACTGCGGGCCGCATCGACGCCGCGTTCCAGGATGAAGTGGCTGCCAGCGAAGGTTTCCTGAAAACTGCGGCGGGCAAAGAGTACAAATTTGGTGGCCCGTCCATCAAAGATGAGAAGCTGTTTGGCGTAGGTACCGGCATGGGCATTCGCAAAGAGGACAACGAGCTGCGCGAAGCGCTGAACAAAGCCTTTGCCGATATGCGTGCCGACGGCACCTACGAAAAGCTGGCGAAAAAGTATTTCGATTTTGATGTTTACGGTGGCTAATCCCCACCTGTGACAAACGTGCGGCCCCTCCCATGACGGGAGGGGAAAAGACACGGCAGACACTACACACCACGGGGCAGGCTGCATGCTGTACGGGTTTTCTCAAGTTATATTCCAGGGCGCTGTCGTCACGCTGGAGCTGGCGCTCAGCTCGGTTGTGCTGGCCGTGCTGATAGGCCTGGCTGGCGCGGGGGCTAAGCTCTCCCACAGCCGCCTGCTGGCCACTCTTTTTGAAGGCTACACTACGCTTATCCGTGGCGTGCCCGATCTAGTGCTGATGCTGCTCATTTTTTACGGGCTGCAAATTGCGCTTAACAGCATCACCGACGCCGTCGGCATGGCGCAGATTGATATCGATCCGATGATCGCCGGTATCATCACTCTCGGCTTTATCTACGGGGCCTACTTTACTGAAACATTTCGCGGGGCGTTTATGGCCGTGCCGAAAGGGCACATCGAGGCCGCTACCGCCTTTGGCTTTACCGGTGGACAGATCTTCCGTCGCATTCTCTTTCCGGCCATGATGCGCTACGCCCTGCCGGGAATTGGTAACAACTGGCAGGTGATCCTCAAGGCTACCGCGCTGGTGTCCCTGCTGGGCCTTGAGGACGTGGTGAAAGCCACCCAGCTCGCCGGAAAAAGTACCTGGGAGCCGTTCTACTTCGCCGTGGTCTGCGGCCTGATCTATTTAGTGTTTACCACTGTCTCTAATGGTGTGCTGCTTCTGCTCGAACGCCGCTACTCCGTGGGCGTGAAGAGGGCTGACCTGTGATCGAGATAATTCAGGAGTACTGGCGCGCCCTGCTGTGGACCGACGGCTATCGCTTTACTGGCGTGGCGATCACCCTCTGGCTGCTGATCTTATCGGTGGTGATGGGCGGCGTCCTCGCGCTGTTTCTCGCCATCGGGCGCGTCTCCAGCAATAAATTTATCCGCTTTCCGATCTGGCTCTTTACCTACGTTTTTCGCGGTACGCCGCTCTACGTCCAGCTGCTGGTCTTCTACTCCGGAATGTACACGCTGGAGATTGTGAAGGGTACGGAGCTGCTGAACGCTTTTTTCCGCAGCGGCCTGAACTGTACGGTGCTGGCGTTAACCCTTAACACCTGCGCCTACACCACCGAGATTTTTGCCGGGGCGATCCGCTCGGTGCCACACGGTGAGATCGAGGCAGCGCGAGCCTACGGCTTCTCATCGGTGAAGATGTACCGCTGCATTATTCTGCCGTCGGCGCTGCGCATTGCGCTGCCAGCCTACAGCAACGAAGTGATCCTGATGCTGCACTCCACGGCGCTGGCCTTTACCGCCACCGTCCCGGATCTGCTGAAAATTGCGCGTGATATTAACTCGGCTACCTACCAGCCCTTTACCGCATTTGGTATCGCCGCCGTGCTGTACCTGATCATCTCCTATGTTTTGATCAGCCTGTTCCGCAAAGCGGAAAAACGCTGGCTGAAGCATGTGAAACCTTCTTCGACGCACTGAGAATACGATGTCCGAGAATAAATTAAACGTTACAGATCTGCACAAGCGCTACGGCGAACACGAGGTGCTGAAAGGAGTATCGCTGCAGGCGAACGCGGGCGATGTGATCAGCATTATTGGCTCGTCCGGATCCGGCAAGAGTACTTTCCTGCGCTGCATCAACTTCCTCGAGAAGCCGAGCGAAGGCTCGATTGTGGTTAGCGGACAGAATATCACCCTGGTACGGGATAAAGACGGCCAGCTGAAGGTGGCTGACAAACATCAGCTACGCTTGCTGCGCACCCGTCTGACCATGGTTTTCCAGCACTTTAACCTCTGGAGCCACATGACGGTGCTGGAGAACGTGATGGAGGCGCCAATTCAGGTGCTGGGGCTAAGCAAGCAGGAGGCCCGTGAGCGGGCGGTGAAGTATCTGGCGAAGGTAGGCATCGACGAGCGCGCTCAGGCTAAATACCCGGTGCACCTCTCCGGCGGCCAGCAGCAGCGCGTCTCTATTGCCCGCGCGCTGGCGATGGAGCCTGAGGTGCTGCTATTTGACGAGCCGACCTCCGCGCTGGATCCTGAGCTGGTGGGTGAAGTGCTGCGCATCATGCAGCAGCTGGCGGAGGAGGGGAAAACCATGGTGGTGGTGACCCATGAGATGGGCTTTGCTCGGCACGTCTCTTCCCACGTCATCTTCCTGCATCAGGGGAAAATTGAGGAGGAGGGCAGACCGGAGGCGCTGTTTGACAATCCGCAAAGCCCGCGCCTGCAGCAGTTCCTGAAAGGTTCGCTGAAGTAGCCTTCCGGCCCTCTCCTTAACCGGGGAGGGCTGAACTAAACTCCTGCGCAGTCAGACGGTAGACCCAGTCATCGTGAAACACGCCGTTCAGACGATAGACCTTCTGCAGCATCTCCACCCGATTAAACCCCAGCTTCTCCAGCACGCGCTGTGAACCCGTATTGCCCGCCAGCACCCATGCGTTCAGCGCTGTGATGTCCGCCTCGTTAAACGCGTAGTGACAAACAGCATTCAATGCTTCGCTGGCGTAGCCCTGACCCTGGGCGTAGGTGGCAATGCTATAGCCGACGTCTGCCTCCTGCCGATTTTCCGCTGACCTGCTCAAGCCAATATCCCCGACCGGGGTCGCTATTCCCTGCTGGCGAATAACAAAGGCGCCTGTATCGATTAAGCGTGCGTCAAATACCCGACGAATATCCTCCTGTGAGGCAATATCCGCCATAAAGCGCATAATCGCCGGATCGCGGCGCAGGCGCAGGAAAAAAGGCCAGTCAGACTCCTGAAATTGGGAGAGGATCAGGCGTGAAGTCGTCAGCGTAGGCATTGAAATCATTAATCTGGTGAATAGGTTATTTACATTAGCACCAGAATGATAAAATGGTGCTATTTATTTTAACGATTCAGCGCAAGACATCCGCAAGCGCCTCATCCAGATCGTACCAGCGAAAACCAAACCCGGAGGCCTCGAGACGTTTGGGCAGGGCGCGCTGACCGCCGAGCACCAGCACTGAGGATTCGCCCATCAGTAGCCGCACGGCGCTGGCCGGGGCGCGCATAAAAGCAGGGCGGTGCAGGGCGTGGCCGAGGGCGTGGGCAAAGCGCTCGTTGTGTACCGGGTAGGGGGAGACCATATTAAAGGGGCCGCGCAAATCGTTATCCAGCAGCCAGATAATGCCGTTAACCATATCATCGATATGGATCCAGGCCAGGTACTGCCTTCCGTTGCCGATCGGGCCGCCGAGGCCGAGGCGAAACACCGGCAGCATCTTCGCCAGCACGCCGCCTTTCGGCGCGAAAACCACGCCGGTACGCAGCAGGCAGACGCGGGTGCGATCGCTCAGCGCGCCGCAGGCGATCTGCTCCCAGCGGGCGCAGAGCTTGTGGGTAAACTCGTTATGCGGCGGCTCCTCTTCGGTAACCACCACCTCGCCGAGATCGCCGTAATAGCCCGTCGCCGAGCCGGAGATCAGCACTGAGGGAGGCGTGTCGCTGGCCTTGATCAGATCCACCAGCTTCTGGGTGATCTGCCAGCGGCTATTGCACAGACGCGCCTTTTGCTCCTCAGTCCAGCGCTTGTCGGCGATAGGCTCCCCCGCCAGGTTAATGACCGCATCGATGTCGTTAAGATCGTGACGATCGTCAAGCCCCTGGCTGAAGGTGACGCCATTGCCCAACTTCTGACGCGCCCGCTCGGGGTTGCGGGTGATCACCGTCACCGAATGCCCCAACGCCAGCAGGCGGGGGACAAGATGGCTGCCAATCAGGCCGGTACCGCCGGTAATCAAAATCCTCATGCAACCTCCAGGGCTGCGCTTATCGTCGCCAGCTCATGCTCATCGACACCGAGTCGGCATACCGTAGCGCGTAAAGTTTATCGATCTCTACTTCAGCATATGTGACCCAGTGATGTTCCCGTGCGATATCGAGCACATCCTGGGTTAATTTTTCCAGCAGGAAGAAGCGATTGTTTTCAATATGCTGAATGATATTTTTGGTGATCGTCCGGTAGTTCAGCGCATCGTTGATATCTTCGCTGGCCCGCGCTTTGTCCGCGGGGTAGTGGATCGCTACGTTGACTACAACGTCCTGGCGATTGGCAATCTCCTCGTCTTTGATGCCGATAAAGGTTCTCAGGCGCAAATTTTTTATTCTAATGACAGCGTCTGGCTGCGACATAGCAAACTCCCTCTGTGTAGTGAACGGCCTTATCATACACGAGGTTAAACGGCTAGCCCATGCGGACGCGTGGGTTAGCTCTGCGTAATTTTTTGCATCGCACGCAGGGTGGCCGGCCGGGTACGAATGCGCTCGAACCAGTTGTTCACCGCTGGGTAGCTGGCGAGGTTGATCCGCTGGCGTTCATGGGAGTTGATCCACGGCCAGGCGGCGATATCGGCAATGCTGTAGTGCTCACCCCCGAGCCAGGGCACGCGCTCCAGCCGCTTGTTCATCACGCTGTAGAGACGCTGCGTTTCGACCTGAAAACGTTCGATAGCATAAGGCACCGGCTTGGGCGCAAAGTAGTTAAAGTGGTGGTTTTGTCCCAGCATTGGACCCAGGCCGCCCACCTGCCAGAAGAGCCACTGCAGCGTCAGATGTCGCTCGCGCAGCTCGCCGCTGAGCAGCTTGCCACTCTTCTCTGCCAGATAGAGCAGGATCTCCCCAGACTCAAACAGGCTAAGCGGCGCGCCGCCGTCAGCAGGGGCATGGTCAACGATGGCCGGAATTTTATTATTCGGCGAGATCTCCAGAAAATCGGGGCGGAACTGATCGCCTTTGCTGATATCAACACGGATCAGGCGGTAATCCAGCTCCGCCTCCTCCAGAAACAGCGTAATTTTGTGACCGTTAGGGGTGGGGGCGTAATAGAGATCGATCATCTCAACTCCTGTCTGGGAATAAAGTCGCACACAGGAGTATAGGCGCTGCCGGGAGATGCGGGATTTTCAGGCAGTGACAGCCCGCACAGGACGCTATATTTTAGATGAAATTCGACAATTCAATGAGGATACCATGGGCGAGCCAGCAATAACGTTGTGGTCTGATGCGGACTTTTTCTCTCCTTACGTCATGTCGGTATACGTCACCCTGCACGAAAAGGGACTGCCGTTTACGCTAAAGACCATCGATCTCAACAGCGGGGAGCACCTGCACCCGGAGTGGAAAGGCTATCGCCTCAGCCGCCGCGTGCCGCTGCTGGAGATTGACGGCTTTGAGATGACGGAATCCTCGGCGATTAGCGAATATCTTGAAGAGCGCTTTGCGCCGCCGGAGTGGGAGCGTGTCTACCCTCACGATATCCAGAAGCGCGCCCGGGCGCGGCAGATCCAGGCCTGGCTGCGCAGCGATTTGATGCCCATTCGCGAGGAGCGCTCAACGGACGTGATCTTCGCCGGTGCGAAGAAGGGACCGCTCAGCGAGGCTGGCCAGCGGAGCGCTGAAAAACTGTTTACCATCGCCAGCGCGCTGTTAACCCACGGCAATCCCAATCTGTTTGGCGAGTGGTGCATTGCCGACGCCGATCTGGCACTGATGCTCAACCGGCTGGTGCTGAACGGCGACGAGGTTCCGGAGCGCCTGGTAGACTACGCTACCTTCCAGTGGCAGCGCTCCTCGGTGCAGCGCTATATCGCACTTTCTGCGGTGCGCTGAAGCTGCTTAGCGCAGGCAGATCCATTATGATAGAGCGGATGTCTTTACGATAAGGGTGTAAGCGATGAAGCTGATGTTTGCCTCCGATATTCACGGCTCGCTGCCAGCGACGGAGCGCGTGCTGGCGCTGTTTGCCGAGAGCGGCGCGCAGTGGCTGGTGATCCTTGGCGACCTGCTCAATCACGGGCCGCGCAATGCGCTGCCGGAAGGGTATGCGCCTGCACAGGTGGCCGAGCGGCTGAACACCCAGGCGTCGCGAATCATCGCTGTGCGCGGCAACTGCGACAGCGAAGTGGATCAGATGCTGCTCACGTTTCCTATCACCGCCCCCTGGCAGCAGGTATTATTGGATAATTCCCGGCTGTTTTTGACTCACGGCCATCTCTATAATGCAGAAAATTTACCACCGCTCGCCGCTGGCGATGTATTGATCTCCGGTCATACTCATATTCCGGTGGCGGAAAAGCGCGGCGAGATTATTCACTTCAACCCCGGCTCGGTGAGCATACCGAAGGGGGGCTTCGCCGCGAGCTACGGTATGTTTGAGGACGGTATTTTTCGCGTAATCGCACTGAACGATCAACGGATTATTGCAGAGGTCGCCATTAATCCGTAAGTTAGCTCTCAACCAGAAACGCGCCACCAGAGCGCTATGCAGAGAAGGTTTTTCCGATGGTGGAACAGAGTCATTTTACAGGCACGGAGTGGGTGGATATCGTCAATGAGGACAACGAGGTGATCGCGCAGGCCAGTCGCGAACAGATGCGCGCGCAGTGTTTGCGCCATCGCGCCACCTACATTGTCGTGCATGACGGCATGGGAAAAATTCTGGTGCAGCGTCGCACCGAAACAAAAGACTACCTGCCTGGCCTGCTGGACGCGACGGCGGGCGGCGTAGTGCAGGCGGACGAGGGGATGCTGGAATCCGCACGGCGTGAAGCGGAAGAGGAGTTGGGCATTGCCGGTGTGCCGTTTGCCGAGCATGGGCAGTTCTACTACGAAGACGATCACTGCCGCGTCTGGGGTGGGCTATTCAGCTGCGTCTCCCATGGGCCTTTTGCCCTGCAGGAGGATGAGGTCAGCGAAGCGATCTGGATGACGCCGGAAGAGATCACCGCCCGCTGCGATGAGTTCACGCCGGATTCGCTCAAGGCGCTGGCGCTGTGGATGAGCCGCAACGCCAACAACGATACGCTGAAGCTGGCTGAAACCGAGTAGGCCTGTATAAAAGCATCAAGCCGGCCACGCCATGCAGTGGCCGGCTTTTTTAATGCCTTAACTTACTCCGGCACGTCGCCGCTGCCCTGCTGCGAGGGCCACTTCCAGTTGCGTACCTCGGGCAGATCTTCCCCGTGCTCGCGTACGTAGCGGTGATGCTCGGCGATCTTCTCCTGTAAATCGTCAAGGATCGCATCGGCCTTGCCCGCCAGCGTCTCTACCCGCAGGATCGCCTCCTGCGCCAGATGGAAGCGATCCAGCTCGTTCATCACCGTCATGTCAAACGGTGTGGTGGTGGTGCCTTCCTCCATAAACCCGCGTACGTGGAAATTGCGATGGTTATTACGGTGATAGGTCAGGCGATGGATCAGGCTCGGGTAGCCGTGGAAGGCGAAGATCACCGGCCTATCAGCGGTGAAGATAGCCTCAAACGCCTCGTCGCTCAGCCCGTGCGGATGCTGATCCTGGGTCTGGAGCGCCATCAGATCCACCACGTTTACCACCCGCACGCTGAGATCCGGCAGATAGCCGCGAAGCAGATCCACTGCCGCCAGCGCCTCCATGGTAGGAACATCCCCGGCACAGGCCATCACGACGTCCGGCGTTCTGTCCGGCTCTTCATTGCCCGCCCAGGGCCAGATGCCCATCCCCACTTCACAGTGCTTCGCCGCCTCCTCCATGGTCAGCCACTGCGGTTCCGGCTGCTTGCCCGCGACGATGACGTTGATGCGATCCCAGGTTTTCAGGCAGTGATCGGCCACCCAAAGCAGGGTGTTAGCATCCGGTGGCAGATAGATGCGCACGATATCGGCTTTCTTGTTGGCGACGTGATCGATAAAGCCGGGATCCTGATGGCTGTAGCCGTTGTGATCCTGTCGCCAGACGTGAGACGAGAGCAGATAGTTCAGCGAGGCGACGGGTTCGCGCCACGGCAGCTTGCGCGTTACCTTCAGCCACTTGGCGTGCTGGTTGAACATTGAGTCAATGATATGGATAAAGGCCTCGTAGCAGTTAAACAGGCCATGGCGACCGGTGAGCAGATAGCCCTCCAGCCAGCCCTGACACTGATGCTCGCTGAGGATCTCCATCACCCGCCCATCCGGGGCGAGCTGCTCATCGTAAGGCTCAATCTCTCCCTCCCAGGTGCGGTTAGTGACGTCGAACACGTCCCCCAGCCGGTTGGAGGCGGTCTCATCCGGACCAAAGAGACGGAAGTTGTCCGGGTTGCGCGTAAAGATGCCGCGCAGGTAGCGCCCCAGCACCTCTGTAGACTGCGCCTGGGTCTCGCCGGGGGAGGCGATATCAAGAGCAAACTCGCGCAGCTCGGGCGTCACCAGCTCGCGCCGGAGCCGTCCACCGTTGGCCCAGGGAGTAGCGCCCATCCGCTTGTCACCTTCAGGTGCCAGCGCTTTTAGCTCGGGCTTAAGCCGCCCCTGCTCGTCAAAGAGATCTTCCGGCTGGTAGCTGCGCATCCAGCGCTCGAGGATCTGTCGATGCTCGTCGTTCTCCCGACATGAGGAGACCGGCACCTGATGGGCGCGCCAGAAGCCTTCCACCTTTTTGCCGTCAACGATCTGCGGGCCGGTCCACCCTTTGGGGCTGCGCAGGATAATCATCGGCCAGCGCGGTATCGACTCAGCGGCTTCACCCCGACGGGCGCGCTGCTGGAAATCACGGATTTTATCCAGGGCGTTATCCAGCGCCTCGGCCATCTGCGGATGCATTTTCTCCGGCTCGTGTCCGCTGACAAAGACCGGATCGTAGCCGTAGCCGCGAAACAGCTGGGTGAGATCCTCATCGCTGGTACGCGCCAGCAGGGTTGGGTTAGCGATCTTGTAGCCGTTGAGGTGCAGAATGGGCAGCACCGCCCCGTCCCGGGCGGCATTAAGAAACTTGATCCCGTGCCAGCTGGCGGCGAGCGGGCCGGTCTCGGCTTCACCGTCGCCAATCACACAGGCGGCAATCAGGTCGGGGGCATCAAATACGGCTCCGAAGGCGTGGGAGAGAGAGTAGCCCAGCTCGCCCCCTTCGTTGATGGAGCCAGGCGTCTCCGGCGCGGCGTGACTGGGAATACCGCCCGGAAACGAAAACTGCTTAAACAGCTTCTGCATCCCCGGCGCGTCTTCACTGATGTCGGGATAGATCTCGCTATAGCTGCCCTCAAGCCAGGTGTTCGCCACCATGCCAGGGCCGCCGTGGCCGGGACCGCAGACGTAGAGCATATCCAGATCGCGCTGGCGGATAGCGCGGTTGAGGTGTGCGTAGATAAAGTTCAGTCCTGGCGTAGTGCCCCAGTGGCCGAGCAGGCGGGGCTTGATATGTTCCGGCTTAAGCGGCTCGCGCAGCAGCGGGTTATCCATCAGGTAGATCTGGCCGACGGAGAGGTAGTTTGCGGCGCGCCAGTAGCGATCCAGTAACGTGAAGTCGTTATCGTGGCCGGTTGCAGATTGCGTCATGCTTTCTCCCGTTATCAGGTTAAATCGTTCCTGTTAACCCTAATAGAAGAAGCGGAGGAGGGCGAATTTGCACCAAAAAAAAGGGCCACGGCAGCGCCATGACCCTTAAGCAGCGAGGTATAAGCTTACTGCTGCTGAGAGGACTGAATCGCGGTCAGGGCGATGGTGTAGACGATATCGTCAACCAGCGCGCCACGGGACAGGTCGTTCACAGGCTTACGCATACCCTGCAGCATCGGCCCGATGGAGATCAGGTCGGCAGAGCGCTGTACCGCTTTGTAGGTGGTGTTACCGGTGTTCAGATCCGGGAAGATGAACACGGTAGCGCGACCAGCAACCGGTGAGTTCGGCGCTTTGGATTTCGCGACGTCAGCCATTACCGCGGCGTCATACTGCAGCGGGCCGTCGATCATCAGGTCAGGACGTTTCTCCTGCGCCAGACGGGTCGCTTCACGCACTTTCTCTACGTCGCTACCCGCGCCGGAGTTACCGGTGGAGTAGGAGAGCATGGCTACGCGCGGCTCGATACCGAAGGCAATCGCGGAGTCAGCGGACTGAATCGCAATTTCGGCCAGCTGTTCAGCGGTCGGATCCGGGTTGATTGCGCAGTCGCCGTAAACGTAAACCTGCTCCGGCAGCAGCATGAAGAACACGGAGGAGACCAGCGAGCTGCCCGGTGCCGTTTTGATCAGCTGCAGCGGCGGACGGATGGTGTTCGCTGTAGTGTGAACCGCACCGGAAACCAGACCGTCAACTTCGTCCTGCTCCAGCATCAGGGTGCCGAGAACCACGTTGTCTTCCAGCTGTTCACGGGCAACGGCTTCGGTCATGCCTTTGCTCTTACGCAGCTCAACCAGGCGGGCAACGTAGCTTTCACGCACCACTTCCGGGTCAACGATTTCGATGCCAGCGCCCAGCTCAACGCCCTGAGAGGCCGCAACGCGGGTGATCTCATCCGGGTTACCCAGCAGCACGCAGGTCGCGATGCCGCGCTCGGCGCAGATGGCTGCCGCTTTAACGGTACGTGGCTCGTCACCTTCCGGCAGCACAACGCGTTTGCCAGCCTGGCGCGCCAGCTCGGTGAGCTGATAGCGGAACGCAGGCGGGGAGAGACGGCGGCTACGCTCGGAGGTTGCGGTCAGGGATTCGATCCAGTCCGCGTTGACGTAGCCTGCTACATACTCCTGCACTTTCTCGATACGTGCATGGTCATCAGCCGGCACTTCCAGGTTGAAGCTCTGCAGGCTCAGCGAGGTCTGCCAGGTGTTGGTGTTAACCATGAATACCGGCAGGCCGGTGGCAAAGGCGCGTTCGCACAGCTTAGCCACGCGAGCGTCCATCTCATAGGCACCGGTCAGCAGGATCGCGCCGATCTCAACGCCGTTCATCGCGGCCAGGCAGGCGGCAACCAGCACGTCCGGACGGTCAGCGGAGGTCACCAGCAGAGAGCCTGCGCGGAAGTGCTCCAGCATGTGCGGAATGCTGCGCGCACAGAAGGTCACGGACTTCACGCGGCGGGTGTTGATGTCGCCTTCGTTAACGATGGTGGCGTTCAGGTGTTTCGCCATATCGATTGCACGGGTGGCAATCAGATCGAAGCTCCACGGAATGGCGCCCAGCACCGGCAGGGAGCTGGATTCGCTCAGCTGAGCCGGATCGATGCTGATCACTTTCGCTTTGGAGGAGTCATCGAAGATCTCAGAGAGATCCGGACGAGTACGGCCCTGCTCATCAACCGGGGCGTTCAGTTTGTTAACGATCACGCCGGTGATGTTGGTGTTCTTGACGCCGCCGAAGCTGTTGCGGGTCAGCTCGATACGCTCTTTCAGCTGCTCCTGGGTATCGGTACCCTGAGACATGACAAAGACGATCTCAGCGTTCAGCGTTTTGGCGATTTCGAAGTTCAGCGACTGGGCAAACTGGTGTTTGCGGGTCGGGACCAGCCCTTCAACCAGCACCACTTCCGCGTCTTTCGCGCTCTCGTGATAGCGGGCGATGATCTCTTCCATCAGCACGTCTTTCTGGTTGCTGGAGAGCAGAGACTCAACGTGGCTCATCTTCAGCGGTTCAGCGGCAGGCAGATTGGAGTTCGCACGCACGATAGTGGTGGTCTGGTCTGGCGCATCGCCACCGGCACGCGGCTGGGCGATAGGTTTAAAGACGCTCAGACGAACGCCTTTGCGTTCCATAGCACGGATCACGCCAAGGCTGACGCTGGTCAGGCCGACGCTGGTTCCGGTAGGGATCAGCATAATAATACGGGACACGGTATATCCTCTTTTTCGTTACCGCCAATAATTTGGCGCGATACAAAACAGCACCGCCAGCGTGGGCTGGCGGTGTGGAATCAGGCAGTCAGACGGCTGGCGTCTTGGGCGATCACCAGCTCTTCGTTGGTCGGGATGACCATCGCGAGGGTGGTACCCTCTTTGTTGATGTAGCCGGATTTGCCGAAGCGGGCAGCCAGGTTACGCTCGTGGTCAACCTCGAAGCCCAGCACGCCCAGTTTGCCCAGAGAGAGTTCGCGAACCATTGCCGCGTTCTCACCGATACCACCGGTGAAGACAACCGCGTCCAGACGACCTTCCATCAGCGCCGTGTAGGAGCCGATGTACTTCGCCAGGCGGTGGCAGTAAACGTCCATTGCACGTTTAGCGTCTTCTTTGCTCGCGTAGTTGTCTTCAACATAGCGGCAGTCGCTGGTGACTTCGGTCAGGCCCAGCAGGCCGGACTCTTTGGTCAGCATTTTGTTGATCTCTTCCACGCTCATACCCAGGGTATCGTGCAGGTGGAAGATGATAGCCGGGTCGATATCACCGGAACGGGTACCCATCACCAGGCCTTCCAGCGGGGTCAGACCCATAGAGGTATCAACGCATTTACCGTTACGGATTGCAGAAACGGAGCCGCCGTTGCCCAAGTGGCAAGTGATAATGTTCACCTCTTCTACCGGCTTGTTCAGCATTTTTGCTGCTTCCTGCGTCACGTAGAAGTGGCTGGTGCCGTGTGCGCCGTAGCGGCGAACGCCGTGCTCTTTGTACAGCTTGTACGGCAGGGCATAGAGGTAGGACTCTTCCGGCATAGTCTGGTGGAACGCGGTGTCAAATACGGCCACGTTCTTGTCTTTCAGCTGCGGGAAGGATTTCAGCGCTTCAGCGATACCGATCAGGTGAGCCGGGTTATGCAGCGGTGCAAAAGAGGCGGAGTCTTTGATGCCCTGAATAACGGAGTCGTCGATAACCACGGAGCTGGTGTATTTTTCGCCACCGTGCACGATGCGGTGACCAATTGCGGTCAGCTGTGCAGACAGTTCTGGTTTTTGTGCCAGAATAGTGTTAACGATAAAGTTCAGTGCTTCACTGTGAGCGGCACCTGCACCTAAAGCAGCTTCTTGTTTACCACCGTCCATTTTCCATTTGATACGTGCTTCAGGAAGATGGAAGCATTCGGCTAAACCAGAGAGGTACTCTTCACCGTTCACTGCATCGATGATTGCAAATTTCAGTGAGGAGCTACCGCAGTTCAGAACCAGTACTAACTTACTCGACATGGAAGTACCTATTTTTGATACGTGGCTAAAAAAACGTCAGTGAGTCTTTCAGCGTAGCGCATGTTGACGCTGACATTTATGATTAACATCATGCCAGAACGATTTTTTGGCACGATGAAAGAGAATACTGTTGAGTTTATGCCATTTTGACCCCATGTGAGGAGTTGGCATACTGGGCGTTACATTGACGACGTTGCGTTCTTCGTCTAAGGCCCACTCAGGCGGGCACAGAATACCCGATACTGGGTAGCGATGACAAAATATTTTGAACGTTGTCATGAGCAGTTGTTGTTTTGCACAAATTTTTTAATTTTTATATGTGAAGTTGAGGTAACGCCATGAACACTCCTGAGAATCGGCCTGTGAGCTTTTTCAGTTTGTTTCGCCTGGGTCAGCATTACTCGAAGACCTGGCCTATGGAAAAAAGCCTCGCTCCCGTCTTTATTGATAACCGTATTATTCGCGCCACTCGCTACGCGATCCGCATCATGCCCCCTGTTGCTGTCTTCACCCTTTGCTGGCAGATAGCCCTTGGCGGCCAGCTGGGTCCTGCGGTGGCGACCGCGCTTTTTGCCCTGAGCCTACCGCTACAGGGACTGTGGTGGCTGGGCAAGCGCTCCGTTACGCCGTTGCCGCCGGGTATTCTGCACTGGTTCTATGAGGTGCGTGGTAAATTACAGGATGCGGGCCAGACAATGGCGCCGGTCACCGGCAAACCGGATTATCAGGCCTTAGCTGACACGCTTAAGCGCGCTTTTGGCCAGCTCGACAAAACTTTCCTTGATGATTTGTAATTGACCCCTGATTACGCATATAAAAGAAGGCACATAATCTATGTGCCTCTTTTTTTTCCGATGTGATACGGGAGTGTAAGATGGAAATGACCAATGCCCAACGGCTGATTTTATCCAATCAGTACAAAATGATGACGATGCTCGATCCCACCAATGCCGAACGCTACCGCCGTCTGCAAACCATCGTCGAGCGCGGCTTTGGCCTGCAAATGCGCGAGCTGGACCGCGAGTTTGGCGAGCTGCCGGAGGAGACCTGCCGCACCGTTATCGATATCATGGAGATGTATCACGCGCTGCATGTTTCCTGGGCCAACCTGAAAGATACCCAGTCCATCGACGAGCGCCGGGTCACGTTTTTAGGCTTTGATGCCGCCACCGAGGCGCGCTATCTGAGCTACGTGCGCTTTATGGTCAATACCGAAGGGCGCTACACCCACTTTGACGCGGGAACGCACGGCTTTAATGCCCAGACGCCAATGTGGGAAAAATATCAGCGTATGCTGGGAGCATGGCACGCCTGTCCACGCCAGTACCACCTGAGCGCAAACGAAATCAACCAGATTGTTAACGCCTGATGGGGGCCGCCGTGCAGTATCAGGGTTTTTTGTTTGATTTAGACGGTACGCTGGTGGACTCTCTGCCAGCCGTAGAGCGAGCCTGGTGCAACTGGGCCGATCGCTTCAACCTTTCTCACGACGAGGTGCTGGGTTTCATCCACGGCAAGCAGGCGATTACCTCGCTACGCCACTTTATGGCTGGGCGCAGCGAAGCGGAGATCGCCGCCGAGTTTACTCGCCTGGAGGAGATAGAGGCGAGCGACACCACCGGCATCGTGGCGCTGCCCGGGGCGGTAGCGCTGCTTAATCGACTTAACGATCTGGCGATCCCGTGGGCGATAGTAACCTCGGGATCGATGCCGGTCGCGCGCGCGCGCCATCGTGCGGCGGGCCTGCCGCTGCCGGAGGTTTTTGTCACTGCCGAGCGGGTTAAGCGGGGCAAACCGGAGCCGGATGCTTATCTGTTGGGGGCGGAGCTGCTGGGGCTTGCACCGCAGGCCTGCGTGGTGGTGGAAGATGCGCCTGCCGGGATCCTCTCCGGCCTCGCCGCAGGCTGTCGCATGATTGCTGTTAACGCCCCGGCGGAGACCCCCTGCTTGAGCGACGCCGATTTCGTCCTGCAAAGTCTGGAGCAGATCGCCGTGACCCGCCAGGCCGACGGCAGCGCGCAAATAAGTAAAAATGGGTAATAACCGCTCATCCTATTGATTTAGCCCCGCCTGCGCGGGGCTTTTTTATGGCACACTTCCGTTATCCCCGCAATTAACAAGGATACGTTGTGAACGGTGAACTGATTTGGGTGCTGTGTTTGCTGGCCATTGCCGTGGTGCTTTTTGCCACCGGCAAGGTGCGCATGGATGCCGTCGCACTGCTGGTGATCGTCGCCTTCAGCCTCAGCGGCACCCTGACCCTCAGCGAGGCCTTCTCCGGCTTTAGCGATCCCAACGTCATTCTTATTGCCGCGCTGTTTATTATTGGTGACGGGCTGGTACGTACCGGGGTCGCCACCAGTATGGGGGCCTGGCTGGTGAACGTAGCGGGCAGCAGCGAAATCAAGATGCTGGTGCTGCTGATGCTCACCGTCGCCGGGCTGGGGGCCTTTATGAGCTCCACCGGGGTGGTCGCCATCTTTATTCCCGTGGTGCTCAGCGTCTCAATGCGGATGCAGATCTCCCCGTCGCGCCTGATGATGCCGCTGAGCTTCGCCGGTCTTATCAGCGGTATGATGACGCTGGTCGCCACGCCGCCAAACCTGGTGGTGAATAGCGAGCTGCTGCGAGAGGGGCTGCCGGGCTTTGGCTTCTTTAGCGTCACCCCGCTGGGGGTCACCATTCTGCTGTTGGGCATCGTCTATATGCTGGTTATGCGCTTTACCCTAAAGAGCGAAGGGCAGGAGGGACCACATGACGGCTGGAAGCGGCGCACCTTCCGCGATCTGATCAAAGAGTATCGTCTGGCGGGGCGTGCCCGGCGGCTGGCTATCCGTCCCGGCTCGCCGATGGTTGGTCAGCGCCTCGACGATCTTAAACTCCGGGAGCGCTACGGGGCCAACGTCATTGGGGTTGAACGCTGGCGTCGTTTTCGCCGGGTGATCGTCAACGTCAACGGCGTATCGGAGTTTCGCGCCGGAGACGTACTGCTGATCGATATGTCCGCCGCCGAGGTCGATCTGCGGGAGTTTTGCAGCGAGCAGCTGCTGGAGCCGATGATCCTGCGCGGCGAGTACTTTTCCGATCAGGCGCTGGACGTGGGGATGGCGGAGGTATCGCTGATCCCCGACTCAGAGCTAATTGGAAAAACGGTGCGCGAGATGGGCTTTCGTACCCGCTACGGCCTGAACATGGTAGGCATTAAGCGTGACGGGAGCGCTATTAGCGGGCCGGTGGGAGATGAACCCTTACAGCTGGGAGATATTTTTCTGGTAGTCGGTAACTGGAAATTGATTAGCCAGCTGGCGCAGAAAGGGCGCGATTTTGTGGTGCTGAATATGCCTATCGAGGCCGGGGACGCCTCGCCCGCTCACAGCCAGGCTCCCCACGCCATCTTCTGTCTGCTGCTAATGGTCGCCCTGATGCTTACCGATGAGATCCCCAACCCGGTGGCGGCGATTATTGCCTGTCTGCTGATGGGCAAATTTCGCTGTATTGATGCCGCCAGCGCCTATAAAGCGATCCATTGGCCGAGCATCATTCTCATTGTGGGTATGATGCCGTTCGCCCTGGCGCTGCAAAAAACCGGCGGCGTCGATCTGGTGGTGAAGGGGCTGATGCAGTTTGGTGGCGGCTACGGACCGTATATGATGCTGCTCTGCCTGTTCATCATGTGCGCCACTATCGGACTGTTTATCTCCAATACCGCTACGGCAGTGCTGATGGCCCCGATAGCGCTGGCGACGGCCAAATCGATGGGCGTTTCGCCGTACCCCTTTGCCATGATGGTGGCCATGGCAGCGTCGGCAGCCTTTATGACCCCGGTCTCCTCACCGGTTAACACCCTGGTGCTGGGGCCGGGGAACTATAGCTTCAGCGATTTCGTGAAGATTGGCGTACCGTTCACATTGATTGTAATGGTGGTGTGCGTGGTGCTGATCCCCGTGCTGTTTCCATTTTGATTTTTCCGGACAACTTCCTATAACGGTGAATCCTGACTTATCTCATCCAGCGACAGATGGAAGCTCGGCACAAATACCGCCATAAAGTAGTCCATCTCCGGGCTGCGGCGGGCGGCGAGAGTCTTCTCCAGCCGGGACTTCGCCAGCGAGAACTCGTTGTTGCCGGCGGATAGCTCCTCCAGACACTTCAGATAGGCGCAGAGGGCATCGGCCTGCTTCACCAGCGACTTTTCCTCCTCGCTGTAGTGCTGCTCATCGATCAGCCCGGCAAAGATATCCCGCAGCTCCTCCGGCACCATATCTACCAGCTTCTGCTGGGCGATCTTCTCGATAGCCTTATACTCCTGGGCAATCTGCGAGTTGAAGTACTTTACCGGCGTCGGCAGGTCGCCGGTCAGCACCTCAGAGGCGTCGTGATACATAGCCAGCAGGGCGATACGTTCAGGGTTAGCCTGGCCGCCAAACTTACGGTTTTTAATTGCCGCCAGAGCATGAGCAACCATTGCCACCTGCAGGCTATGCTCAGAGACGTTTTCGGTACGCACGTTGCGCATCAGCGGCCAGCGGTTGATTAGTTTCAGGCGGGAGAGATGGGCGAAAAAGTGGCTTTGACTCGTACTCATAATGGACCCTGTCAGTAACGGCGCTAAGGAACCATTGTGCGCAGAGAGCAGGGGAAGATGCAAATCTTCCCCTTGTTAAGCTTACTGATGGTAGCCGGAGAGGAAGCGGCTAAAGCGGTTGATAGACATCTCCAGATCGTCCAGGCGCGGCAGGGTCACAATACGCACGTGATCCGGCCACGGCCAGTTAAATGCCGTTCCCTGTACCAGCAGCACCTTCTCCTGCAGCAGGAAATCCAACACCATCTTCTGGTCGTCATGAATATTGAAGCGCTTGATGTCAATTTTCGGGAACATATAGAGCGCGCCTTTCGGCTTGGTGCAGGTTACGCCTGGGATCTCGTTGATCAGCTCCCAGGCGCGGTTACGCTGCTCATAGAGCCGTCCGCCGGGCACGATAAATTCACTAATGCTCTGATAGCCGCCAAGCGCGGTCTGGATCGCGTGCTGGGCCGGCACGTTGGCGCACAGACGCATGGAAGCCAGCATCTCCAGCCCTTCAATATAGCCTTTCGCATGCTTTTTCGGTCCGTTAAGCACCATCCAGCCCTGACGGAAGCCCGCCACGCGGTAGGTCTTAGAGAGACCGTTAAAGGTAATAGTCAGCAGGTCGGGGGCCAGCGCGGCAATGGAGTGGTGCTCCGCCTCGTCGTAGAGGATCTTATCGTAGATCTCATCCGCGAAGATAATCAGGTTGTGCTGGCGGGCGATTTCCACTATCTCCAGCAGCAGCTCTTTGGAGTAGACCGCGCCGGTGGGGTTGTTTGGGTTAATGATCACAATTCCCCGGGTGCGGGGGGTGATTTTCGCCCGGATATCATCCAGATCCGGGAACCAGTCAGACGATTCATCGCAAAGATAGTGTACTGCTTTGCCACCGGAGAGCGACACAGCCGCCGTCCACAGGGGATAGTCCGGGGCCGGAACCAGCATCTCATCGCCGCTATTCAGCAGCGCCTGCATGGACTGCACGATCAGCTCAGAAACGCCGTTACCGATATAGATATCTTCTACGGTGACGTCGCGCATGCCGCGTGCCTGATAGTGCTGCATAATCGCTTTGCGTGCGCTGTAGAGTCCTTTGGAGTCGCTGTAGCCCTGCGCCGTCGGAAGATGACGGATAACGTCTACGAGGATCTCATCGGGGGCGTCGAAGCCAAAGGGGGCAGGGTTACCGATATTAAGCTTCAGTACCTTGTTACCCTCTTCTTCAAGACGTTTTGCCTCTTTCAGAACCGGACCACGAATGTCATAACAGACATTGTCTAATTTGCTGGATTTTTCGATGGGGGACATGAATCGTTGACCTTTTAGCTGTTGGTGCTACTTCCTGCCGTGGAAGTCAGCACGGAACAATGTACTCCCCCGAATGCCAGTTTAGAAGGGTGCACAGAAGAAGATTTTGCCGCTGACTGTGTGGCGACACCGGTTTTTTACGCTGCGGATGCGCGGATGAAACTGCTAATAATTTCGTCAAAAATATCAATTTTGGCTTAATCTGTTGCTCGATCGCAAAATTACCGCTGTTATCACTGTGTTGCGTATCGCTGGCAGACCGCTTTTTGTTATTACCTTAAGTGCCGGTGCAGAGAAATGGGGAGAGATCCAGCGTAAACAGAGCAGAAGGGTAAAGGGAAAGTTAAGTCCTATTCAGGACAGGTTCTATTATTAATTAATAATTATTTAATACGATACCTTGCGATTATGGAGGATTGTTAATATTAATAGCATCAGGCTCTCCGGTATAACACCAGGGGGTTAAGGTCATCCGCATGGGTACTTATAACTAATGCGGGTATGAGGTAAGATGACCAGCAGAGACGACGGCTAAAAGCGATAATGCCACACGCTTAATTCTCTGGCTGAATATACAATTAATTGATATTAAGAAATTTTTCCCGCTAATCTTCCTGAGATGATTCGGTAAATGATTTTCGATTGCGTTCAGTGATGCCGTAATAGCATGGGACTTCGTAAAATAATTTGCAGTGTAGTGCTGTATGTATATATAGAGGTTCGCGAACGTAAGCGAATTATTAGCAACGATCGGTTTTTGTTCCGTTCGTGCAGCCTGTCTCTCAACGGAGATTGCTTAAATCTTTGAACACAGCAAAAGCCGGGGTGCTCGTCAGGAGCACCCTGTAAGTGAAAACATATGATTAATGCAAATCGTCCGATACTCAATCTCGATCTCGATCTGCTGAGAACGTTCGTTGCCGTTGCCGACCTCAACACCTTTGCGGCTGCCGCGGTGGCGGTATGCCGAACGCAATCAGCGGTAAGCCAGCAGATGCAGCGTCTGGAGCAGCTGGTGGGCAAGGAACTTTTCGTTCGCCACGGCCGGAATAAGCTGTTAACTGAACACGGCATCCAGCTGCTGGGCTATGCCCGAAAAATCCTGCGCTTTAATGATGAAGCCTGTAGCTCATTAATGTTTAATAATTTGCAGGGGGTATTGACCGTCGGCGCCTCGGACGACTCTGCGGATACTATTTTGCCGTTTCTGTTAAACCGTATCAGTGCGATCTATCCCAGACTGGCGCTGGATGTGCGGGTAAAGCGTAACCTCTCGATGGTTGAGATGCTGGCGGCCCAGGAAGTCGATCTTATGGTCACCACCCATCAGCCCCATCCGTTTGAACACCTGACGCTGCGTACTTCGCCAACGCATTGGTACTGCGCTGCAGAGTATGTTCTGCAGAAGGGTGAGACGCTGCCGCTGGTCTTCCTTGACGATCCTAATCCCTTCCGCGACGGCGTACTGAATACGCTTGATGCAGCCGGTATTCCCTGGCGGATGGCCTACGTGGCCTCGACGCTCTCAGCGGTGAAGTCGGCAGTCAAAGCCGGACTGGGTATTACCGCCAGGCCGGTAGAGATGATGAGTTCCGATCTGCGCGTGCTGGGACCGAGCGACGGTTTGCCGGTGCTGGCGGAAACCGAATATCTTCTCTGCCATAATCCGCAAAGCCAGAACGAACTGGCCCAGGTGGTTTTCCAGGCCATGGCTGACTATCAGGCCCCCTGGCACTATGGTGCCACGACGCCACAGGGCGGGGACGGTTCGCTTGTGGTAGAAGGGGGCTTTGACTAAGCCGGGGAAGATAAGGTAGTAGGGTTGCCTGACGCAGGTCATATTCTGTTAAAAAACCGGGCGGGCCGCTGGTAGCATAAAATTCGCCAGCGGCGTGTTTCAAACGCCATTTCAGCACTTATTATCAAGAATCATTTTTTATTGCGTTGTATATCAGTGAGTTAAACACGCCCGCCGCCAGTAAACCCTATTTTATATGCTACTATGCATAGCGAAAGTTCATGTTAAAAAACAAGTCTGATTGTTGCCGTTTTTTTGTGTGAATTAACAAAAGCGTGTCACAGATCAAGAAAATACTCCCATAGAGGGGGAGGAATCCTGCCAAAATCCTGTCAAAATAAGAGGGTACTTTTTGTTTCAGCGCACAACGGACACGATTCAACAGCGCTAAACACCCTATAAAAAATGGGTGTTGATGGAAAAAAAGGCATTTTATGTTAATGAATTGCTACCGCTGTAAACTAATGTGAAGGAACTTTTGTTCTAAGTTGACAAAAGGTTATAGAAAGGAGTAAAAAACCCCATCATTTAGCTGTCTAAGCCGTTTCTAACAGTGAGTGTAAGGTTTTTTTTGTTCCTCCCTTAAACAGTGTGGCGTCCATCTGCCGAGAAGAGCAGAGGTAACGGTGCCACTTTTTGAGTTAAGCAATGCGTATGTCAACATCCACTGAAGTTATTGCTCATCACTGGGCATTCGCGATCTTTCTTATTGTTGCCATTGGCTTATGCTGCCTGATGCTGGTCGGCGGCTGGTTACTGGGCGGGCGCGCCCGCGCGCGGCACAAGAACACGCCTTTTGAATCGGGTATCGATTCCGTAGGCACCGCTCGTCTGCGCCTCTCTGCTAAGTTCTATCTGGTCGCCATGTTCTTCGTCATCTTCGACGTCGAAGCGCTCTACCTGTTTGCATGGTCAACCTCCATTCGCGAAAGCGGCTGGGTTGGCTTTGTTGAGGCTGCAATTTTTATTTTAGTGCTGCTGGCTGGTCTGGTTTATCTGGTGCGTATCGGCGCGCTGGACTGGACGCCCGCGCGTTCACGCCGCGAGCGCTTCAACCCTGAGTCAGGCAATATCACTAACCGTCAACGCTAACAGCGAGGCAATAAGATGGATTACACGCTCACCCGCATCGATCCCAACGGTGAGAACGACCGTTACCCCCTGCAAAAACAGGAGATCGTAACCGACCCCCTCGAGCAAGAAGTTAACCGCAGCGTGTTCATGGGCAAGCTCGAAGACGTCATGCACGGCATGGTTAACTGGGGCCGTAAAAACTCTATTTGGCCATACAACTTCGGCCTCTCCTGCTGCTACGTTGAGATGGTGACCTCCTTTACGGCGGTGCACGACGTGGCACGCTTTGGCGCTGAAGTACTGCGCGCCTCGCCACGCCAGGCCGACCTGATGGTAATCGCCGGTACGCCGTTTACCAAAATGGCCCCGGTTATTCAGCGTCTGTACGATCAGATGCTGGAGCCGAAGTGGGTTATCTCCATGGGTGCCTGCGCCAACTCCGGCGGCATGTACGATATCTACTCCGTAGTGCAGGGCGTTGATAAATTCCTCCCGGTTGATGTGTATATCCCGGGCTGTCCGCCGCGTCCAGAAGCCTATATGCAGGCGCTGATGCTGCTTCAGGAGTCGATTGGCAAAGAGCGTCGTCCGCTCTCATGGGTAGTGGGCGATCAGGGCGTCTATCGCGCCAACATGCAGTCAGAGCGCGAGCGCAAACGCGGCGAACGCATTGCTGTTACCAACCTGCGTACGCCGGACGAGATTTAATTTGCGCCTGCGGGCCGTGGAAAACCCCTTCGCATAATAAACTTATAGCGCGAAGCCACGCCCGGCAGTCACCACGGACCCTTTGCAATGGTGAACATTATGACCGACTTAACCGCGCAAGATGCGTTCTGGCAAACCCAGGATCACCTGGATGACCCAGTTATTGGCGAACTGCGCAACCGTTTTGGGCCGGATGCCTTTACCGTTCAGGCGACCCGCACCGGCGTCCCTGTTGTTTGGGTAAAGCGTGAACAGTTACTGGAAGTGGGCGATTTCTTAAAGAAACTGCCGAAGCCTTACGTCATGCTGTACGATCTGCACGGCATGGACGAACGTCTACGCACGCACCGCGACGGTCTGCCCGCCGCGGATTTTTCCGTTTTCTACCACCTGCTCTCCATTGAGCGTAACCGCGACATCATGCTCAAGGTCGCGCTGTCAGAAAACGATCTCAACGTGCCGACCTTCACCAAACTCTTCCCCAACGCCAACTGGTACGAGCGTGAAACCTGGGAGATGTTTGGCATCAATATCGAAGGCCATCCGCACCTGACGCGCATCATGATGCCGCAGACCTGGACCGGCCACCCGCTGCGTAAAGACTACCCGGCGCGCGCCACCGAGTTCGATCCGTTTGAGCTGACCAAAGCCAAGCAGGATCTGGAGATGGAGGCGCTGACCTTCAAGCCAGAAGACTGGGGAATGAAACGCGGCACCGCCAACGAGGACTTTATGTTCCTCAACCTCGGGCCGAACCACCCGTCAGCGCACGGTGCGTTCCGTATTATCCTGCAGCTTGACGGTGAAGAGATCGTCGACTGCGTACCGGATATTGGCTACCACCACCGTGGCGCAGAGAAGATGGGCGAGCGTCAGTCCTGGCACAGCTACATTCCGTACACCGACCGTATCGAATACCTCGGCGGCTGCGTGAACGAGATGCCGTACGTGCTGGCGGTTGAGAAGCTGGCAGGTATCAAGGTGCCTGAGCGCGTTGATGTTATCCGCGTCATGCTCTCCGAGCTGTTCCGTATCAACAGTCACCTGCTCTATATCTCGACCTTTATTCAGGACGTCGGGGCGATGACGCCGGTCTTCTTCGCCTTCACCGATCGGCAGAAAATCTACGATCTGGTTGAGGCCATCACCGGCTTCCGTATGCACCCGGCCTGGTTCCGCATTGGCGGCGTGGCGCACGATCTGCCGCGCGGCTGGGACCGCCTGCTGCGTGAGTTCCTCGAGTGGATGCCGAAGCGTCTGGACTCCTACGAGAAGGCCGCGCTGCGCAACACCATTCTGATTGGCCGTTCGAAGGGCGTAGCTGCCTACGGCGCGAAAGAGGCGCTGGAGTGGGGCACCACCGGAGCTGGCCTGCGCGCCACCGGTATCGACTTCGACGTACGTAAGGCGCGTCCTTACTCTGGCTATGAAAACTTCGACTTTGAGATCCCGGTTGGCGGCGGCATCAGCGATGCCTATACCCGCGTAATGCTGAAAGTGGAAGAGCTGCGCCAGAGCCTGCGCATTCTTGAGCAGTGCCTCAACAACATGCCGGAAGGCCCGTTCAAGGCGGATCACCCGCTGACAACGCCGCCGCCGAAAGAGCGCACGCTTCAGCATATCGAAACCCTGATCACTCACTTCCTGCAGGTTTCCTGGGGTCCGGTCATGCCGGCCAACGAATCCTTCCAGATGATTGAGGCAACCAAGGGTATCAACAGCTACTACCTGACCAGCGATGGCAGCACCATGAGCTACCGCACCCGCGTGCGTACGCCGAGCTTCCCGCACCTGCAGCAGATCCCTGCGGCGATCCGTGGCAGCCTGGTCTCTGACCTGATTGTCTATCTGGGTAGTATCGATTTTGTTATGTCAGACGTGGACCGCTAATTATGCACGAGAATCAACAACCACAGACCGAGGCTTTTGAGCTGAGTGCGGCAGAGCGTGATGCTATTGAGCACGAGAAGCACCACTACGAAGACCCGCGTGCGGCGTCCATCGAAGCGCTGAAAATCGTTCAGAAGCAGCGTGGCTGGGTGCCGGACGGGGCGATCTACGCCATCGCCGAGGTGCTGGATATTCCGGCCAGCGACGTAGAGGGTGTCGCCACCTTCTATAGCCAGATCTTCCGCCAGCCGGTAGGCCGTCACGTTATTCGCTACTGCGATAGCGTGGTGTGCCACATCACCGGTTACCAGGGCATCCAGGCCGCGATTGAGAAAAAGCTCGATATCAAGCCGGGACAGACAACCTTTGATGGCCGTTTCACCCTGCTGCCGACCTGCTGCCTGGGAAACTGCGACAAGGGGCCAACGATGATGATCGACGACGATACCCATAGCTATCTGACGCCGGAAGCCATCCCTGACCTGCTGGAGCAGTATAAATAATGAAAAACATTATCCTGACTCCTGAAACCCATCCGCTAACCTGGCGTCTGCGTGCTGACAAGCAGCCGGTCTGGCTGGATGAGTACCAGAGCAAAAACGGCTACGCCGGGGCGCGTAAGGCGCTCACCGGCATGGCACCCGATGAGATCGTTAACGCGGTGAAAGATTCGGGTCTGAAAGGGCGCGGCGGCGCGGGCTTCTCCACCGGTTTGAAGTGGAGCCTGATGCCGAAAGACGAATCCATGAACATCCGTTACCTGCTGTGTAACGCCGATGAGATGGAGCCGGGCACCTATAAAGACCGCCTGCTGATGGAGCAGCTTCCGCACCTGCTGGTAGAAGGGATGCTGATCTCCGCCTTCGCGCTGAAAGCGTACCGGGGCTATATCTTCCTGCGCGGCGAATACATTGAGGCTGCCGAGCGCCTGCGCCGCGCCATCGCCGAAGCGACCGAAGCGGGGCTGCTGGGTAAAAACATTCTCGGCACCGGCTTTGACTTCGAGCTGTTTGTCCACACCGGGGCAGGGCGCTACATCTGCGGCGAAGAGACGGCGCTGATCAACTCTCTGGAAGGCCGCCGCGCTAACCCGCGCTCCAAGCCACCGTTCCCGGCCAGCTCTGGAGTATGGGGCAAGCCGACCTGCGTGAACAACGTTGAAACCCTGTGCAACGTCCCGGCAATCCTTGCTAACGGCGTCGAGTGGTACCAGGGCATCTCGAAAAGCGAAGACAACGGTACCAAGCTGATGGGCTTCTCCGGCCGGGTGAAAAATCCGGGCGTCTGGGAGCTGCCGTTTGGTACCACCGCACGCGAGATCCTGGAAGACTACGCTGGCGGCATGCGTGATGGCCTGAAGTTCAAGGCCTGGCAGCCGGGCGGGGCGGGAACTGACTTCCTTACCGATGCGCACCTTGACCTGCCGATGGAGTTTGCCAGCATTGGCAAAGCCGGCAGTCGTCTGGGTACCGCGCTGGCGATGGCGGTAGACCACGAAATCAACATGGTGTCGCTGGTGCGTAACCTGGAAGAGTTTTTTGCCCGTGAATCCTGCGGCTGGTGTACGCCTTGCCGCGACGGCCTGCCGTGGAGCGTGAAGATCCTGCGCGCCCTTGAGCGCGGTGAAGGTCAGCCTGGCGATATCGAGACGCTTGAGCAGCTCTGTCGATTCCTGGGACCGGGTAAAACTTTCTGTGCCCATGCGCCAGGCGCGGTAGAGCCTCTGCAGAGTGCAATAAAATATTTCCGCGAAGAATTCGAAGCAGGCATCAAGCAGCAGTTTAGCAATACCCATCTGATCAACGGTATTCAGCCAAACCTGCTCAAGACGCGCTGGTGAGTTTACGATTTTTTAATTTGGAAGCACGCAAATGGCTACGATTCATGTAGACGGCAAAGATTACGAGGTCAACGGGGCGGACAACCTGCTACAGGCATGTCTCTCGTTAGGTCTTGATATTCCGTATTTTTGCTGGCATCCGGCGCTGGGAAGCGTCGGCGCTTGCCGCCAGTGTGCGGTGAAGCAGTACCAGAACGCGGAAGATACGCGCGGTCGGCTGGTGATGTCCTGTATGACGCCCGCGACGGACAACACCTTTATCTCTATCGATGACGAAGAGGCAAAGCAGTTCCGTGAGAGCGTCGTAGAGTGGCTGATGACCAACCACCCGCATGACTGTCCGGTCTGTGAAGAGGGCGGCAACTGCCACCTGCAGGATATGACCGTCATGACCGGTCATAGCTTCCGCCGCTATCGCTTTACGAAACGCACCCACCGTAACCAGGACCTGGGGCCATTCATCTCCCATGAGATGAACCGCTGCATCGCCTGCTACCGCTGCGTGCGCTACTACAAAGACTATGCTGACGGTACCGATCTGGGCGTCTACGGTGCGCATGACAACGTCTACTTTGGCCGCCCGGAAGATGGCGTGCTGGAGAGCGAGTTCTCCGGCAACCTGGTTGAGATCTGCCCCACCGGCGTCTTTACCGACAAAACGCACTCGGAGCGTTACAACCGTAAGTGGGATATGCAGTTTGCGCCGAGCATCTGCCAGCAGTGCTCGCTCGGCTGTAACACCAGCCCCGGCGAACGCTACGGCGAGCTGCGTCGTATCGAAAACCGCTATAACGGCACCGTTAACCACTACTTCCTCTGCGACCGCGGCCGTTTTGGCTACGGCTACGTGAATCTGAAAGATCGTCCGCGCCAGCCGGTTCAGCGCCGCGGCGACGATCTGATCGCCCTCAACGCCGAGCAGGCGATGCAGGGTGCGGCGGATATTCTGCGCCAGTCGAAGAAAGTGATCGGTATCGGCTCCCCGCGCGCCAGCGTTGAGAGCAACTTTGCCCTGCGTGAACTGGTAGGTGCAGAGAACTTCTATACCGGCATCGCCAAAGGTGAGCAGGAGCGTCTTGAGCTGGCCCTGAAGGTGCTGCGCGAAGGGGGCATCCATACTCCTGCGCTGCGCGAAATTGAGAGCTACGACGCGGTGCTGATCCTCGGTGAAGACCTTACCCAGACCGGCGCCCGTGCCGCGCTGGCGGTGCGTCAGGCGGTGAAAGGCAAAGCGCGTGAGATGGCTGCGGCCCAGAAAGTGGCCGACTGGCAGATCGCCGCGATCCTTAACATCGGCCAGCGTGCCAAGCATCCGCTGTTCGTGACCAACGTTGACAGCACCCGTCTGGACGATATCGCCGCATGGACCTACCGTGCCCCGGTAGAGGACCAGGCGCGCTTAGGCTTTGCCATCGCCAACGCGCTGGACGGTGCTGCGCCAGCGGTCGAGGGTATCGATCGCGATCTGCAGAACAAAATTGATGTGATTGTCCAGGCGCTGGCCGGGGCGAAAAAACCGCTGATTATCTCCGGCACCAACGCTGGCAGCGCCGAGGTGATCCAGGCGGCAGCGAACGTGGCCAAAGCCCTGAAGGGGCGCGGCGCGGACGTTGGCGTGACCATGATTGCCCGGGCGGTGAACAGCGTCGGCCTCGGTATGATCGGCGGCGGCTCCCTTGACGACGCCCTGAGCGAGCTGGAGAGCGGCGCGGCGGATGCCGTGGTGGTGCTGGAGAACGATCTCCATCGTCACGCCTCTGCGGCCCGCGTTGACGCTGCGCTCTCTAAAGCGCCGCTGGTAATGGTCATTGACCATCAGCGCACGGCGATCATGGATAAGGCACATCTGGTGCTGTCGGCGGCAAGCTTCGCCGAAAGCGACGGGACGGTGATCAACAACGAAGGCCGTGCCCAGCGCTTCTTCCAGGTTTACGATCCGGCCTACTACGACAGCAGCGCCGTGATGCTGGAGAGCTGGCGCTGGCTGCACTCCCTGCACAGCACCGTGCTGAACCGCGAGGTCGACTGGACCCAGCTCGATCACGTGATCGACGCCGCCATTGCCCAGCTGCCGCAGCTGACCGGTATCAAAGATGCCGCGCCGGATGCCAGCTTCCGCATTCGCGGCCAGAAACTGGCCCGTGAACCGCACCGCTACAGTGGCCGGACGGCGATGCGCGCCAATATCAACGTGCACGAGCCGCGTCAGCCGCAGGATAAAGACACCATGTTTGCCTTCTCAATGGAAGGGAACAACCAGCCGTCTGCACCACGCTCGCAAATTCCGTTTGCCTGGGCACCGGGCTGGAACTCACCGCAGGCGTGGAACAAGTTCCAGGCCGAAGTGGGGGGCAAACTGCGTCATGGCGATCCGGGCGTGCGTCTGATCGAAGCCTCTGCCAACGGGCTGGACTATTTCGATCGCGTACCGACGGGCTTCCAGGCGGAAGAGGGGAAATGGCGCGTGGCTCCGTACTACCATCTCTTCGGTAGCGACGAGATGTCCCAGCGCTCTCCGGTGTTCCAGACCCGGATGCCGCAGCCGTACATCAAGCTCAACCCGGCGGATGCCGCGAAGCTTGGCGTCAACGCGGGCGCGCAGGTTGCATTTAGCTATGAGGGCCAGACGGTAACCCTGCCGCTGGTGATCGCAGACGGTTTGACAGCAGGGCAGGTGGGCTTGCCAATGGGGATGCCGGGCATCGCACCGGTGCTGGCGGGCGCACGTCTTGAGAACTTGCAGGAGGCACAGCAATGAGTTGGTTAACACCGGAGCTGATTGATATCCTGATCGGCATTCTTAAGGCGTTGGCGATCCTGCTGGTGGTGGTCATCTGCGGCGCGTTCATGAGCTTTGCCGAGCGTCGTCTGCTCGGCCTGTTCCAGAACCGCTATGGACCGAACCGCGTAGGCTGGGGTGGCTCACTCCAGCTGGCGGCGGACATGATCAAGATGTTCTTTAAAGAGGACTGGATCCCGCGTTTCTCGGATCGCATGATCTTTACGCTTGCACCAATGATCGCCTTTACCTCGCTGCTGCTGGCCTTTGCCATTGTGCCGGTCAGCCCGACGTGGGTAGTCGCGGATCTCAACATCGGCATCCTGTTCTTCCTGATGATGGCAGGGCTGACGGTCTACGCAGTGCTGTTTGCCGGCTGGGCGAGTAACAACAAATACTCGCTGCTGGGGGCGATGCGCGCCTCAGCCCAGACGCTGAGCTACGAGGTGTTCCTCGGGCTGTCGCTGATGGGCGTGGTGGCGCAGGCCGGTTCATTTAACATGACCGACATCGTCAACAACCAGGCGCACCTGTGGAACATCATTCCCCAGTTCTTTGGTTTCATCACCTTTGCGATTGCAGGCGTTGCGGTCTGTCACCGACATCCGTTTGACCAGCCAGAGGCCGAGCAGGAGTTGGCGGACGGTTATCACATTGAATACTCCGGCATGAAGTTCGGTCTGTTCTTCGTGGGTGAGTATGTCGCTATCGTTACCGTGTCCGCGCTGATCGTCACCCTGTTCTTCGGTGGCTGGCACGGTCCGTTCTTACCTCCGTTCGTCTGGTTTGCCCTGAAAACAGCATTCTTCATGATGATGTTCATTTTGATTCGCGCAGCATTACCGCGTCCACGTTATGACCAGGTGATGTCCTTCGGCTGGAAAGTGTGCCTGCCGCTTACGCTAATCAACCTGCTGGTAACGGCGGCTGTCATTCTGTGGCAGGCGCAATAAGGGATGAAAAGACCATGACCTTAAAAGAGTTAATCGTAGGCTTCGGCACCCAGGTACGCAGTATCTGGATGATCGGCCTGCACGCGTTTGCCAAACGCGAAACCCGTATGTATCCGGAAGAGCCGGTTTATCTGCCGCCGCGCTACCGTGGCCGCATTGTATTAACCCGCGATCCGGACGGCGCAGAGCGCTGCGTTGCCTGTAACCTGTGTGCGGTAGCCTGTCCCGTAGGCTGTATTTCGCTGCAAAAAGCGGAAACCGTCGATGGCCGCTGGTATCCGGAATTTTTCCGTATCAACTTCTCACGCTGTATCTTCTGCGGCATGTGTGAAGAGGCCTGTCCGACTACCGCTATTCAGCTCACGCCAGACTTCGAGCTGGGCGAGTACAAGCGTCAGGACCTGGTGTACGAAAAAGAGGATCTGCTGATCTCCGGTCCGGGTAAATACCCGGAATATAACTTCTACCGGATGGCAGGTATGGCAATCGACGGCAAGGATAAGGGCGAGGCGGAGAACGAAGCCAAACCTATCGACGTCAAGGGCCTGTTACCGTAAGGAGAGGGGCAATGGAGTTCGCTTTTTATATCTGTGGCCTTATCGCCATCGTGACTACGCTACGCGTGATCACGCATACCAATCCGGTGCATGCGCTGCTGTACCTGATTGTCTCCCTGCTGGCCATTTCCGGGGTCTTCTTCTCCCTTGGCGCCTACTTCGCCGGTGCGCTGGAGATTATCGTCTACGCCGGGGCCATCATGGTGCTGTTTGTGTTCGTGGTGATGATGCTTAACCTTGGCGGAGCCGAAATCGAGCAGGAACGCCAGTGGCTGAAGCCGCAGGTATGGATCGGCCCTGGGCTGGTCTCTGCCGTACTGCTGGCGGTGATGATTTACGCCATTCTTACCGTTAACGATCAGGGCATTGACGGCACGTCGATTAGCGCGAAAGCGGTGGGCATCACGCTGTTTGGGCCATACGTTCTGGCGGTTGAGCTGGCGTCTATGCTGCTGCTGGCCGGTCTGGTTGTGGCCTTCCACGTTGGCCGCGAAGAGCGTCCGGGCGAGGTGCTCAGCAATCGTCCGGCGGATGCGAAAAGAAAAACGGAGGAGCACGTATGATCCCCTTACAACACGGATTGATCCTCGCCGCCGTTCTGTTTGTGCTCGGGCTGACGGGGCTTATCATCCGCCGCAACCTGCTGTTCATGCTGATCGGGCTGGAAATCATGATTAACGCCGCCGCGCTGGCTTTTGTCGTTGCGGGCAGCTACTGGGGCCAGACCGACGGCCAGGTGATGTATATCCTCGCGATTAGCCTCGCGGCCGCAGAGGCCAGCATTGGCCTGGCGCTGCTGCTCCAGCTGCATCGCCGTCGCCAGAACCTGAATATCGATTCAGTAAGTGAGTTGCGTGGATGAACATGCTTGCCTTAACCATTATTTTGCCATTGATTGGCTTCCTGCTTCTGTCGTTTTCCCGTGGCCGCTGGTCGGAAAACCTCTCCGCTGCGGTGGGGATGGGTTCTGTAGGGCTGGCGGCGCTGGTAACGGCGATTGCGGGCGTTGACTTCTTTAACAACGGACGCGAAGCGTTCAGCCAGCCGCTGTGGACCTGGATGGCAGTAGGCGATTTCAACATCGGCTTCAACCTGGTGCTGGACGGCCTGTCGCTGACCATGCTCTCGGTGGTCACCGGCGTTGGCTTCCTGATCCACATGTTTGCCTCCTGGTACATGCGCGGGGAGGAGGGCTACTCCCGCTTCTTCGCCTACACCAACCTGTTCATCGCGAGCATGGTGGTGCTGGTGCTGGCGGACAACCTGCTGCTGATGTACCTCGGCTGGGAAGGCGTGGGTCTCTGCTCCTATCTGCTGATCGGCTTCTACTACACCGATCCGAAGAACGGCGCGGCAGCAATGAAAGCGTTCGTTGTAACCCGCGTGGGTGACGTCTTCCTCGCTTTCGCCCTGTTCATCCTCTACACCGAGCTGGGCACGCTGAACTTCCGTGAGATGGTCGAGCTGGCACCTGCGCACTTCGAAGCGGGTAACAATATGCTGACGTGGGCGACGCTGATGCTGCTGGGCGGTGCGGTGGGTAAATCCGCACAGCTGCCGTTGCAGACCTGGCTGGCAGACGCGATGGCTGGTCCGACACCGGTCTCGGCGCTGATCCATGCCGCAACGATGGTGACCGCCGGTGTCTATCTGATCGCCCGTACCCACGGCCTGTTCCTGATGACGCCGGAGATCCTGCATCTGGTCGGTATCATTGGCGCGATTACTCTGGTGCTGGCCGGTTTTGCGGCGCTGGTACAGACCGACATCAAACGCGTTCTCGCTTACTCCACCATGAGCCAGATTGGCTACATGTTCCTCGCGCTGGGCGTGCAGGCATGGGATGCGGCGATTTTCCATCTGATGACCCACGCGTTCTTTAAAGCGCTGCTGTTCCTCTCGTCCGGTTCGGTGATCCTTGCTTGCCACCATGAGCAGAACATCTTCAAGATGGGCGGGCTGCGTAAGTCGATTCCGCTGGTCTACGTCTGCTTCCTGGTAGGCGGCGCGGCGCTGGCGGCCCTGCCGCTGATTACCGCGGGCTTCTTCAGTAAGGATGAGATCCTTGCCGGAGCGATGGCTAACGGTCATATCAACCTGATGGTGGCGGGCCTGGTCGGTGCGTTCATGACCTCGCTTTATACCTTCCGGATGATCTTTATCGTCTTCCACGGCAAAGAGCAGATCCATGCCCACGCAGGGAAGGGGATCACCCACCACCTGCCGCTGCTTGTACTGCTGGTGCTCTCGACCTTTGTTGGGGCGATGATTGTACCGCCGCTGCAGGGCGTGCTCCCGGATACCACCGAGCTTGAACACGGTCGCGTACTGACCCTGGAAATCACATCGGGCGTGGTGGCTATCGCCGGGATCCTGATAGCCGCATGGCTGTGGTTAGGCAAGCGTACGCTGGTGACTTCCATTGCCAACAGCGCGCCGGGCCGTCTGCTGGGTACCTGGTGGTACAACGCCTGGGGCTTCGACTGGTTGTACGACAAAATCTTCGTTAAGCCTTTCCTCGGCATTGCGTGGCTGATTAAGCGCGATCCGCTGAATGCAGTGATGAACACGCCGGCTATTCTCTCCCGCTTTGCTGGAAAAGGCCTGCTGTTCAGCGAAAACGGACAGCTACGCTGGTATGTGGCATCCATGAGCGTTGGTGCGGTCGTGGTGCTTGCCCTGCTGGTGGTATTGCGTTAATCGGTAAGCCCGGTAAGCGCTAGCGCCACCGGGCAATTTAGACTTTAACAAGGAACAAATATCGCCATGTTATTACCCTGGCTAATACTGATTCCCTTTATCGGCGGCTTCCTGTGCTGGCTGACTGAACGCTTCGGCGTGAAAGTGCCGCGCTGGATCGCGCTGGTAACAATGGGGCTGACGCTGGCGCTCTCTCTGCAGCTTTGGATGCAGGGCGGCTATTCGCTTACCCAGGCTTCGGGCCTGCCGCAGTGGCAATCGGAGTTTGTGCTGCCGTGGATCCCACGCTTCGGCATCACTATTCACCTGGCGCTGGACGGCCTGTCGCTGTTGATGGTGGTGCTGACCGGCTTCCTTGGCGTGCTGGCGGTTCTCTGCTCATGGCGTGAGATCGAAAAGTACCAGGGCTTCTTCCACCTCAACCTGATGTGGATCCTGGGCGGCGTGATCGGCGTGTTCCTTGCCATCGACATGTTCCTGTTCTTCTTCTTCTGGGAGATGATGCTGGTGCCGATGTACTTCCTGATCGCGCTCTGGGGCCACAAGGCCTCCGACGGTAAAACGCGTATCACGGCGGCCACCAAATTCTTCATCTATACCCAGGCGAGCGGGCTGGTGATGCTGATTGCAATCCTCGGGCTGGTGTTTGTCCACTACAGCGCCACTGGCGTCTGGACCTTCAACTACGAGCTGCTGCTGAACACCCCGATGTCCCACGGCGTGGAATACCTGCTGATGCTGGGCTTCTTCCTCGCCTTTGCGGTGAAAATGCCGGTGGTACCGCTGCACGGCTGGCTGCCGGACGCACACTCTCAGGCACCGACCGCGGGTTCCGTTGACCTCGCAGGGATTTTGCTGAAAACCGCCGCCTACGGTCTGCTGCGCTTTGCGCTGCCGCTGTTCCCCAACGCCTCTGCCGAGTTTGCGCCTATCGCCATGTGGCTGGGTGTGATCGGTATCTTCTACGGCGCGTGGATGGCCTTTGCCCAGACCGATATCAAACGTCTGATTGCCTACACCTCCGTCTCCCATATGGGCTTCGTGCTGATCGCCATCTATACCGGCAACCAGCTGGCCTACCAGGGCGCGGTGATCCAGATGATTGCTCACGGTCTTTCTGCGGCCGGTCTGTTCATCATCTGTGGCCAGCTCTATGAGCGCCTGCACACCCGTGATATGCGCATGATGGGCGGTTTGTGGAGCAAGATTAAGTGGCTGCCAGCCTTGTCGATGTTCTTTGCCGTTGCCACCCTTGGGATGCCGGGTACCGGTAACTTCGTGGGCGAGTTTATGATCCTTTTCGGCAGCTACGGCGTCGTACCGGTCATTACCGTTATCTCGACCTTTGGTCTGGTTTTCGCCTCGGTTTACTCGCTGGCGATGCTGCACCGCGCCTACTTCGGTAAGGCGAAGAGTGAAATTGCCGCTAAAGATCTGCCAGGGATGTCGCTGCGTGAGCTGTTCATCATCCTGCTGCTGGTGGTACTTCTGGTACTGCTTGGCTTCTATCCGCAGCCGATTCTGGATACCTCGCACTCTGCGATGAGCAATATCCAGCAGTGGTTTGTTAATTCCGTTACTACTACAAGGCCGTAAAGCGCATATGACTCTTACTCCACAACACCTGATCGCGCTGCTACCGCTGCTGATCGTCGGATTGACGGTGGTGGTTGTGATGCTCTCCATTGCGTGGCGACGCAACCACTTCCTGAACGCCACGATCGCCGTTGTCGGCCTGAACGCCGCGCTGGTTTCACTCTGGCTGGTGGGCCAGGCGGGCGCAATGGACGTGACGCCGCTAATGCGCGTTGACGGCTTCTCCATGCTCTATACGGGTCTGGTCCTGCTGGCGAGCCTTGCGACCTGTACCTTTGCCTACCCGTGGCTGGAAGGGTATAAAGACAATAAAGAGGAGTTCTATCTGCTGGTGCTGATTGCCGCCCTTGGTGGCATTCTGCTGGCCAACGCTAACCATCTGGCAGCGCTGTTCCTCGGCATTGAACTGATCTCCCTGCCACTGTTTGGCCTGATTGGCTATGCTTTCCGCCAGAAACGCTCTCTGGAAGCGAGCATCAAGTACACCATCCTCTCTGCCGCAGCATCGTCGTTCCTGCTGTTCGGTATGGCGCTGGTGTATGCCAACTCCGGCAACCTGTCGTTCCTGGCAATTGGTAAGAGCCTCGGTGACGGTATGCTGCACGAGCCGCTGCTGCTTATCGGTCTCGGCCTGATGATCGTCGGTCTTGGCTTCAAGCTGTCACTGGTGCCGTTCCATCTCTGGACGCCAGACGTCTACCAGGGCGCACCTGCTCCGGTCTCCACCTTCCTGGCGACCGCCAGCAAGATCGCCATCTTTGGCGTGGTGATGCGTCTGTTCCTCTACGCACCGGTGGGTGAGAGCGAAGCGGTTCGCGTGGTGCTGGGCGTTATTGCCTTTGCCTCGATCATCTTCGGTAACCTGATGGCGCTGAGCCAGACCAACATCAAGCGTCTGCTTGGCTACTCCTCTATCTCTCACCTCGGCTACCTGCTGGTGGCGCTAATTGCCCTGCAGAGCGGCGAGATGTCGATGGAGACGGTGGGTGTCTACCTGGCAGGCTACCTGTTCAGCAGCCTCGGCGCGTTCGGCGTGGTGAGCCTGATGTCCAGCCCGTACCGTGGCCCGGATGCCGACTCGCTCTACTCCTACCGCGGTCTGTTCTGGCACCGTCCGATCCTCTCTGCGGTGATGACGGTGATGATGCTCTCCCTGGCGGGGATCCCGATGACGCTTGGCTTTATCGGTAAATTCTACGTGCTGGCGGTGGGTGTGAATGCCCACCTGTGGTGGCTGACGGCGGCAGTGGTAATCGGCTCGGCCATTGGTCTCTACTACTACCTGCGCGTGGCAGTAAGCCTCTATCTCAGCGCGCCGCAGCAGCTTAACCGCGATGCGCCGTCGGACTGGGCCTACAGCGCGGGCGGGATCGTAGTGCTGATCTCTGCCCTGCTGGTGCTGCTGCTGGGTGTCTATCCGCAGCCGCTAATCAGCCTGGTACAGATGGCCCAGCCGCTGATGTAACCGTGCTGTAATACTAATAAAAAACGCCGACTTGTCGGCGTTTTTTTATGTCCTTCGGTAGGCTATACCGCCTGCTTGTGGCTGATCAGCGGACCGTTGGCCTTGCTTGCCGCACGATCCAGTACCTCTTTCAGCACCGCCGACAGCTCGGTCACTTCAAACTTGGCGACGTAGCCGTCGGCCTGTACCTTACGGACGTGGTCCTCATTGGCGCTGCCGGAGAGCGAGGAGTGGATCACCACCGGAATGTGCTTCAGGCGCGGGTCGGTCTTGATTTTGCGCGTCAAGGTAAAGCCGTCCATCTCTGGCATCTCGAGGTCGGTCAGCACCATGGCAATCTTATCGCTCACCGGTACGCCTTCTGCTTCCGCCTGCTGGGCAAGCAGCTGGATCTTCTCCCATGCGTCTTTGCCGGTTATGTGCATCTGGTTCGGGATCTGCATCGTCTCCAGTCCCTTCTCCAGCATCGCGCGTGCTACCTTTGAGTCCTCGGCGACGATCGCTACCGCGCCCGGTTTGATATTGAATTTCTGCACTGCGGCATTGTTGGCGTGCACGTCATGATCGGACGGCACAATATCATAGAGGATCTGCTCAACGTCCAGCACCAGCGCCAGGTTGTTGGTGTCTTTTTCCTCGTCGAGGCAGGCGATACTGGTAATGTAGCGGCCGTTAATCGCTTTTTCCGCCGTATGTACCTGCTTCCAGTCCAGACGGGTGATGTTCTCAACCGACTCGACGGCAAACGCCTGCACGCTGCGGGCGTACTCGGTAATCAGCAGAATGTTCAGGCCGGTGGTGGGTTTGCAGCCAGCCACGGCAGGGAGGTCAATAACTGGGATCACCTGATCGCGAATATTGACCATTCCCAGCAGGGGCGATTTCATCCCGGCAGGGCGGGTAAACACAGGCATGGGGACAATTTCACGCAGCTTAAATACGTTGATGCCGTAGAGTTCTGATTTCTGTTCATGTTGTGACGTGCCAAGGCGAAACAGTAACAGCTCAAAGCGGTTGGACAGGGTGAGATTGGCCCTGTCGTCAATATCTTTCTGGAAACTATCCATTATGCCCTCAGAGTGAAGTACCTGCGTTTAGACAGTTATCGGCACGCTGGGGAAAAAGTGGAGGCGCGTTTTACATCAAATTGCTACCACCGCAAAATCCTCGGCCAGCAGCGTCTCAGGGAAGATGACCTGACACTCCGCCAGCAGTCTCTGGCAGCCCTCGACATCGTAGCGTGAGCTGATGTGCGTCATAATCAGCCTGCCTACGCCTGCCTCCTGCGCCAGCTGTGCCGCCTGACGCGTCGAGCTGTGGCCCCGGCTATTGGCCTTCGCCTCCATTTCCGCTTCCAGCGTCGTTTCATGCACCATCACGTCTACGCCCCGGGCCAGCGTCAGCGCGCCGGAGCAGGGAGCGGTGTCGCCAAACATCGCCAGCTTTTTTCCCGGCACGGCGGGGGCAAGAAAATCTTTGCCGTTAATGCGTCGGCCATCTTCCAGCGTAACGCTCTCGCCGGCTTTCAAACGCTGAAACAGCGGGCCGGGCTTAACGCCCTGTGCCATCAACGCGGCGGCATCGAGCGCGCCGGGTTTGTCGTGCTCTTCGATGCGATAGCCGTAACACTCTACGGGATGGTTAAGGGCAACGGCGGTGACGCGGCGCAGGCCATCATCCACCACCGAACCCGCTTCTATCTCCACTACCGTTAACGGATAGTCGGTCCAGGAGCCGCTCAGGCGCAGCGCTGTATCGATAAACTCCCGCAACCCTTTAGGACCATAGATAGTCAGCGGATGGACGTTTCCCGCCATTGAGCGGCTGCAAAGCAGGCCCGGCAGGCCAAAGATGTGATCTCCGTGGAGATGGGTAATGAATATGCGATCCAGTTTGCCGGGATGCCAGGCAGTACGCTGCATCTGCTGCTGGGTACCTTCTCCACAGTCAATCAGCCACAGCGCGGGCTGGGTCGGGTGACGGAGATTGAGCAGCGTCGCGCTGACGTTTCGCGTGCGCGAGGGGACGCCTGCCGAAGTGCCTAAAAATATCAGTTCCATATGCGCTCTGGGTCGGTAAAAGCCTTATTATAGCGAGCTACGCATAAAAAGGAGCGCACCATGATCCGCTGGCAAGACCTGCATCATTCTGAACTAACCGTCCCTGAACTCTACGCCCTGCTGAAGCTGCGCTGTGAAGTTTTCGTCGTTGAGCAGAACTGCGTCTATCTCGACGTGGATGGCGACGATCTGGTTGGTGAAAACCGTCACCTGCTGGGCTGGCAGGATAATCAGCTGGTGGCGTATGCGAGGATTCTGAAAAGCGAGGATGATTTTGCTCCAGTGACCATTGGCCGCGTCATCGTTAGCGCTGCGGTGCGGGGAGAAAAACTCGGTTACCAACTGATGGAGAGGGCGGTTGCCCGCTGTAACCAAAACTGGCCGCAAAGCCCGATATATCTGGGCGCGCAGGCACATCTACAGAACTTCTATCGCCACTTTGGCTTTGTTCCAGTGACCGACGTCTATGATGAAGATGGCATCCCACATATTGGTATGGCGCGTGAAATGACACCTAAAGTTGACCAGGCGTAACCGCAAGTCATTGTCTATAGTTAGCTGACAGGTGCAAAACATGGAGAAACCTAATGTCTAACCAATTTACGAGTACCCGTATCGATGACGACCTGACCCTGCTAAGCGACACGCTGGAAGAAGTGCTACGCTCCTCCGGCGATCCGGCCGACCAGAAATATGTCGAGCTGAAAGCACGCGCCGAGCAGGCCCTGCACGATGTGAAAACCCGCGTTAGCCAGGCATCTGACACCTATTACGTGCGTGCTAAGCAGGCGGCGTACCGTGCAGATGATTACGTGCATGAAAAACCGTGGCAGGGCGTTGGTATTGGTGCCGCGGCGGGTCTGGTTTTAGGTCTGCTGCTGCGTCGCTAATACTGCGTAACGCGCTTCCCGACGCGGGCGCTGTCTTAAGGGCAGCGCCCGCTGTTTTTTCTCGCTTCCTCACGCCTTACCGATTTACATCAAAAATCCCGCCTCTACGTTTCCGTATACTGGTCCGTATTCTTGATACCGGACAAACTCATGTCAGCAAGCTCATTCAACCGGCGCTGGGCGGAGGTTATCCTCGAAACGCTGGCGCGGCACGGGGTCAGACACGTCTGCATCGCGCCCGGCTCCCGCTCAACGCCGCTCACCCTGGCGGCTGCGCAGAATAAGGCCTTTATCCACCACACCCATTTTGACGAACGCGGATTGGGCCATCTGGCACTCGGGCTGGCAAAGGCCAGCCAGCAGCCGGTGGCGGTAATTGTCACCTCTGGTACGGCGGTGGCGAATCTCTATCCAGCGCTTATCGAAGCCGGATTGACAGGTGAAAAGCTGATTTTGCTGACTGCCGATCGCCCGCCAGAGCTTATTGACTGCGGTGCGAATCAGGCGATCCGTCAGCCGGGCATGTTTGCTTCTCATCCGGCACAGACAGTCGCGCTGCCGCGTCCGGCCCAGGAGATCCCGGCCCGCTGGCTGGTCTCTACGCTGGATAACGCGCTTGGCGCGCTGCACGGTGGTGCGGTGCATATCAACTGTCCCTTTGCGGAACCGCTTTACGGCGAGCTGGATGACTCCGGCCTTGAGTGGCAGCGCACGTTGGGCAACTGGTGGCAGAGCGGCCGACCCTGGCTGCGGGAGGATATCCGTCGCCAGAGCGAAAAACAGCGGGACTGGTTCTTCTGGCGGCAGAAGCGCGGCGTTGTGGTGGCCGGGCGGATGAGTGCCGCCGAGGGCAAACGGGTGGCGGAGTGGGCACAAACGTTGGGATGGCCTCTGATAGGTGACGTACTCTCCCAAACCGGGCAGCCGCTGCCCTGCGCCGATCTGTGGCTGGGCAACGCCAGCGCGGTGAGCGAGCTGGCCGAGGCGCAGATTGTCATTCAGCTGGGCAGCAGCCTGACCGGAAAACGGCTGTTACACTGGCAGGCGACCTGTACCCCCGAAGAGTATTGGCTGGTTGATAACATTGCAGGCCGTCTCGATCCGGCGCACCATCGCGGACGGCGGCTGCTATCCGGCATCGGCGAGTGGTTGGCCCTGCACCCCGCAGAAAAACGCCATCCGTGGTATACGACCCTCTCACCCCTGGCGGAGCAGGCCTGGCAGGCTGCCACTGCCCGGCGTGAAACCTTTGGCGAAGCGCAGCTGGCACACCGCCTGGCGGAGTTTCTGCCGCAGCAGGGGCAGCTTTTCCTCGGCAATAGCCTGGTCGTGCGTCTGGTGGATGCCCTCGGACAGCTGCCTGCGGGCTATCCGGTGTACAGCAACCGAGGGGCCAGCGGCATTGACGGTCTGCTCTCTACCGCTGCCGGGGTGCAGCGCGCCACCGCAAGGCCGACGCTGGCCCTGGTGGGCGATCTCTCAGCTCTCTACGATCTCAACGCGCTGGCGCTGCTGCGCCAGGTCTCTGCCCCCTTTGTGCTGATCGTGGTGAACAACAACGGCGGGCAGATCTTCTCTCTGCTACCGACCCCGCAGGCCGAGCGCGAGCAGTTCTACCTGATGCCGCAGAACGTTCACTTTGACCATGCGGCGGCGATGTTCGGTCTGGCCTACCACCGCCCAGAGAGCTGGGCAGGGCTGGAGACGGCGCTCACGGGAGCCTGGCGCACGCCGCAGGCGACGCTTATTGAGGTGGTGGTTGATCCGCAGGCGGGGGCGCAAACCTTGCAGCAGCTCCTTGCCCAGGTGAGCCAGCTATGATCCTCCACGCGGTGGCGAAAGCGGGACAGGCCGAGCTGCCCTGGCTGGTATTCTTGCACGGCTTCGCTGGCGATTGCCGGGAGTGGATGACAGTAGGGGAGCGTTTCTCCCGCCACCCTCGGCTCTATATCGATCTTCCCGGTCACGGCGGTTCATCGGCGGTTTTCGCACGCGACTTTGATGAAGTGTGTTTGCAGCTGAGCGCCACCCTTGTTAGTTACAACATACTTAAGTGCTGGCTGGTGGGATACTCCCTCGGCGGGCGCATCGCCATGTTTTTCGCTTGCCAGCATCCCGCTGGATTAGAAGGCGCGATCGTGGAGGGAGCGCATCCAGGGCTAACCCATGCCGCTGCTCGCGAGGCACGCTGGCTCTCTGATGCCCGCTGGGCGCAGCGCTTCCGTCATGAACCGCTTTCAGACGTCTTTACCGACTGGTATCGACAGCCGGTTTTTGCCGGGCTGAGTGCATTACAGCGCCATGAGCTGGTGACGCTACGCAGCGAAAACAGCGGCGCGGCGCTGGCTGCGATGCTGGAGGCCACCTCGCTGGCGGTGCAGCCCGATCTCCGTCCGGCGCTGCACCGGTGCCATTTCCCCTTTCACTATCTGTGCGGCGAGCACGATCGCAAATTCCGCGCCCTCGGCGCAGAGCTTGCGGCCTCCTGCCAGCTGATTAACAACGCCGGACACAACGCCCACCGGGAAAACCCTGGCGGGACGGCGGCCTGTCTGGCGCATATTTTGCGCTACTGATTAAGGAACCCTGATGATCTACCCCGATGAATCCATGCTTTATGCGCCGGTTGAGTGGCAGGACTGCTCTGAAGGCTACAGCGATATTCGCTACCACAAATCCTCTGACGGCATTGCCAAAATCACCATCAACCGCCCGCAGGTGCGCAATGCGTTTCGCCCTCTGACGGTGAAAGAGATGCTCCAGGCGCTGGCGGACGCCCGCTACGATGATGCGGTTGGGGTGATTATCCTCACCGGCGAAGGTGAAAAAGCCTTCTGTGCCGGGGGCGACCAGAAGGTACGCGGCGACTATGGCGGCTATCAGGACGATTCCGGAGTGCACCACCTTAACGTGCTCGACTTCCAGCGCCAGATCCGCACCTGTCCGAAACCGGTGGTGGCGATGGTAGCGGGCTACTCGATCGGCGGCGGACATGTGTTGCATATGATGTGCGATCTGACCATTGCGGCAGAGAACGCGATATTCGGCCAGACCGGCCCAAAGGTAGGCTCATTCGACGGCGGCTGGGGCGCGGCATACATGGCCCGCATCGTTGGGCAGAAAAAGGCGCGTGAAATCTGGTTCCTGTGCCGTCAGTACGACGCGCAGCAGGCACTGGATATGGGGCTGGTCAATACCGTGGTGCCGATTGCCGACCTGGAGAGAGAGACGGTGCGCTGGTGCCGTGAGATGCTGCAAAACAGCCCGATGGCGCTGCGTTGCCTGAAGGCGGCCCTCAACGCCGACTGCGACGGCCAGGCAGGTCTCCAGGAGCTGGCGGGCAATGCCACCATGCTCTTCTACATGACCGAAGAGGGGCAGGAGGGGCGCAACGCCTTCAACGAGAAGCGCCAGCCTGATTTCAGTAAATTTAAACGGAACCCGTAATGCGTCGGGCGCAGGTTTACCGCTGGCAGCTCCCGATGGATGCGGGGGTCGTGCTGCGCGAGCGGCGGCTGAAAACTCGCGAGGGTCTCTATCTCTGCCTGAGTGACGGCAATCGTGAAGGATGGGGCGAAATTTCACCTCTGCCGGGTTTCAGCCATGAAACCCGTGACGAAGCGGAGATCTCCCTGCTGGCGTGGGTTGAGCGTTGGTTACAGGGCGCAGAGACGCTACCGGAGATGCCGTCGGTAGCCTTTGGCATTAGCTGCGCGCAGGCGGAGCTGGCCGGAAACTTGCCTGAGAGGGCGGACTACCGCGCCGTGCCGCTCTGCACCGGCGATCCTGATGAGCTGGTGTTACAGCTGGCTAAAATGTCTGGCGAGAAGGTCGCGAAGGTGAAGGTTGGCCTCTATGAAGCGGTCCGCGACGGCATGGTGGTCAATCTCCTCCTCGAAGCGGTACCTGAACTTAAGCTGCGGCTGGACGCTAACCGCGCCTGGACCCCACAAAAAGCGCAGCAGTTCGCGAAGTATGTTCATCCGGAGCATCGCGGCCGCATCGCTTTTCTGGAGGAGCCGTGCCGAACTCGTGCCGACTCGTTAGCCTTTGCTCGCGACACCGGGATCGCCATCGCCTGGGATGAGAGCCTGCGCGAGGCTGATTTTGCGTTTGTCGCAGAGGCGGGGGTCAAGGCGGTGGTAATCAAGCCGACGCTTACCGGCGCGCTGGAGAAGGTGTGTCATCAGGTGCAGGTCGCTCACGCGCTGGGGATGACGGCGGTAATCAGCTCTTCCATTGAGTCAAGCCTCGGCCTGACCCAGCTGGCGCGAATTGCCGCCTGGCTGACGCCGCAGACCATCCCGGGTCTCGACACGCTGAGTCTGATGCAGGCCCAGCAGGTTCGCCGCTGGCCGGGCAGCGCTCTACCGTGCCTTGATATTGCCTCCCTGGAGCCGCTGCGATGATGTTTGCCGACTGGCCCTGGCGCCACTGGTGTAGGCTGCGGGGCGATGCCGCCGCCGTGCGTTTGAATAACGAAACGCTAAGCTGGCGTGTGCTCTGTGCGCGCATCGATGCGCTGGCGGCGGGCTTTACCCTGCAGAACGTTCGGCCTGGAGATGGCGTGCTGCTGCGCGCGGACAACTCACCGCAGACGCTGCTGGCCTGGCTGGCGCTGCTCCAGTGCGGGACGCGGGTGCTGCATATCAATCCTCAATTGCCTGAGGCGCTGTTGACAGCGCTGCTGTCGCCGCTTTCGTTACAACATACATTGAGTTTTGATAATAACTGTCACGCCACTGGGCTTCCGGCGCTCGTCATGGGCGAAGCAGAGGGCGATGGAGACGCCTCGTGGCAGCCGCAGCGACTGGCTTCCATGACCTTAACCTCTGGTTCTACCGGCCTGCCGAAGGCAGCGGTACATACTGCTGCCGCGCATCTGGCCAGCGCGCGAGGTGTGCTGGCCCTGCTCCCCTATGGTCAGGAGGATGACTGGCTGCTCTCCCTGCCGCTGTTTCACGTTTCCGGTCAGGGGATCCTGTGGCGCTGGCTGCTGGCAGGAGGGCGGCTGACGGTACGCGACAAACAGCCTCTGGCACAGGCACTGGAGGGGTGTACCCACGCCTCGCTGGTACCAACCCAGCTCTGGCGCCTGTTGGAGGAGAGCGCCAGCGTAAGCCTTAAGGCTGTTTTACTGGGAGGCGCGGCCATTCCGGTTGAGCTTACCACTCGCGCCCGCGAACAAGGGATCCGCACCTGGTGCGGCTACGGACTGACCGAGTTTGCCTCTACGGTGTGTGCAAAAATAGCCGACGGCGAGCCGGACGTTGGCCAGCCGCTGCCGGGGCGCGAGGTGCGGATCGTCAACGGCGAAGTGTGGCTGCGCGGCGAGAGCATGGCCGCAGGCTACTGGCGTCATGGCGAGCTTATTCCGCTAGTTAACGGCGAGGGCTGGTTTGCCACTCGCGATCGCGGCGTGCTGAGCGACGGGCGGCTAAGCATTCTTGGGCGCATAGATAATCTTTTCTTTAGCGGTGGGGAGGGGATCCAGCCTGAGGAGGTGGAGCGGGTCATTGTCGCTCATCCCCACGTGCAGCAGGCGTTTGTGGTGCCGCTGGCCGATCGCGAATTTGGTCAGCGTCCGGTGGCCGTGGTGGCGTGCAGTAGCGGCTTTGCTATCGACGCGCTGGCGGAGTGGGTCAGTGGCAAACTCGCTCGCTTCCAACAGCCCGTGCACTGGCTGGCCCTGCCCGAGCGCCTTAACGGCGGGGGGATTAAAATTTCCCGCCGGTCGCTGGCCGACTGGGTGCAGCAGACTCTGCGCGACGGATAGCGCTTCCCCTGCGTCGCTAAACCGTGTAAAACACTTTTCGCCCATCGGCAGGGCGTAAAGGCTTGTACACTGTGCCGGTTTTGGGGCGTATTACATTTTTAGTATGGAAAAGGGCAATGGATAAAAGAATTTTGTGGGGAGTGGCCAGCCTGATGCTGGTATCAGCATCGGCCAGCGCGCTGAGCCTTAGCGGTCAGGCGGGGGAAAACTACACCAACCTGGCGGCCGGGTTTGGGACCGAAACCAGCGGCCTGGCGTTAAGCGGCAACTGGACGCACAGCGATGACGACGGCGACGCTGCGGGTCTGGGGCTGGGCCTGAATATTCCGCTCGGGCCGTTGCTGGCCACCGTTGGCGGCAAAGGTATCTATACCAACCCGAACGACGGTGATGAAGGCTATGCCGCAGCGGTCGGCGGCGGCCTGCAGTGGCCGATCGGCGACAGCTTCCGCCTGTTTGGCGAGTACTACTACTCTCCAGATTCGCTCTCCAGCGGTATCGACAGCTATCAGGAAGCCAACGCCGGTGCGCGCTGGACTATCATGCGTCCGCTGAGCATTGAAGCCGGCTATCGTTACCTGAACCTGGCAGGTAAAGACGGCAACCGTGATAACGCACTTGCCGATGGCCCTTACGTTGGGGTTAGCGCCAGCTTCTAATCTCCCGGCGCGGCGATCTGCCGCGCCATTTCCCTCACGGGATCCTGCCGCTATTTGTTTCCTCATGCGTTATAGTACTCCGACAACAGGTAAGGGAGAGTACGGAGTAACGATGATAAACGTGGAAATGCTGTCTACCGGCGATGAAGTCCTGCACGGTCAGATTATTGATACCAACGCCGCCTGGCTTGCCGATCTGTTTTTCACCGAAGGGTTGCCGTTGACGCGCCGCAACACCGTGGGCGACAGCCTGAACGATCTGGTCGCCATCCTGCGCGAGCGCAGCGAACATGCTGATGTTCTCATCGTTAACGGCGGTCTCGGCCCGACCAGCGACGATCTTAGCGCGCTGGCGGCAGCGACTGCGGCAGGCGAAGAGCTGGTGCTGCATAAAGAGTGGCTCAGCCACATGGAGCGCTTCTTTACCGAACGCGGACGCGTAATGGCGCCCAGCAACCGTAAGCAGGCGGAGATCCCGGCCAGCGCGGAGCTGATTGATAACCCGGTCGGCACCGCATGCGGCTTTGCCGTTAAGCTTAACCGCTGCCTGATGTTCTTTACGCCAGGCGTGCCCTCTGAATTTAAGGTGATGGTGCAGCAGGAGATCCTGCCGCGTCTGCGGGCGCGTTTTAGCCTGCCGTCGCCGCCAGTCTGCCTGCGCCTGACCACCTTTGGCCGCTCTGAGAGCGATCTGGCCCAGAGTCTCGATCACCTCCAGCTGCCGGAAGGGGTGGTGATGGGCTATCGCTCGTCCATGCCGATTATTGAGCTGAAGCTGACCGGCCCGGCGGAGCAGCGCGAGGCGATGGAAGCGCTGTGGCCGGAGGTGCAGCGCGTCGCCGGGGAAAGTCTGATTTTTGAAGGAACCCAGGGGCTACCGGCCCTGCTGGCAGAGAAGATGCGTGAGCAGCAGCTCAGCCTGACCGTCAGCGAGCAGTTCACCAGCGGCCTGCTGGCGTTGCAGCTCTCCCGCGCTTCCGCCCCGCTGTTGGCGAGTGAGGTGCTGCCGTTCCAGGCCGACACGCTGGAGCAGACCGCACGCTGGGCAGTCGAGCTGCGTAACCGTCATCTGGCCGGGCTGGCGCTGACCGTTGGTGGAATGGATGAGGAGCAGCATATTAACTTTGCTCTTGCCACGCCGCAGGGCACCCATGCTCTGCGGGTTAAATTCACCACCGGACGCCACGGCGTGGCGGCGCGCCAGGAGGTGTGTGCCATGATGGCGCTGAACATGCTACGCCGCTGGCTCAGCGGTAAAGAGGTCGCCAGCGATCACGGCTGGGTAAACGTCGTCGATTCCCTGTTTGTTGGCTAATCCGCCAGGGCCTGCGCCAGCAGAGTAATGGGATGTTCACAGCGTTTGCTGGTGGACATCTCGATTTGCCATTTGCAGGTTTCGCAGTCGGTCACCACGATATCTGCGCCGCTCGCCTCAATCTGGCGAAACAGCGGCGCACCAATTGCCTGCGAGGTGGGATAGTTCTCCGCTTTGAAACCGTAGGTCCCGGCAATGCCGCAGCATTGGGAGTCCAGCACAATCACCTTCACCCCCGGAATTTTCCGCAGCAGCTCCAGGCTGTAGAGCGTCCAGCCCATCCTCTCCATATGGCAGGGCGTGTGGTAGGCCACCGTCAGCGGTAGCGTGCGCAGCGGCAGGGTACGTCCCTCATCCAGTCTGCGCCATAGCCAGCGCGTGGCGAGGTCAATATGCGGCCGCAGTTGATCGTTAGGCAGATCCAGCAGGTGCGGATACTCATCGCGCAGCGTGAAGGTGCAGGTTGAGGAGGTAGCAATCGTCGTCAGCCCGTCACCGATAATCGCCTGCTCAAGAGCGCGAAGGTTCACCGCCGCCTGCTTTTTGGCTTTATCATAGAAGCCGTTAGCCATCAGCGGGACGCCGCAGCAGCGCTCTTTATCCAGCAGCCGTACGCCGATCCCCAGCGCGTTGGCGACCTTCACCACATCTTTCCCTAACTGGGGCTGGTTGTAATTGACATAGCAGCCGTGGAAAAAGGCCACCTGCTCAGGGAATGCCGCCTGGCGCTCGGCCTGCCGCCGGTACCACTGACGAAAAGTGCCGCGGGCGTATTTAGGCAGCGTCCGGCGATGATCAATTTTAAGCACCTTGTCGAGCAGTTGGCGTACCGGTTTTAGCCCGGTCGTAGCGTTAACCAGCGGCGCGACCGGAGAGGAGAGCGTGCCGAGGAGATCGGTATGGCTGAGCAGGGTATTGCGCAGTGTGTTTTTAGGTGGCGCGTACTGCGCGCGTGCGCGCTGGATAATATCACCAATTTTGACCCCGGACGGACAGACGGTTTCACAGCGCTTGCAGTTGGTACAATAGCTCAGCGCCTCGTCAAACAGCGCCGGATCTTTAAGCCGCAGACGCTCTCCGTCCGGCCCGGCCTGTTTTGGCCCGCTGTAGGCCGGATTCACCTGGCTTACCGGACAGGCAGTGGTGCAGACGGTGCACTTTATACAGCTCTCGAATTGCGTCATGCTCATTGCAATTTCTCCCTGACGCAAATCTGCCGCGCCGCGTGTAACGCTGTCACGGCGCAGATCCCGCCGCCGCATCCCTGAGTAATGGCATCGAAACCGCCGAGCACCGAACCGGCAACATAGAGATTTTCAAGCCGCTCGCCGTTTTGCCAGCCACGCAGCGTACCGTCGGTATGTACGCCAGACTGCTGCCACGGTTGGGCAGCAAACAGATCGTCGCGACACCTATCGCCTCTCTCAGGCTGCTGAACCTCTAACCCCAGCACCGCTTCGCGAATGCCCTGGCGTTCGGCAACCAGACCGTTGCTAAAAAAGCTGCCGCTGGCCAGCACCACATGCCGCGGACGCAGGGGAATATCCTCATGCTTGCGCGTCCATAGCGCGCTGACCCGGCCTGCGCTGATGGTAGCGTTCACCACCTCGTCACCGGCCAGCCAGACGCCACCGTTTTTAATAAACTGCCGCTGGAGCAGCGTGTGCATCCGCATGCCGAGCACCGAGGGCGGTAAGGTGGGCAGGAGCTGCACTTTGCAGTGTAGAACCTCATTGAGGCGGGTCCAGACGCAGCTATCCGCCAGGCCAAAGCAGGCGGGTAGCCAAAGCACATCATGCTCCCGGCTTAAAGACCGGAGCGCGTCACAGAGCGGAGCAAACTGTGCCTCGTCGTCCAACACCCGGGCGATAGTGACGGCGCGAAACTCGCTCGGGTTGTCACGCAGAATATCGAGGGCAGGGAGAGTCATTTCGTGGGCGGTAGCGGTGACTCCCAGCCTGCGCAGCCCGGCGGCGGCAAGCGCGGGCTGAAAGTCGAGAAAACCTTCAATGCCGACGATGCCAACGTGCATGCCCGGCGATGGCGCAGCCGGCACCTCCTGCGGGCTAAGCCATGCCTGGCGAAGCCCGCCCAGCGGCGTTACGCGCAAGTGGGGCGTCTCTACGCGGCCCTGCATCACCAGGCCACAGTTGGCCAGCAGGCGCTGGGCTTCCTGTGCATACTCAATTACCCGCTCAGGTCCCAGCAGCGCGTAGGGGTGCATCGGGGCAAGGTCAGCCAGCCTCGCCAGCCCGGCGTTAAGATCCGTCACCTTCTCGCCGTTGGGCAGGTGGGAGAGCAGATCCAGCGAGCCAGAGGAGAAGCTGAGCGCGCTCCGTCCCCGGCTGACGATGGCGACGCGCTGGCCGCGACCTGCCAGCGTTATGCCGCACAGCAGGCCAGCCAGCCCGCCGCCGATGATCACCGTATCAAAGTTCATCTAAATCTCCCTTTTCCAGCCCGCACAGCCCCATGTAGACCCAGCGGGTAAACTCGCTTTCCCGCAGCGCATCCCCCCATGCGACGGGCTGGATCCCTTTCCAGCGCTCGTTAAGAAACTGCGAAAGCTGGCTTAGGGTCTGCGCCTCGCTGGTGACGTTGAGGCGGTTGAGCAGTCCCGCCGCCCGGCAGGCGCATAGCTCGCCCTGACAGGTGCCCATACCGACACGGGTCCGGCGGCGCAAATCGAGCAGGGAGCGCACGTTGAGATGTTCAACCGCATACTGTACCTCTCCGGCGGTAACGGCCTCGCATTCGCACACCAGGCTGCGGCTGTGGCGGCTATCTTCAGGCCAGGCAGAGATACGGTCGCCATGGCGATAGAGGGCCGAGCCGCGCAGCGGAGCGGGGAGCGAGAGGGTCTTCCGTGCTGCATTGATAGATTTCCGTGAGCCGGGGAGCGGATCGCGGGCGGTCGTGCAGGGGGCGTTATGATTGAGCTTGCGGCACACGGCGTCGGTAGCCCACTCCGCCATCAGGCGATAGGTCATCAGCTTCCCGCCGGTAATGGTGATAAACCCCTCCAGCCCGTCACGCTGGGCATGATCGAGCAGCACGATGCCGCGGCTGACGCTGCGCCCGGTCGGGTCATCATCGCTTGCCACCAGCGGGCGTACCCCGGCATAGGCGCGCAGAATGCGAGTTCTGCTCATAATGGGGACCAGCTTCTCACCCTCGCGCAGCAGCGTATCGACCTCTTCAGCGGTGACCCGGTTGGCATCGATTTCGCTATAGTCAACGCGGGTGGAGGTGGTGCCAATTAAGGAGATGGTATCGCCGGGCACCAGGATATCGGCATCGGCAGGCTTCCGGCAGCGGTTGATCACGTGGTGATTAATACGGTGATCGAGGATCAGTAGCGATCCTTTGGCCGGAAGCATCCGAATAGAGAGATCGGCATACTCCGCAATGCGCTGCCCCCAGATGCCTGCCGCATTGACGACTATGCTGGCATACCGTTCGCTGTGCTCACGATAGTGCGTATTGAAGAGCCGCACCCCGCACACGCTATCCCCGCGACGAATCAGTCCGGTGACCTCATGGCCCGTCAGGATGCGTGCCCCATGCTCCCGGGCATCCAGCATATTGGCCGCCGTCAGGCGAAAGGGATCGACGGTGCCATCCGGGACTTTAACCGCGCCAATGAGTGCCGGGTTGACGGCAGGCTCCAGCCGACGAACGAGAAGGGGATCGATGGCCTCGGCATCAATGCCTGCCGAGGTGCAGGCGGTAATAAAGGTTTGCTGGAACGCAAGATCGTCTTCAGGAAGGGTAATGAACAGCCCGTCGGTAGGTTCAACACAGTGGCGGGCGATGCGCTTGAGGATCTGGTTTTCCGCAATACACTCGCGGGCGGATTCGTTATCGGTAACCGCATAACGTGCGCCGCTGTGCAGCAGGCCGTGATTACGTCCGGTGGCACCGGTAGCAATATCATGGCGCTCGACCAGCACAACGTTTAGCCCACGCAGGGCGCAGTCGCGTGCTATGCCCGCCCCGGTCGCGCCGCCGCCAATGATTATCACATCGCTATGGTGAGGATCGTGAATGGTCACTCTTTGCCCTCATGTTCGTTTTTTTATCATTTAGCCATGTTGAAACGGCTTTTTGTTTGATTTCGAACACTACCGAGCGTAATTCGAAAATAAATTTGTGGGTTAATGTGCTTTTTTGCGCATTCTGTCATATTTCTGTAACAATCTGTGCGTGGATTCACAGTAACAATTACCGATATTCCTTAACATCGCCGCCTCGCTGGAGTGGTGAGGCACTTAAACCCCTACAAATTTAATACTTAGCCACGGAGGCTACATGCTCAGTATCTTTAAACCAGCGCCACATCAGGCGCGCCTGGGAAAGGCAGAAATTGATCCGCTGTACCGTCGTTTGCGCTGGCAAATCTTCATCGGCATCTTCTTTGGTTACGCGGCGTACTACCTGGTACGTAAAAACTTTGCTCTCGCCATGCCTTATCTGGTGGAGCAGGGGTTTTCGCGCGGCGACCTTGGATTTGCGCTATCGGGCATCTCCATTGCCTATGGCTTCTCCAAGTTCATCATGGGCTCGGTATCCGATCGCTCTAACCCGCGCGTTTTCCTGCCTGCCGGCCTGATTCTGGCGGCAGCGGTGATGCTGTTTATGGGCTTCGTGCCCTGGGCGACGTCAAGCATTGCCGTTATGTTTGTGCTGCTCTTCCTGTGCGGCTGGTTCCAGGGGATGGGATGGCCGCCGTGCGGACGTACCATGGTTCACTGGTGGTCGCAGAAAGAGCGCGGCGGTATTGTCTCGGTGTGGAACTGTGCGCATAACGTTGGCGGCGGTATTCCGCCCCTGCTGTTCCTGCTGGGGATGGCGTGGTTCAACGACTGGAAAGCGGCGCTCTATATGCCGGCGTTTGGTGCAATTGTCGTGGCGATGATTGCCTTTGCGCTGATGCGTGATACGCCGCAGTCCCAGGGTCTGCCGCCTATTGAAGAGTACAAAAATGACTATCCGGATGACTACAGCGAAGACCACGAAGAGGAGCTGACCGCCAAACAGATCTTCATGAAGTATGTCCTGCCCAACAAGCTGCTGTGGTACATCGCAGTGGCAAACGTCTTCGTCTATTTGCTGCGTTACGGCATCCTCGACTGGTCGCCAACCTACCTGCGGGAGGTGAAGCACTTTGCGCTGGATAAATCCTCCTGGGCCTACTTCCTCTATGAATATGCGGGGATCCCTGGCACACTGCTGTGCGGCTGGATGTCGGATAAGGTGTTTAAAGGTAACCGTGGCGCGACGGGCGTCTTCTTTATGACGCTGGTGACTATCGCTACCGTGGTGTACTGGCTCAACCCGGCGGGCAACCCTGGCGTGGATATGGCCTGCATGATTGTTATCGGCTTCCTTATTTACGGTCCTGTGATGCTAATCGGCCTGCATGCGCTGGAGCTGGCACCGAAAAAAGCGGCCGGGACGGCGGCAGGCTTTACCGGTCTGTTTGGTTACCTGGGCGGTTCGGTCGCGGCGAGTGCTATTGTAGGTTATACCGTTGACTACTTCGGCTGGGACGGTGGCTTCATGGTGATGATTGGCGGCAGCGTGCTGGCGGTATTACTGCTCACAGTGGTGATGTTCGGTGAAAAACGTCACCATGCGCAAGTACTGGCGCGTCGCTAATAAGCGCTAAAATAGAAAAGGGCCGCAAGGCCCTTTTTTTATGCCTGAGAAAAAGGTAAGGTTCGCACAGCATTTACTTCTTACAAACCATGTAAAATCAATAGATTATGTTGATGATCCGCGCAGCGATCCTGGATGACCCAGTGCGACTCTCTGTTTACCTTTTTTCACTATTTAACGCTAAATATTGCTGTTAACGTCGAATAATAATTTATTTACATGTACGGTGGCGTGAAAAAATAAGCGCCGGGCTGTATGTTGCAAGTATTCACTATCGCCATATAATCATTCTTATTATCAGTGCGGCTTATGAAATAAGGATCGAACGGCACTCTACGGACAGTTTTAAGAGATATGAGTAAAGATACGATGGGATATCGGCTATACGGTTACGTAATAGGCAAAGAAATTCACTTCGAAATTGAAAACCGAAGGCTCTATCGCCTGCCGCAGGGACGTGCCGATAAATCATTTATCTTTGGCTCGGTATTATTTAACCATACGATGCTGCATCTTTTTGTTTATCTATTACAGCATGGCCGCCATACGACGGTGCCGCGCGAAGAGCTGCTGCGCGTGGTGTGGGAAGAGAACGATCTGGTGCCGTCGAGCCAGCGCCTGTGGCAGGTATTAAAAAATCTTAACCGACGCCTTAGCCTGCTGGGATTACCGGATGATTTTATCGTCAACGTCAGGGGAAGCGGCTATATCATTAACTACGTTGATATTACGCCAATCTATTACAGGGTCAGTGAACTCCAGCGCAGCCCTGAGAAAATAACGGAGAGTTAGCTATTCCGGCGTGAGTGATGTCAACCCGGAAATTTATCCCTGAACATATATATGTGCTCAGGGATTTTTTATATTTGTCGGCCAGTCATTACAGGTCGAGTTCGATATCGCCCATCGCCCGACAGCAGCAGGGGAGGATCTCCCCCGCCTGGATAAAGGCCAGCGGCTCGGTAAGCCACTCAACCTGGCCGGCAATCAGACGGGTGCGGCAGGAGCCGCAGTAGCCCTCCCGGCACTGGTACTCGACGTTGATCTTGTGGAACTCCAGCGCCGCCAGCAGCGACGGATGTTCATCCTGGCACAGCAGCTGTGCGCCAGTGATGCGCAGCGTCACCGCTCCCATCAGAGCTGGAAGTCGCTGAGATCGTCGGTGTTCACTTCCGAATCGATCTGGCCAACCAGATAGGAGCTAACTTCAACTTCCTGCGGTGCAACCTGCACGTTGTCAGAGACCAGCCAGGTGTTGATCCACGGGATCGGGTTGGAGCGGGTTTTAAACGGCAGATCCAGACCCACCGCCTGCATGCGGATATTGGTGATGTACTCCACGTACTGACAGAGAATATCTTTGTTCAGGCCGATCATGGAGCCGCCCTGGAAGAGATACTCTGCCCACTCTTTCTCCTGCTGGGCTGCCTGCACGAAGAGATCGTAAGATTCCTGCTTGCACTCTTCGGCGATCTCCGCCATCTCCGGATCGTCCACGCCGCTGCGCAGCAGGTTCAGCATATGCTGGGTGCCGGTCAGGTGCAGCGCTTCGTCACGGGCGATCAGACGGATGATCTTGGCGTTGCCTTCCATCAGCTCGCGCTCGGCAAAGGCGAAGGAGCAGGCAAAGCTGACGTAGAAACGGATCGCTTCCAGCGCGTTAACGCTCATCAGGCAGAGGTAGAGCTTCTTCTTCAGCTCGCGCAGGTTCACGGTCACGGTCTGGCCGTTGACGGTATGCGTCCCTTCGCCCAGCAGGTGCCAGTAGCTGGTCAGCTGGATCAGATCGTCATAGAAGTGGGAGATACCCTCTGCACGCTTGAGGATCTGCTCGTTGGTGACGATATCATCGAAGACAATCGCCGGATCGTTAACGATGTTACGGATAATATGAGTGTAGGAGCGCGAGTGGATGGTCTCGGAAAACGCCCAGGTTTCAACCCACGTCTCCAGCTCAGGGATAGAGATCAGCGGCAGCAGGGCTACGTTCGGGCTGCGGCCCTGAATAGAGTCCAGCAGCGTCTGATATTTCAGGTTGCTGAGGAAGATGTGTTTTTCATGCTCCGGCAGCGCCTGAAAGTCGATGCGGTCGCGCGAGACGTCAACCTCTTCCGGACGCCAGAAGAAGGAGAGCTGTTTCTCAATCAGCTTTTCAAAGATGTCATATTTTTGCTGATCGTAACGGGCGACGTTGACCGACTGGCCGAAAAACATCGGCTCTTTCAGCTGATCGTTCTTCGTCTGTGAAAAGGTGGTGTATGCCATGCGAGTGTTTCCTGTCCTGCCATTATACGCCGGGTTAGCGAAGCGCCACCCGGCTAAATGATATCAAATCTTACATGCGCCGCTTTCGCAGCCGTCGTCCTGAATAGAAGGCACCAGGTCATCCTGCGCATCTTCCGCACCGTCACGGGTGTTCTGATAGTACAGGGTCTTAACGCCAAACTTATAGGCGGTGAGCAGATCCTTCAGCAGCTGCTGCATCGGCACTTTGCCAGACGGGAAGCGGGACGGATCGTAGTTGGTATTGGCAGAGATCGACTGGTCGATAAACTTCTGCATGATACCCACCAGCTGGAGGTAACCGTCGTTATTCGGCATCTCCCACAGCAGCTCATAGTTGTTTTTCAGGTGCTCATAGTCCGGCACGACCTGGCGCAGGATGCCGTCTTTTGACGCTTTAATGCTCACGTGGCCGCGCGGCGGCTCGATGCCGTTGGTGGCGTTAGAGATCTGCGACGAGGTCTCGGACGGCATCAGGGCGGAGAGCGTGGAGTTACGCAGGCCATGGGTCTTGATAGACTGACGCAGCGCTTCCCAGTTGTAGTGCAGCGGCTCGTCGGTAATGCCATCGAGATCCTTTTTATAGGTATCAATCGGCAGGATACCTTGTGCATAGGTGGTCTCGTTGAACCACGGGCACGCGCCTTGCTCTTTTGCCAGCTCGTTAGAGGCCTTCAGCAGGAAGTACTGAATGGCTTCGAAGGTCTGGTGGGTCAGGTTGTTGGCGCTGCCGTCGGAGTAGCGCTTGCCATTTTTCGCCAGCCAGTAGGCAAAGTTGATCACGCCAATACCCAGCGTGCGGCGGCCCATTGCCCCGCGTTTAGCGGCCGGGATCGGGTAGTCCTGATAGTCCAGCAGCGCATCCAGGGCGCGTACCGCCAGCACGGCCAGCTCTTCCAGCTCGTCCAGGCTGCTGATTGCGCCAAGGTTAAACGCCGACAGCGTACAGAGCGCGATCTCGCCGTTTTCGTCGTTGACGTCCATCAGCGGTTTGGTCGGCAGGGCGATCTCCAGGCACAGGTTAGACTGGCGCACCGGGGCAACCGCCGGATCGAACGGGCTATGGGTGTTACAGTGGTCAACGTTCTGGATGTAGATACGACCGGTAGAGGCACGCTCCTGCATCATCAGTGAGAAGAGTTCAACCGCCTTCACGCGCTGTTTACGGATGCTCTCGTCCTGCTCGTACTGCACGTACAGGCGCTCAAACTCATCCTGATCGGCAAAGAAGGCGTCGTACAGGCCTGGAACGTCTGACGGGCTGAAGAGGGTGATATCCTGGCCCTTCAGCAGACGGGTGTACATCAGCTTGTTGATCTGTACGCCGTAGTCCATGTGACGAACGCGGTTGCCTTCGACGCCACGGTTGTTTTTCAGCACCAGCAGGCTCTCAACTTCCAGATGCCACATCGGGTAGAAGAGGGTCGCCGCACCGCCGCGTACGCCGCCCTGGGAGCAGGACTTCACCGCAGTCTGGAAGTGCTTGTAGAACGGAATACAGCCGGTGTGGAACGCTTCACCGCCGCGGATCGGGCTACCGAGCGCGCGAATGCGGCCCGCGTTGATGCCGATACCGGCGCGCTGGGAGACATACTTCACAATCGCGCTGGAGGTGGCGTTGATGGAGTCCAGGCTGTCACCGCACTCGATCAGTACGCAGGAGCTGAACTGGCGGGTCGGGGTACGCACGCCGGACATGATCGGCGTCGGCAGCGAGATTTTAAAGGTGGAGACCGCGTCATAGAAACGCTTCACGTAGTCCAGACGGGTGTCGCGCGGATAGTTAGAGAACAGGCACGCAGCAACCAGAATGTAGAGGAACTGGGCGCTCTCGTAGATTTCGCCGGTGACGCGGTTCTGGACCAGGTATTTACCTTCCAGCTGCTTCACTGCCGCATAGGAGAAGGTCAGATCGCGGTCATGCTGGATGAAACCATCCATCTGCTGGAACTCTTCTTCCGTGTAGTCTTCCAGCAGATGATTATCGTATTTGCCCAGCTCGATCATCTTGCGCACGTGGTCGATCAGCACCGGCGGCTCAAACTGGCCGTAGGCTTTTTTACGCAGGTGGAAGATAGCAAGGCGGGCGGCCAGATACTGATAATCCGGCGCGTCGCGGGAGATGAGATCCGCCGCGGCTTTGATAATGGTTTCGTGGATGTCGGACGTTTTAATGCCGTCGTAGAACTGAATGTGGGAGCGCAGTTCAACCTGAGAGATCGATACGTTATTCAGCCCTTCTGCCGCCCAATCCAGCACCCGGTGGATTTTATCCAGATTGATGCGTTCAGTACGACCATCACGCTTCGTCACCAGCAGACTCTGATTCATGTACCTGTCCTTAAGAAAAAAGTATCCCCCGCTTATCCACAGTTCGGCGCTGTGGTTAAACCTGTGGATAAATACTATATATAGGGGGTGTTTAATGAAAACGTCACAATATGGTGAGTATTTTAGTCTGGATTCTTTTCAGTACAAGAGTTGATTTTGAGGTTAAATTGCGGTTGCGGAAAGGTAATAATCGCTAAGTCCGCGAACGATAAGGGCTACAGGAAAGTCAACGCATGCGAAAAAAAAAACTGAATGTGATCGAACGCTGAAATCTTCATCGGGGAAGTGGCAAAAGCCCATTACGCAGCCTATGACACTGCGTAATGGTCATCACATTTTCGGATAACGTTAGCTGTTTTTTGCCTGAGTGTGGAGCATGTAGTTTACGTCAACGCCGGGGGCCAGCTTGAAGCGATCGGTAAGCGGATTATAGTGCAGGCCGATCATGTGCCGCTCCTGTAGCGGGGTAGGATCGATCCAGCCGATCAGCTCGGCGGGCTTAATAAACTTCTTCACGTCATGGGTGCCTTTCGGCACCATGCGCAGCACGTACTCCGCGCCGACAATCGCCAGCAGCCAGGCTTTACCGCTGCGGTTAAGCGTCGAGAAGAAGACGTGGCCACCGGGCTTAACGAGGCGGGCGCAGGCATGGACCACCGACTGCGGATCCGGTACGTGCTCCAGCATCTCCATGCAGGTCACCACGTCATACTGTCCCGCCTGCTTTGCCGCATGCTCCTCAACCGTCTCCTGGACGTAGTCAACATGAATGCCGGATTCGAGGGCGTGCAGGCGGGCAACCTGCAGCGGCTCAAAGCCCATATCCAGGCCGCTGACGTTCGCCCCTTCCCGGGCCATGCTCTCGGCCAGAATGCCGCCGCCGCAGCCAACGTCCAGCACTTTTTTGCCGAACAGGCCGCCGACGCGCTCGGCAATATAGCCCAGGCGCAGGGGGTTGATACGATGCAGCGGCTTAAACTCACCTTCGGTATCCCACCAGCGTGACGCCACGGCTTCAAATTTGGCGATCTCTTCATAGTCAACGTTTTGAGCCACCGGCGGTTTTTCAGCATTCATTGGCGCTTTTACTCCTTAATCAATCAGTGCATTGAGTATATCAGGAGAGAAGCATCAATAAAGCACCGGAGGGGGTGTTTCCTTTACCGGAATGACGTCGGCTGTGTTATAATTTGCGACCTTTGAATCCGGGATACAGTAGAGGGATAGCGGTTAGATGAGCGACCTTGCGAGAGAAATTACACCGGTTAACATCGAGGAAGAGCTGAAGAGCTCCTATCTGGACTATGCGATGTCGGTCATTGTTGGCCGTGCGCTGCCAGACGTCCGCGATGGCCTGAAACCGGTACACCGTCGCGTACTTTACGCCATGAACGTATTGGGCAACGACTGGAATAAAGCCTACAAAAAATCTGCCCGTGTCGTTGGTGACGTAATCGGTAAATATCATCCCCATGGTGACACGGCGGTGTATGACACCATCGTCCGTATGGCGCAGCCGTTTTCGCTGCGTTACATGCTGGTCGATGGTCAGGGTAACTTCGGCTCGGTAGACGGCGACTCCGCCGCGGCGATGCGTTATACGGAAATCCGTATGTCGAAAATTGCCCACGAGCTGATGGCCGATCTGGAAAAAGAGACGGTCGATTTCGTTGATAACTACGACGGTACCGAAAGAATTCCGGACGTCATGCCAACCAAAATCCCGAACCTGCTGGTTAACGGCGCGTCCGGTATCGCAGTCGGTATGGCCACCAACATTCCGCCACACAACCTGACGGAAGTGATCAACGGCTGCCTGGCCTACATCGATGATGAAAACATCAGCGTTGAAGGGCTGATGGAGCACATTCCGGGGCCGGACTTCCCGACGGCGGCGATCATCAACGGTCGTCGCGGTATCGAAGAGGCCTATCGCACCGGCCGCGGCAAGATCTACATTCGCGCGCGCGCGGAAGTCGAAGCCGATGCGAAAACCGGGCGTGAAACCATCATCGTGCACGAAATCCCGTATCAGGTGAACAAAGCGCGCCTGATCGAGAAGATTGCCGAGCTGGTGAAAGACAAGCGCGTCGAGGGCATCAGCGCCCTGCGCGACGAGTCCGATAAAGACGGTATGCGCATCGTGATTGAGATTAAACGCGATGCGGTGGGTGAGGTGGTGCTGAACAACCTCTACTCCCAGACGCAGCTGCAGGTCTCCTTCGGCATCAACATGGTTGCGCTGCACCACGGCCAGCCGAAGATCATGAACCTGAAAGATATTCTTTCCGCGTTCGTGCGTCACCGCCGTGAAGTGGTGACCCGCCGTACCATTTTTGAACTGCGTAAAGCTCGCGACCGTGCGCACATCCTCGAAGCGCTGGCGGTTGCGCTGGCCAACATCGATCCGATCATCGAGCTGATCCGCCGTGCGCCGACCCCGGCCGAAGCGAAAGCAGGGCTGGTAGCGCAGGCGTGGGATCTGGGCAACGTGGCGGCCATGCTGGCAGGCGCCGGCGATGACGCCGCACGTCCGGAGTGGCTGGAGCCGGAGTTCGGTGTACGCGACGGTAAGTACTACCTGACCGAGCAGCAGGCCCAGGCGATCCTTGACCTGCGTCTGCAGAAGCTGACCGGCCTCGAGCACGAGAAGCTGCTTGACGAGTACAAAGAGCTGCTGGCGCAGATCGCTGAGCTGCTGCACATTCTCGGCAGCGCCGATCGCCTGATGGAGGTGATCCGCGAGGAGCTGGAGCTGGTTCGCGATCAGTTTGGCGACGCACGCCGCACCGAGATCACGGCCAACAGCGCCGATATCAATATCGAAGATCTGATCAGCCAGGAAGACGTGGTGGTCACGCTGTCGCATCAGGGCTACGTTAAGTATCAGCCGCTGACCGACTACGAGGCCCAGCGCCGCGGTGGTAAAGGCAAGTCTGCCGCCCGTATTAAGGAAGAGGACTTTATCGACCGTCTGCTGGTGGCCAACACCCACGACACGATCCTCTGCTTCTCCAGCCGGGGCCGTCTCTACTGGATGAAGGTTTACCAGCTGCCGGAAGCGAGCCGTGGCGCGCGCGGTCGTCCGATCGTCAACCTGCTGCCGCTGGAAGCCAACGAGCGTATCACCGCTATTCTGCCGGTGCGCGAGTATGAAGAGGGCGTCAACGTCTTTATGGCGACCGCCAGCGGTACGGTGAAGAAAACGGCGCTGACCGAGTTCAGCCGTCCGCGCTCGGCCGGGATCATCGCGGTGAACCTGAACGAAGGCGACGAGCTGATTGGCGTTGACCTGACCTCCGGCGACGACGAAGTGATGCTCTTCTCCGCAGCCGGTAAAGTGGTGCGCTTCAAGGATAATGCGGTGCGTGCGATGGGCCGTACGGCTACCGGCGTGCGCGGTATCAAGCTGGCCGGCGAAGATAAGGTCGTCTCTCTGATCATTCCACGCGGCGAAGGCGCTATCCTGACCGTGACCCAGAACGGCTACGGTAAACGCACGGCGCAGGAAGAGTACCCTACCAAGTCGCGTGGTACCCAGGGCGTTATCTCTATCAAGGTCACCGAGCGTAACGGCTCCGTTGTTGGCGCGGTACAGGTTGACGACTGCGATCAGATCATGATGATCACCGATGCCGGTACCCTCGTGCGTACCCGCGTCTCGGAGATCAGCGTGGTTGGGCGTAACACTCAGGGCGTGATCCTCATCCGCACGGCGGAAGATGAGAACGTAGTGGGTCTGCAGCGCGTGGCCGAGCCGGTAGATGACGAAGAGCTGGACGCTATCGACGGCACGGTTGCCGAGGGCGATGACGATATCGCCCCGGAAGCGGAAGCCGATGATGATGCAGCGGACGACGGCGAAGAGTAATTCGGCGTAATAAGTCAGAGCATTGATGAAAGGGCCGGTAATCCGGCCCTTTTTCTTTGCGGTCTGCCCGTTTTACCGCTACCTTATCGACATCCTTTTGTGACCCTGACGGCGGAGCATCGCCACGTTGAAATACCTCGTCTCTTTTCGTACCACTCTCAAAGTTTCACGCTATCTGTTCCGGGCGCTGGCGCTGCTGCTCTGGCTGCTGATTGTCCTCTGTTCGGTGTTCTACATCGTTAACGCCCTGCACCAGAAAGAGTCTGAGATCCGCAAGGAGTTTAACCTCAGCTCCGATCAGGCCCAGCGCTACATTCAGCGCACCTCGGACGTGATGAAAGAGCTTAAATACATCGCGGAGAATCGCCTGACGGCGGAAAACGGCATCATGGCTTCCCGGACCCAGAATGCGCAAAACGACGTCCCCGATTTTCAGCCGCTGTTCCCGGACTCCGACTGCTCGGCAATGGGTAACGCATGGCGCGGCTCACTGGAGTCGCTAGCATGGTTTATGCGCTACTGGCGAGACAACTTCTCTGCCGCCTACGATCTCAACCGGGTATTCTTAATCGGTAGTGAAAATCTCTGTATGGCTGACTTCGGCCTGCGCGATGTGCCGTTAGAGCGCGAGAGCGCCCTGAAAAACCTGCACGAGCGCATTCTGAAATACCGCAACGCACCGCAGGAAGAGCGCGGCAACAACATCTTCTGGATAAGCCAGGGCGCACGTCCCGGCATCGGCTACTTCTATGCCCTGACGCCGGTCTACCTGGCCAACCGCCTGCAGGCGCTGCTGGGCGTTGAGCAGTCTATCCGCATGGATAACTTCTTTACGCCGGGTACGCTGCCGATAAGCGTGACCATTCTTGATGAGAACGGCCATGCGCTGATCTCCCTGACCGGGCCGGATAATCGCCCAGAGATCGATCCACGCTGGATGCAGGAGCGCTCCTGGTTTGGCTACACCTCCGGCTTCCGCGATCTGGTGTTGAAGAAGAGCCTGCAGCCCTCATCTCTGAGCGTGGTCTACTCGGTGCCGGTGGATCTGGTGCTGGAGCATATCCGCATGCTGATCCTCAACGCGGTGCTGCTGAACGTGCTGGTAGGGATCGCGCTCTTTACCCTGGCGCGGATGTATGAGCGGCGCATCTTTATTCCGGCGGAGGTGGATGCCCAGCGTCTGGAAGAGCATGAGCAGTTTAACCGCAAGATTGTTGCCTCTGCGCCGGTGGGGATCTGTATTTTACGCACCCTGGATGGCACCAATATTCTGAGTAACGAGCTGGCGCATAACTACCTTAATATGCTGACCCACGAGGATCGGCAGCGGCTGACGCAGATTATCTGTGGTCAGCAGGTCAACTTTGTCGATGTGCTGACCAGCAATAACACCAATCTGCAAATCAGCTTTGTTCACTCGCGCTATCGCAATGAGAACGTGGCCATCTGCGTGCTGGTGGATGTCTCCGCCCGCGTCAAAATGGAGGAGTCGCTGCAGGATATGGCCCAGGCGGCGGAGCAGGCAAGCCAGTCGAAATCGATGTTCCTGGCGACCGTTAGCCATGAGCTGCGCACGCCGCTCTACGGTATTATCGGTAACCTCGATCTGCTGCAAACCAAGGCGCTGCCGAAAGGGGTGGATCGGCTGGTGACGGCGATGAACAACTCCTCCAGCCTGCTGCTGAAGATCATCAGCGATATTCTCGACTTCTCAAAAATTGAGTCCGAGCAGCTGAAGATCGAGCCGCGGGAGTTCTCCCCGCGCGAGGTGATGAACCATATCACCGCCAACTACCTGCCGCTGGTGGTGCGCAAGCAGCTCGGGCTGTACTGCTTTATCGAGCCAGACGTGCCGGTGATGATGCAGGGCGATCCGATGCGCCTTCAGCAGGTGATCTCCAACCTGCTGAGCAACGCCATCAAGTTTACCGACGTGGGCTGTATTGTGCTGCACGTGCAGCGGGCAGGGGAGTATCTCTCAATTCAGGTGCGCGATACCGGCGTCGGCATTCCAGCCAAAGAGGTAGTGCGTCTGTTCGATCCCTTCTTCCAGGTGGGTACCGGCGTGCAGCGCAACTTCCAGGGCACCGGACTGGGGCTGGCCATCTGCGAGAAGCTGATCAGCATGATGGACGGCGATATCTCCGTGGATACCGAGCCGGGGATGGGGAGCCAGTTTACCGTGCGCATCCCGCTCTACTGCGCCCAGTCACCGCAGGCGATCGATGTCGATGGCCTGGCGAATACCCGCTGTTGGCTGGCGATCCGCAACGCCTCGCTGTGCAGCTTCGTGGAGTCGCTGCTGGCGCGCAACGGCATTCGTACCGAGCGCTATGAAGGACAGATCCCGGATGCGGACGATATGCTGCTTACCGATGATGCCCTTGAGGAGCCTTGGCAGGGCAGAGCGGCGGTAATTTTCTGCCGTCGTCACATTGGCATTCCGCAGGAGCGCAAGCCTGGCGAATGGACACACAGCGTGGCGTCACCCCATGAGCTGCTGGCGCTGCTGGCGCGTATCTACAGCGTCAAGGTGGATACCAGCGAAACCGCGCCGGTGCTCTCCGCTGCTGAGACGCAGGATGCCCACAATGATGACATGATGATTCTGGTGGTGGACGATCACCCGATCAACCGACGGCTGCTTGCCGATCAGCTTGGCTCTCTCGGCTACCAGTGCAAAACCGCCAACGACGGTGTGGATGCCCTGAACGTGCTGAGCAAAAACCATATCGATATTATTCTGAGCGACGTTAACATGCCGAATATGGATGGCTATCGCCTGACGCAGCGCATTCGCCAGCTGGGCCTGACCCTGCCGGTGGTGGGCGTCACGGCTAACGCGCTGGCGGAAGAGAAGCAGCGCTGTCTGGAATCGGGCATGGACAGCTGTCTGTCGAAACCGGTTACGCTGGACGTGCTGCAGCAGACGTTAGCGACCTACGCGGAACGGGTGAGAAAGGCAAGGGGATAGGTGAGGTAGGCCGGGCAAGCGCAATGCGTTGCCCGGCTTAACGAGCAGACAGGATTAATCTTTGTCCGCTGGGCTTAAGGTTACGGAGGAGAGGTAGTTCAGCAGGGCGATGTCGTTATCCACACCCAGCTTCATCATCGCCGACTTCTTCTGGCTACTGATGGTTTTAATGCTGCGGTTCAGCTTCTTGGCGATCTCGGTCACGAGGAATCCTTCGGCGAACAGACGCAGCACTTCACTCTCTTTCGGTGACAGACGTTTGTCGCCGTAGCCGCCAGCGCTGATCTTCTCCAGCAGGCGAGAGACGCTCTCCGGGGTAAACTTCTTACCCTTTTGCAGCGAGGCCAGCGCCTTCGGCAGGTCGGTTGGCGCACCCTGTTTCAGGACAATCCCTTCGATATCCAGCTCCAGCACCGCGCTGAGGATAGCCGGGTTGTTGTTCATGGTCAGCACGATCACCGACAGGTTCGGGAAGTGGCGCTTGATGTATTTAATCAGGGTAATGCCGTCGCCATATTTATCACCGGGCATGGAGAGATCGGTGATCAGAACATGGGCATCCAGTTTTGGCAGGTTATTGATAAGCTGTGTTGAGTCTTCAAATTCGCCGACTACATTCACCCACTCGATCTGTTCAAGTGACTTGCGAATACCGAACAGTACAATCGGATGGTCATCGGCAATAATTACGTTCATATTGTTCATGTATAAGGCTACCTTGCTACAGCAAGCTTTTGACGTAGGCGTCAATGTCGCTGATGTATTTTTCTATGCCTGAAACATCCTTCTCACGAATTAAATGTTCCAGCGTTTCACATAACTGCTTGCCGGGAACCAAATTTAGCATGGCAAACACCCCTTTGAGGCGGTGCGCTGTCTGCGCCAGCGCCGCGAAATCGCTTACAGCCGCTTCAGTATACAACCTCTTAACATCGTCGGGTACTGTATCGACAAACAGCGCATAATAGCCGCTGGCATGCAGTTCGGCATTTTCATTTCCGCCCATCGGTGAGGGAGAGACCTCATCCTGCGCCAGCTGTTCTTCGATAAGTTGCAGTATCGCTTCCTGCATCGCATTACTGATATTAAAGTTCACGCGCAGCTGGCCTGGGCCAATTTTCCGCACGGCGGCCTCATCATCGCTTAAAAGCAAGCCCGAGGCTGTAAGATTAGACGGATTATCCGTTAAAAAGAGATCATACTCTTGACTAATTAACCTTTCATCCGGCGTGATGCAGCTTGCCCCCCAATTTTCCAGCTGGCGAACCACGATCTGGCGAATTTCGTTGGAGGTAATGTCGATCATCGCGACCACGTCATCCAGCAGCTTCTCGTCAGATTCAACTTCCTGTGCCTGGGCGGCCATCTTCACGTGCAGCGTATAGCGAGTGCCTAAGCTTTCGCGCGCTTTAATGTTCAGATGTCCACCAAGCTTCCGCGCCAGCTGATCGCACAGCCAGAAGGTGAGGGCGTTGGCCTTGCCAAAGCGATCGCTTTGGGTATCGTTGAGGAACGGGAAGTGCAGGTTATCTACCTCGCTGGCGGTAACCCCTTCGCCGGTATCAAGGATGCGGAAGGTCAGGCGATCCTCCGCCGACTCGTCGGTATCAACCTCCAGCGTAATTTTGCCAATCTGTGTGGTGGTCACCGCGTACTGGATCAGCATCAGCAGGATACGCCTCAGCGCCTCGCGATCGCCGTGCCGCTCTTCGTTGGCGGGCAGATTGTTATTGATCAGCAGCTGCAACCCTTTGCGCTTGATGGTCGGCAGCACCTCGGGCACGACTTCGTCAATCAGATCCTGGATGGAGAACTGGGTAAGCGTCCCCTTCCAGCTGTCGGTCTCCAGCATGTTCGCCAGCTGAATATCTTCAACCAGCTGCACCAGCATCTGGGCATGCTGTGCCAGGTGGCGGCTCTCTTCGCTATCGATTGTCGCGGCCTCACCGGCCAGCGTCTGGGCCGGCAGGCGTAGCGCCTCGCCAATATGCTGCATAAACGCCGAGCGACCCTGCTGGTTTTTCTCATACAGCCGTTGGGCCTGCTTGAGCTTTTTATTCACCAGCACCTCACGGTCCTGATCGCGAATAATGAAAATCTGCGTTCTCGGCACCACCTGGCTGCGGAACTGGCGGATCTCATACAGCTCGTTGTTCACCGTCGCCTGGATCACCCCCTGGTGCTGATCCGCCATGCTGGTGATGTTTTGCAGGTTGAGATGCGGCAGCAGATGGTCCGCGATCTTGTTACTGATGACCGTCCGGTTGGCCTCCTGATCGTGTACCAGCAGCCCCAGCGGCAGAACAGAGACAATCTCTTCGTTCAGCGCCCGCAGCAGGCGCAGCTCATTATTCGCCCCTGGCGTGGGCTGGCCGTCAAGCTGGCGGCCCGGCTGGTGGCGGAAGGTAGTAAAGCCAAACAGCGCCAGCGCCAGCAGGCCGATATTGAGCAGCAGCGGCAGGACGATATTTTGCAGCGTCTCCAGTAGTAGGGTACCGAAAGGTACCTGCCATACCAGGCGCATATCGGTAGAGTTCAGCGAGGCGGAGATCTCAATTTTTGCCCCGCTAAAGTTGACCGAGACGCTGTCAGCCGACTCCTTATCTGAAGCGCGGAGGGTCGTAGGTCCGTTATCCGGCTCAAGGCGGAAGCTGTCCATCGGCATGCCGGGAGGGATGAGATCGTTAATAGGCAGATCGAACGCCACCACCGTCGCCAGATGTCCCGGCTGGTTAAAGGTGGTGCGCAGGGTAAAGTAGTACCCGTTCTGCCAGCTTAAGCTGCGTAGCGGGGAGAAACTCTCTCGTTCGTCGAGGGCGTTAGCCTGCTGCAGCATCTCTGCCCGGCGTGAATCGACAATGCTGTCGATGCTCGACTCCTTGAAGCCCGACGAGAGATCCTTAAGCGGCAGGGTGGAGACCAGGATCATGCTGTTATCCTGGCCATTAAGATAGTACATCGACCAGGGAACGGTCTCTGCGCCCCATAGCGTGTCGAGGTAGGTAGAGATGCGCTGCGTCATCTCCAGCGTAGAGCTGTCGTGGGAGCCGAAGATCAGCGCTTCAGTTTTACGGCGCGGCTTCTCAAGGTAGTAGACGTCCTGCTTTAAACGCGTCTCCTGCAGGCCATCAGCAGGAGCGGCAGGGGCAGCGGCAATATTGTCATAGATCTGCCACGTCGCGTAGCGCCAGGTATCGATGCGCTTGTGCATCGCATGGGTGATATCAACGATTTGATAGCTCTTATCTTTCAGCCACGCATTGACGGCACTTTGCACCATGACGCCCAGGGTTACCAGCAGAACGATAATCAGTAGTAGGAAGAAACGGGTAATATTGCCTGGTATCAGGGAAAACTTGCCAGGGATCATGCTGTCGGATCGACTCATCAGTGTGTCATCAGGCTGGTAAAAGTTAGGCTACTGGGTGGCGTACAGCAGGCAGTATAAAGGGTAATGACTGAATTTCCAGACTCTCTTCACGCCTTATGAAGAACTTAACCCGTAAAACGGTATTCTGCGACAGCGAAGCGGTAAAATTGTACAGCACGCCCGTCACGGTATAAATAGTCACCGATATTGTCCGAGAAATAGCACGAAATAACAAGATATTGGCCATGGCTTCTGCTTGGGAAAATGTATTTACTTTCAGCCGCTATTAGTTAATAGTCGTTATCATTACGGGGTGGTAGCACAAAAATGGGCGGGCAACGTAAAGAAAGGTAAAAAAAAGCCGAATGCAGAGCATCCGGCGAGAATTGGGGTAAACGGACATTCAGAGTCGAATGACGGTAATAAATAAAAGTTAATGATGATAGCGAGGGTTATTTTAGTCGCCCGCATGCCATTTGTTTTGTCTTTCAGTGCTATGCTTTCAAAAACACTCAAGATTATGATTTATAATGAAAATTATTATTTTTTGATTATTGGTGCGTTATTTTTTATCCATTGATGCTGAAAAAAGTTCCCCAAAATTTACAAAATGAAACATCTATCAGTCTTTCTGAAACATATTAAAAGTTTTAGTAGCATTTTCTTGTTGGATTATTCTGTATTTTTTAGGAGAATGGCTTGGCCGACTGATTTGACGCTCAATCAGTAAGCAGTGGCAATAATAAAAGCATATAAATGAGGGTTAATAACATGAAAGTTAAAGTACTGTCCCTCCTGGTACCGGCTCTGCTGGTAGCGGGCGCAGCGAACGCGGCTGAAATTTACAACAAAGACGGCAACAAATTAGACCTCTACGGTAAAGTTGATGGCCTGCACTATTTCTCTGATGACGACGGTAGCGATGGCGACCAGACCTACATGCGTCTTGGCTTCAAAGGCGAAACCCAGGTTAACGATCAGGTAACCGGCTACGGCCAGTGGGAATACCAGATCCAGGGCAACACCCCTGAAAGCGAAAACCAGTCCTGGACTCGTCTGGCGTTTGCCGGCGTGAAATTCGGCGACGCTGGCTCTTTCGACTACGGTCGTAACTACGGCGTAACCTATGATGTGACCGCCTGGACCGACGTTCTGCCTGAGTTCGGCGGCGACACCTACGGTTCCGACAACTTCCTGCAGTCCCGTGCTAACGGCGTGGCGACCTACCGCAGCACCGACTTCTTCGGTCTGGTTGACGGCCTGAACTTTGCTCTGCAGTACCAGGGTAAAAACGGCAGCACCCGTGGCGAAGACGTTGGCGGCCGCAGCCTCCTGCGTCAGAACGGCGACGGCTACGGCGGCTCCCTGACTTATGACATCGGCGAAGGCTTCAGCGTCGGTGGTGCTATTACTTCCTCTAAACGTACTGCTGACCAGAACGCAGATGGCGTCTACGGCAGCGGCGATCGTGCAACCGTTTACACTGGCGGCCTGAAATACGACGCCAACAACCTCTACCTGGCGGCACAGTACTCCCAGACCTATAACGCAACCCGTTTCGGCTCTCGCGGCGATGACCAGCCGGCATACGGCTTTGCTGAAAAAGCGCAGAACTTTGAAGTGGTTGCTCAGTACCAGTTCGACTTCGGCCTGCGTCCATCCATCGCCTACCTGAAGTCTGAAGGCAAAGACATCAACGGCAACGGCATTCCGGGCAGCGCTAACTACGGCGACCAGGATCTGCTGGAGTACATCGACGTTGGTGCGACTTACTACTTCAACAAAAACATGTCTACCTACGTTGACTACAAAATCAACCTGCTGGATGACAACGACTTCACCCGTCAGACCGGTATCAGCACCGATGATATCGTAGCGCTGGGCCTGGTTTACCAGTTCTAAAACGTTATCTGTCTGCATGAAGGGGCCGCGCTGGCCCCTTTTTTATCGACTTTTTTCTGAACAGGCCCACTTTTCGTGTACTCTTGCGCCCATTGCGTAAGGGAATGATTGCTATGGATACGACTCTTTTTCGCGCCGCGCTGCTGGCGCTGACCCTGATTATGACCGGCTGCGATCCGACGCCGCCAACACCGCAGACTGGCGCAGCCGTGACCGTTCTCGACGGCAAAACGATGGGCACCTCCTGGCGTGTCAGCGTCGTGGATATTGATAAACCCCAGGCCGATGCGCTGCGGGAGAAGATCACCGCCCAGCTCGACGCTGACGATATGCTGCTCTCTACATGGAAGAGCGATTCGGCCCTGAGCCGCTTTAACGCCTCTACCAGCACCACGCCGTGGCCCGTTGATCCCGCGCTGGCGGATATTGTCACTCTCGCCCTGCGTGTTGGCGTCAAAACCGACAGCGCGATGGATATTACCATCGGCCCGCTGGTTAACCTGTGGGGCTTCGGTCCGGATAAGCAGCCGGAAACCACCCCAACGCCGTCGCAAATTGACGCGGCAAAAACGCGCGTGGGTTTGCAGCATCTGTCGGTCTCTTATCTGGCGGGGCAGCAGTTTATCCAGAAGGATATCCCCGATCTCTATGTCGATCTCTCCACGGTAGGCGAAGGCTACGCGGCCGATCATCTGGCGCGGCTGATGGAGCAGGAGGGGATCCCTCGCTATCTGGTCTCGGTAGGCGGGGCGCTGGTAAGCCGGGGTATGAACGGCGAAGGCAAACCCTGGCGAGTGGCGATCCAGAAGCCGACCGATCGCGAGAACGCAGTGCAGGCGGTGGTGGATATTAACGGACACGGCATCAGCACCTCCGGCAGCTACCGCAACTACTACGAGCTGGACGGCAAACGCCTGTCGCACGTGATCGATCCGCAAACCGGGCATCCTATCGAACATAACCTGGTGTCTGTCACGGTGATCGCCCCGACGGCGCTGGAGGCCGATACCTGGGATACCGGCCTGATGGTCTTGGGGCCGCAGAAGGCCCGCGAGGTAGCGATGCGTGAAGGGCTGGCGATCTATATGATCACCAAAGAGGGAGATACCTTTACGCCGTGGATGTCGCCGCAGTTTGCCGCCTTTTTACAGAGTAAATAGAATTAGAGCGCAAGATTTCAGGTGAAGGCGGAACCCGCCCAGGGCATAGTCAAGCTAAGCTGAATAGAGGAGCCTGACTATGACTGTAACAACGTTACTCGACGATGAACACCGCTGGCAGGCGGTGCTGGAACGCCGCCCCGACGCGGACGATCGTTTCGTCTTTGCTGTCATTACTACCGGTATCTTTTGCCGTCCCTCCTGCCGGGCGCGCCACGCTCTGCGCGAAAACGTGCGCTTCTTTAACGACGCCGAGGCGGCGCAGCAGGCAGGTTTTCGCCCCTGCAAGCGCTGCCAGCCTCACAAGCCCGCCGACGAGAGCAGCCTGGCGCAAAAAATTGCCGCCGCCTGCCGTCTGCTGGAGCAGGAGACCCCGATCGCTTTGCCGGCGCTGGCGCACAGGGTAGGACTCAGCCCATACCATCTTCATCGCCAGTTTAAAGCCGTCACCGGCATGACGCCAAAGGCCTGGCAGCAGGCCGCCCGGGCGAAACGCCTGCGCAGCGCATTGCAGAACAGCACAACGGTTACCGACGCGGTGCTGGCCGCCGGTTTTCCGGACACGGGCAGCTACTACCGTAAGGCTGACGAGGTGCTGGGAATGACCGCCCGGCAGTATCGGCAGGGCGGGGAGGGAACAGCGATCCGCTATGCTCTGACGCACTCTGAGCTGGGGCGCTGCCTGGTCGCCGAAAGCGATCGCGGCATCTGTGCGATCCTGCTGGCGGACTGCGAATCGCTGCTCACCGCCGAGCTGAATACGCTGTTCCCTCACGCGCAGCTTATGCAGGACGACGCCGAATTTAGCGCCCGGGTTGCCGAGGTTGTGGCGACCATTGAACATCCCGGTCGTACGCTGGCTCTGCCGCTGGATATTCGCGGCACCGCCTTTCAGATGCAGGTTTGGAAAGCATTGCAGGCGATCCCGGCGGGGGAAACGGCCAGCTACCGGGCCATCGCCACCGCCATCGGCAAGCCGCAGGCAATCCGCGCCGTCGCCAGCGCCTGTGCGGCCAATCGTCTGGCTATCATTATTCCCTGCCATCGCGTGGTACGCGGCGATGGCTTGCTCTCTGGCTACCGCTGGGGAGCGGCACGCAAGGCCCAGCTGCTAGCGCGTGAAGCATTAAAAGAGGAGACCTGATGCTCGATCTGTTTGCTGATGCCGAACCCTGGCAGGAGCCGCTGGCCCCAGGAGCGACCATTCTGCGCCGCTTTGCCCTTGCCGATGCCGATGCGCTGCTGGAGGCGATCGGCGCGGTCGCCAGCGCGTCGCCGTTTCGCCAGATGGTTACTCCCGGCGGCTATACCATGTCGGTGGCGATGACCAACTGTGGCGGTCTCGGCTGGACAACCGATGCGCGTGGCTATCGCTATGCCCCTGACGATCCGCTCACCGGCCAGCCCTGGCCCGCCATGCCTCAGGCCTTTGCTACGCTCTGCCAGCAGGCCTCGGCGGCGGCAGGGTACAGCGATTTTCAGCCGGACGCCTGTCTGATCAACCGCTATCTACCGGGCGCAAAGCTCTCTCTGCATCAGGATAAAGACGAGCCGGATCTGGCTGCGCCCATCGTCTCGGTCTCGCTGGGCCTGCCCGCTATCTTCCAGTTTGGTGGGAGCAAACGCAGCGATCCGCTTAAGCGCCTGCTGCTGGAGCATGGCGACGTAGTGGTGTGGGGCGGCCCGTCCCGGCTCTTCTATCACGGCATACAGCCGCTTAAGCCAGGCCAGCATCCGGCCACTGGTGAATGCCGCTACAACTTAACCTTTCGCCGGGCAGGTAATTAAGAATATAAATCAGAATTATTCTTGATTCAGTGCGATAGCAGTTTACACTGCGGGCTGATTTTTCTTGCCGGATCGCTCTCATGGAACTTCTTCTTCTTGTCTGGCGGCAGTACCGCTGGCCTTTTATTGCCGTCATCCTGCTAACCCTGCTCAGCGCAGCGCTGGGCATCGGGCTGATCGCCTTTATCAACGCGCGGCTGATCGAGAATGTGGATATCTCCCTGACGGTGCTGCCGGAGTTCCTCGGCCTGCTGCTGCTGCTGATGGCGGTGACCCTTGGCTCGCAGCTGGCGCTGACCGCCCTCGGCCATCACTTCGTCTACCGCCTGCGCGGGGAGTTTATTAAGCGTATCCTCGACACTCAGGTAGAGCGGGTTGAACAGCTGGGCAACGCCGCGCTGCTGGCCGCGCTGACCAGCGACGTGCGTAACATCACCATCGCCTTTGTGCGCCTGCCGGAGCTGGTGCAGGGGATCATTCTTACCGCCGGATCGGCAGCCTATCTGGGCTGGCTCTCTGGTAAAATGCTGCTGGTCACCGCCCTGTGGATGGCGCTCACCATCTGGGGTGGTTTTGTGCTGGTGTCGCGGGTCTACAAGCATTTAGCAACCCTGCGCGAAACCGAGGACAAGCTGCACCACGACTACCAGACGGTGCTGGAGGGACGCAAAGAGCTGACCCTCAACCGCGAGCGTGCGGAGGCGATCTTTAACAACGCTTACCTGCCGGATGCCCGTGAGTATCGCCACCATATTATTCGCGCGGACACCTTCCACCTCAGCGCCGTTAACTGGTCAAACATCATGATGCTGGGGGCAATTGGCCTGGTGTTCTGGATGGCCAATGGTCTCGGCTGGGCGGATACCAACGTCGCGGCGACCTTCTCCCTGACGGTGCTGTTCCTGCGTACGCCGCTGCTCTCGGCGGTAGGGGCGCTGCCCACCCTACTTAGCGCCCAGGTAGCGTTCAACAAACTGAAGCAGTTCTCCCTCGCCCCCTACCAGCCCGATTTCCCGCGTCCGACCGCCTTTACCGGCTGGCAGACCCTTGAGCTGCGTGATGTCACCTTCACCTATCAGGAGGGTGCCTTCTCCGTTGGGCCGATTAACCTGACCCTGAAGCGCGGCGAGCTGGTATTTCTTATCGGCGGCAACGGCAGCGGCAAATCGACCCTCGCGATGCTGCTGACCGGACTCTATCAGCCGGTGTCGGGCACCATTCTGATTGACGGCCAGCCGCTGGCCGCCGGGCGTGAAGAGGACTACCGCAAGCTCTTCTCGGCGGTATTTACCGACGTCTGGCTGTTTGACCAGCTGATTGGCCCGGAAGGCAAGCAGGCGGATCCGGCTATCGTTGACAGATGGCTGGCGCAGCTGAAGATGGCGCACAAGCTGGAGCTGGATAACGGCAAGATCCTCAACCTCAAGCTGTCGAAAGGGCAGAAGAAGCGCGTGGCGCTGCTGCTGGCGCTGGCGGAGGAGCGCGATATCATCCTGCTGGATGAGTGGGCCGCCGATCAGGATCCGCACTTCCGCCGCGAATTTTACCAGACGATCCTGCCCCTGATGCAGGCCGAAGGGAAAACCATTTTTGCTATTAGTCACGACGACCACTACTTTATACATGCCGATCGCCTGCTGGAGATGCGCAGCGGCGTGCTCACAGAGCTGACAGGAGAAGAGCGGGCGCTTGCTTCACGCGACGCCGTTTCACGCACCGCATAAGGATAAAGGATAAGGAGTCGTTAATGTCCGCCACCCCGAAAAATAGCGCCCGCCTACGCGACGAGGAGCGGGCGCGCCTCATCTGGCTGCTGAATACCAACAGCGCCATTACCTCCCAAATTCTCGGCAAGCTGACTCTGGTTGAGCAGTTCGACGGCAGCGCGCTAAACGATGATATTGCCGAGGTGGGCGTGCTGGTTGCCCATCTTCCTGCCCCGGACCTGGCGGATGCGCTGGAGGCACTGCCCACCGAGGAGCGGCGGGCGCTGTGGCGTCTGGTGGAGGATCTGAAGCGCGGCGAGGTGCTTGTAGAAGCGACTGACAGCGTGCGCGAGGACCTGATCGAGGAGATGAGCGACAAAGCGCTGCTGGAGGCGCTACGCGGGCTGGATATCGACGAGCAGATCTATCTGGTTAAGCGCCTGCCACGTAATCTGACCGGGCGGCTGGTGGCCTCGCTGCCGCCGGACGATCGCGCCCGCGTACATCAGGTGATGAGCTACGAGCAGAACAGCGTGGGTGCGCTGATGGAGTTTGAGGTGATCACCGTCCGCCCGGAGGTCACTCTTGAGACGGTGCAGCGCTATCTGCATCGCCTCGGCACTATGCCGCAGAACACCGACAAGCTGTTTGTCACCGATCGCGATGAGCAGCTGCTGGGGGAGTTGCCGCTACAAACGATCCTGCTCAGTGATACCCAGGCGTTGGTCAGCGAGGTGATGAAGGCCGATCCCGTCACCTTCTCGCCCCATGACGATGCCGAGAAGACCGCCCGTACCTTTGAGCGTGACAACCTGGTGAGTGCGCCAGTGGTTAACCCCGACGGCAAGCTGCTGGGGCGGGTGACCATCGATGAGATCGTTAACGTGGTCTATGAGGAGAGCGATAACGACATGCGCCTGATGGGCGGCCTCAGCCCGGAGGAGGATGTCTTTGCCCCGGTAGGCAAAGCGGTCAAGAACCGCTGGGCGTGGCTGGCGATCAATCTCTGCACCGCCTTTATCGCCTCGCGGGTGATCGATGGCTTCGAGCATACCATCTCCCAGCTGGTGGCCCTGGCCTCGCTGATGCCCATCGTCGCCGGGATCGGCGGCAACACCGGCAACCAGACCATCACCATGATCGTGCGCGCGCTGGCGCTGCAAAACATCCAGCCGGGGAACTACCGCTTTCTTATCTTCCGCGAGCTGGGCGTGGCGCTGATCAATGGCCTGGTATGGGGCGGGATTATGGGCGGCGTAACCTGGTGGCTCTATGACGATATGGCCCTCGGCGGGGTGATGACCCTGGCGATGGTGCTAAACCTGCTGCTGGCCGCGACCATGGGGGTACTGATCCCCATGATCATGGTGCGGCTGGGGCGCGACCCGGCGGTCGGCTCCAGCGTGATGATCACCGCCCTGACGGATACCGGCGGCTTCTTTATTTTTCTGGGTCTGGCGACGCTGTTTCTGCTTTAGCGCGTTTTTTACGGCTAAAGAACGGGGGCAGCACAAACATCAGCGCCACCCCAGCGACTACACCAATCGCCAGGTTCCCGGTGGTGACGGTGGCCATCACCGTGACCAGCATCACCAGCGTCTCGGTTATCGGGGCGCGTTTTAGCTGCGCAGGCTGAATGCTGTGCCAGTTAAAGGTCTTCACCGCCACAATCACCATGATCCCGGCCAGCACCGCCATCGGGATCTTCGCCATCACGTTGCTCAGCGCAGTCACCAGCAGCAGCAGCACCAGGCCCGCCGCGACGGTCGAGACGCGGCTGCGCCCTTTACCCATCTCTACGTTGACGATGGTCTGGCCGATCATCGCGCAGCCCGCTATCCCGCCGTAGAAACCCGCCAGAATGTTAGCGATGCCGAGACCTGCGCTTTCGCGGCCCTTGTTGGACGGGGTTTCGGTGAGGTCGTCCACCAGCTTGGCCGTCAGCAGCGACTCCATCAGACCGACAAAGGCGATGCTCAGTGCGCAGGGCCAGATGATGCTCAGTGTGGTCAGGTTGAACGGTACCAGCCACTGGGTCAGGCCGGGCAGGCCGCCCTGCATCGGGCCTTCATCGCCCACTACCGGCAGGATCTGCCCGGAGAAGACGGTAAAGAGGGTCAGCACCACGATGGCTACCAGCGGGGAGGGGATGCTCTTCAGCACTTTCGGCAGCCAGAGCACTATCAGGATCGTCAGGACAAATAGCCCGAGGATCAGCGGATCGCGGGTCCAGAAGTGGGGTACCTGAGCGAAGAAGATCAGGATCCCTAAAGCGTTAACGAAGCCGGTCATGACCGTGTGCGGAATAAAGCGCATCAGGCGCGCCATCCCCGTCAGGCCAAAGATGATTTGGATCACGCCTGCCAGCAGGACGGCAGGCAGGATGTACTCCACGCCGTGCTGATGCACCATCGGGCCGATCACCAGCGCCACGGAGCCAGCCGCAGCCGTGACCATCGCCGGACGCCCGCCCAGGAAAGACATCCCCAGACAGAGCACTACGGAGGCGATTAGGCTTACGGTTGGATCGACGCCAGCGATCACCGAGAAGGAGATCACTTCCGGGATTAGCGCCAGGGCAGTCATGACCCCGGCAAGGGTTTCGCGCATCAGCAGCGACGGCGAGCGCAGCACCGTACTAACGCTGCTAGCTTGTACAGGAGTTAAAGCTTGTTGGGCATCAGGCATAGAATTTCACAGAGTCAAAGCGGACGGAAAGTGTGCAGTGTAGCAAAGCGAAGAATAGTAGCGGCGCGGCGCAGGAGATACCAGTTTTTTTGTCATAGCCGTTATAAAAATCTAACTTTTTGTTAACATCTATCAACTTGCTGTGTACTATCTCAACAATATTTAAATTGCCCGACGATGGTGGTAGGTTAGTTGAACGGGTAATTTCACTCCAATAAATTCCAATAAAGCAGTACTAATTGTAGGGCATTAACATTATGAAAAAAATGCGTGCCGTGCTCTCTTCTGTGGCTACGGGTAGTCGCGCTGCCTCACGGACAGGGAAAACCACTGCGGCGAAGAAGCGAGAAACTGATGTACTCCTCCTGGGTGGCGGCATTATGAGCGCTACGCTGGGAACCTATCTGCAGGCGCTGGAACCAACGTGGTCGATGACCATGATTGAGCGCCTGGATGAAGTCGCAAAGGAGAGCTCCGAGGGCTGGAACAACGCCGGCACCGGGCACGCTGCATTAATGGAGCTGAACTACACGCCGCGCAAGGCCGACGGTAGCGTAAGCATTGAGAAAGCCGTTGAGATCAACGAGGCGTTTCACCTCTCCCGTCAGTTCTGGGCGCACCAGGTTAAAACGGGCGTGCTGAACAATCCCCGCTCATTTATCAACACCGTGCCGCACATGAGCTTTGTGTGGGGCGAAGAGAACGTCAACTTCCTGCGTGCTCGCTACGCCGCGCTCCAGCAGAGCAACCTCTTCAGCGGCATTCGCTACAGTGAAGACCACGCGCAGATCAAGCGCTGGGCACCGCTGGTGATGGAAGGGCGCGACGCGAAGCAGAAGATTGCCGCCACCCGCACCGAGTTGGGAACAGACGTCAACTTTGGCGAGATTGCCCGCCAGCTGGTGGCCTCTTTGCAAAAACGCGACAACTTTTCGCTTAATCTGAGCACCGAAGTGCGCGGGATCAAGCGCAACGCCGACGGCCGCTGGGCGGTCACCGTTGCCGATGTCAATCATCCTCGCAGCACGCGCACTATTGTGGCGAAGTTTGTCTTTATCGGCGCGGGCGGCGCGGCGCTGAAACTCTTACAGGAATCCGGCATTCCGGAAGCGCGCGACTTCGCCGGCTTCCCGGTGGGCGGCCAGTTCCTGGTGTCGGACAATCCGGAGGTGGTCAACCGCCACCTGGCGAAGGTCTATGGTCAGGCGTCGGTAGGCGCGCCGCCGATGTCGGTTCCGCATATCGATACCCGCATCCTTAACGGCAAGCGCGTGCTGCTGTTTGGACCGTTTGCGACCTTCTCTACCAAGTTCCTCAAGAACGGCTCCCTGTGGGATCTGCCGCGTTCAACCACGCCGTCTAACCTGATGCCGATGGTGAAAGTGGGCCTGACCAACTTTAGTCTGGTGAAGTATCTGGTAGGGCAGGTGCTGCAGAACGACGATGCGCGCCTTGCTGCTCTTCGGGAGTACTATCCGCAGGCGAAGAAAGAGGAGTGGCGTCTGTGGCAGGCGGGTCAGCGGGTGCAGATCATCAAGCGCGATCCGCTGCTGGGCGGGGTACTGCGTCTTGGTACCGAGGTAGTGAGCGACCAGCAGGGCACTATTGCCGCACTGCTCGGCGCGTCGCCGGGGGCTTCTACCGCCGCACCGATCATGCTGGAGCTGATGAAGAAGGTCTTTAAAGACCAGTTTGCCTCATCCGCATGGCAGGCAAAGCTGAAGGAGATTATCCCGAGCTTTGGCACGCAGCTGAACGGCAACGTCGAAGCTACCCAGCGCGTATTGCAGCAGACCAGCGAAGCGCTGGGCCTGTCCTACGAGCAGCCGCCGGTAGTTGATGTAGCGCCTGCACCGAAGGCCCAGCCGCAGAAGCAGCCGCAGGTTGAGGTTGAAGCGGTGACGGATCCGGCTTGAGCTTAATTAATGCAAAACCACACTTACCTCATGGTTCGTGTGGTTTTGGTTAATAAAAATTAAGTGGATTTTAAGCTACGCTTACGAGTTCTGGATAGCCATCACCATGCCCATCTATTAAAATATCCATTGCATTACCAAATTGATCGTAAGCGGTAATGTTTGCTTTATTGTTTGAACTTGCTATAGCATCAGGGCCACCCTTAGCATAGATCACCTCGTTATAAATGCGGGCAATAAGTATTTCACCAGACTGTTGAGTAAAGTGACCCGTGTACTCAACTAGAATCTCACTATCCGAACTCATAATATACATCGATGCATCATATTCGTTATCTAAATAGAGATGATTCTCTTGTGGAAAGAAACTATGAGCAAATACATAGTTATAGTCATTGTCATCTGAAAAATTTGTTATTGTGTGCTGAATGAATGCGTTAGGTGCTAAAAGCGAATTGTCCACTTTAAACTGCGAAAATATAAAATAACTATCATCTATTCTGATACCATAAAGTGTCGCAGAAGGTTCATAAAGGTGATTTATCCAACCAGAAACTAGCGTTTCATCAATTTTAAATTGGTCGTCTATTATTGTGAAGATAACAGGTGTCAGGCCTGAATTAGGCATACCATATTTTTTCGGCGGATAAACCGCTACCGCTACATAGCTTTGCCTGCTGCTGTCGCTTGCGGTGCTGTATTCCGTCTTGCCATCAGCATTCGTATAAGATATCAGCACCGCAACTTGCTCTGACGAAAAGTTCGGGTTGATGTCGCTATTGCTCGAAAGATAATAGTCAAATTCGTACTGATATGCTTTGCCGCTGCTGTCGGCCATGGCCTTAGGTTGCTCGGGCATATTAGGCAGGTAAACAGACAGGTATTCACCTTGCTCAACAGATTGAAGATGTGAAATTCCAGTGCCGGTATTATAGTTGAGTAAAGATAGCGCTGCTTTTACTTCATCCTCGGTGGGACCTTCACCCTGCAGGTTAAAACTCACGCCGACGGTGACTTTCACCTGATGATTTCCATTGGCAAACAGATAAGCCTGCGTCATATCCGGGTTATCAGTCCAGATATATGCGGTGCTAACGCCAGTAACATTATCCCATGACATAGTGCATTACCTCATATTGATGGCTCGCGATTGCGACAAGAGACGACTCTTAACTCCAGCATGAGCCAAACAAGGGCTGTAGAAAATGCACTATTAATAGTCAGCGATGCCAGGCTGAAGGGGAAAGGGATAAAATGCAGGCATAAAAAAACCAACCTACGCGGTTGGTTTTTTTGGAGTTTTTGGTCGGCACGAGAGGATTTGAACCTCCGACCCCCGACACCCCATGACGGTGCGCTACCAGGCTGCGCTACGTGCCGAACTGTGGCGCTAATAGTACCCCTTTCGCCACCGATTGCAAGGGGCAGCACGCTGACTGATTTATAATTAATCAATCAGTTAGCGATAAAGCGTTTTTCATCCGTCAGCACCTGCAGGAGCAGGCTGAGCTGTGGCTTCTGGTCGCGGATCTTCTCGCCTTTCAGGTTGTAGGTCTGATAGGTGCCGTTGTGCTTCAGCACCAGCGTCATCTCCGGCGTGGTCACTGCCAACGTATTGTTATCTGCGGCGGTAACCCAGTTGTGGCGGCGCGCGGCGTTAAACAGATCCTGTCCCTGAGAGTACTCATTCGCCGGGGTACTGACGTGCAGCAGGCGCTGCATCAGGGTGGTCATCACGTCCTTATGGTCGGTCAGCTTGCTGATGCGCTGGGCAGGCGTGCCCGGCCAGTGGATAACCAGCGGCACGTGCAGATCGCCCCGTGACCAGCCTTCATCCACTTCACCACTCTCGGCGGAGACGCCGTGGCCCGCGGTGATGATGACCACCGTTTTATCCAGCTTGCCAGACTCGCGCAGGGCGTTTAGCACGCGCTCAATCTGTGCATCCACGTTACCTGCTGCCCGCGCGTAGCGGCGCTCAAAGTCCTGCCTGTCGGCCTCCATAGAGGTGCCGTTAAGCGCCACCCAGGAGAACCAGCGGTTATCTTCCTGAGCGTAGCGATCCAGCCAGTTAATCCACTGATCCGCGGTCTGCTTATCGGACTGCGCCTTCGCCGCAGGCAGAGAGAAGTCGGAGAGCAGCGCCTGGCGGTAGAGTGAACTGCTAAAGCCATCCGATGAGAAGAGGCCCAGCTGGTAACCCTGCTGGTTAAGCGCGGTCACCAGCGCCGCCGGGATGCGCGCCGACAGCACCCCATCCATGTAGGAGGGTGAGATGCCGTAGAACAAGCCAAAGAGACCGTTATCGGTATCGTTACCGGCGCTCATGTGCTGGGTGAACGTGATGTTTTCAGCGGCAAAGCCTGCCAGCGACGGCATCTCTTTCTCGTAACGCGCATAGTTCAACGCATCGACGGTGATCAGCAGCACGTTCTGACCCGGTCCCATATCGCGGTAGCGCAGATCGCTCAGCGGATACTGCACCGAGACCGCCTCCGGATTACCCTGCTCAACCAGCCGACGCTGATACTCCTGCGCATCCAGCAGGCCGTGCTTCTCCAGGAAGCGGCGGGCGGTCATTGGGTAGGAGAGCGGCAGGTTAGCGCGCTGCATGGTGATTGGCCGATAGAAATTGGCATCCGCCCAGATATAGGTCAGGTGCGAGGCAATAAAGGCGGTAAAGAAGAGGGCAGCCACCGGCTTGGCGTAACGGCGGCGGCGCGTCAGGCTGCGCAGCTTCTGCCAGCTCCAGTTAGCAAACAGCAGCTCCAGCAGCAGGATCACCGGCACGCTGATAAACATCAGCTGCCAGTCGCGGGCCATCTCGTTCTGGTCCGGGTTGATCACCAGCTCCCAGACGATGGGGTTCAGGTGCAGGTGGAAACGGGTAAAAACTTCGCTGTCGATCAGCAGCAGCGTCATGCCGATGGTGGCCAGCACGGCAGAGATCGCCCGCATCAGCCGCTGCGACATCACCACAAAGGTGAGCGGAAAGAGGATCAGCAGATAGGTGGCAAAGACCAGAAAGCTGAAGTGGCCGATGACGCTCAGCCAGGAGTAGATCCTGCCGCCAAGCGTGGTCGGCCAGTCGGCGACAAACAGGTAACGGCTGCCAAGAACCATGGCCAACAGAATGTTGAACAGGGCAAACCAGTGCCCCCAGCTAACCATCTGGGAGACTTTTTCTCGGTAGCGTTGACGATGAGTCACCATAAAATGCCGTCGTAGTCCTTTAGTGCGCTTTATCGTCAGCCACGGAGGACTGCAACGCCTGGGCGAAGGATTTCGCAATAGCCTGCCGCTGTGCCGGGGCAACGCTGGTGTTGATCAGGTTCGTGACCATGTTTCCCAGTACCATCAGGGAGAGATCGGTCGGAGCATGGTGTTTTTCCAACACGTTCGCCAGCTCGCTCAGCAGTTGTTCAACGTGTTCATCACTATAACGGGAAATCTGTGGCATAAAATCAGAATCAGTCTCTTTATGAAAGGGCAACATATTACCGTAGCAACAGCTTTTTTTCTGCTTTTTTATCTCTGGTTGCGCTGTTAGCTTTGCGGTGGTTGAATACGCCGGTCTAAAAGGAGAGTTTATCATGAGTCTGGATATCAACCAGATTGCCCTGCACCAGCTTATCAAGCGTGATGAGCAAACCCTTGAGCTGGTGCTGCGCGATTCATTACTGGAGCCGACGGCCACCGTTGTTGAGATGATGGCCGAGCTGCACCGGATCTACAGTGCAAAAAATAAAGCCTACGGCCTGTTTAACGACGAGAGCGAGCTGGCAGACGCGCTGCGCCTGCAGCGCCAGGGTAACGAAGATTTCCTCGCCTTTAGCCGGGCGGCGACCGGACGCCTGCGCGACGAGCTGGCAAAATACCCCTTTGCCGACGGCGGCATTGTGCTGTTCTGCCACTACCGCTACCTGGCGGTGGAGTATCTGCTGGTGGCGGTGCTGAACAACCTCAGCAGCATGCGCGTTAATGAGCAGCTCGATATCAGCTCGACCCACTATCTCGACATTAACCATGCGGATATCGTGGCGCGGATCGATCTCACCGAGTGGGAGACCAATCCAGAGTCTACGCGTTACCTGACCTTCCTGAAGGGAAGGGTAGGGCGCAAGGTTGCCGACTTCTTTATGGATTTCCTCGGGGCCAGCGAGGGGCTAAACGCCAAGGCGCAGAACCGCGGCCTGCTGCAGGCGGTGGATGACTTTACCGCCGAAGCGCAGCTGGATAAAGCCGAGCGCCAGAGCGTGCGTCAGCAGGTCTACAGCTACTGCAACGAGCAGTTACAGGCCGGAGAGGAGATCGAGCTGGCATCGCTGTCGCAGGAGCTGGGGGGCGTTAGCGAGGTGAGCTTCCAGGCGTTTACCGCCGATAAAGGCTACGAGCTGGAGGAGAGCTTCCCGGCGGATCGCAGCACTTTGCGCCAGCTGACCAAGTACGCCGGCAGCGGCGGCGGCTTAACCATCAACTTTGATGCGATGCTGCTCGGCGAGCGTATCTTCTGGGATCCGGCAACGGATACGCTGACCATTAAGGGTACGCCGCCCAACCTGCGCGATCAGCTGCAACGCAGAACGTCAGGTAAGTAGCAATAAAAAACCCCGCCGAAGCGGGGTTTTTTTTCAACACGTTAGCGATTAAGCGCGAACGAAGTCGATGTGAGTCAGTTTAGGTTTGTACGGGTGACGCTGTACAGCCTGAACTTTAACTTTAACTTCGGTACCGTCAACAACCAGGGTCAGAACTTCGCCGTAAAAACCTTCTTTGGCCTGCATGTTCATGACTTTGTCGTGGTCCAGTTCGATAGCGATCGGGGCTTCAGTGCCACCGTAAACGATCGCCGGGAACTTGTTAGCGGTACGCAGGCGGCGGCTCGCACCCTTACCCTGCTCTTTACGTGCTTGTGCTTCGATAGTGAACATATCAATTTCTCTTCAATAATTCCTGCTACAGGCGACCCAGCAGCAGGCAGATTTCTGGCTTTACGGATGTAAAGCGGGCGATATAGTAGCCCTGAATTGCTTTTTCTTCAACGAAAAGTACGCTAACCACGCAATTCGTTTGCCCGGCGGAAGCGGCCTTCATAATCAAACACCTTCTCCCGCACCTGCCAGTACTGGCCCTTCAGGCGCGCTACCACAAAATCGGGATGGCGCAGCAGCGCCTGCTGGGCGACGATATCGGCAGCCACGATCCAGCGCAGCGGCACCCCTGGCGTACGGGTGTGCGGGCGGATAAAGAGCTGCTCAAAGGCGGTGCGCTGGGCCGGGGTATGCAGGCGGAAGCGCTCGCTGACGTCGGCGCCGTCCTCATCGTAATAGGTGATCTTCAGCCACTCGCCCTTGGCGTCCGCGCCGTGCTGTAGATCCATGCCGCTACAGCGCAGCACCAGGGCATCCTTCAGCTTCAGCGCCGCCTTCAGCATATCGTCCGGATCCACCAGCACCGTATTACACTCCCGGCAGCGGCGGGCGGCAATGTCGTTTTCGGCATTGCACTGGGGGCAGTTTTTAAAGCGAAAGCGGTAGCTGCACTGCTCCCGGTGGCCCTCGTCATCCTCAAAAAAGCCCTGGCAGCGGCGGCCAAAGTGCTCAATTAAGGTGCCGTCGGCGGCCATTTTGCCCCAAAAGGTGTTAGCAAAACCGCAGTCGGGGCAGAAGACCTGCACCGGCACGTTATCGCTTTTTCCTTTGGGTTCCCCAACTTCCGGGGCATAGAGATCGTGCGGGTTACCGGCATAGTCGAGGATCAGACAGTCGGTTTTACCCGGCGCAAGACGCAGGCCACGGCCGACGATCTGCTGATAAAGGCTGACGGACTCCGTCGGGCGCAGAATAGCGATCAGATCGACGTGGGGGGCATCGAAGCCGGTAGTCAGCACCGAGACGTTCACCAGATAGCGAAAACGCTTACATTTAAAGTCCTCGATTAACGCGTCCCGTTCCGGGCCGGGGGTCTCGCCGGTGATCAGCGCCGCTTCGCCAGCGGGCAGCAGGCCGGTAATCTCCCGGGCATGCTCGACGGTAGCGGCAAAGATCATCACTCCCTGGCGCTCGGCGGCAAACTCTACGATTTGGCTGATGATGTGCGGCGTAATACGCTGCTGCTTTTTCAGCTCGCGGTTAAGATCCGCCTCGCTGAACAGGCCGCTGCTCTGCGCCTGCAGCCGGCTGAAGTCATACTGCACAATGGGCATATCCAGCCGCTCGGGGGGCGTCAGGTAGCCGTGCTTGATCATATAGCGCAGCGGCAGCTCATAGATGCAGTCGCGAAACAGCGCCTTGTCGGTGCCGCGCACCATGCCGTGGTAGTGGAACTGATAGATCCAGCCCTTGCCGAGGCGAAACGGCGTGGCGGTCAGGCCCAGCAGGCGCAGGCGAGGGTTGACCTTCGAGAGGTGGGCCAGGATCTGCTGATACTGGCTCTCATCGTCATCGCTGATGCGGTGGCACTCGTCGACGATCAGCAGGGAGAACTCGCCCTGAAAGTGGTCAAGGTTGCGGGCTACCGACTGCACGCTGCCAAACACGACCTTGCCATGGCTCTCTTTGCGCTTCAGCCCGGCGGCGTAGATATCCGCCTCCAGCCCCAGCGCCAGATATTTTGCATGGTTTTGCGCTACCAGCTCTTTCACGTGGGCGAGCACCAGCACGCGTCCACGCGCTACGCGGGCAAGCTCGGCGATAACCAGGCTTTTGCCCGCACCGGTGGGCAGGACGATCACCGCCGGCTCATGGCGATGGCGAAAGTGGGTGAGGGTAGCGTTTACCGCGTCACGTTGGTAGGGGCGTAGCGTAAAGGTCATTGTCTCTCGGCGTTCATTAGTCTGCTCATATTATGCCACGATATTTTCGCTTGAGCGCTGCTGAGACACCGTTATACTGAGAGATTCTCAATTGCTTCATTTTTTTCGGACTTCTGTCCGACTCCAGCACTCTTTACAGGCTAATAAGACTTCATGCGACTTGATAAGTTTATCGCTCAGCAACTCGGCGTCAGCCGGGCTATTGCCGGGCGTGAAATCCGCGGCAGCCGCGTTACCGTAGATGGCGATATCGTTAAAAACGCCGCGTTCAAACTCCTGCCCGAACACGAGGTAGAGTATGACGGCAATACGCTGGTGCAGCAGACCGGCCCGCGCTACTTTATGCTGCATAAGCCGCAGGGCTACGTCTGCTCTACCGACGATCCCGATCACCCGACGGTGCTTTACTTCCTTGACGAGCCGGTGGCCCATAAGCTGCATGCCGCCGGACGGCTGGATATCGACACCACCGGGCTAGTGCTGATGACTGACGACGGCCAGTGGTCGCATCGCATTACCTCTCCGCGCCATCACTGCGAGAAGACCTACCTGGTGACGCTGGAATCCCCGGTTAGCGACGACACCGCGGCGCAGTTTGCTAAAGGCGTACAGCTGCATAACGAACCCGAATTGACCAGGCCCGCCGTGCTGGAGGTGATTACCCCCACCGAGGTGCGTCTGACCATCAGCGAGGGACGCTATCACCAGGTTAAACGTATGTTTGCCGCCGTGGGTAACCACGTTGTTGGGCTGCACCGCGAGCGCATCGGGGCGATTGTACTCGACGCTGACCTGGCCCCGGGCGAGTATCGTCCGTTGACCGAAGAAGAGATTGCCAGCGTAGGCCTCACTTCCAGCTAACTTCAGGAGCCCGTAGTGACCACCAGGAAGCACTCTTCCCTGCGCATTGTCTTTATTCTTGGCCTGCTGGCCATGCTGATGCCGCTCTCGATCGATATGTACCTGCCCGCGCTGCCGGTGATTGCCCAGCAGTTCGGCGTTCCTGCCGGCAGTGCCCAGATGACCCTGAGCACCTATATTCTTGGCTTTGCGCTGGGGCAGCTGCTCTATGGTCCAATGGCGGACAGCATCGGGCGTAAGCCGGTGATCCTCGGCGGCACGCTGATCTTCGCGGCGGCGGCAGGGGCCTGCGCGCTGGCGCAGAGTATCGATCAGCTTATCACCCTGCGTTTTTTCCACGGCCTGGCGGCTGCAGCTGCGAGCGTGGTGATCAACGCCCTGATGCGCGATATCTATCCGAAAGAGGAGTTCTCGCGGATGATGTCGTTTGTCATGCTGGTGACCACCGTTGCGCCGCTGCTGGCCCCGATGATTGGCGGTGCGGTGCTGGTCTGGCTAAGCTGGCATGCCATTTTCTGGATCCTGGCCATCGCGGCGCTGTTGGCCTCGCTAATGATCTTTTTCTTTATTAGCGAGACGCTGCCGGTTGAGCGACGTCAGCCGTTTCACATTCGTACCACCCTCGGTAACTTCGCTACGCTGTTTCGTCACAAGCGGGTGTTGAGCTATATGCTTGCAAGCGGTTTCAGCTTTGCAGGTATGTTCTCGTTCCTGAGCGCCGGACCCTTTGTCTATATTGAGCTTAACCACGTCCTGCCGCAGAACTTTGGCTACTACTTCGCGCTAAACATCGTCTTCCTGTTTATGATGACCATCATCAATGGCCGATTTGTGCGGCGGGTAGGGGCGCTGAGGATGTTCCGCACCGGGCTGTGGATCCAGTTCGTGATGGCGCTATGGATGGTGCTAAGTGCCGCGTTCGATGTCGGTTTCTGGGCGCTGGTTGTGGGCGTGGCCGCCTTTGTTGGCTGCGTTTCGCTGGTGGCCTCGAATGCCATGGCGGTCATCCTGGATGAGTTTCCCCATATGGCGGGAACGGCCTCCTCGCTGGCGGGGACGTTCCGCTTTGGTATCGGTGCCATCGTAGGCGCGCTGCTCTCTTTGGCCACCTTTAACAGCGCCTGGCCGATGATCTGGTCTATTGCCTTCTGCGCAACCAGCTCGATTCTCTTCTATCTCTACGCCAGCCGGCCTAAACGCGGCTAGCGTACGCCTTCAGGGGGCAAAACTGCCCCCTTCTTTGACACATATCATTCCAATCTATTGTTAGATTGCTATCATTTGTTTCTTTTATGTAAAATCCATTTGTGTAAATGTCACACTATTGTAGTTAAAAAGGTTGAGTTAGATCGCAGAAACGGGTACATATACCCCCAAAAGGTGAGGCGGGAGATCATCCTCCCACCCTAATAATGAGGCTGCTAACCTTGTAAATTCAAGGATGTAAGCGGTTACTACATCGTGGCAGGCTGAAATGTCAATGATGTGTTAATATAGATGTAAATGAATTGTGAAGTGATTGCTTCGGGGAAGAACATGAATAGCTTAAATCTCTCTATTGTGCATCGGTTACCCCAAAGTTACCGCTGGCTGGCAGGTGCTGCTGGCTCGCAAGTCGAACCGATCCCATCGAACGGCCAGAGTGGTGATAACTGCCTGGTGGCGTTAAAGCTGCTGAGTCCGGACGGCGATATGGCCTGGCCGGTGATGCACAAGCTGAGCCAGGCGCTGAGCGATATCGAAGTTGATTGCTCCGTCCTGGAGTGCGAAGGCGAGCCGTGCCTGTTCGTTAATCGCCAGGATGAATTTGCTGCTACCTGTCGGCTGAAAAATTTCGGTGTGGCCATTGCCGAGCCGTTTGCCAGCAATAATCCTTTTTAAGACATCACGCCTGTTAAGAACACGCTAGCTGAGCGCCAGCAGCTGGCGCGTATAGTCATGCTGCGGATCGGCAAACACGCGCTGGCACTCTCCCTGCTCAACGACCTCTCCCTGCCTCAGGATAATCACCTGATGGCATAGCGCCCGCACCACCTGCAGATCGTGACTGATAAACAGATAGGCCAGCCGGTGCTTCTCCTGCAACGACTTCAGTAGGGCAAGGATCTGCGCCTGCACGGTGCGATCCAGCGACGAGGTCGGCTCATCCAGCACAATCAGCTCTGGCTGCAAAATCAGCGCCCGGGCGATGGCGATGCGCTGGCGCTGGCCGCCGGAGAACTCGGCCGGGTAGCGATGACGGGTTTCAGGATCGAGGCCCACCTCTTGCATCACCGCAATGACCCGCTCCTCACGCGCCTGCGGGGTCAGCGCTGGCTGATGCACGCGCAGCCCCTCTTCAATAATCTGCTGCACGTCAAGGCGGGGGTTAAGGGAGGAGTTGGGATCCTGAAAAACCACCTGCATCCGATGACGCACCGGCAGCATCTGCTTACGCCCCCACTGATTTAGCGGCTGGCCGTCAAATTGAATGATTCCTTGCGAAGCGATAAGACGCAGCAACGCCAGCCCGGTGGTGCTCTTGCCCGAGCCTGACTCGCCCACCAGGCCTAAGGTTTCCCCCGCCCGCAGGGTAAAGCTCAGATTGTTGACCACCGGCTTATGGCCGACGATGCGCTTAAAAATACCCTTTCGCTGCGGGAAGGCGACGCCGAGGCGATCTACCTCAAGCAACGGCGGCGCGTCGGGCGGCAGGGGAACCGGATCGCCCGCCGGATCGCTTGCCAGCAGGCGCTGGGTGTAAGGATGCTGCGGCGCGCTAAATAGTGTCGTCGCCCGGTTCTGCTCCACGCAGCGACCGTTATGCATCACCGCCACGCTATCCGCCAGTTTGCGTACGATATTCAGGTTATGAGTGATAAACAGCAGGCCCATATTCAGCTCATCACGCAGCTCGCGCAGTAGCTGTAGAATTTGTGCCTGCACCGCCACGTCCAGTGCGGTGGTAGGCTCATCGGCAATAAGCAGCTCCGGACGGGTCAGTAGCGCCATCGCAATCATCACCCGCTGACGCTCGCCGCCGGAGAGCTGGTGGGGGAAATCCCCCAGCCGCGCGCGGGCGTTACGGATCCCCACCCGATCGAGACAGGTCAGGATCTCGGCGCGCGCCGCCTCACGCCGCATACCGCGATGCAGGGAGAGCACCTCATAGAGCTGCTTCTCCAGGCTGTGCAAGGGGTTGAGTGAGACCATCGGCTCCTGAAAGATCATGGCGATCTTATTCCCGCGCACGCCGCGCAGGGTCTGCTCGCTGGCGTGAAGCAGCGACTCGCCGTGAAAGCGGATATCGCCGCTGGGATAGACCACCGGCGGCGAGGGAAGCAGGCGCAGAATCGACAGGGCGCTAACGCTTTTGCCAGAGCCGGATTCCCCAACCAGCGCCAGGGTTTCACCAGCCTCGACCTGTAACGAGAGATCGCTAACCACGGTGCGCAGCTGATCCTGTTGGCGGAAGGCGACCGAGAGCGAATCAATAGTGAGGAGGGGAGTCATATCAGAGCGCCTTGTTGGGATCGAACGCATCACGCACGGCTTCGCCAATAAAGATCAGCAGCGAGAGCAGCACCGCCACCGAGAGGAAGGCTGCAATGCCTAGCCACGGTGCCTGCAAATTGTTTTTACCCTGTAACAGCAGCTCCCCCAGCGAGGGTGAACCCAGCGGCAGACCAAAGCCGAGAAAGTCGAGGGAGGTCAGGGTAGTGATGGAGCCGCAGAGAATAAAGGGCAGGAAAGTGAGGGTGGCGACCATCGCATTTGGCAGCATATGGCGAAGGATGATGTCGCGATCGCCCACCCCCAGCGCCTGCGCTGCACGGATATAGTCGAAGTTGCGGGTGCGCAGAAACTCCGCCCGCACCACGCCCACCAGGCTCATCCAGCCGAAGATCACCGTGATCGCCAGCAGCCACCAGAAGTTGGGCTGGATCACGCTGGAGAGCAGAATGATCAAAAACAGGGTCGGCATGCCTGACCAGACTTCAATAAAGCGCTGGCCCCAGAGATCGATCCTGCCGCCGTAGTATCCCTGTAATGCACCCGCCAGCACGCCAATTACGCTGGAGCAGAGAGTCAGCATCAGACCAAACAGCACCGAGATGCGCGTGCCGTAAAGGATACGCGCCAGCACGTCGCTGCCGTTGGCATCGGTTCCAAACCAGTTCTGCGCCGAGGGGGGAGAAGGAAAGGGGGTATCAGTGGCGAAATTAATGCTGGTGGCACCAAAGCGCACCGGGGCAAACAGCGCCCAGCCGTGGGCGGCGAGCTGCCTTTGCAGCCACGGATCCTGGTAATCCGCTGGGGTGGCAAATGCGCCGCCGAACTCTGTCTCGCTGTAATCCTTTAGCACCGGCACGTACCAGCGATCGTGGTAGTGCACCAGCAGCGGCTTATCGTTGGCGATCAGCTCTGAGGCGAGGCTCAGAAGAAAAATCACCGCGAAGATCCACAGCGACCAGTAGCCGCGGCGGTTATGGCGAAAGCGCGCCCAGCGGGCCTGGTTGACGTGGCTTAATCGACGCATCAGCGACCCTCGAAATCGATACGCGGATCGACCAGCGTATAGCTGATATCGCTCAGGATATTTAGCAGCAGGCCAATCAGCGTGAAAATATAGAGCGTACCAAACATCACCGGATAGTCCCGGGACACGGTCGCCTCATAGCCCAGCAGGCCGAGGCCGTTGAGAGAGAACATCACCTCGATCAGCAGCGAGCCGGTAAAGAACATGCTGATAAAGGTGGCCGGGAAGCCAGCGATTACCAGCAGCATGGCGTTACGGAAAACGTGTTTATGCAGGATGCCCCGCTCGCTCACCCCTTTCGCCCGGGCGGTCACCACATACTGCTTGCGGATCTCATCGAGAAACGAATTTTTGGTCAGCATGGTCAGCGCCGCAAAGCCACCGATGACCGTCGCCAGCACCGGCAGGGTGATATGCCACAGGTAGTCGGTAATTTTTTGATACCAGGGCAGGGTATCAAAGTTAGCTGACACCAGCCCGCGCAGCGGGAAGAGATCGTAGTAGCTACCGCCCGCAAACAGGACGATCAATAGAATAGCGAACAGAAAAGCGGGAATAGCGTAGCCGATAATAATAAACGCGCTGCTCCAGATATCGAAGCGGCTGCCGTTGTAAACTGCCTTGCGGATCCCCAGCGGGATCGACACCAGATAGATAATCAGGGTTCCCCATAGCCCAAGGGTTATGGAAACCGGCATGCTGTCTTTGATTAGCTGTAATACCGAGGCGCTGCGGAACAGGCTGTCGCCAAAGTCAAAGCGGATGTAGTTCCACAGCATAGAGAAGTAGCGCTCGTACAGCGGCTTATCGAAGCCGTAGCGTTTGGTGATCTCGGCGATCACCTCCGGATCCAGCCCGCGCGCGCCGCGATACTGGCCCTCGCCAACGTTGCCGACGCCGGTGCGGGCGTGGGTAGCGCCCATGCCTTCGCCGCCGCTGCCCGGCACGCCGCCCTGACTGCCAAACTCGATGGCGGCAATCGCCTGGTCCACCGGCCCGCCGGGGGCAATCTGGACGATAAAAAAGTTAATGGTGATGATCGCCCACAGCGTAGGGATCACCAGCAGCAGGCGGCGGATCAGATAAGCACCCATCGTCTCGTATGCTCCTTAGCGCCTGTCGGCAGGCAGTTTCGCCGCTTTATTGACGTCATACCACCAGGTATCAAACCCGAGGGAGTAGATCGGTCGCACCTCAGGCATAGAGAACTTGTCCCAGTACGCAAGACGATCGGCGGCCATATACCACATCGGCAGCATGTAGTAATTCCAGGTCAGAACGCGATCCAGCGCGCGCCCTAACGGAACAAGCTTCTCTTTATTCCCCTGGTTGGCAACGATCTGCGCCAGCAGGGTATCAATCACCGGGCTGCTAACGCCTGGCGTATTATAGGTGGAATCAAGGTATTGCGACCCCCAGGAGATCTGCAGATCGGTACCGGGCCACGGCGTGGCGCGCACGGTGCGCGGCATCATATCAAAGTCGCGGCTGCGCAGGCGGTTGGTGAGCTGGGAGTTATCCACCTGACGGACGTTCATCGTGATCCCCAGTCGCTCCAGATTATGCTGGAAAGGCATTACCCACAGATTATTGGCTCCGGCAGGCAGCAGCAGCTCAAAGCTGAAGGGCTTACCGGTTTTAGCGTTTACGCGCCGCTTGTTTTTCAACACCCATCCGGCATCGTCCAGCAGCTTGTTGGCCTTCAGCAGGTTAGGGCGATCGAAGCCGTCGCCTTTTGACACCGGCGGCTGGTAGATAGTGTTAAACACCTCCGGCGGCAGGTCGGCCTTCATCGGCGCAAGCAGGGTCAGTTCCGCCGCATCCGGATAGCCGCGCGCGGCGTACTCGGTATTCTGGAAATAGCTGTTGGTGCGGCTGTAGGCTTTATAGAACAGCGCCTTGTTCATCCACTCAAAATCAAAGGCGAGGGTCAGCGCCTCGCGCACGCGACGGTCACTAAACAGGGGACGTTGATTATTAAACGCCAGCCAGCGCGTATCCTGAGCCGATTCATTTTTCAGCTCCTGTTTAACGATTTGGTGATTGCTGAAATTTTTTCCGCTGTAGCGCGTGGCCCAGTTTTTGGCATCGCCCTCGGTACGCATGTCGAACGCACCGGCCTTAAAGGCTTCAAAGGCCACGTTATCGTCAAGATAGTAGTCGTAGCGGATCGTATCGAAATTCCATCGCCCACGGTTAACCGGCAGATTGGCTCCCCAGTAATCCTTCACCCGGCTGTAGATAATATATTGCCCCATTCGCCATTTGCTGATGCGGTACGGCCCGCTGCCCAGCGGCGGCGTGGCGAGAGGATCGCTGAGCTTGTGATCTTTCCAGAACTTCTCTGGCATCACCGGCAGGGTAAGCAGGCTGAGCATATCCTCTTTGCCCGGCTTCGCAAGCTGGATGCGCACCGTGAGCGGCGCAATGGCCTCCATCGTGGTGCCCTTGTAGATCAGGCGAAACTGTGGCACCCCTTCGGTCATAAATTTATGGAAGGTAAAAGCGACGTCGCGGGCGGTAATCGGTGAACCGTCGTGAAAGGTGGCGCGTGGGTTGAGGGAGATCTCCATCCACGAATAGTCATCGGCATAGCGCGCCACTTCGGCAATCAGCGGATAGTAGCTGCCCGGCTCGTCGTCGGACGTCGTGAAGAGCGAGTCATAGAGCGACTCCGTGCGCACCCCGGCATTACCACGCAGGGCAAAGCGGTTGAAGTTATCAAAGGTACCGATAACCGACAGCGTGACGTTGCCGCCTTTGGGCGCCGCAGGATCAACGTAGTCAAAGTGGGTAAAGTTGATGGCGTATTTCGGTTCGCCAATGACGGCAAAAGCATAGTTCTCTTTAATGGTCTGCGCCTGGCAGGTTAAGCAGAGCAGGGCAAGCAGCAGAGCAGAGAGGCGCGCAAACGTCATCAGGCAGTGTCCTTTTACCGGGCGCTATGAGTCAATGAATGATAAGTGACCTTGCGGATATTGTGAATATCATTTGCGTGTTATTACGTTGTGTAGAATTGGCCTGGCAAAAGAGCAAAAAAAAGCGCTGCCGAAGCAACGCTTTCATTTATGCTCTCTCGGTACTGGCCAAGGGAAAACCGGTCCTGGGGAGCTAGCTGCGTATTAATTAGCTGCGAACTAAAACGCGGCGCGCTTCATTGTAGCGCTTTTTCCAGTATGGCTCGTCCAGATTGGAGATCATCACACCGCTACTGGTGGAAGCATGAACAAACTGGTTATTACCGATATAGATGCCAACGTGGCGTCCGGTAGAGCCGGCGCGGAAGAGAACCAGGTCACCGGTACGCAGGCCGCTGCGTGATACCGATTTACCCATCTCCTGCTGTTCGTAGGTCGAACGCGGCAGCTCAAGGCCAAACTGTTCACGGAAGGTGCGCTGTACAAAAGCGGAGCAGTCGATGCCACGCTTGGTATCACCGCCAAGACGGTAACGCACGCCTTTCCAGCTGGCGTATTGGTCCATGAGTCGCGACTTAACGTCGAGATTACGTACCATATTTTCAAATTCATCCTGAGAGGCTTGCAGTGAAGAGGCATCTTCCATGCCCACAACATGCGTCTCAGGGTGCATATTCTTTGCGGTATTTGTCGAACAAGCTGAAAGCAGTGCCGCTACTGCGATCGCGGGGATAGCCCGCCAGAGATATCTCAGGAACGGTTGAGATTTGACCATGTTGCTTATTTTCCCTTGAAGTCCTTAACGATAAATATCGTTATAAAAATGCCAAACGTGACGAGCCTAATTACTTGCGCACTGAGAGACAATTCCTCTTGGTCAAATCTGTGGTGAAACGCACAAATTAATTCACAGCGGGAATATTTATCTCTGTGAGGCGAAACGTCATCGAGATTACCCGATCGTTTCCCCCATTGCGAGTGGTTTTATACGATTTTTTATAAGAAATTATGATAGACAAAGTGAAAAAAATGATTTGTATGAAAAGTGGCCTGTCTGGCGCGAAAATCATTCAACACGCTAATTTGTAAAGAAATTTAAATGACAAAACGATGACAGTTTGCGGCTATCGGTAAAAATTTGTGTCAGGGATCCTAAAGAATCCCTGATTAACGTTGTTAATTACACGTGTTTAAATGTTATTAAATTGTTTATTTTTGCTGGGGAGATAACGATCAAACAGTGAAATTACCCCATCGCTTAATGGCGTAAGCAAGACCCACGGCAGGCCAATAAGTACCGCAGAGAGCGATCCGACAGCGATATCGCTAAACCAGTGGGCGCCAATCATTACCCGCGGAAAAGCGAAAACCACAAAAATAATCAGGGCAATTAAAAAGGTTTTAACACCGAAATAGCGCCACATAATTGTGGAAAAAATAAGCAGCATCATACCGTGATCGCCAGGGAAACTATCCTTTGACGCATCCTTGGTGGATATATCCAGTAAATCGCTTACCCGCCAGATATCGCTGAAATAGAGTGTAGGGCTGGCGCGTTTAACTGGATAGAGATGCTGCGCCAGCTGGTTTACTATCAGCGCCGTCAGCAGCATCATGAAGCCGATTGCCACTATCCGCTGGCGGCCTGCGCCGTCCGCTTGTAGCCAGAAGGTGAACATGACGCTACCCATTGCCAGCAGCGAACAGACGTCAAATCCCCGGTTATTGGTAATCGCCACCAGCCACAGAAAGGCGCGGCTCTCCACCAGCAGATGATTGAAAAAATGAAAAATCGCGGAGTCCAGCGTAAACCAGGCGCCATGATTGACGGGCAGGTACCAGGATAAAAACAGTGCCAGCCCGGCAACGTTAAGCAGTAATATAAGAGACAGTCGGTTTTTCATTATTCCATCACGGCAGATTCTAAAGCCGCAACGTTAATCCGCATCCGCTAAACGAAGCTTCAACAGAGCGGACTGAAGCGCGTTCCAGTCCACGTCATGATCCGCAATCAGCTCAATACGACTGTCCGGTGGGGCGACGTTTTGCGTCTCAATGCGAAAATCTTCCCCCTGGCGATTGATGCGCACCAGCCCCTCGGCAATGCGCATAACGCCTTTTACCCGTCCAGCCGGGGCCAGACGCGCCCACTCCAGGATCCCCACGGTGTCAAACCGCGTTTCAGCATCAAAAATCCAGCCGCAGGCCTGATGACCCTGGCCGCTGTTCAGGCTGCGCCGCCAGCGCTGGTGGGCGGGCAGGCTCAGCGCTGCCAGCCCCTTTTTCTCGCCGTGGCTATGATTGTGCTCGGCGCTGGTGGGCAGCTCGCGGCGGTTGCGACGCGGCGTGTCCAGCAGCGCAGGATCGATCTCGCCCTGAGTAGCTGTTAGCAGCTGGCGATCGCCGCTGAACTGCTGCCACCACGTAGCCAGTGCCGCCTCGCTTTCAGGGGTTGCGCGATCGCTTTTATTGGCGATGATAATATCCGCCGCCGCCAGCTGATCGCGGAAGTTCTCGTTAGTGACCGCCTTTTCATCCAGCAGCTGGCGCGGATCGAGCAGACAGAGGGTGGCGCGCAGGTCGATCCACGGCTCGTAGACCTCAGCGGTGAGGATATCGAGGATCTGCTTCGGATGGCCCAGCCCGGTTGGCTCAATCAGCAGGCGGTCGGGTTTCCCCTGGCGCAGCAGCGTATTCAGTCCTACCTGCATCGGCAGGCCGTTGACGCAGCACATGCAGCCACCGGGGATCTCTTTCAGCAGCGCGCCGCTCTCAGCCATCAGCGCGCCGTCAATGCCGACTTCACCAAATTCATTGACCAGCACGGCCCACTTCTCCCCCGCCGGCTTGTTTGCCAGCAGATGCAAGATCGAGGTGGTTTTGCCGGTGCCCAGGAAGCCGGTAATTAGGTTGGTCTTAGTCACATTCACTCCAGAAATAGTCCCGCCCGCGTAGGGGCGTCAAAACGATCCCACCATCCTGGCGAAAAAAGAGTGAAAAGAGAAGGGTAACCGCGGACGGCAGCATTTTCCGTCCGCGATAAAAGCAGGAAAGGTTAATGCTGTAGCGTGGTAATGACCGCCTGATGCGCGCCCTGGGTCGCGATACGCTGCCAGGCACTCTCGATGGCGGAGACAAAGGCCGGATTGTCCGGCAGATCGCTGCCGAATATTTCACTGAGCGAGAGCAGGGCCGCGACGCGCTCGTCTTCGCTGCTCTGGGCGACCTTCTCACGGAACGTCTCAGCCAGCGGATCGCGCACATCAATGGCCCGGCCTGCATCATCAACGCCGCTGACGTAGCGCATCCAGCCCGCCACGCCCAGCGCCAGCAGCGGCCAGTCGGTCCCGCGCTCCAGATGCAGGCGAATACTCTCCAGCATACGTTGGGGGAGCTTCTGGCTGCCGTCCATTGCAATCTGCCAGGTGCGGTGCTGAAGCGCCGGATTGGCAAAGCGCGCCAGCAGACTCTCGGCATAATCTGTTAAATCGACGCCGGTAATGCGCAGCGTTGGCGCCTGCTCATCCAGCATCAGGCTGCGGGCGGCGGCACGGAAATGCGTGTCAGCCATACAGTCATTGATGTGGGCGAAGCCAGCCAGGTAGCCGAGATACGCTAAAAAGGAGTGACTGCCGTTGAGCATCCGCAGCTTCATCTGCTCCCAGGGGAGAACGTCATCGACCATCTGCACGCCGGCGGCTTCCCACTCCGGACGCCCGGCAACGAAGTTATCTTCGATGACCCACTGGATAAACGGCTCGCAGCTGATGGCGCACGGATCCTCTACCCCCAGCACGTCAGCGATTTCAGCCAGCGAGGCGTCGGTGGCGGCGGGTACAATGCGATCGACCATCGTGCCCGGGAAGCTTACCTGCTCGCCGATCCACGCTGCCAGCTCGGCGGAGCGCTGCTGCGCCATCCCCAGCACGGCGTTTTTAACTACGTGACCGTTGTCAGGAATGTTGTCGCATGAGAGAACGCTGAACGGGGGCAGTCCCCGCTCGCGGCGGCGGGCGAGAGCCTCAACCAGAATGCCCGGTGCGGAGTGCGGCTCCTGCGGGTTTTGCAGATCGTGCACGATGCGTTCGTTACGGGTATCCAGTTTGCCGGTGGCCGGATCGATGCAGTAGCCTTTTTCGGTAATGGTCAGGGACACAATCGCCACCTGCGGCTCGCAAAACTTCTCAATGATGGCCGCCAGTGAGTCGAGCTTCGCGTTCAGACACTCTTTTACCGCCCCGACGATAATCGCATGATTCCCCTCGGCCCCTTTTTCCAGCACGGTAAAGAGATGGTCCTGCTCGCGGAGCTGGGTCATTAACGTATCGCCGCTGAACAGGCTGATTTCACAGATCCCCCAGTCGCCACCCCGGGCATTGAGCACCCGATCGGTTAATAGCGCCTGGTGGGCGCGGTGAAAAGCGCCAAATCCAAAGTGAACAATGCGCGAGCGCAGCGCCTGACGATCGTACCCGGGTTGTTGAACGTTTTCCGCGAGGGCAACAGAGGCAATAGTTTTCATGACCAATACACCTGATTAACCAATAATTAACAAAATGCAGTGTAAAGTTATATGACAGCAAATTAAATTGGTGTGCCTCAAATATCTGCGGAACGTGAGCTGGATCAATCAAAGCTGGTGGACCAATTGACCATGTCGGGGAAACATGTATGGTAGTCGTCATCTGTGTGCGTCATATTGGTATAACAACTTTATCTGAGGATTAGGCGATGGAACAAACCTGGCGTTGGTACGGTCCGAACGATCCGGTTTCACTTGATGATGTCCGCCAGGCGGGCGCTACGGGCGTGGTCACTGCGCTGCACCACATTCCCAACGGTCAGGTATGGCCGGTTGAAGAGATTAAACAGCGCCAGGCGCTGCTGGCTGAAAAAGGGTTAACCTGGTCGGTCGTCGAGAGCATTCCGGTACACGAAGAGATTAAAACCCATAGCGGCCAGGTTGACACCTGGATTGCCAACTACCAGCAGAGCATCCGTAACCTGGCGGCCTGCGGCATTGATACCGTCTGCTACAACTTTATGCCGATCCTCGACTGGACCCGTACCGATCTGGAGTATGAGCTGCCGGACGGTTCGAAAGCCCTGCGTTTCGATCAGATCGCCTTCGCTGCCTTTGAGCTGCACGTTTTGCAGCGTAAAGGCGCGGAAGCGGACTATAGCGAAGAAGAGCAGCGCCAGGCCAGGGCGTGGTTCGACAACGCCAGCGCGGCGGAGATCGACAAGCTGACCCGCAATATTATTGCTGGCCTGCCGGGAGCGGAAGAGGGCTATACTCTGGACCAGTTCCGCGCCCGCCTGGCGGAGTACGACGGCATCGATAAAGCGCAGCTGCGTGAGAACATGGCCGTCTTCCTGCGGGCGATTGTGCCGGTGGCGGAAGAGGCTGGCGTGCGCCTGGCGGTGCATCCGGACGATCCGCCGCGCCCGATCCTCGGCCTGCCGCGCATCGTCTCTACCATTGACGATATGCAGTGGCTGAAAGAGACCGTCGATAGCATCAATAACGGCTTCACCATGTGCACCGGCTCCTACGGCGTGCGCGCCGATAACGATCTGGTAATGATGGTGGAAACCTTTGGCGATCGTATTCACTTCACCCACCTGCGCGCAACCTGCCGGGAAGAGAATCCAAAAACTTTCCACGAGGCGGCGCATCTGCAGGGCGACGTTGATATGGTGTCGGTGGTGAAAGCCATTCTGACCGAAGAGCAGCGGCGTAAACAGGCGGGCGATCTGCGTCCGATCCCGTTCCGTCCGGATCACGGCCATCAGATGCTTGATGATCTGCGTAAGAAAACCAACCCGGGCTATTCGGCAATTGGTCGCCTGAAGGGGATGGCGGAAGTGCGCGGCGTCGAGCTGGCGCTGAAGCAGACGCTGTTCCGCGATTTATTATAGGTCAGAGGTAGGCCGGGTAGGGCGTTAGCCGCCACCCGGCATTTATAGCGCTTATGGGATATTAATCCGCACGGCCCATGTAGCGGCTCTCTTCGATATGAATGCGGATCTTCTCACCGGTGGTCAGGTACTCAGGCACCTGGATCACCAGACCGGTGCTCAGGGTTGCTGGTTTGGTACGCGAGCTGGCTGATGCACCTTTAATACCCGGCGCGGTCTCCACAATCTCCAGATCCACCGTCTGCGGCAGTTCCAGCGCCAGCAGCTGGCCATCCCACGTCAGAACCTGCATATCCGGCATGCCGCCTTCCGGCATAAACTGTAATTCTTCTTCAATCTGCTCTTTGGTAAAGATATACGGGGTGTAATCCTCTTTATCCATAAAGACGTATTCGTTGCCGTCCACATAGGAGAAGTCAACGAAGCGACGGGTCAGGGTTACGGTATCAACGATATCATCGCCCTTAAAACGCTCTTCAACTTTCAGCCCGGTGCGGACGTCAGCGAAGCGCATTTTATAGAGGGTTGCTGCACCACGGGCACTGGGGGATTGAATATCGATATTTTTTACAATCAGCAACTTACCGTTGTAATTCAATACCATACCTTTTTTGATTTCGTTCGCTCTTGCCATGATGGATCCTGTGCGGGAAAAGTGGGAAAAATATCGCGACAAAGTACTCGCGAGGGGCGCGGTTGGCAAGCCTCTTCGCCAGGTTTTGCATCTTCACTACGAAAAGTGTTAGCGTGCGGCAAAGCGTCGGCATCTGCCGCGCTATTCACTACGAAAAGAGAGCCGTTTTATGGAGTGTCGCCCGGACTGCGGAGCCTGCTGTACCGCCCCGTCAATCAGTAGTCCTATCCCCGGGATGCCCAACGGCAAACCGGCCAATACGCGCTGCGTTCAGCTCTCTGCGGACAACCTCTGTAATATCTTCGGCTCCCCCCTGCGCCCGAAGGTCTGCTCCGGCCTGCAACCGTCGCGGGAGATGTGCCTCACCAGCCGCGACGAGGCGATGACGTACCTGCTGACGCTCGAAGCGGCAACTGCACCCTAAACGTCCTTAATTCGAGCCAGACAGACGGCGGCTAACAGCGCCATCGCCAGCGCGATCCAGAACACAGCGTGATAGCTCCAGATCTCCGCTACCACCCCGGCCAGCGAACCGGCGATGATCCAGCCGACGCGGGTGGTATTGGTATAGAGCGTGGTGGCTGCGCCAGCCTGGCGCGGCATCAGATCCTGAAAATAGAGCATGCCAATCCCCGCCAGAATACCGATGTAGATAGCGTTCAGCAGCTGGAAGGCCAGCAGCAGGGCAGGAGTATGCACCGTCAGCATTCCAATATAGAACAGCAGGCCGCTCGCGACTGCAATACGCATCAGGAAACGCTTACCGAAGCGTTTTGCATAGTAGCCCGCAATCAGCATGGTCGGGATCTCCAGCCCGGCGGCGGTACCCATCATCACGCCGGCAAGCTTCTCCGGCAGATGCAGCTCCTCAATAATAAACAGCGGCATATTGATAATGTAGAGGCTGTTGGTGCCCCACATCAGGGTGCAGACGGTAAACAGCAGCAGCGCGTCGCGGCGATTGGTGCGCGGTGCTTCAGCTACGTCAGTGGCGAGGCGTGGCTCCTTGCGCATGGCGGGCAGAAAGAGCCAGACCATTACCCCGCAGACAATAAAGGCTACCGCCGCGCTGAGATACATCGCCGTAAAACCAAATCCCATTGCCAACGCGTAGGCCAGCGGCGGGCCAATCACCCATGCCAGCGACACCTGGGCGCGCAGTATTGAACTGAACATCACCGCTTCCCGGCCAGTATGGTCGGCATGCTCTCTGGCGAGGGCGAACATCTGCGGGTTGGCGGTAGAGCCAAAGCTGCTCAGGAAGACACCAACAAACAGCAGGATAAAGTAGTTACGGTTCCAGGCAAACAGCACGCAGGCCAGCACGCCAAGCAGGCAGCAGAAGACGATCAGGTTTTTCCGGCTCCCTTTACGGTCGGAGCGCCCGGCCAGAAACTGACTGACCAGGATGCCAATCACCGCGCTGCCGGTAAAGAAGAAGCCAACCATCGCCGGACGAACGTGCACCTCGTTGGTCAGAAACAGGCTCAGGGTTGGGGTCTGTAACGCCCCGGCGATGCCGGTTAAAAAGGCAACGATCAGAAATGCGGCAGAGGTGAAATCAACGGGTCTTGGGGCTGCGTCAGCAGGAGAAGTTTGCATCTTTGACTATCGTTTATCGTAGAGAGACGCGGATTTTACGCCGCTGGAGCGAAAATAGACAGCTGTCGAAATGGCTTTTGCCACAAAAAAGCAAAACAGTATTTTGAAATAATTATCATTAAGGCTGACGTTGCTGAAACAGACCGTAAAGCCAGGGCGTCGTGTTCAGCAGCGCGTCGGCAGAAGGTACAGAAATGTGCATTAGCTCTAAATTTTAATACCGAAATTAAGAGTTTCCTTGATCCCTTGGGCGTACTGCGCAAGACTTCGTGAAACGTTTCAGCGTCATCTGCCCGATCGTTCTCCGCGCCGATGACGCTCCATTTCACCAGCTAGCTGAAACGATTCAAGTTCAGCAGGAGTGGAGATTCATGTTCCAGTTATCCGTTCAGGACATCCATCCAGGCCAGCAGGCCAATAACAAAGAAGAGGCTATTCGCCAGATAGCGGGCGCGCTGGTGCAGGCGGGCAACGTAGCTGATGGCTATGTGGCCGGTATGCTCGCGCGCGAGCAGCAGACCTCAACCTTCCTTGGCAACGGCATCGCTATTCCGCACGGTACTACCGATACCCGCGACCAGGTACTGAAAACCGGCGTCCAGGTCTATCAGTTCCCGCAGGGCGTGCTGTGGGGTGAAGGCCAGGTAGCCTATGTTGCTATCGGCATCGCCGCCAGCTCGGATGAGCACCTGGGCCTGCTGCGCCAGCTGACTCACGTTCTGAGCGATGATGACGTTGCCGCTCAGCTGCAATCAGCGACTACCGCTGAAGAGCTGCGCGCCCTGCTGATGGGTGAAAAACAGAGTGCTGGCATGAAGCTGGATAACGACACGCTGACTCTCGACGTGGCGGCCAACGATCTGGTGACCCTGCAGGCGCTGAACGCCGGACGCCTGAAAGAGGCTGGCGCAGTTGACGTTAACTTTGTGACTCGCGCCATCAGCGAACAGCCGCTGAACCTCGGCCAGGGGATCTGGCTGAACGATAGCGCTGAAGGTAACCTGCAAAGCGCCATTGCCGTCAGCCGGGCGGCAAACGCTTTTGACGTCAACGGCGAGCGCGCGGCGCTGCTGGTGAGCGTGGCGATGACCGACACCGGTCCGGAAGCGGTGCTGAAGCGTCTGGCTGACATTCTGCTGGCCAATAAAGCTGACCGCCTGCTGTCCGCTGATTCCGCCACGCTGCTGGCGCTGCTGACCAGCGATGACGCGCTGAAGGCTGACGTGCTGAACGCTGAGTTTGTCGTGCGCAACGAGCACGGTCTGCACGCTCGTCCGGGGACGATGCTGGTCAATACCATTAAACAGTTTAACAGCGACGTGACCGTCACTAACCTGGACGGCAGCGGCAAGCCTGCTAACGGCCGCAGCCTGATGAAGGTGGTGGCGCTGGGCGTGAAGAAAGGGCATCGTCTGCGCTTTACTGCACAGGGTGAAGATGCTGAACAGGCGCTGCAGGCGATTGGCGAAGCCATCGCGAGCGGTCTGGGGGAGGGCGCATAATGAGCAGACGTGTTGCCACAATCACCCTTAACCCGGCCTACGACCTGGTGGGATTTACGCCGGAAATTGAACGCGGTGAAGTAAACCTTGTCCGGACTACCGGCCTGCACGCGGCAGGTAAAGGGATCAACGTCGCCAAGGTGCTGAAGGATTTAGGCATTGACGTTACCGTCGGCGGTTTCCTCGGCAAAGATAACCAGGATGGCTTCCAGCAGCTGTTTAGCGAGCTGGGCATTGCCAACCGTTTCCAGGTGGTGCAGGGCCGTACCCGTATCAACGTTAAGCTGACCGAAAAAGACAGTGAGGTCACAGACTTTAACTTCTCCGGTTTCGAAGTGACCCCGGCGGACTGGGAACGCTTTGTTGCCGACTCCCTGAGCTGGCTGGGCCAGTTCGATATGGTCTGCGTCAGCGGCAGCCTGCCGGCCGGCGTCAGCCCGGAAGCCTTTACCGACTGGATGACCCGCCTGCGCAGCCAGTGTCCATGCATCATCTTTGACAGCAGCCGCGAGGCGCTGGTCGCCGGGCTGAAAGCTGCGCCGTGGCTGGTGAAGCCGAACCGTCGCGAGCTGGAGATCTGGGCCGGGCGTAAGCTGCCTGAGCTGAAAGATGTGATTGAAGCCGCTCATGCCCTTCGTGAGCAGGGGATCGCCCACGTGGTGATCTCGCTGGGGGCGGAAGGCGCGCTGTGGGTTAACGCTTCAGGCGAATGGATCGCCAAACCGCCGTCAATGGAAGTGGTAAGCACCGTTGGCGCAGGGGATTCGATGGTTGGTGGTCTGATTTACGGCCTGCTGATGCGTGAGTCCAGTGAGCATACGTTACGCCTTGCGACCGCGGTCGCGGCGCTGGCAGTCAGCCAGAGTAACGTCGGCATTACCGATCGTACCCAGTTAGCCGCGATGATGGCGCGCGTTGACTTAAAACCTTTTAACTAACAGCAGGAGAGCATAATGAAAACGCTGCTGATTATTGACTCCGCGCTTGGACAGGCTCGCGCTTATATGGCGAAAACCCTGCTGGGTGCGGCGGCACAAAAAGCAAATCTGCAATTTATCGACAACCCGAATGAAGCGGAGCTGGCCATCGTGCTTGGCTCCAGCATGCCAAACGACAGCGCCCTGAGCGGCAAGAAAGTGTGGCTCGGGGACGTGAACCGCGCCGTCGCGCATCCGGAACTGTTCCTGAGCGAGGCGAAAAGCCACGCCGCAGTCTACAGCGCCCCGGTCGCCGCTGCTGCTCCAGCCGCTCAGGCGACAAGCAGCGGTGTGAAGCGCATTGTGGCGGTGACGGCATGCCCGACCGGCGTGGCGCACACCTTTATGGCGGCGGAAGCGATCGAAACCGAAGCCAAAAAACGCGGCTGGTGGGTGAAGGTTGAAACTCGTGGTTCCGTGGGTGCCGGTAACGCCATCACCCCGGAAGAGGTGGCCGAGGCGGATCTGGTGATCGTGGCGGCGGATATCGAGGTGGATCTGGCGAAGTTTGCCGGTAAGCCGATGTACCGCACCACCACCGGACTGGCGCTGAAGAAAACCGCCCAGGAGCTGGATAAAGCCCAGGCGGAAGCGAAGCCTTATCAGCCTTCCGGCAAAGCCCAGACGGCAACGGAAGGGAAGAAAGAGAGCGCGGGCGCATACCGTCACCTGCTGACCGGCGTCTCCTATATGCTGCCGATGGTGGTGGCGGGCGGTCTCTGTATCGCCCTGTCCTTCGCTTTCGGTATCGAAGCGTTTAAAACCCCTGACACTCTGGCCGCTGCGCTGATGCAGATCGGCGGCGGTTCAGCGTTCGCGCTGATGGTGCCGGTGCTGGCTGGGTATATTGCCTTCTCTATCGCCGACCGTCCGGGTCTGACCCCAGGCCTGATTGGCGGCATGCTGGCGGTCAGCACCGGTTCCGGCTTTATCGGCGGTATCATTGCAGGTTTCCTTGCGGGCTACGTAGCGAAAGCGATCAGCCAGAAGCTGAAGCTGCCGCCGAGCATGGAGGCGCTGAAGCCTATCCTGATCATTCCGCTCTTCTCCAGCCTGGTGGTTGGCCTGGCGATGATCTACCTGATCGGTAAACCGGTCGCGGGTATCCTGACTGGCCTGACCCACTGGCTGCAAACCATGGGTACGGCGAATGCGGTACTGCTGGGGGCGATCCTCGGTGGCATGATGTGTACCGACATGGGCGGTCCGGTTAACAAAGCGGCTTATGCCTTTGGTGTTGGCCTGCTGAGTACCCAAACCTATGCGCCGATGGCTGCCATCATGGCCGCAGGTATGGTACCGCCGCTGGCGATGGGTGTTGCAACCATGGTTGCCCGTAAGAAGTTCGATAAAGGGCAGCAGGAAGGGGGCAAAGCCGCGCTGGTGCTGGGTCTGTGCTTCATCTCCGAGGGGGCGATTCCGTTCGCTGCTCGCGATCCGATGCGTGTGATCCCGTGCTGTATCGTGGGTGGTGCGGTGACCGGGGCCATCTCAATGGCGATTGGCGCGAAGCTGATGGCGCCGCACGGCGGCCTGTTTGTGCTGCTGATCCCGGGGGCGATTACGCCGGTGCTGGGCTATCTGGTGGCAATCGTCGCCGGTACGCTGCTGGCAGGTCTGGCCTACGCCTTCCTGAAACGTCCGGAAGCGGAAATGGCAGTGAAAACCGCGTAACGTTGCTGGATCAAAAAGGCAGCCCACGGGCTGCCTTTTTTATGTCCGGTACAACAGTCTTAAACCGTGGCTGTCTGCACCTGCTGCGCCTTCAGCCACGCAATCTCTTCATCCCAGATATCTGAGTTAATGGTCTCGAGGATCAGCGGAATACCGTCGAAGCGGGTGTCCTGCATGATCCAGCTAAAGGCCTCGTGGCCAATATTGCCTTCGCCCAGGCTGTGGTGGCGGTCAACGCGGCTGGCAAAAGCGCTTTTGGCATCGTTGAGGTGCATTCCTCGCAGATACTGGAAGCCGACGATGCGCTCAAACTCGGCAAAAGTTTTTTCACAGGCCTCGCTGCCGCGCAGATCGTACCCCGCCGCGAAGGCGTGGCAGGTATCGATGCAGACGCCAACGCGGGATTTATCCTCCACGCCGTCGATAATTGCCGCAAGATGCTCAAACTTAAAGCCGAGGTTGCTGCCCTGGCCAGCGGTATTTTCAATTACCGCCGTGACGCCCTCGGTTTTATCCAGCGCGATGTTGATAGATTCAGCGATGCGCGCCAGGCACTCATCCTCCGGGATCTGCATCAGGTGACTACCGGGATGGAAGTTCAGCAGGGTCAGACCCAGCTGCTCGCAGCGCTGCATCTCATCGATGAAGGCTTCCCGGGACTTCTCCAGCGCCTCGGCTACCGGATGCCCCAGGTTAATGAGATAGCTGTCGTGAGGCAGGATCTGGCCTGGACCAAAGCGGTGCTTTTCACAGGCGGCCTTGAACTCGTCGATGGTTGCACGACTGAGCGCGGCTGCCCGCCACTGGCGCTGGTTTTTAGTAAACAGGGCAAAGGCGGTGGCCCCAATCTCTGCCGCACGCACGGCGGCATTTGCTACGCCGCCCGCCGCGCTAACGTGCGCGCCAATAAATTTCATCTACAACTCCTGTAAAACCCGCAGGTAAAAACAAAGGCGTATGATAGCGGGTTCGCGGCAGCAGAATGTATTGATTTATGCCATCAGCTGATGAACCGCCAGGTTAATGGCACCGCCGCCGACAATCAGCCAGACAAACAGGAGCAGCGCCATCAGCAGCGGCAGCGCCCCCGCTTTGCGGATCGCGCTAATGTGCGTCGTAACGCCCAGCGCCGCCATCGCCATGGCCAGCAGCAGGGTATCCAGCGTGACCAGCATATCGACAGCGGCTTTCGGCAGCAGCCCGAAGGAGTTAAACACCGCCACCACAATAAACAGGATCGCAAACCACGGAATAGTGATTTTGCTGCGTTGACCCGCGTCAGCGGGGGCCAGCTGCTTTACGCGGGCAGCCAGCAGGATCAGGAACGGAGCCAGCATCATCACCCGCAGCATTTTAGCGATCACCGCTGCGCTCTCCGTTTCCGGGCTAACGGCGTGACCTGCGGCAACCACCTGCGCCACCTCGTGCATGGTCGATCCTATATAGATGCCGTAACTCTCTGGCGTAAACCAGTGCGCAAGCAGAGGATAAAGGGCGGGATAGATGAAAATCGCCAGCGTGCCGAAAATCATCACCGTGGCGATGGCCACCGTGACCTTGCTGGATTCGGCTTTCAGCACCGGCTCGGTGGCCAGCACCGCCGCTGCGCCGCAGATGCTGCTGCCAGCCCCGATCAGCCAGCTGGTCTGTTTGTCGAGGCCAAATACTCTCTGACCTAAAAAACAGGCCAGGAAAAAGGTGCTGGAAAGGGTCAGCACATCAATAACGATGCCGCTGACGCCGACGTCAGCAATCTGGGTGAACGTCAGGCGAAAGCCATACAATATAATACCCAGCCGCAGCAGATGCTGTTTAGCAAACAGGATGCCGCTCTCACAGGGACGTCCGATCTGCGGATAAAGGGTGTTACCCAGCACCATGCCAATTAAAATGGCCAGCGAGAGGGCGCTAAAGCCGGCTCCGGATACGGCGGGAATATTGCCACTCCACAGCGCTACGCCAGCGACGGCTGCGCTGAGGGCCAGGCCTGGAATAAGATGTCTCGCACTATGATGATGTTTTAATACCAGTTCAGCCATAACCTTCTCCTCAGTCAGGATAAAAAGGTTACGTCGGGCTGGTTTAAAAATAAAATTGATTATATATTTATAATTAATCTATATAAGTGGTAAGCGATGGTGCTTGCCCTACAGGATCGTGACCATGCATATCACCCTGCGCCAGCTGGCCGTCTTTGCTGAAGTGCTGAAAAGCGGCTCGACAACCCAGGCTTCCCAGATGCTGGCTCTCTCCCAGTCGGCGGTCAGCGCGGCCCTGACCGATCTGGAAGGGCAGCTGGGCGTACAGCTTTTCGACCGGGTTGGTAAACGGCTGGTGGTCAACGAACATGGGCGTCTGCTCTATCCAAAGGCGCTGGCGCTGCTGGAGCAAGCTACGGAGATTGAGCAGCTGTTCCGGGAAGATAACGGCGCGATCCGCGTCTATGCCAGCAGCACCGTTGGCAACTACATTCTGCCTGAGATTATTGCCCGCTACCGCCGCGACTTTCCGGCACTGCCGCTAGAGATGAGCGTGGGCAACAGCCAGGACGTGATCAACGCCGTAGCGGATTTTCGCGTCGATATCGGCCTTATTGAGGGACCGTGCCATACCGCCGAGATTATATCGGAGCCGTGGCTGGAGGATGAGCTGGTGGTGTTCGCCTCTCCGGCTTCACCGCTGTTGCGGGGGGAGGTAACGCTGGAGCGCCTCGCCAGCGCCCCCTGGATCCTGCGCGAGCGCGGGTCCGGTACTCGGGAGCTGGTTGATTACCTGCTGCTCTCCCATCTGCCGCAGTTTCATCTGGGCATGGAGCTGGGCAACTCGGAAGCCATCAAACATGCGGTGCGCCACGGGCTGGGGATAAGCTGCCTGTCGCGCCGGGTGATTGCCGAGCAGCTGGAGGCCGGCACGCTCAAGGAAATCGCCATTCCGCTGCCGCGTCTGGTGCGTACCCTTTGGCGTATTCATCATCGCCAGAAGCATCTCTCCAGCGCCCTGAAGCGCTTCCTGCGCTACTGTGAGATCTAAAGATTTGATGCTTTACTTATAATTCATTACCGATCATGAAGGTCTCTTATAACCGCATATTTGAGCCAGAAGGATGTGGTGACGTCTGCTACAATCCCGCCTCATTTTTTTGATGGATAGCATTTTCATATGGTTTCCGAAACTAAAACCACACAAGCGCCCACGCTTCGCCGTGAACTCAAGGCGCGACACCTGACAATGATCGCTATTGGCGGATCAATTGGTACAGGTCTCTTTGTTGCCAGCGGCGCAACCATCTCCCAGGCGGGTCCCGGCGGCGCGCTGCTCTCTTATGTATTGATTGGCCTTATGGTTTACTTCCTGATGACCAGTCTCGGTGAGCTGGCGGCCTATATGCCGGTATCCGGTTCGTTCGCCACCTATGGGCAGAAATATGTGGAAGAGGGCTTTGGCTTCGCGCTGGGCTGGAACTACTGGTACAACTGGGCGGTGACTATCGCCGTTGACCTGGTAGCTGCCCAGCTGGTGATGAACTGGTGGTTCCCGGATACGCCGGGCTGGATCTGGAGCGCGCTGTTCCTGGCCGCCATCGTACTGCTGAACTGGATCTCGGTAAAAGGCTTTGGCGAGGCGGAATACTGGTTCTCGTTAATTAAGGTCGCCACCGTCATTATCTTTATCATCGTCGGCGTGATGATGATCCTTGGCATCTTCCAGGGCGCGAAACCGGCTGGCTGGAGCAACTGGGGCATTGGCGACGCGCCGTTTGCCGGTGGCTTTGCGGCCATGATCGGCGTGGCGATGATTGTTGGCTTCTCCTTCCAGGGAACCGAGCTGATTGGTATTGCGGCAGGTGAGTCGGAAGATCCCGAGAAGAACATCCCGCGCGCGGTGCGCCAGGTGTTCTGGCGTATCCTGCTGTTCTATGTATTCGCTATCCTGATTATCAGCCTGATCATTCCCTATACCGATCCGAGCCTGCTGCGTAACGATGTGAAAGACATCAGCGTCAGTCCGTTCACCCTGGTATTTGAACACGCGGGCCTGCTCTCGGCGGCGGCGATAATGAATGCGGTGATCCTGACGGCGGTTCTCTCTGCGGGTAACTCGGGTATGTACGCTTCCACGCGTATGCTCTACACCCTGGCCTGCGACGGTAAAGCGCCGCGTATCTTCGCCCGTCTCTCTAAGGGCGGCGTACCGCGTAACGCCCTGTATGCCACCACGGTAATTGCCGCGCTCTGTTTCCTGACCTCGATGTTTGGCAACCAGACGGTTTACCTGTGGCTACTCAACACCTCGGGCATGACCGGGTTTATCGCCTGGCTGGGGATTGCTATCAGCCACTACCGTTTCCGCCGTGGTTACGTTATGCAGGGTCATAACCTGAGCGATCTGCCGTACCGTTCCGGTTTCTTCCCGCTGGGACCGATCTTTGCCTTTGTGCTCTGCCTGATTATTACTCTGGGCCAGAACTATCAGGCATTCCTTGAGGATACTATTGACTGGGGCGGAGTCGCAGCGACCTATATTGGTATCCCGCTGTTCCTGATCATCTGGTTCGGCTACAAGCTGACTCGCGGAACGAAATTTGTCAGCTACAAGGACATGGAGTTCCCGAAAAGATTTAACAAATAAATCCTTTCACTATCAAGCCCTTTCATTTTGAGAGGGCTTTTTTTTGCCCACAATTTCTCCATAAATCCTCACCTTGACATAACTTTTAACAATTAAATTGATAATCATTATTATTTGCTTTATCGTTACGGCCGACTCGCCAACGTAGCGGGGAGAAGATAAAACCTTGTGAGCAAAACTTCTTAGATTTGTTGTGGTTATCTCATGGAGAAATGGAATGTTTAGGTTGAATCCCATCGTGCGGGGAGGGCTTTGTGCGTCCGCAATGGCGCTGGCGCTGCCAGCTTTCGCAGTTGATAGCGAGTCCGACACTCTGGTCGTCACTGCCGCCGCCACGGAGCAAAATCTGAAGGATGCCCCGGCCAGTATTAGCGTTGTGACGCAGCAGGATCTGCAGCGTCGGCCGGTCAATAATCTGAAGGATGTGCTTCAGGACGTACCGGGCGTACAGCTCACCAACGAGGGCGACAACCGTAAAGGCGTCAGTATTCGCGGCCTAAGCAGCAGCTATACGCTGATCCTGATCGACGGCAAGCGTGTTAACTCCCGTAACGCGGTCTTCCGCCATAATGACTTTGACCTGAACTGGATCCCAGTGGATGCCATTGAGCGTATTGAAGTGGTACGCGGCCCGATGTCTTCGCTCTATGGTTCTGACGCCCTGGGCGGCGTCGTCAACATAATTACCAAAAAGGTCGGCCAGCAGTGGACCGGCACCCTCTCTGCGGATACCACCCTCCAGGAGAAGCGCGATCGCGGCGATACCTGGAACGGCCAGTTCTATACCAGCGGTCCGCTGGTGGATGGCGTACTCGGCGTGAAGGCCTTCGGCAGCGTGGCGAAGCGCGAGAAGGATAAGCAGGAGCCATCAGACACCACTGCAACCGGTGAGACACCGCGCATCGAAGGCTTCACCAGCCGCGACGCGAACGTAGAGTTTGCCTGGACGCCGTCCGAGAACCACGACTTCACCGCCGGATATGGCTTTGATCGCCAGGATCGCGACTCCGACTCCCTCGATCGCAACCGTCTGGAGCGCGAAAACTACTCTCTTAGCCATAACGGCCGTTGGGATACAGGCAACAGCGAGCTGAAATTTTACGGCGAAAAGGTAGACAACAAAAATCCGGGCAGTAAAGGCATTACCTCAGAAAATAATACCGTGGATGGTAAATATGTTCTGCCGCTGGAGATGATTAACCAGTTCGTGACCGTTGGCGGCGAGTGGCGTCACGATAAGCTCGAGGATCCGGTTAACCTCACCGGTGGCAGCAGCAGCAGTACCTCCGCCAGCCAGTACGCGCTTTTCATTGAAGACGAGTGGCGTATTTTCGAGCCGCTGGCGCTGACGACCGGCATTCGTATGGACGATCACGAAACCTACGGGGATCACTACAGCCCGCGCGCCTACCTCGTCTATAACGCCACCGATACCGTAACCGTTAAGGGCGGCTGGGCAACAGCGTTTAAAGCGCCCTCCCTGTTACAGCTCAGCCCGGACTGGGCCACAAACTCCTGTCGCGGCAGTTGCCGGATTGTAGGTAGTCCGGATCTGAAGCCGGAGACCAGCGAAAGCTTTGAGCTGGGACTCTACTACAGTGGGGAAGAGGGCTGGCTGGAGGGCGTGGAAGGAAGCATTACCACCTTCCAGAACGACATAGACGACATGATCAGCATCAACCGTACCGCTGATGCCGCCGCTGCGCCGTCTTACTCAAACTTTGTTGGCTTCTACACCAACGCCAACGGCAGCCGGGTACCGACGTTCCGTTATTTCAACGTCAATAAGGCCCGTATTCGCGGCATAGAGACCGAGCTGAAGGTGCCGTTTGACGAGGCGTGGAAGCTGACCCTGAACTACACCTATAACTATGGCCGCGATCTTAGCGACGGCGGTGATAAACCGCTGCAGGAGCTGCCGTTCCATACTGCAAACGGTACCCTGGACTGGCAGGCGTTGCAGGACTGGTCGTTCTACGTCTCCGGTAACTATACCGGAGAGAAGCGTGACGTAAGCAACACGGGTAAAACGCCGGGCGGCTACGTAATTTGGAATGCGGGTGGCGCATGGCAGGCGACGAAAAACGTTAAGCTGCGTGCCGGGGTGCTTAACCTTACGGATAAAGATCTGAGCCGCGACGACTACAGCTATAACGAAGATGGCCGACGCTATTTTATGGCTGTTGATTACCGTTTTTAGCAGTAAATAAAAAAAAGGGGGGTGCCAGCCCCCCTAAAAAACTACGACTTATTTCTTATTATCGGAGGAGATATAGTACTTTATTATGCCAACAATCAGGCCTCTAATTTTATAAGGCCCAACAAAGCCGGTAATAATTCCGACTAAAGGAAAAAACAGGTGATAATGGCTGCCATGAAGTAATACGTCTAAAAAAGCCAGCGCGCTAACGACGCAGACCAGACTGCTTATAAAAATATTCCCCGGAGAAGCTTTTTCAACGTACCCTGACCAGCAGGAGACGATAAAAGCGCTCAGACCGCAAAAAGTGGCCAATGGGTGATTAGTTAAAAAAATAATTAAATTAACGAGATAGCTCATTGCTGGTATGGCCTGATTTCTTTAAATCAGCAAATACCCTGGACATCACCTGTGCTGTCTCTTTATTGTTTTTAGCTTTCCACTGCGAGTAGAACCATAACGTTTTGTTAATGACGCTGCGCTTTAATACGGTAGCCCCGTCTACGTTGAGCAGGCTCAATAATGGATCTGTTGAGATGATTACTGCATGATGATTATTGACCCTATACATCATATCAATCAGATCGCTGTCAGAAATTTTTTTGATATTTCTGAATTTTATTTTATCACGCGTGAAGAGATCGGTTACGCTACTGTCGGAGTCAAAGTCATGATAAATGTCAACCTCCCCTCCACGGATCATCTTTTCACAGGCGGCATGCGTCGAGTTAATATAGATATCAAAGGATACTGGCTCGGCTCTGGCGTACTGGCTAGTAAAATTTTTATCTGCAATAACAATATCATAGAAGTGAAGCTCTGAAGAGAGATCGTCCTGCTTTATCTCATCTGCCAGAGTAAATTCATTGTTAATGTTACTATTAGACAGCGCAACGCTTAGGTGGCTTATAATTGATCTGGGAATATTTCGGCTGCACATGATGCGGGTGACAGGCAGCCCGTCGTCGGTATACATGCAGTGCTCAATTTTAACCAGATCGTTATAGTAGGGCACAATTTTATTATATAGGATTGTGCCGAATTTACTGGGCGTCATTCCCTCCTTGGTTCTGATAAACAGGGGAACCCCCAGCGACTGCTCAATATCGGAAATCGCCTTACTCATCGGCGTTCTCGATATATGCATCCGCTGGCAGGCCTTACTTACGCTGCCTTCCTCCATTACCGCTATAAAGTATTTAAGCTTATTAGAGATAAAAAGGTTCATTACTCCCTCCGACAGTGTGAATACTGCATCACAGGTAAGTTAACACTGAACAACATGATGAAGATGTGCATTTTCTATGGGCATATGCCTGAGAAAGGTGCGGCCATTGTATCGCGCTACATTTTTTTAACTTCAAAAAATAAAGATCGTTACGATTCATGTATTTAATCAATCAATTTCAACTATTCATTTGATTTATCAATAATTGGTCGCCATCGCGCGTTGCGCTTGAGGCGGAAGAGTGAGGGTCAAGTTTAGGGAGAAGTAAACGGGTGGTTTATTTCTGGAATGTCGTTTTAGATACTGCTGGCTAGATCACGGATATATTTTGTCGCCAGCCAGAAAAATATTTAGCGGAGTTAGCTGACCAGTTTAACGTTATTTAACTACCCCACGCTAAGCGGGGTAGTGGTATTAGTATGGTACTTAGCTGGCGTGCAAATATTGGGCATGAAAACGCAGGTGGTCTTCAATAAAGCTGGCGATAAAAAAGTAGCTGTGGTCATAGCCCGGCTGCACGCGTAGCGTCAGCGGCCAGTCGGTCTGGCGTGCCGCTTCGGCAAGGCGGGCAGGCTGAAGCTGCTCGGCCAGAAACGCGTCGCCGTCGCCCTGATCGATAAGGGTTGGGATAGCGTCTCCCGGCTGGCTGGCCTGCATCAGTGCGCAACTGTCCCATGCCTGCCAGTCGTTGCGGTTATCACCCAGGTAGGCGCTAAAGGCCTTCTCGCCCCACGGAACCTGCGCCGGGTTAACGATAGGCGCAAAGGCTGAAACGCTGGTAAATCTGCCTGGATTTTTAAGCGCCACGATCAGCGCACCGTGGCCACCCATAGAGTGGCCGCTGATGGCGCAGCGATCGCTGACGTTAAAGTGTTCTTTCACCAGCGCCGGCAGCTCGTCGCACAGGTAGTCATACATCCGGTAGTGGGCCGCCCAGGGCTGCTGAGTCGCATTAAGGTAGAAGCCTGCACCTTTACCCAGATCGTAACCGGCGTCATCGGCCACATCATCACCGCGCGGGCTGGTATCCGGCATCACCAGTACGATCCCCAGCTCGGCGGCCACGCGCTGCGCCCCGGCCTTGGTAGTGAAGTTCTCATCGTTACAGGTCAGGCCGGACAGCCAGTAGAGCACCGGCAGCGGCGCATCGTTCGCCGACGGCGGAACAAAAACGCTGAAGGTCATCGTACAGTTCAGTACGGCGGAGTGGTGCTGCCAGCGCTGTTGCCAGCCTTCATAGCAACGATGTTGTTCGAGCATTTCCATGCCTGTCTCCTCGGATCGTCATACTTTCGTCTGTTTGATTAATCATACAGATAATTCGTAAGCCGGGAGAAACTTTCACTTCCGCATAAAAGCAATATCAAGCATCATAAACGCAACTTTTTATTAACATTTGAGGCGGTTATGGCGGTACGCATTGCGCTGGCCGGGTTTGTGATGCTGATTGTAGCGATGGGGATTGGACGCTTTGCTTTCACTCCTCAGGTGCCGCTGATGATCCGCGACGGTCAGCTGAGCCTGACCAGCGCGGGACTGGTCGCGGCGATGAACTATCTTGGCTACCTTATCGGGGCGTGGGATGCTATGCGCGCTCGCCATCGCGTTGAGCAGAGGCTCTACGTTGGCATCGTGGGGGCGGTGCTGCTGACCTTTCTCTCGGCGCTGGCAGTGAATCCACTGCTGCACGGCGCGCTGCGGCTTGTCATCGGCGTGATGAGCGGCTGGGCGATGGTGCTGACCGCCGCGTGGGTCGGCGACCGGCTGGCGCATACGGGTAGGCCAGGTCTTAACGCAGCGGTGTTTGCCGGTCCCGGCGCGGGTATTGCCCTCAGCGGTCTGCTGGCGGTGGCGATCCAGGCGCAGGGGCTGTCGGCAGCGGCGGGCTGGCTGGTGTATGGCGTGCTGGCGCTGGTGCTCATTATGCTGATTGCGCGCGATCTCCCCCGACCGGGCGCGCTGCACCGCAGCGGCGAGCAGCCTCAGCCGCTGCGCCTAACGGGAAATATTAAACGGCTGGCATGGAGCTACAGCCTGGCCGGATTCGGCTATATCCTGCCCGCCACCTTTCTGTCGCAGATGGCAGCGCTGCGCTTTCCCGGGAGCCTGTTTGCCCAGTTCGTCTGGCCGGTGTTTGGCCTGGCCGCCGTAGTGGGTATCGCCATCAGCGTGGCGCTGCGTCATAAAGGTGAGAGCCATCAGCGTCTCGCCGTGGTGCTCTGGTTACAGGGAGTCGGGGTGATTGCCGCCTGGCTGCTGCCGGGCATGGCGGGGCTGGTCTGCGGCGCGCTGCTGGTAGGGGGCGGCTTTCTCTGTGCCGTGCAGCTGTCGCTGCTCTATGGCCGTGAGCTGGCGGCGGGACATGCCCGCTATATGGCCGGACTGCTTACCACGGGCTATGCCGTTGGCCAGCTGGTGGGACCGATGACGTCGGCGCTCTCGACCTGGCTAACCCATCGCCTGGAGCCTGCGCTGGGTCTGGCAGGCGCAGCACTTTTTATTGCCGGGGCGCTGGTCTGGCGACGTCATGATGAAAGGTAATAGCAATTTCAATAATTATCATGACGCAATACTAGATTCTGCCCGCGTCCTCACGCACAATGATCGCGCACTTTGCCCCCTTAGCGGCAAAGGAGAGCGCCACCTGCAGGAGAATAACGAATGCCATCACTCAGTAAAGAAGCCGCCCTTGTCCATGAGGCGCTGGTCGCGCGCGGGCTGGAAACCCCACTGCGTCCGCCAGTCGATCTGGACAACGAAACTCGCAAACGTCTTATTGCCGGACACATGACCGAGATCATGCAACTGTTAAATCTCGATCTGAGCGATGACAGTTTGATGGAAACGCCGCATCGTATCGCCAAAATGTACGTTGACGAGATCTTTTCCGGCCTCGACTACGCTAATTTCCCGAAGATCACCGTCATTGAGAATAAAATGCAGGTGGATGAGATGGTTACCGTGCGCGACATCACGCTGACCAGCACCTGTGAGCACCACTTCGTCACCATCGACGGCAAGGCGACCGTAGCCTATATCCCGAAAGATGCAGTGATTGGTCTCTCGAAGATCAACCGTATTGTGCAGTTCTTTGCCCAGCGTCCGCAGGTGCAGGAGCGCCTGACGCAGCAGATCCTCACCGCGCTGCAAACGCTGCTCGGCACAAACAATGTGGCCGTCTCTATTGATGCGGTACACTACTGCGTGAAAGCGCGCGGCATTCGTGATGCTACCAGTGCAACCACTACCACCTCGCTGGGTGGGCTGTTTAAATCCAGCCAGAATACGCGCCAGGAGTTTCTGCGCGCCGTGCGTCACCCATAACCGATCCCGTCATTGACGCGCAGAGGCGACGCCATGGAACGAAACGTTACGCTGGATTTCATTCGCGGCGTCGCCATCCTCGGTATTCTGCTGCTTAATATCAACGCCTTTGGCCTGCCAAAGGCGGCCTATCTTAACCCGGCCTGGTATGGCGACATCACCCTGCGCGATGCCTGGACCTGGGCAGTGCTCGATCTCTTTGCTCAGGTTAAATTCCTCACCCTGTTTGCGCTGCTGTTTGGCGCGGGGCTACAGCTGCTGCTCGCCAAAGGCAAACGCTGGATCCAGGCGCGGCTTACTCTACTGGTGCTGCTGGGCTTTATTCACGGCCTGCTGTTCTGGGACGGCGATATTCTGCTGGCCTACGGGCTGATTGGGTTAATCAGCTGGCGGCTGGTGCGCGACGCGCCGGGAATAAAGAGCCTGTTTAACACCGGTATCATGCTCTATCTGGTTGGCATTGGCGTGCTGCTGCTGCTGGGCTTTATCTCCGGCAATCAGACCAGCCGCTCATGGATACCCGATACGGCAAATCTTCAGTATGAGTACTGGTGGAAGACCAACGGTGGTTATGAAGCCATCAGCAACCGGGCGGATATGCTCTCTAACAGTCTGATTGCGCTGGGGGCGCAGTACGGCTGGCAGCTGGCGGGCATGATGCTGATGGGTGCGGCGCTGATGCGCAGCGGCTGGTTGAAAGGGCAGTTTAGCCTACGGCACTACCGTAAAACCGGGTTGCTGTTGATCCTTGCCGGCGTGGCGATCAACCTGCCGGCCATTGTTGCCCAGTGGCAGCTGGGCTGGTCGTACCGCTGGTGCGCCTTTTTGTTGCAGGCTCCGCGCGAGCTGGGGGCACCGCTGCAAACCATCGGCTATGCGGCGCTGGCCTATGGCTTCTGGCCGCAGATTTGTCGCTGGCGTATCGTGGTGGCGGTGGCCTGCGTAGGGCGGATGGCCCTGAGCAACTATCTACTCCAGACCCTGATCTGCACCACGATCTTCTATCGCTTCGGCCTGTTTATGCACTTTAACCGCTTACAGCTGCTGGCGTTTATTCCACCTATTTGGGCGGTGAATATTCTCTTCTCCGTGCTCTGGCTGCGTACTTTCCGCCAGGGGCCGGTGGAGTGGCTGTGGCGCAAGCTAACCGCCCGTGCGGCTGGTGTTTCACTCTCTCATACATCCAGATAACGATCTGGATCACAATCATTAACAAAACGGATGTAACCGTTTTCAGTGCTGTGACCTTCCTCACGTAGCGGCTCCGCTCCCCCTGCCAGAATAGCGCTCTTGCTAAACCCAGGGGGAAACTGTGAGCTGCTGCAATCTCAATCAGGAGGCCGGGCATGATTACCATTCGTGACGTGGCCCGTCGTGCGGGCGTTTCTGTCGCTACGGTCTCCCGCGTGCTTAACAATAGCGCGATGGTCAGTCCTGACACCCGTGAAGCGGTAATGAAAGCCGTGGCGCAGCTGGGCTACCGGCCCAACGCCAACGCCCAGGCGCTGGCGACCCAGGTCAGCGATACTATTGGCGTAGTGGTGATGGACGTTTCCGATGCCTTCTTTGGCGCACTGGTCAAGGCAGTAGACACCGTGGCCCAGCAGCATCAGAAGTACCTCCTGATTGGCAATAGCTATCATGAAGCGGAAAAAGAGCGTCACGCTATCGAGATCCTCATCCGCCAGCGCTGTAACGCCCTGATTGTTCACTCTAAAGCCTTAAGCGATGAAGAGCTGGCCGGTTTTATGGAGCAGATCCCCGGTATGGTGCTGATCAACCGCGTGGTTCCCGGCTATGCCCACCGCTGCGTTGCGCTGGATAACGTCAGCGGGGCGGTGATGGCCACCCGGATGCTGCTTGCTCAGGGGCACCAGCGTGTGGGCTATCTCGGCTCCAGCCACCGTATCGAAGATAACGATCTGCGTCAGCAGGGCTGGCGGCAGGCGCTGGCCGAGCAGGGCATTAATGCACCGGATGGCTGGGTAGGGGTAGGCGCGCCGGATATGCAGGGCGGTGAGGCGGCGATGGTTGAACTGCTTGGCCGGAATCTGCACCTCACCGCTGTCTTCGCCTATAACGACAGCATGGCCGCCGGAGCGCTGACGGCGCTGAAGGATAACGGCATCGCCGTACCGCAGCATCTCTCCCTTATAGGCTTCGACGATATTCCCATTGCCCGCTATACCGATCCGCAGCTGACTACGGTGCGTTATCCCATTGCATCCATGGCCCGGCTGGCTACCGAACTGGCGTTACAGGGAGCGGCGGGGACGCAGGATTTGGCCGCTACCCACTGCTTTATGCCGACCCTGGTGCGCCGCCATTCGGTAGCGCTGCGGCAAACTGTGGCTCCGATCACTAACTTATAACATAGCTGCATGTAACCGTTTTCAATCTGTGAGTAAATTCACAGTATCTTAACAATGCGCTGACTATGATGTCAGCGTTCCAGAGCCTGAAACATCATGTAATACAGGCCGTTCGGTCAGGCAGGATGCTTCGCAATGGACAATCAATAAAGCTTTTCTGGAGCGTTACCGTACACGGAAGACCCAATTTTTAGAGTGACCTTCGGCGACAGTAACGTTTCACTATTCTGCTGCCCGCCGATCTTTATTCACAAGAACTACCCTGCATAAACCGGAGATACCATGAATAAGAAGGTTTTAACTCTGTCTGCCGTAATGGCAAGCATGCTTTTTGGCGCGGCAGCACATGCGGCAGATACCCGTATTGGCGTGACCATTTATAAATATGACGACAACTTTATGTCGGTTGTGCGTAAAGCAATTGAGAAAGATGCTAAAGAGACGCCGGACGTTCAGCTGCTGATGAACGACTCGCAGAACGACCAGTCAAAACAGAATGACCAGATCGACGTTCTGCTGGCGAAGGGCGTTAAAGCGCTGGCGATTAACCTGGTTGACCCGGCAGCCGCAGGTACGGTTATCGAGAAAGCGCGCGGCCAGAACGTGCCGATCGTCTTCTTCAACAAAGAGCCATCCCGCAAGGCGCTGGATAGCTATGACAAAGCTTACTATGTTGGTACCGACTCGAAAGAGTCCGGCATTATTCAGGGCGACCTGATTGCTAAACACTGGGCGGCGAACCCGACCTGGGATCTGAACAAAGATGGTCAGATCCAGTTCGTACTGCTGAAAGGCGAGCCGGGCCACCCGGATGCTGAAGCGCGTACTACCTACGTTATCAAAGAGCTGAACGACAAGGGTGTGAAAACTCAGCAGCTGCAGCTGGATACCGCCATGTGGGATACCGCGATGGCGAAAGATAAGATGGATGCATGGCTCTCTGGCCCGAACGCCAACAAAATTGAAGTGGTTATCGCGAACAACGACGCCATGGCGATGGGTGCGGTAGAAGCCCTGAAGGCACACAACAAATCCGCTATTCCGGTATTCGGCGTTGACGCCCTGCCTGAAGCGCTGGCGCTGGTGAAATCTGGTGCGCTGGCCGGTACCGTGCTGAACGACGCTAACAACCAGGCGAAAGCGACCTTCGATCTGGCGAAAAACCTCGCTGACGGCAAAGGCGCAGCTGACGGCACCAACTGGAAGCTGGAAGAGAAAATCGTCCGTATCCCTTACGTAGGCGTGGATAAAGAGAACCTCTCTGAGTTCAGCAATAAATAATTAATTGTTCTGCTTTCACTGGGCGCATCTTGATGCGCCCTTTTATAACGCGATGTGCGAGGCCAACAAGGTATAATTATGGTCAGCGATACTACTCAGTCGTCAGGTGAATTCTTGTTGGAAATGAGCGGCATCAACAAGTCATTTCCCGGCGTTAAGGCACTCGATAACGTTAATTTAAAAGTGCGTCCACACTCTATTCATGCCCTGATGGGTGAAAACGGCGCAGGGAAATCAACGTTATTAAAATGCCTTTTTGGGATCTATCAAAAAGATTCCGGCAGCATTCTATTCCAGGGCAAAGAGATCGATTTTCATTCGACCAAAGAGGCGTTGGAAAACGGGATATCTATGGTGCATCAGGAGCTTAACCTGGTGCTGCAGCGGTCGGTGATGGACAACATGTGGCTGGGTCGTTACCCCACCAAAGGCGTGTTTGTCGATCAGGATAAAATGTATCGCGACACAAAGGCCATTTTCGACGAGCTGGATATCGATATCGATCCGCGCGCTCGCGTGGGAACCCTCTCCGTTTCGCAAATGCAGATGATCGAAATTGCGAAGGCGTTCTCCTATGATGCCAAAATTGTCATTATGGATGAACCAACCTCGTCGCTGACCGAAAAAGAGGTCAACCATCTGTTTAAAATTATCCGCAAGCTGAAAGAGCGCGGCTGCGGTATCGTCTATATCTCACACAAGATGGAAGAGATCTTCCAGCTTTGCGACGAGATCACCATCCTGCGTGACGGCCAGTGGATTGCCACCCAGCCGCTGGAAGGGCTGGATATGGACAAAATCATCGCCATGATGGTAGGGCGCTCGCTGAACCAGCGCTTCCCCGATAAGCAGAACAAGCCGGGGGAAGTGATTATGGAGGTGCGCAACCTGACCTCCCTGCGTCAGCCCTCCATTCGCGACATCTCATTTGACCTGCACAAGGGTGAAATTCTTGGCATTGCCGGGCTGGTAGGGGCCAAGCGTACCGATATCGTGGAGACCCTGTTTGGCATCCGTGAGAAATCGGGCGGCACCATTACCCTGCACGGAAAAACCATCAATAACCATACCGCCCACGAAGCGATTAACAACGGCTTTGCGCTGGTTACCGAAGAGCGGCGCTCGACGGGGATTTATGCCTATCTGGATATCGGTTTTAACTCATTAATCTCCAACATCCAGAACTATAAAAACAAAGTTGGTCTGCTGGATAACAGCCGCATGAAGAGTGACACCCAGTGGGTGATCGACTCGATGCGCGTGAAAACCCCAGGCCACCGTACGCAGATTGGATCGCTCTCTGGTGGTAACCAGCAGAAGGTCATCATTGGCCGCTGGCTGCTGACCCAGCCGGAGATCCTGATGCTGGATGAGCCTACGCGCGGTATCGACGTTGGGGCAAAGTTTGAGATCTATCAGCTGATAGCTGAACTGGCGAAGAAGGATAAGGGGATCATTATCATCTCCTCTGAAATGCCGGAGCTGTTAGGTATTACCGACCGTATTTTGGTTATGAGCAATGGCCTCGTTGCCGGAATTGTTGACACTAAAACGACAACGCAAAACGAAATTTTACGTCTTGCGTCTTTGCACCTTTAAGATCAGGGGCTTCTCATGAGTGCGCTAAATAAAAAGAGTTTTCTCACTTACCTGAAAGAGGGCGGTCTCTACGTCGTTCTTTTGGTGTTGCTGGCCATTATTATCTTCCAGGATCCGACGTTCCTGAGCCTGCTGAACCTCAGTAACATTCTGACCCAGTCCTCGGTACGTATTATCATTGCGCTGGGCGTAGCGGGCCTGATCGTTACCCAGGGGACCGACCTCTCCGCCGGACGCCAGGTTGGCCTCGCGGCGGTTGTCGCGGCAACGCTGCTTCAGTCGATGGAAAACGCCAACAAGGTGTTCCCTGAGATGGCGACCATGCCGATTATCGCGGTGATCGCTATCGTCTGCGTGATTGGCGCGATCATTGGTCTGGTGAACGGGATTATTATCGCCTATCTGAACGTGACGCCGTTTATCACCACGTTAGGTACGATGATCATCGTCTACGGTATCAACTCCCTCTACTATGACTTCGTGGGCGCATCGCCGATCTCGGGCTTCGACAGCGGTTTCTCGACCTTTACGCAAGGGTTTGTCGCGCTGGGCAGCTTCCGTCTCTCCTACATCACCTTCTACGCGCTGATCGCCGTGGCCTTTGTCTGGATCCTCTGGAACAAGACGCGCTTCGGTAAAAATATCTTCGCTATCGGTGGCAACCCGGAAGCGGCTAAGGTCTCCGGCGTTAACGTGGCGCTGAACCTGCTGATGATCTATGCCCTGTCCGGCGTCTTCTATGCCTTCGGCGGGATGCTGGAAGCGGGCCGTATCGGCTCGGCGACCAATAACCTTGGCTTTATGTACGAGCTGGATGCGATTGCCGCCTGCGTGGTGGGCGGGGTCTCCTTCAGCGGGGGTGTCGGTACGGTGCTCGGGGTAGTGACCGGGGTGATCATCTTTACCGTTATCAACTACGGTCTGACCTATATCGGCGTTAACCCGTACTGGCAGTACATCATTAAAGGCGGCATCATTATCTTCGCGGTGGCGCTGGACTCGCTGAAGTACGCGCGTAAAAAATAACCTTATCTTTTTTGTCTGCTTATCAAGGCCCGCCATACCGGCGGGCTTTTTTATTACGCACAGACATATTTTGCAATATTTAGCCGTAAGAATATATTTGCCGCTTCGCTGATATATATATTCTCCTATCTGCTTGATTTATCATTATAAGGAAAAATTATTCCTCTCAGAATGCTCCTGGTATGCTTCGCTGACGATATTTCCATGGATTTTTGACTTGAAGCCGGGGGAATTATGGCTACAGTTAAACATGCCTGACGGGGGAATAACTTCCCTCTATTTTTAACCAAAACTGTATGTGGAAGGAGTATATTATGGCCCAACAACATCGTGGCGGTTCAGGAAACTTTGCAGAAGATAAACAGCGTGCATCTGAAGCAGGCCGTAAAGGCGGGCAGCAGAGCGGTGGGAACTTTAAAAACGACCCGCAGCGCGCATCTGAAGCAGGTAAGAAAGGCGGTCAAAACAGTCACAGCGGTGGTCGTTCCTCCTGACCCGTGCAAACATATTTTATTTAATTAACGCCAGACCAATTAAATAAATATGCATTGACTGTCGGTGGCAATCCTGTAATGAAATTTACAGGATTGCCACAATCCTTTAAGGATCTATTTCGGCGAAATAACGAGGAATTTATTATGCCAGCGGTTAAAACACTTGAAGATCTATTTATTCACGAGCTTTCAGATATATACAGCGCAGAAAAACAGATTGCCCGAGCACTGCCGAAAATGGCCCGTGCGGCAACGTCAGAAAAACTGGTTGCTGCTTTTGAAACGCACCTGGAAGAGACCCGCGGGCAGATTGAACGAATTGACCAGATTGTCGAAGTGACTGAAGGTCTGCGCATTCGCCGTATGAAATGCCATGCTCTTGAGGGGCTGGTGGAAGAGGCCCAGGAGATCATTGACTCTGTTACCGCAGGCGAACTGCGTGACGAGGGGCTGATTGGCGCGGCGCAGAAGGTAGAGCACTACGAGATCGCCTCTTACGGTACTCTGCGTACCCTGGCACAGAAGCTGGGCTACACTGAAGCAGCTAAGCTGCTGGAAGAGACGCTGAACGAAGAGAAAGAGACCGACGTGAAGCTGACCGGCATCGCCGAAGGCAAAAAATAAGGAGACGTTATGCGTATCGATTACATTCTGAACGTTGAAAAAGACGATCCCTCTGAGTCCCCTGAATCGGGTGACAAAAAGCCTGAGAAGAAATAGCTCAGGCTCAGAGAATACCGGTCAGCCATGCTGGCCGGTTTTTATTTTGTGGCCGGAATGATAGAGATATGGCCGTTCTGCTCCAGAATGGCGTACTTGATATCCGCCAGCTTATCGATCCCCTGACCATTGCGGGCAAAAGCCATTATATCGTCGTAGGAGATATCTGCCTGCTTCATCTTGTTCTCAAGCAGTCGACCGTTTTCTACAAGGATCACCGGCGTGCCGTCGATGGTCGCCTCAACGCCAGGCAGATACCGCTTCAGATAGCCAAACAGCATATCCACTACCACCAGCGTAATAATAGTCAGTGCGGCGCCGGTAACGGAGAAATCATTGCCCAGCAGCGCCTGCTGCGTCGCCTCGCTGATAATGAGCAGTAAGATCAGATCGAAAGAGGTCATCTGCATTAGCGCCCGCCGTCCGGCAATCTTAAACACCACCATTAACACCAGATAGATGGCCAACGCTCTGAGAACCATTTCCATATTGCGCTCCTAAGGGTAGGTAAATTGCCAGAAAGAGAGAGGCGGGCCGTTGTTGACGGTGACGGTGCTTGTGCTGACGCCGGGCTGCTGTGGGAGCAGCCCCAGCCACACTTTTCCGCTGGACGACAGACTGCTGCGCTCGTACTCCAGCACCAGGCTGTCGCCCTGGCTCCAGGTTTTATCCGGCTGCGGCTGAAGCGTGTCGATCTTAAACGTCTGCATAAAATCGCCGCCCAGGGTGATGGTAAGGGTATCGCCGCTGGCCGCCGTAGTTGAAATCTCCATATCAACATCGCTCTGCTGGCGGTTAAAGCGCTCGTAGCTCAGGGTCAACGTATTGTCAGCGTTGCTGCGCTCAACGTGGCTAAAATGGCCGCGGGAAAAAAGACCGCTTAGGGCGGCCAGCACGATGAACAGCAACAGGAAAAAGCCAATCCGCCGTACGTTGGCTTCGAAACTTAACCAGACATGCTTCTCACGCACCGGCGGAGGATTCTGATCCGGGGGAGACGTTTTACGCATTATGCCACCCTGTTAACGTTATGCCTGCGGCTCTTCTTTAATGCCCATCGCCAGCACCTGCGCCGGATCGAACAGCGACAGGCTCTCAACCTCATCCAGCAGGATGACCTTGCGAAAATCGAGCGCCGACTGCGGCTCGGTGTCGAGGTTAATATTATGCTTGGCATACCAGGCGCTATAGTTGTTCTCAATATTGAGCTGGTGGGAGTGACGGTCCCGGTGGCCGCTCAGCATCGGGATCAGCTCAATATTTCTGACTTCGGTATCGTCAAGCGTTGCGCCATGGATCATACCGATATAGACCCGCTGCGACTTCAACGTGATCCACGCCAGCTGGCCCGTCTCCATACACTGGTAGAGCAGGCCCTCGACGCCGTTGCCGCGCGTCAGAAACTTATACAGCTGACGACGACTGTTGCTGTCGAGACGGGCGCTACCCGCCCAGTTGGAGCGGTAAAGGCAAAAGAGCGTGGCAAATGCCAGCATGATCACCACCGGAGCCTGGATGCCGAGGAAGCTCCAGTTCATGAAGGTCACCTGTAGCCGGTGCTCTTCAGAGCCAAACCATTGCGGTAGCGCATCCATGCCCATAGACGTGAACAGCAGCAGCAGCCACAGCAGGGCGGTGGCAATAATCCCCTGTAGCATGAAGATACAGCCGTAGAGAGCCACCAGGAAGTAGACGTCCCAACCAAAAGAGCGCCGTAGTTTGAAGCGGGTCGAGAGATCGCGGCTGGTATACCAGTAGCCGGAAACCATCAATACCATGAATATCGCTGTCGCCATCTTAAGCCCTCTTTAATGCTTCAACATGGCGGGTAAAATCCTCTTTTACGGCTTCGCTGCGGACGTTAACTCGCGCTCTGCCGTCTTCATCGATGATGATTCGCTCGCCGTCGTCGATCGATTCCTGAACGTTGCGGTGATCGGTCACCTGGAGCAGCTTTTCCGGACTGGTGAATAGATAGCTTAGTATTCTCACAATTAATAACCTCCTGTGTCAGTTACAGTATAGATGCCCTACGGGGGAGGTTAAGAAGTAGCGATATGTAACGGCAAGTGGCATATTTTACAAATTGAATCAAAAGAGGAGGGGTTATGCACGCTTATGTTCATCTGGGGATCGCGATTATTGCAGAGGTGATCGGTACGACGCTGATGCGCTATTCAGAAGGATTCACCAAACTTTGGCCGACGGCGGCAACGCTGGGCTGCTATGGGGTGGCGTTCTGGTTTCTCTCCCAGACCCTACAGTACATCCCTACCGGCATTGCCTATGCCATCTGGTCGGGAGTAGGGATCGTGTTGATTAGTGCCGCAGGGTGGATTTTCAGCGGTCAGAAGCTGGATCTGCCCGCTATTGGCGGAATGGCGCTGATCTGTGCTGGCGTACTGGTGATTAACCTCTTTTCCAAAAGTGTTGCGCACTAAAGTGTGAGCTAGTGCGGCCTGAATGCTCGATCTCACGAGGGGTTTAGCTATAGTTAAATTTTCTGCTGACATATGCCATGGAGAGGAGTATGTACTCATTCGTTGCGCGACAACCTATTTTCGACAAAAACATGGCGACCGTTGGCTGGGAGCTGCTGTTTCGTGACGGGCTGACCAATCGGTTTCCGGACGTCTCGTCTGAATATGCGACGAAGCAAATTATCTCCGATCTCTTCTTTTCAACGCCGCTGCCGTCGCTGGTGGGCAAACATGCCTGCTATATCAACTTTCCCGGTGAGATGGTTGTACAGGGCTTTGCCGATGCGTTGCCCCACGACAAGGTAGTCATTGAGATCCTGGAGACGGCAACGCCGGACGACGATCTACTGGCCGCCGTGCGCCGCCTCTATGCGGGCGGCTTCCAGATAGCGCTTGATGATTTTGCGCTAAAAAGCGAGTGGGAGCGCTTTTTCCCCTATATCAGCATTATCAAATTCGATATCCAGGCGCAAAGCTTTGATGAGATAGCGAGCTATGTGACGCAGAATCGCGATCGACTGGGCAAGGTTACGCTGCTTGCTGAAAAGGTCGAAACTCAAGAAGAGTTCGATAGATACAAGACCTTCGGCTTCGATCTCTTTCAGGGCTACTTCTACAGCAAGCCAGAGGTGCTGCAAAACAGGCGGCTATCGCAAAATAAGGTGTTACAGATCCAGCTTATTGCCGAGGTTAACGCGCAGAATCCCGACCTGGCGAAAATCGAAAACTATCTGAAGAGCGATATTAGCCTCTCCTACACCTTGATGCGCTACACCCGCAATGTGGTCTATAACACCCGTGGCATTGAGATGGTGAAAAATAGCACTCTTAAGGACACGCTGCTCTATCTGGGCTTTAACGAGCTGCGCCGCTTTGTCTCAATCTCCTGCCTGACCAGCATCGCCAACGTTAAGACCACTGAGCTGTATCATATGAGCCTGGTACGGGGCATGTTCTGCGAGCTGCTTGCTAAAGCGGCGGGGCGGGAGCCGCTCTCCCATGACGCTTTTTTCTGCGGGCTATTCTCGCTGCTGGACGCTATTCTCGGCATCGCGCTGGGGGATCTGGTTAAGCAGATCGCCCTGTCGGAGCGGGTTATGCAGGCCTTAACCGAGGACAAGGGGGTGCTCTATCCGTTCCTGCACCTGGCCCGCCTCTATGAACAGCAGCTGTGGGAGGAGGTGAACGCGGTGGCAAAAAATCTCGGTCTGGCTCCGGAAGCGGTAATAGAGACCATGAAGCGCGCCACCGCCTGGGCGGATAATATCGCCTTCTGAGCACTATTTTTTCGCTTTCGGCTGAATATCCAGCAGCTGCTCCGGCGTCACTGCCGGGTAGCCCTGGGCATCGTCCGGCACGTCCTGCAGGGACGAGATGGGCAGCAGCGGGCCGAGGAAGCGCGGCTCGCGTTTAAAGATATAGAGATCGGCCAGTGCGCCAAGACGTGCGCCAAACTCCCGCACCCGCACGGTCAGCATATCTTTCGGCGAGGGCACGGCATAGCACTGGGCCTGAATGCCCCGGTGCAGGGCGATAAACAGCGCACGCTCGCAGTGGAAGCGTTGGGTGATGATAATAAAGTCGTTGGCGTCGAACACCTTACGCGTTCTTACGATGGAGTCCAGAGTGCGGAAACCGGCGTAATCGAGCACGATATCCTGCGGGTCAACCCCGGCGGCAATCAGATCCTTACGCATGGTTACCGGCTCGTTATAGCTCTGCAGGGCGTTATCGCCGCTCAGCAGCAGGTAGTTCACCTTGCCGCTGTTATAGGCGTTCAGCGCCCCCTGAATGCGGTAGCGGTAATACTGATTGATCACCCCGGTGCGGTAGTACTTGGCGGTACCCAGCACCACTCCGACCTGACGATAGGGCAGGTCTTGCAAATCGTCGTAGATCCACGGGGAGGTTTTCCAGCTGATCCAGCGGTCGAGACCAAGCGCAGTTAACAGCAGCAAGCCGACAATGACTAACAGGCTGTATAACAAACGCTTTAACATGCAGATAGCTCGGTACAGGGATGAAATTTCATTCAGGCTACTTTACCCGCAGAGGAAGCGCAAGAATCAGCGATTCAACTGCGGCGATTTTCATCACAACCTTTTCATTGTGTTACGGGTTAAGCGTTAGCGGATTTACGACAGGCGCATCGCCTGCCGCATATCAGGCTGAAAGCGCTACACGCTCAACATAGCGGCAGCCCAGCGCTCGCAAGGTGGCGGAGGTGGCGTCCCACTGGGTCAGAGGCGCATCCGGGCGTTCAGCCAGCACGGCGCGACGCATATCCGGATAGTCGTAGCCGTTCAGGCTCAGCAGATTGAGCGCCCCCTGCAGCGGTGGCAGGGACGGGTTGAATGCGGCATTTTCCGCATAGCGACCGGCGAAAATCTGCCCGTTGCTCAGCTCGATGGCGACGCCGGAGGGGGCGTTGCTGTAAGGCGCATGACTCTGGTTAGCAGCGGTGATGGCCGCCTTGACCAGCTCTTCGCCCTCTACCGGGAAGCCGTGGTTCTCGTTATCCATCAGCAGGGTATTAATGTCGAGATCTTTAGGACCAAAAGCATCGGGCAGGTAGTCCGCCAGAGTATGCGGTGCCCGGCCCGGCAGGGCAATTCGCAGGTTGAGGCCGCTGTTCAGCTCGTTCATAAACTGGCGACAGTGGCCGCAGGGCGTATAGTTAACGGTGATGGCGACCAGGGATGTTTCGCCCCGCAGCCAGGCGTGGCTGATGGCGCTCTGTTCGGCGTGAACGGTCTGCTGCATGGTAGAGCCGATAAACTCCATATTGCCGCCGAAGTACCATGTGCCGCTCACGCCGCGGGCGATAGCGCCGACGTTAAAATGCGAGAGATCGGCCCGGGCGCAGGCGGCGGCCAGCGGCAGGAGCGCAAAGGCCAGCGCGTCTTCATCCAGTCCCGTGGCGCTTGTCAGCGCCTGCACCTGCGCCGCGCTCAGCATGGCGGGAAAATGGTCATCCGCAAGAATAGGTGCTAAAGCGGATTGCAGATCCTCCGCAAGGGTAGCGAAAGCCGAGTGAAAACGTGAATGCATGGCGTTGCCTCATAGCAGTGTAATGGGAGCCTAGTGTAAAGAGCACGAGGCGCTTTATATGTGATTCAAATCACACTGTATATGCAACTTATGAAATTCAAATTAAAAATGCGCGACGCATCGCAAATTTTAGCCCACCAGTGCGAGGATCAGCGGGAAGAGCAGGGGGGCAATCAGCGAGGTAATAATCCCGCAGATCACCAGCGCCAGCGAGCTGAACGCGCCTTCCTGATAGTCCAGCTCCGCGCAGCGCGCCGTGCCCAGAGCGTGAGACGCCGTACCCATCGCCAGGCCGCGCGCCGCTTTGGTACGAATGCGCATCAGATTAAGCAGGGTATGGCCAAACACTGCCCCGAGGATGCCGACAAAGATGACGCAGACCGCGCTAATGGCCGGAATACCGCCGATGCTGCCACCTACCGCCATGGCGATCGGTGTAGTGACCGATTTTGGCAGTATCGAGGCGGCGATCTCCGGCGAGGCGCCCATCAGCAGAGCGATAGTGGTGCCGGTGACCATCGCCACCACGCTGCCGACAAAGCAGATGGTGATGATCGATTTCCAGCGGGCGCGGATTTGATGCAGCTGCTCGTAGAGCGGGTAGGCCAGCGCCACCACGGCGGGCTGGAGCAGATCGTTAAGAATTTTGCTGCCCGCGAAATAGCGCGAGTAGGGGATGCCGGTCAGTAGCAGGAAGGGGATCAGCACCACCATCGCCACCAGCAGCGGGTTGAGCAGGGGCATCCTGAAGCGTGCTGCCAGCTTGCGGGCCGCAAAGAAGACCGCCAGAGTCAGCGGTAGCGACCACCAGATATTCTCTATCACGGTTTTGCTCCTTTCTCACTCGTCACCTTGCGCTCGCCGTGGACCAGGTGCGAACTCCAGCTCACCACCAGGAAGACAACGAGAGTACTGATCGCGCAGGAGACTACTACCGGACCAAACTGCGCCCGCAGCACGTCGTAGTACTGCATGACGCCAACACCGATGGGCACAAACAGCAGCGCCATATAGCGGATCAGCACGTAGCAGCCGGGATTAACCCATTTTGCCGGCAGGATTTGCAGCGCCAACAGGAAGAACATGATCAACATGCCGATAATGCTGCCGGGGATGGTAATGGGCAGCAGAGAAGAGATAGCGATCCCGGCATACAGGCAGGCATAAATTAGCGCAAAGGCGCGAAGATACTGCCAGATAACGATCAACGATTTAGACATGGTTCAAGCCTCTGATGAAACGCATTCATCATACAATTGATTCGATAACTGTGCTATCGATCACATCATGAATTGTGAGCATACCAAATATTCCCTAATGGAACGTCAGTCATTCATACAAGATTAGGCGTAAACCGCGCGATAAAGCCCCTTTCACCTGTGCCCCAGAGGCGCTACCATACGCGCCTCTTTTCTGACGGGTAACGTTATGCGTGTATTACTGGCACCAATGGAAGGCGTGCTCGATTCGCTGGTGCGCGAGCTGCTGACCGGGGTAAATGATTACGATCTCTGCATCACCGAGTTTCTACGCGTGGTCGATCAGCTGCTGCCGGTAAAATCGTTCTATAAAATCTGTCCGGAGCTGCACCGTCAGAGCCGCACGCTCAACGGCACCCCGGTGCGGATCCAGCTGCTGGGCCAGTACCCACAATGGCTGGCGGAGAACGCCGCCCGCGCCGTAGAGCTAGGCTCGTACGGGGTCGATCTCAACTGCGGCTGTCCGTCGAAGCTGGTGAACGGCAGCGGCGGTGGCGCGACGCTACTCAAAGATCCTGAGCTTATCTACCGCGGCGCAAAGGCGATGCGCGAAGCCGTGCCCGCCTCGCTGCCGGTGACCGTTAAAATACGCCTTGGCTGGGACAGCGGCGCGCGGCAGTTTGAGATTGCCGACGCGGTACAGCAGGCGGGGGCCACTGAACTGGTGGTCCATGGCCGCACCAAAGAGGATGGCTATAAGGCAGAGCGCATCAACTGGCAGGCGATCGGCGAGATCCGCAAGCGGTTGGCTATCCCGGTGATTGCTAACGGCGAGATTTGGGACTGGCAGAGCGCGCAGGATTGTCTGGCGGCCACCGGCTGCGACGCGGTGATGATTGGCCGCGGTGCGCTGAACGTACCTAACCTCAGCCGGGTGATCAAATATAACGCGCCGCGTATGCCCTGGCCGGAGGTGGTGGGTCTGCTTCAGCACTATAGCCAGCTGGAGAAGCAGGGCGATACCGGGATGTACCACGTGGCGCGCATCAAGCAGTGGCTGGGCTATCTACGCAAGGAGTATGCGGAGGCCGACGGCCTGTTCAGCCAGATCCGTACCCTGAAGCGTTCAGCGGAGATTGCGATTGCCATTGAGGCTGCCGCTAATCATATGCTGCAAGAATAGATTCATTCATGCTATTGATATAGTGAATATTTTTCCGGCTGTGTCTTTTTATGACCGGCTGTGTTTTGCCACGCTTACCTAAAAAACCAGCTAAAAGTGTGTGTACTCTGCAACGCCCTGGTTTGACAGAGCGTGTCTATGAGTCGTCCCTTTATTACCGCCGCTGTAGCGTATTTCCCACTGGTACTGATCCTCAGCGGGTGTGCGCCAATGCACGACAGCGTTACCCCCTTAAAAGAGCACGCCCCGGCAGCGGCGGCTACCGATAGCTTACCTCCGGCGCTCGCCGCCAGCTGGCCGCAGAGCCAGTGGTGGCAGGCATATCACGATCCCCAGCTTAACGCTCTGATTGAGCGCGCTCTTGCACAGGCTCCAGATATGCAGGTTGCAGAGCAACGGATCCATCTCGCCGAAGCGCAGGCCCAGCGCGTCGCCGCCAACGATGGCCCGGAGGTCGATTTTTCCGCCGACGTCGAGCGGCAGCGTATGTCCGCCGAGGGGCTGATGGGACCGTTTGCCATAACCGATCCCGCTGCCGGGACAACCGGCCCGTGGTATACCAACGGCACCTTTGGCTTAACTGCCGGTTGGGATCTGGATCTGTGGGGTAAAAATCGCGATGAGGTGGCCGCCCGCATTGGCGACGTTCGCGCCCATGAAGCCGAGCGGCAGCAGACGCGACAGCTGCTGGCCACCAGCGTGGCGCGACTCTACTGGCAATGGCAAACCGAGGCCGCTGTCGATCGGGTGCTGGATGAGATCCAGCGCGACCAGCAGACCATCGTTGCCGCCGACCGCCAGCTTCATCAGGCGGGTATTACCTCCTCGGTGGCGGACGCCGAAAACAGCATCGACGAAGAGAAGACCCGCCAGCAGCAGAGCGAGGCCAGGGGTAAAATGCGGGTGATTGAGGCACGTCTGGTGGCATTGACGGACAGCAGCGCGGCCACGCTGCATCTGGAGCCAGTCGGGTTGCCGAAAGTTGAAGACAAGATGCCTCCACGGCTGGGCTACGATCTGCTGGCTCGTCGCCCGGATCTGCAGGCGGCGCACTGGTATATTGAGTCCTCTCTCAGCAGCGTAGAGGCGGCGAAGGCAGCCTTCTATCCAGATCTTAACCTCATGGCGTTTCTCCAGCAGGATGCCCTGCATCTGAGCGATCTCTTTCGCCATTCGGCCCAGCAGATGGGCGTTACCGGTGGGCTGACGCTGCCGATCTTCGACAGTGGTCGGCTGAATGCCAGCCTGAACATTGCTGAAGAGGAGCATAACCTCTCTGTCGCCAGCTACAACAAGGCGGTGGTGAATGCGGTCAACGAGGTAGAGAAAGCGGCAGTACAGGTCGAGACCCTGGCGGAGGAGAATCAGCGCCAGCGGCAGATCGAGCAGGATGCTGGACGCATCGTTGCGTTAGCTGAAGCGCGCTTTAAGGTGGGGATTATTCCCGGCATGCGGGTCAGTCAGAGCCGGCTGCCGCTGCTTCAGGAGCAGATTAACGGTATTGCCCTGCACGGTCAGTGGCTGGATGCCACCCTGCAGCTCACCTCCGCGCTGGGCGGGGGATATCATCAGGGGTAAAATTTAAGCTTTGTTTGCGAGGCGCAATAAACAGGCGTATATTTGAGCTATAAGTCTCATACATATTCAGTTAGTCGGTGAAGGCTATGTCAGCTAAAGAAGATAAAGTCAGGCATCAGCGTGAGTATCAACAGCGAGTGGAGGCCGTTCGTAACGGTCAGGCATCGGGGCGTGTAATACAGCAACGCCCTGATGGTATCGTGCCTGCTAAAAGCGGACGTAGCGTCTCTTTTTTCTGAAATCCACTAGCCATCCCATCTTACCAGATAGAGTAATGTTAAAATCAGCTCATCTTAACAGGTGAGCTTTTTTATGACCAAAATGGTGATACCCCCTGAAAATCAGCTGGTTATGCTTAACCGTTATCTGATTGATAATGCGGATCAGCTTCCTTCTCCTGTCATAACCGTAGGTGGACAAGCCGTTATGTATTGGTATGCCACTTACATGGATTTTTATCCCGACCAGCCGGATATGACATTTATCACATCAATTGACGTTGACTATGTAGCGAAAAAAGAAGGGGCGGAAGCTATTGCGAAAATATTCAACGTTGATAGCAAAATGCAGGAAATATTTAATCCGCCGTCTATCGCTGTATTTAATCTGATAGACAAAGATACCGGGAAGGTAAAAGAAAATGCGCAGGGGCAATTTCTGAATGACCAACTTAACGAGGCAAATATAGTCGATATTATCGACCGACCCTCTGGTTTCGAGCATGATGATTTTACAGGTGACAAGCTTTTTCTCAATACCGAACCATTTTTAGTTATGCCAGATCGACATGGCGCAGCAATGAGTCACGACTTTGTCAGAGTGTTAAATCCTGTGGCGTGTATCCTGTCTCGTCTATCAAACGCAACCGTACCAATGGGTAAAGACAGATTTACTGAGGCGATGCGTATCAAAGTGTTGGCGCTTCCGGCATTCAACTTTTTACTGGAAAAATTACAAAGTTTACCCTTTAGGGAAGCAAGAAAATATGTTGATTATTTTAGTACAATAATATGGCGACGCGAATTTCGGCGCTTTCAAGTAGAGTACAGCATACCCCTTTATGTCATTCTTGCACATCTGGTGAAGGAGCTTGCTAAATCGCCGGGGGATTATGTATTACCGCAGTTTTATCTTAATGAGCTGCCGAGAAAGGTTATGTTTCTTGAGCAAGAGTATTATCGTTATCAAAAGTTAGCGGCGGATACCATTTAGAACTTATAGCTCAGTTAACAATTATGCTTATGTATGCCCCCTTACGGGGGCCATGTTCACGCGAACACCTTAGAAAATCATCTTAAACACGCCGGTTACCACCAACAGCCCAATCAGAAAAATAATCAAAATAGCCCAAAGTAAAATTTTCATCGTCGTGTCCTTTTGTTGTGACGTCTTACTGATGCCTCTGAAAGCATAGGCAATTATCTGCCGTTTTGCCTGGCGGAAGCAGAAAATGGCCTCAGCCCTTGCGATAGCCGGGAACTCTCTATACTTACTGTTCAGCTTTTTCGCGTTCTACCCTTATCACTTCTTTTTACGGAGGTTCTTATGGGCACGACAAACAAGGTTGCCATCGTCACGGCATCGGATTCAGGTATCGGCAAGCAGTGCGCGCTGGTGCTGGCTAAGCAGGGATATGACATTGGGATCACCTGGCACTCGGACGACAAAGGAGCGAAAGCAACTGCTGAGGCCGTCGCCTCGCTGGGCCGTCGCGCCGAAATGGTCCAGCTCGATCTCAGTAACCTGCCCGACGGTGCGCAGGCCATTCAAACGTTGATCGACAAGTTCGGGCGCATCGACGTGCTGGTTAATAACGCCGGGGCGATGAGCAAAGCCCCGTTTCTGGAGATGGAGTTCAAAGAGTGGCGCACCGTCTTCACCGTAGACGTTGACGGCGCATTCCTGTGCGCGCAGATCGCTGCCAGAAAAATGGTGGAGCAGGGCGAGGGCGGGCGCATTATCAATATCACCTCCGTGCATGAGCACACCCCGCTGCCGGATGCCAGCGCCTACACCGCCGCTAAGCACGCCCTCGGCGGCCTGACCAAGTCGATAGCAATGGAGCTGGTGCAGCACAAGATCCTGGTGAACTCGGTTGCGCCGGGGGCAATCGCCACCCCGATGAACGACATGAAGGATGAGGATGTCGAGGAAGGCTCAATGCCAAACATTCCTCTGGCCCGGCCGGGCAGAACCCAGGAAATTGCCAGCCTGGTCGGCTGGCTCAGCTCTGAGGATGCCAGCTACACCACCGGCCAGTCATTTATCGTTGACGGCGGCTTTATGTTGGCCAACCCGCAATTTAAGCCTCAGTAAGCGCAGGCGGGAGAGGTTACTCTCCCGCCTCTCTATTTTTTGCCAGCCAGCGTTTAATCACCGCCCGCAGCACAAAGGCGAGAACGATCGCCAGGATCAGCCATATCCAGTGCTTCAGATGTTGATCAAGGGCATGCAGCCACGGACCCACCACCTCACCACCGACGTAGCCCAGGGTAGTAAAGATCAGCGCCCAGACGATAGCACCCACAATATTGAGCGGCAGAAAGAGGCGTGGCGGCAGGCCGCTTGAGCCAATCAGCAGCGGGCCAATGATGCGAAAGCCATACATAAAGCGGGTGCCAATCACGAACAGCCAGGGGCGTTTGTTGATTAAACGCTGGGCGCGATCGATCTTAGCCTGATGGCGCGAAAAGTGGCTGAGTACACGATCCCCGAGACGGCGGCCAAGCAGGTAGAGCAGCTGATCGCCAATCATCCCACCCAGCGCGACCGCCACGACCACCAGCCAAAAGCGCAGCAGGCCCTGATGCGCCGCCACGCCGCCGAGCAGGGTAATGGTTTCACCTTCCGCCATGCTGCCAACCACCAGCGCGGCGTAACCATACTGCGCAATCAGGTTGTTGATATCCATGCGTATTACGTCTCCTCCAGACGAAAAAGGTTGTTTAAGCATAGCTCTTGTGAATACACAGCGGCCCCGGACGGCAGCAGACCCGGTCCATTAGCCCAAAAAATAAGCAGAAGTGCATTATACTAAAGACGTAGTTATCTGGGCTGACAGCAAGGGGGCGTTATGAACCATGTCTGGGGACTCCTGTCCCATCCCGATCGTGAAATGAAGGTGATCAGAGGCGAAAACGAAACGGTTTCGCATCATTATACCCACCACGTTCTGCTGATGGCGGCCATCCCGGTTGTCTCCGCATTCATCGGTACCACTCAGCTTGGCTGGCACTTTGGGGAAGGCGTCTTCTCAAGGCTGTCACTTACCACGGCGCTGTTACTTGGCATTCTTTTCTATGGTCTGATGCTGGCTGGCGTGGCGGTGATGGGGCGGGTTATCTACTGGATGGCGCGTAACATTCCGCAGCGGCCATCGCTTGCCCGCTGCATGGTCTTTGCTGGCTATGTTGCAACGCCGCTCTTCTTAAGCGGTCTGGTGGCGCTCTACCCGCTGGTCTGGCTCTGCGCACTGGTGGGAACGGTGGCGCTGTTCTATACCGGTTATCTGCTCTACGTTGGTATCCCGACCTTCCTGAATATTAACCAGGAGGAGGGGCTGAGCTTCTCCAGTTCGACGTTAGCTATTGGCGTGCTGGTACTGGAGGTACTGCTGGCGCTGACGGTGATACTCTGGGGTTATGGCTATCGTCTGTTCTGAACCTGCCGCGATTGGCGCGTAACGTTCAGCAAACAATCTTCTCTGGCGACAACGCATGATGGCAGCTATCATGCGTTAGCCAGCCTTTGCCATTATTTGCCTGCAAAAGCGGTGTGCGTCATCACGCGCGTGAATAATCATCAGAAGTCTCACCATGCTGAAATGTCGAGTTTCCCTGTTAAGTCTTGCCTTGCTGCTGGCCGTCCCCGTCGCGCCCCAGGCGCTGGCAAAAACTGCTCCTGCCACCGCCGCTGCCCAGCCTGAGATTGCCTCCGGCAGCGCGATGATTGTCGACCTGCAAACCAATAAAGTGATCTACGCCAGCCATCCGGATCTGGTGCGGCCGATTGCCTCTATCACCAAGCTAATGACGGCAATGGTGGTGTTGGACGCCCGCCTGCCGCTGGATGAGCGCCTGAAGGTGGATATCAGCAAGACGGCGGAGATGCGCGGCATCTACTCCCGCGTGCGTCTGAACAGTGAGATCAGCCGTAAGAATATGCTGCTGCTGGCGCTGATGTCCTCGGAGAACCGCGCCGCTGCCAGCCTCGCCCATCACTATCCGGGCGGCTACGATGCGTTTATTCGGGCAATGAATGCGAAGGCAAAATCCCTGGGCATGGTGAATACCCACTTTGTGGAGCCGACCGGGCTGTCGATCCATAACGTCTCAACCGCGCGCGATTTGACAAAGCTGCTGATTGCCAGCAAGCAGTATCCGCTCATCGGCCAGCTCAGCACCACGCGCGAAGAGATGGCGACCTTCTCCAGCCCGGCCTACACCCTGCCGTTTCGCAATACCAACCACCTGGTCTATCGCGACAACTGGAATATTCAGCTGACCAAAACCGGCTTCACCAACGCCGCCGGGCACTGCCTGGTAATGCGTACGGTGATCAATAACAAACCGGTGGCGCTGGTGGTGATGGACGCCTTTGGCAAATATACCCATTTCGCCGATGCCAGCCGTCTGCGGACCTGGATTGAGACCGGTAAAGTCCAGCCTGTTCCGGCGTCGGCGTTGAGCTACAAACGCCAGAAGGCGGCCCAGATGGCAATCAATGCCACCGGCAGCGCGGCACAAACCGCGCAGAATGATTAATGAGTGATTAGCTACTCCGGCAGCGTCCAGTCTCCATCGTTGAGCGGACGCTGCATGATTAGCGTATCCCGCCAGTCGCCCTTCTTATAGCCAACGCTGCGCAGCTGTCCTACCACTTCAAAGCCGTGGCTCTTATGCAGGCGTAGCGAGCCTTCATTTTGATGGCCGTCGCCAATGACTGCCACCATCTGCCGCCAGGGACCCTCTTCACAGCGGGCAATCAGGGCTTGCATCAACGCGCTGCCGATCCGCCTTCCAGTCATAGTGGACTCAATGTAGATAGAGCATTCAAGGGTATAGCGATAGGCGTGACGCGGACGGTAGTGTCCAGCATAGCAGTAGCCCACAATGATGCCGCGATAGAGTGCCACTAGCCACGGCAGCCCCTCGCCGGTAATTTTCGCTATCCGCTGGCGCATTTCGTCAATAGTGGGAGGCACCTCCTCAAAGGAGGCGCGGCCATGCAGCACGTGCCAGGCGTAGATCGCTGAGATAGCGTGTACGTCGTCCGGCAAGGCGTCGCGGACTTCAACATCGGTTATGGCTAAAACATCAACAGCAGACATCGCTCTGCACTCCTTTACGAATGGGGCAGGTCACCGCCTTCGCCCCAGTATTTCTGCTTACTGGTTTTGCCAATGCCGGGATTCATGCTGTTGGTGGGATCGAGCTGGCGATAGTTGCGCTTCAGGCTCTCCGCCGCCTCATACAGATGCCCGACGTTATGTTCAGCCGGATACTGCGCGCCACGCTCCTGCAGCAGCGACAGCATCTGCGCTTTTAGCTCATGGACATCCACGCCTTTTTTGACGATGTAGTCCTGATGGAAAACGTGACAGAAAAAGTGGCCATAGTAAAGCTTATGCGTCAGTTTGCTGGCGATCGCCTCTGGCAGCGTCTCAAACCACTCGGTATCGTTGCGTCGCAGGGCGATATCGAGGGCCAGGATCTCCTCTACCTCATCGGCATGCACGGCCTGGTAGCGAATAGCCGCCCCCGCCGCCGCGAAGCGATGTAGAAAGGCTTTGTTGCCCTCCTCGGTGGTACAGGCGAAGAAGCCGCCCTCGGCCTCGGTGAAGTAATCTTTCAGCCAGCTCTGCGCTTCGGCAATGCCGTCTCCAGCCATTTTCAGCAGCAGGTGATGCTCATACTTATTGCGCCAGCTTTTCATCCGCGGCGGCAGATGACCGGGAAAAACGCTGCCGACACGCTGCATCAGGCGATCGGTAAAGTGGGGCTTAAACAGCGTGACCTTCTCCAGCATGGCATCGGCGCGCCCTTTCAGGGTAAAGAGCATCGGCATCTTGTCAGTGCCGAGCTTGTCGATCATCAGGAAGGTATCTTTGCCGTAGCGCTCAGCGATATCGTAGATATCCCGATGCATATACTCTGCCGCCACCGGCAGGTTATCAAAGTTGGCCAGCATATGGCGGCGGATCTCCGTCAGCACCTCTGGCTGGTTAGTGCCGATATAGAACACCTGCTGGCGCTTGGCGGCGGGAAAGGTATCCAGACGCACGGCGAAAACCGCCAGCTTGCCTGCGCATCCGGAGGACTCAAACAACCGATCCGGATCGGCATTGTAGCGCGCGGGGGTATCAGCTTCGATATCGCGCACCCGCTGCACGTAGTCGCTATCATGCGCATGGCGGCCATCGTGGCGCACATCGGCGTCGGTTATGCGTCGGTCATCAAGCTTGCTGAGGATCTGCTCCGGCGTTTCGCCCAGGTCAATGCCTAGGTGGTTCACCAGCCGTAGCTGCCCCTGCTCGTCAATGCGGGCAAAGAGCGACATCTCGGTGTAGGCCGGGCCGCGCTGCACCAGCGAGCCGCCGGAGTTATTACACACTCCGCCAATCACCGACGCCCCGATGCACGACGAGCCAATTACCGAGTGTGGCTCCCGGCCCAGCGGCTTCAGCGCCTTCTCCAGCGAATAGAGCGTTGCACCAGGCCATGCCAGCACCTGCTTGCCCTCATCAATCAGCTGAAGCTGGTCAAGGCGCAGGGTACTGATAATCACGATATCGCGATCGTAGTCGTTGCCGCTCGGCGTCGAGCCTTCGGTGAGGCCGGTATTCGCCGCCTGCATTAAGATGATCTTATCGTTACGCACGCAGAGGTTGAGCACGTGCCAGAGCTGCAGCAGCGTTTCAGGGAACACCACCGCCAGCGCCTTGCCCTCGCCGGAGCGGAAGCCTTTACGGTAGCGGGCGGTTTTAGCCGGATCGGTAAGCAGCTGCGCATGCCCTACCAGCCGGGCAAGTTCGCTAAGAAAGAGGTTGTTATTTTGTAGGGAGACAGCAGACATTTTCCACTCCTTGTGGCAGGGCCAGAATCATCTGATAAAGCATAGCGCGGGAAAATCTATCCGGACGGACTAATCGTCAGAAAAATAAGAGAATAACCCTGCAAGGCGCGCTACGATTATGGCACACTGCGTTTTTTCGCACGGTCAGGCCGCTGAGTCGGCTGTTAACACAAGAGAGTGAACGACATGAAATGGCTATGTTCAGTAGGTGTCGCCGTAGGGCTGGCGCTGCAACCCGCACTGGCAGAGGATACGTCCGGTAACCATCCCCTGACGCCGCAGGCCCGGGATGCCTACGTCACGGATTTGCTCAAAAAAATGACGGTTGACGAAAAAATTGGTCAGCTGCGCCTGATAAGCGTAGGCCCGGATAACCCGAAAGAGGCGATCCGCGACATGATCAAGGCCAGCCAGGTAGGGGCGATTTTTAATACCGTTACCCGCCAGGATATTCGTGCGATGCAGGATCAGGCGATGCAGCTTAGCCGCCTGAAGATCCCGCTCTTCTTCGCCTATGACGTGGTACACGGTCAGCGTACCGTTTTTCCTATCAGCTTAGGCCTGGCCTCCTCTTTTAATCTTGATGCGGTAAAAACCGTGGGCCGCATTTCCGCCTGGGAAGCGGCGGACGACGGTCTGAACATGACCTGGGCGCCGATGGTAGACGTGACGCGCGATCCGCGCTGGGGCCGTGGCTCTGAGGGCTTCGGGGAGGATACCTACCTCACCGCGATGATGGGCAAAACCATGGTCGAAGCGATGCAGGGCAAAAGCCCGGCGGATCGTTACTCGGTCATGACCAGCGTCAAACACTTTGCTGCCTACGGTGCCGTGGAGGGCGGGAAGGAGTACAACACCGTGGACATGAGCCTGCAGCGCCTGTTCAACGACTATATGCCGCCCTATAAAGCGGCTCTTGATGCCGGCAGCGGCGGGGTAATGATCGCCCTTAACTCCCTCAACGGTACCCCGGCTTCCTCAGACTCCTGGCTGCTGAAGGATCTGCTGCGCGGCGACTGGAAATTTAAAGGCATTACCATCTCCGATCACGGGGCGATTAAAGAGCTGATCAAGCACGGTACGGCGGCGGATCCTGAGGACGCGGTGCGCGTAGCGATCAAGTCCGGCGTCGATATGAGCATGGCCGATGAGTACTACAGCAAATACCTGCCGGGACTGATCAAGAGCGGTAAGGTGACCATGGCCGAGCTGGACGATGCTACCCGCCACGTGCTGAACGTTAAATATGATATGGGGCTGTTTAACGATCCCTATAGCCACCTTGGTCCGAAAGAGAGCGATCCGCAGGATACCAACGCCGAGAGCCGGCTGCACCGTAAAGAGGCCCGTGAGGTGGCACGCGAAAGTATGGTGCTGCTGAAGAACCGCCTCGAGACGCTGCCGCTGAAAAAATCCGCCACCGTTGCCGTGGTCGGTCCGCTGGCCGACAGCAAGCGTGACGTAATGGGCAGCTGGTCTGCGGCCGGGGTCACTGAACAGTCAGTCACCGTTCTCACCGGGATCAAAAATGCCGTTGGCAGCGAAGGAAAAGTGATCTTCGCCAAAGGCGCGAACGTCACCAACGACAAAGATATTGTTGAGTTCCTCAACCAGTACGAGCCGGCAATCCAGGTTGACGAGCGCACGCCGCAGGCGATGATTGACGAAGCGGTTAAGGCGGCGAATCAGTCCGACGTGGTGGTTGCGGTGGTCGGCGAGTCTCAGGGAATGGCGCACGAAGCGTCCAGCCGGACTGACATCACTATTCCTCAGAGCCAGCAGGATCTGATTACCGCTCTGAAAGCCACCGGCAAGCCGCTGGTGCTGGTGCTGATGAATGGCCGTCCGCTGGCGATGGTGAAGCAGGATCAGCAGGCGGACGCCATTCTGGAAACCTGGTTCGCCGGTACCGAAGGCGGCAATGCCGTGGCCGATGTGCTGTTTGGCGACTACAATCCGTCCGGCAAGCTGCCGATCTCCTTCCCGCGCTCGGTAGGGCAGATCCCGGTTTACTACAGCCACCTGAATACCGGTCGTCCGTACAATGCCGAACACCCGAACAAGTATACCTCGCGCTACTTTGACGAGGCTAACGGCCCGCTCTATCCTTTTGGCTACGGCCTGAGCTATACCACCTTTAGCGTCTCTGACGTGAAGCTCTCGGCACCGACTCTGTCGCGTGACGGTACGGTCACCGCCAGCGTTGACGTGACCAACACCGGCAAGCGGGAAGGGGCCACGGTAATGCAGATGTACATTCAGGACGTGACCGCTTCCCTGAGCCGTCCGGTGAAGGAGCTGAAGGGCTTCGATAAGGTTACCCTTAAGCCAGGTGAGACCCAGACCGTCAGCTTCCCGATCGATATTAACGCGTTGAAGTTCTGGAATCAGAAGATGAAGTACGACGCCGAACCAGGCAAGTTTAACGTCTTTATCGGTACCGACTCCGCCCGCGTGAAACAGGCGCAGTTCGAATTGCAATAATCAGAATAGCAATAACCAAAAGGGTCAGTTTACTGGCCCTTCGTTTTATGAGAAGAGTAATAGCGACCCGCAATTTCAACAATAATGAGGAAAGTGCAATGGCAATGATTAAAGGAAGTCTCGGCTCACTGGTACTGATGGCAGCCGTGAGCCTGCCTGCGCTGGCGGCTGAGCCGGTCAAAGTCGGCTCGAAGATTGATACGGAAGGGGCGCTGCTCGGGAATATTATCCTCCAGGTGCTGGAGAGCCATGGCGTAAAAACCGTCAATAAGGTTCAGCTGGGGACCACGCCGGTGGTGCGCGGAGCGATCACCTCCGGCGAGCTGGACATCTACCCTGAATATACCGGCAACGGTGCGTTCTTCTTTAAGGACGAGAACGATGCGGCGTGGAAAAACGCTCAGCAGGGCTACGAGAAGGTGAAAAAGCTCGATTTTGAGCAGAACAAGCTGGTGTGGCTGACCCCGGCCCCGGCTAACAATACCTGGACCATAGCCGTACGTAAGGATCTGGCGGAGAAGAACACGCTCACCTCGCTGGCCGATCTCAGCGGCTATCTGAAAAAGGGCGGCGACTTTAAGCTGGCGGCATCGGCAGAGTTTATCGAGCGCGCTGATGCCCTGCCAGCGTTTGAGAAAGCCTACGACTTCAAGCTGGATCAGAAGCAGCTTCTCTCCCTCGCCGGGGGCGATACGGCGGTAACGATTAAAGCGGCGGCCCAACAGACGTCCGGCGTGAACGCAGCGATGGCCTACGGTACCGATGGCCCGGTTGCAGCGCTGGGCCTGCAAACCCTGAGCGATCCGAAAGGCGTCCAGCCGATCTACGCCCCGACGCCGGTGGTGCGCGAGGCGGTGCTGAAGGCGTATCCGCAGATGGAGGCGTGGCTGAAGCCGGTCTTTGCCAGCCTGGATGAGAAAACGCTCCAGCAGCTCAATGCCAGTATCGCCGTTGAAGGGCTGGATGCTAAAAAAGTCGCCGCCGACTACCTGAAACAGAAAGGGCTGGTGAAGTAACCCGCCCGACAGGACAGGAACGTGTCTATACGCTGTCATAACCGCGTCGTGCTGCTGCTGGTGGCGCTTGCCCTGGCGGCAGCCATGCTGCCTTTTGTTAACTACGCGCCAAACCGGCTGGTGTCCGGCGAGAGCCGGGCGCTGTGGCAGATCTGGCCGCACTCGCCCGCGCTGTGGCTTCCCGTACCGCTGCTCTTTCTTGTGCTCTGTTTTCTCCCCCGCCGCTGGCCGCTGGCGGCGACGCTGGTGCTGGCGGAGCTGTGCTTCATTGCGCTGGTGTGGGGAGCGGGTAAAGCGGCCACCGATCTGGCCCAGTCTGGCAGCGCGCTGGCACGCACCTCTATCGGCAGCGGCCTCTGGCTGTGGATGGCCCTTGCGCTGCTTGTCTGTAGCGATGCTATCCGCCGTCTTACCGCCAATCCCCTCTGGCGCTGGCTGTTACAGGCTCAGATCTGGCTGGTGCCGCTGCTGCTCCTGCACTTAGGGGCCTTGAATCATCTCTCGCTGATGAAAGAGTACGCCAACCGCCAGGACGTGTTTAACAACGCCCTGGCCCAGCACCTGGTTCTGCTGCTGGGGACGCTGGTCCCGGCGCTGCTGCTGGGCGGCGCGCTGGGGCTGTGGTGCTATCGCCATCCTGCGCGTCAGGCGCCGGTGTTTACCGTGCTCAACATTATCCAGACCGTGCCCTCCGTGGCGCTGTTTGGTCTGCTGATCGCCCCCCTGGCCGGACTGGTTGAGCACTTTCCCGCTCTTGGCCGCATCGGCATCGCCGGAACGGGCCTGACGCCCGCGTTGATCGCCCTTGTGCTCTACGCGCTGTTGCCGCTGGTGCGCGGGGTAGTGGCGGGCCTGAACCAGGTTCCCCGGGAGGTGCTGGAGAGCGCCGCCGGGATGGGAATGAGCGCGCGTCAGCGCTTTTTCCAGGTACGCCTGCCGCTGGCTCTGCCGGTGCTGTTGCGCAGCCTGCGGGTAGTAACGGTGCAGACGGTGGGCATGGCGGTAATTGCCGCCCTGATTGGCGCAGGTGGCTTCGGGGCGCTGGTCTTCCAGGGGCTGCTGAGCAGCGCGCTGGATCTGGTCCTGCTGGGGGTGATCCCAACCATCGCGCTGGCGGTGGTCGTCGACGCGCTTTTTGGCTTATGGATAGCGCTGCTGAAGGTAAAACAGCCATGATCGAATTCACGCAGGTTAGCAAAACGTTCAACGGGCAGAGCGCGGTCAGCGATCTCAATCTGCACTTCAAAACCGGGGCTTTTTCGGTACTCATCGGCACCTCAGGTTCGGGAAAATCCACCACCCTCAAGATGATCAACCGTCTGGTGGAGCACGACGCGGGCACTATCCGCTTTGCCGGAGAGGAGATCCGCAGCTTGCCCCTGCTGGCGTTGCGGCGACGCATGGGGTACGCCATTCAGTCCATCGGACTCTTTCCCCACTGGACGGTGGCGCAGAACATCGCCACCGTACCGCAGCTGCTGAAGTGGCCCAGGGCAAAAATCGACGCCCGCATTGACGAGCTGATGGCCCTGCTGGGGCTGGATCCGCAGCTGCGCGGGCGCTATCCGCATCAGCTCTCGGGAGGGCAGCAGCAGCGCGTCGGGGTGGCGCGAGCCCTGGCGGCCGATCCGGAGGTGCTGCTGATGGACGAGCCTTTTGGCGCGCTGGATCCGGTGACCCGCGGCGCGCTCCAGCAGGAGATGAAGCGTATCCACCGTCTGCTGGGACGCACCATTGTGCTGGTGACCCACGATATCGACGAGGCGTTGCAGCTGGCGGATAATCTGGTGCTGATGGATGAGGGCAGGGTAGTGCAGCAGGGGACGCCGCTGGAGATGCTCACCCGGCCCGCCAATGAGTTTGTTCGTACCTTTTTTGGCCGCAGCGAGCTGGGGGTGCGTCTGCTCTCCCTGCGCAGCGTGGGTGACTACGTCCGCCCAGGCGAACAGGTCGCCGGGGAGCCGCTCGATGCCGCCATGACCCTGCGTGATGCGCTTTCTGCGTTTGTTGCCCGGCGCTGTGAGGTGCTGCCGGTAGCTAACGCTGAGGGAGTGCCCTGCGGCGCGGTCCATTTCCAGGATCTGCTGCGTGCGGAGGCCAGCCGTGAAAGCCATTCGTGATCCGCTTCTGTGGCTTATCGCGCTGTTTGTCGCCCTGCTGCTGGCGCTGCCCTACAGCGGCAGCCTGTTTAGCGCACTCTTTCCCGAGCTTTCCCGGCCGCTCTACCAGCAGGAGAGCTTTATCTCCCTGACGCTGGCCCACTTCTGGCTAGTGGGCGTCTCCAGCGCGATAGCGGTCGTGCTTGGTATCGGGGCGGGCATCGCCGTCACCCGTCCAGCGGGGCTGGAGTTTCGCTCGCTGGTGGAGACGATTGCCGCCGTAGGGCAGACCTTTCCACCGGTGGCGGTGCTGGCGATTGCCGTGCCGGTGATGGGCTTCGGCAAAGAGCCAGCTATCATTGCCCTTACTCTTTACGGCGTGCTACCGGTGTTGCAGGGGACACTGGCGGGCATGGCTGCGCTTCCCGGTGGGGTGGTTAGCGTGGCGGAAGGAATGGGGCTGAGCGGATGGCAGCGCCTGATCAAGGTTGAGCTACCGCTGGCCGCACCGGTGATTTTGGCCGGCGTGCGGACGTCGGTGATCGTTAACATTGGCACGGCGGCGATTGCTTCAACGGTAGGGGCAAATACGCTGGGGACGCCGATTATTATCGGCCTGAGCGGGTTTAATACCGCCTACGTTCTACAGGGCGCGCTGCTGGTGGCGCTGGCGGCAATTATTGTCGATCGCTGCTTTGAACGGCTGGCGCGCCGTCTTAGCCAGCATGCAAAATAAAGGTGTAGCCCGCTAGCATCACGCCGCCGATGCCGCCCACGGCCATAAGAAAGAAAAGGGTAATGATGGAAATTTTGGCTGCGTTCATGGTGTGCTCCTTATTTAGGCGAATAAGTATAACGTGAAGCGCAGCTGTTAATAAAACATTAAATGCCGAGCGGATAGATGGCATGCCCGGCCGCCTGCCACGCCGCCAGCTGTTGACGCTGGGCCGTAGAGGGGGCGTCGCCGCACCACACCATCATAGTCTGGCCCTCAAACAGATCCGGACGCAGCTGGTTTAACGAGTTGGCCAGCACCTCCACGCGCCATCCCTGCTCGCTCACCCGCCACCCTTCCAGCCATAGCCGGGTAGTATCGTGAATGTTCCAGCCCACCACCAGCGCATCCTTATTGTGCTTCTTTCGGGCTGAAGCCAGGGAGGCCGAGATGTGGTTGATCAGAATGCCGTCAAGCAGGCTGAGCATTGCCAGCAGGGTCGGTTGCTGACAGCGCAGACGGCGGCGAAGGGGAATAAGCAGGTGGAGGGTAAGCGTTTCTGCAGGATAGTCACGCGTTCGCTCCTTGAGCCACTGGCGCAGGCGAGGAATATTGCCGTTCTGCAGTAGCTGGAGCAGCACCTCCTGTTGATCGCGCCAGCCGCTCGAGCCGTCCAGCGACTCATTAAGCAGCAGGGCCTGAACTTTACTCACCGGTACGCCGGTGTCGATCCAGCGTTTTATCTCCCGGATGCGATCGATATCCGCATCGTTAAATAGCCGATGTCCGCCATCCGTGCGCTGCGGCTTCAACAGTCCGTAACGCCGCTGCCAGGCGCGCAGCGTAACGGGATTGATATCACAGAGCAAAGCCACTTCACCTATCGTGTAAAGCGCCATGATCCCACCTTTGCCAGGATATTCCATTTGTCCGGAGGTCAATATCTAGCGTAGCAGAGGAGATTGACCGTCTTATTCTCTTCGTAACAATTTCGTCAAATCAGCGGTCCGATTTTGTGATAGTGAGCACGATTTGCCGATTTATTGCAATGCTTAAAAGAAAGTTACACTCACTCACTGTATGTTACGCGTTTTTACCGTGATGGACGCACAGTTATGTATGAATTTAACCTGGTTTTGCTGCTGCTACAGCAGATGTGCGTTTTTCTGGTTATCGCCTGGCTAATGAGTAAAACCCGGCTCTTTATCCCGCTGATGCAGGTTACCGTCCGGCTACCCCACAAGCTGCTGTGCTATGTCACTTTCTCGATCTTTTGCATTTTGGGAACCTACTTTGGCCTGCATATTGAAGACTCTATCGCCAATACCCGGGCGATAGGTGCAGTCATGGGTGGCCTGCTGGGCGGCCCGCTGGTGGGTGGCCTGGTGGGATTCACCGGCGGTCTGCACCGCTACTCAATGGGCGGCATGACCGCCCTGAGCTGCATGATCTCCACTATGGTGGAGGGGCTGCTCGGCGGGCTGGTGCACAGCATGCTGATCAAACGTGGCCGCACCGACTATGTCTTCAACCCTCTGACGGCAGGGGCGATCACCCTGGTGGCGGAGCTGGTGCAGATGCTGATTATTCTGCTCATCGCCCGGCCCTTTGCTGACGCCCTGCATCTGGTGGGCAGTATTGCCGCGCCGATGATGGTCACCAATACCGTGGGGGCGGCATTGTTTATGCGCATTCTGCTGGACAAGCGCGCCATGTTCGAAAAGTACACCTCGGCCTTCTCCGCCACCGCCTTAAAGGTGGCAGCCTCCACGGAGGGGATTTTGCGCCAGGGGTTTAACGAAGAGAACAGTATGAAGGTGGCCCAGGTGCTTTATCAGGAGATGGATATCGGCGCGGTAGCGATCACCGATCGGGAAAAGCTGCTGGCCTTCAAGGGGATTGGTGACGATCACCATCTGCCGGGCCGCCCCATCTCATCGGCCTGGACCAAAAAAACGCTGGAGACCGGCGAGGTGGTTTATGCTGATGGCAACGAGGTGCCGTACCGCTGCTCATTGCATCCTCAGTGCAAGCTCGGCTCAACGCTAGTGATCCCGCTGCGCGGGGAAAATCAGCGGGTGATGGGCACCATCAAGCTCTACGAAGCCAAGAACCGTCTGTTTAGCTCCATCAACCGTACGCTAGGGGAGGGGATCGCTCAGCTGCTGTCAGCGCAGATCCTTGCCGGGCAGTATGAGCGGCAGAAGGCACTGCTAACCCAGTCGGAGATCAAACTGCTCCATGCCCAGGTGAATCCACACTTTCTGTTTAACGCCCTTAATACCCTGAAGGCGGTGATCCGCCGCGACAGCGATCAGGCAGGCCAGCTGGTACAGTATCTCTCGACCTTTTTCCGTAAAAACCTCAAGCGTCCGTCGGAGGTGGTCACCCTGGCGGATGAGATTGAGCATGTGAACGCCTATCTGCAAATTGAGAAGGCGCGTTTTCAGGCCAATTTGCAGGTAACGCTGTTCGTGCCCGATGCGCTGGCCCATCAGCAGCTCCCGGCCTTCACTCTACAGCCAATCGTGGAAAACGCCATTAAGCACGGTACCTCGCAGCTGCTGGGGGTTGGGATGATTACGATACAGGCCAGCCAGCAGGAAAATTATCTGGTGCTGGATATCGAAGATAACGCAGGACTCTACCAGCCAAAAGCCGACGCCAGCGGGCTGGGTATGAGCCTTGTAGACAAGCGCCTGCGGGCGCGGTTTGGTGATACCTGCGGCATTACAGTGCAGTGCGAGCCGGACAGTTTTACCCGTATTACCCTGCGACTGCCCCTGGAGGAGAACGCATGCTAAAAGTGTTGATTGTCGATGACGAGCCGCTGGCGCGGGAGAACCTGCGCGTGCTGCTTGAGGATGAGAGCGACATTGAGATCGTCGGTGAGTGCGCCAACGCGATAGAGGCGCTGGGGGCGGTGCATAAGCTGCGCCCGGACGTGCTATTTCTCGATATCCAGATGCCGCGCATCAGCGGTCTGGAGATGGTTGGCATGCTCGATCCAGACCAGCGTCCCTGGGTGGTATTTCTCACCGCCTTTGACGAGTATGCGGTGAAGGCGTTTGAAGAGCATGCCTTTGACTATCTGCTCAAGCCTATTGAGGCACCGCGGCTGGCAAAGACACTCCAGCGCCTGCGCCAGGAGCGCGGCGTACAGGACATCTCCTTGCTGCCGGAGAACCAGCAGGCGCTGAAGTTCATTCCCTGTACCGGCCATAGCCGCATCTGGCTTCTGCAAATGGATGACGTAGCGTTTGTCAGCAGCCGGATGAGCGGCGTCTACGTCACCAGCCACGAAGGCAAAGAGGGCTTTACCGAGCTGACGCTACGCACCCTGGAGCAACGGACGCCGCTGATACGCTGCCATCGTCAGTATCTGGTGAATATGGCCCATCTGCAGGAGATCCGCCTTGAGGATAACGGTCAGGCGGAACTGCTGCTGCGGGACGGTCACACCGTACCGGTCAGCCGCCGCTACCTGAAAAATTTAAAAGAGGCGCTGGGGTTGTAAACTTCAGTGGTACACTGTGCGTTTGCGAAAATCACCGCTGAAGAGACTATGCTGAACAATGATATTTTACGTAGCCTGCGCTACACCCTGAAAGCCAACAACACCGAGCTGCAACGGATCTTTACCCTTGGCGGCGCAGAGGCCAGCGAGCAGCAAATTGCCGCCTGGCTGCGTAAAGAGGAGGAGGCAGGTTTTCAGGCCTGTCCGGACATCGTCATGTCAACCTTTCTCAACGGGCTGATCTACGCTCGCCGGGGCAAAGACGAAACAGCTCCGGAGCTGAAAGCCGAGCGCAAGCTAAATAATAATATCGTGCTGAAAAAGCTGCGTATCGCCTTTGCGTTAAAAACCGACGATATTCTGGCTATTCTGACCGAGCAGCAGTTCCGTGTGTCGATGCCAGAAATTACCGCCATGATGCGGGCACCCGATCATAAGAATTATCGTGAGTGTGGGGATCAGTTCTTCCGTTATTTCCTGCGGGGTCTGGCCGTGCGTCTGCACGCGGCTAAATAAGATATGACTGGCCCGGCAGCTGGCGCTGCCGGGCATTAAGCAGGTTATTTCACCTCTTTAAAACCACGGGACTCCAGCAGCTCCTCTGATTTCTTCATGCTGATACCCTCTTTGATTTCACCGGTAAACGCCGTGCCCTGCACTTTCTGCAGCGCATCGCGATCGACCTTCGTGTAATCAACGGTTAAGGTCTCGGTGGCGTAGGTATCCTGATAGTCCAGACTCTCATCCACGCCTTTAATCTCTTTATACTGCTCGCTGATTGGTCCCAGACGCTGCATGGCCGCCTCTTTATTTGGGATCCCCAGCGCATCATAGTGCAGGGTATTTTTCGCCGTCTGGCGCAGCACCACATCGTTTTTATAGTAGTAGGTCAGCTCAACGTTGGTTTTACCGTCTGACCAGGTGAAGGTTTTACTCTCTTCTTTGTCGCCGCAGCCGCTCAAGGTAATTACCAGCAGTGCAGTAAACGCCGTAGCAATGATTTTTTTTACGATATTCATACTTTTCCCTTATTTAAAATAACCCTGTCCCTAAAATCATAGCGCAATAAAAAAAGGGTGCTCTGTTTAGAGCACCCTTTGCGGATTATTTAACCTGTTGTCCCGGCTGTGCACCGCTGTCCGGGCTAAGCAGGAAGATATCCTTCCCGCCAGGACCGGCAGCCATCACCATGCCTTCGGAAATACCAAAGCGCATCTTACGCGGCGCCAGGTTGGCGACCATTACCGTCAGGCGGCCCACCAGCGCGGCCGGATCCGGATAGGCAGAGCGAATGCCGGAAAAGACGTTACGCTTCTCGCCGCCGAGATCGAGGGTCAGACGCAGCAGCTTGTCGGAGCCGTCAACGAACTCGGCGTTCTCGATCAGCGCCACGCGCATATCGACTTTCGCGAAATCGTCAAAGCTGATGGTCTCCTGAATCGGATCGTCCGCCAGCGGGCCGGTAACCGGGGCAGCGGCGGCTTTCACTTCCTCTTTTGAGGCCTCGACCAGGGCTTCAACCTGCTTCATCTCGATGCGGTTGTAGAGCGCCTTGAAGGTATTCACCTTGTGGCCCAGCAGCGGCTGCTGGATAGCATCCCAGCTCAGCTCGGTGTTCAGGAACGCTTCGGCGCGCGCAGACAGCTGCGGCAGCACCGGCTTCAGCCAGGTCATCAGCACGCGGAACAGGTTAAGCCCCATGGTGCAGATAGCCTGCAGATCGGCATCGCGGCCCTCCTGCTTGGCCACCACCCACGGTGCCTGCTCGTCAACGTAGCGGTTAGCCACGTCGGCCAGGGCCATGATCTCACGCACCGCTTTACCAAACTCGCGGCTCTCCCACGCTTCGCCAATGCTGGCAGCCGCATCGGTGAAGGTTTTATACAGCGCCGGATCCGCCAGCTCGGCCGCCAGCACGCCGTCAAAGCGCTTGGCAATAAAGCCCGCGTTACGGGAGGCGAGGTTCACCACCTTGTTGACGATGTCGGCATTCACGCGCTGAACGAAATCTTCCAGGTTCAGGTCGATATCATCGATGCGCGAAGAGAGCTTGGCGGTGTAGTAGTAGCGCAGGCTGTCGGCATCGAAGTGGTTCAGCCAGGTGCTGGCCTTAATGAAGGTGCCGCGCGATTTGGACATTTTCGCGCCGTTTACCGTTACGTAGCCATGAACGAACAGGTTGGTCGGCTTGCGGAAGCTGCTGCCTTCCAGCATTGCTGGCCAGAACAGGCTGTGGAAGTAGACAATATCCTTGCCGATGAAGTGATACAGCTCGGCGCTGGAGTCTTTCTTCCAGTATTCGTCGAAGCTTACGGTGTCGCCGCGCTTGTCGCACAGGTTCTTGAAGGAGCCCATGTAGCCGATCGGCGCATCCAGCCAGACGTAGAAGTATTTGCCCGGCGCGTTCGGGATTTCAAAGCCGAAGTAGGGCGCATCGCGGGAGATATCCCACTGCTGCAGGCCGGATTCAAACCACTCCTGCATTTTGTTAGCAACCTGCTCCTGCAGCGCGCCGGAGCGGGTCCACGCCTGCAGCATTTCGCTGAACGACGGCAGATCAAAGAAGAAGTGCTCGGAGTCACGCATTTCCGGCGTCGCGCCGGAAACCACGGATTTCGGCTCGATCAGCTCGGTCGGGCTGTAGGTTGCCCCGCAGACTTCGCAGTTATCGCCATACTGATCCGGTGACTTACATTTCGGGCAGGTGCCTTTCACAAAACGGTCCGGCAGGAACATGCCTTTCTCTGGATCGTAGAGCTGAGAGATAGTGCGGTTCTTGATAAAACCGTTCTCTTTCAGGCGACCGTAGATCAGCTCGGACAGCTCGCGGTTCTCCTCGCTGTGCGTGGAGTGGTAGTTGTCATAGCTGATATCAAAGCCAGCAAAATCGGTCTGGTGCTCCTGGCTCATCTCACCGATCATCTGCTCCGGGGTGATGCCCAGCTGCTGAGCTTTCAGCATGATTGGCGTACCGTGGGCGTCGTCGGCGCAGATGAAGTTGACCTCGTGGCCGCGCATTCGCTGGTAACGGACCCAGACATCAGCCTGGATGTGCTCCAGCATATGGCCGAGGTGGATTGAGCCGTTTGCGTACGGCAGCGCGCACGTTACCAGAATTTTTTTCGCGACTTGAGTCATAGTGAGCATTACGTCTTCTGTAAAAAAAGGGGTTTTGATATTACCAAATGGGGCACTATTAAGTAAGCACAAACCTTTTTCTTTCAGGTAAACTTGCTACACGAGCTTTTCACCTACAAGAACAGAGGAGTCGGGATGAACTCTCAATCCCAGGCCAAATCACCGGAAGCCCTGCGAGCAATGGTTGCCGGAACGCTGGCGAATTTTCAGCACCCCACCCTGAAGCATAATCTCACCGCGCTTAAAGCTGTGCACCACGTTGCCTGGCTGGATGATACCGTGCACATTGAACTGCTGATGCCGTTCGCCTGGCGCAGCGCGTTTGAGGAGCTGAAGGAGCAGTGCAGCGCCGAGCTGCTGCGCATCACCGGCGCAAAAGCCATCGACTGGAAGCTGTCCCATACCATCGCCACGCTGAAGCGTGTAAAAAATCAGCCGGGCATCAACGGCGTGAAGAACATTATTGCCGTTAGCTCCGGCAAGGGTGGGGTAGGGAAGTCTTCTACTGCCGTCAACCTGGCGCTGGCGCTGGCCGCCGAAGGAGCGAAGGTCGGTATTCTGGATGCCGATATCTACGGCCCGTCAATCCCGGCAATGCTGGGGACCGAGGGCAATCGTCCTACTTCCCCGGACGGCACCCATATGGCACCGATCATGGCCCACGGCCTCGCAACCAACTCTATCGGCTATCTGGTTACCGACGATAACGCCATGGTGTGGCGTGGCCCGATGGCCAGCAAGGCGCTGTTGCAGCTCCTGCAGGAGTCAATGTGGCCGGACCTCGACTACCTGGTGCTGGATATGCCGCCGGGCACCGGGGATATTCAGCTGACCCTGGCGCAAAACATCCCGGTGACCGGGGCGCTGGTGGTGACCACGCCGCAGGACATTGCGCTGATCGACGCCAAAAAAGGCATCGTGATGTTTGAGAAGGTGGAGGTCCCGGTGCTGGGCATCGTTGAGAACATGAGCATGCACATTTGCAGCAACTGCGGCCACCACGAAGCCATCTTCGGCGCCGGTGGCGCAGAGAAGCTGGCGCAGCAGTACCATACAGAACTGCTTGGGCAGATGCCGCTGCATATTACCCTGCGTGAGGATCTCGATAACGGTACGCCGACGGTGATCCACCGTCCGGATAGCGAATTTACTGCGCTCTACCGTAAACTTGCCGGGCGCGTAGCCGCTCAGCTCTACTGGCAGGGCGACGTGATCCCGTCCGAGATCGCCTTCCGCGCGGTGTAAGCGGGGTCGAATTTGCATTTTGTAGGCCGGGTCAGGCGAAGCCGCCACCCGGCGTTACTTAAAGCAATTTGTAGTGCAGTAAAAAGTAATCCCCTTCCGGCGCTTCGCCTCGCGCCTCGATATGCCAGCCGTGATGGCGATAAAACGCCAGCGCGGCTTTGTTCTCAGCAAGACACTTCAGCGACCCCGAACTGGTAAAATTCGACTGCACCTTCTTCAGCAGCGCGCTGCCCACGCCCTGGCCCTGATACGCCGGGTCAACAAACAGGTTGTGGACGAAGTTATCGTTCAGCGTGACCGAGGCGAAGCCCAGACGGTGTCCATCTTCTTCGGCAACCCAGATGCGCTCCCCGAGGGTAGCAGCATCAAAATCTTCCAGCTGCCAGTCACGGCCATCTTTCCAGGTCCAGCAGGTGCGGCGGGCATGCAGGTAGAGCGTGCGTAGGAAAGGGCGATCGCTCTCCTGCCAGGGACGAATAATCATCGGTGGTAGAAAATCTCGCCGTCATAGACTTTGAGGATCTTACCTTCGGGTTCGGTGATCAGCACGTAGTTGCCGCCCATATAGGTCCAGCGGCTGCCGGCATCCGGCGCGGGCAGGTTGCGCTGCTGCCACGCTTTGATGTTGTATTCGTCGGTGAGGTACATCGGCGGAACGGTGTCGCCGATTTTGAATTTGGTAAAGTCAGCAACAAATTCCTGCAGTTCATATTTTGATATGCCCGTGGCAGCAGCAGTCTGTGGCGCTGCGAAAGCGGCGCTTGCTGATACCAGCAGCGCACCAAGAAGCATCAGTTTAGTCTTACCCATGGTCTCTCCATATTTTGCCGGGCGGGCTGTTTTCATCTGGCCCTTTCGTATTACGTGCGCGCTATCATCGCTGCGATTTCTCTCTGAAAGCAATAGCAAAAGCTGTCATGCCCGCGCGTGCCTTAGAAAAAAAGTGTAAGCAAATGCCGGAGAAAGCAGAAGCAGCGGATCGCTAAAATAGCCATCCGCTGGCGGGGGAAATATCTTTTGGGAAAAATCCTGGCGTTAAAAGCCTTCCAGCACAATCTTGCCAACCGCCCGTCGGGACTCCAGCAGACGATGAGCCTTACGCAGATTGTCGGCGTTAATTGTACCAAAGTGTTCGCCCAGGGTGGTCTGGATCACGCCGCTGTCGATAAGCGAGGCCACGCGGGTCAGCAGACGGTGCTGCTCAATAATGTCCTCGGTTTCGAACATCGAGCGGGTAAACATAAACTCCCAGTGCAGAGAGATGCTCTTTGCCTTCAGCGGACGCGCGTCCAGCGTCTCCGGATCGTCAATCAGCGCCAGCTTACCCTGCGGGATTAGCGCCTCAATCAGCTGCTGATAGTGCTCATCGGTACTGTTCAGGCTGGCAACGTGGGTAACATGCTGAATACCGATTCGGGCCAGCTCTTCACTGAGCGGTTTGCTGTGATCGATAACGTGGTGCGCCCCGAGATCGGTCACCCACTTCTGGCTTGCCGGGCGTGAAGCCGTGCCGATCACCGTCATTTTGGTGAGCTTACGGGCAAGCTGGGTCATGATTGAACCGACGCCGCCCGCCGCACCGACGATCAGCAACACGTCGCCTTCGTTACCGTTTTCGCTCACGCCCAGGCGATCGAATAACATCTCCCAGGCGGTGATAGCCGTTAGCGGCAGCGCGGCGGCAGAGGCGTTATCCAGGGAAGTGGGCTTCAGGGCTACGATGCGCTCATCCACCAGCTGATATTCGCTATTGCTGCCCGGACGGGTCAGCGCCCCGGCGTACCACACGGTGTCGCCTGGCTTAAACAGGGTGACCGCGTCACCCACTTCGGCGACAACCCCTACTGCATCCCAGCCGAGAATACGCGGCTTATCGGCGTTAAAGCCCGCACGAACTTTGGTATCGACCGGATTAACGGAGATGGCTTTAACCTGTACCAGCAGGTCGTGGCCTTGCGCGACCGGTTTTTCAATCTCAATCTCCTGCAGGGCATCAACGTTGCCGTCGGCCTGCGCCGCTGCGGTAATAGCAATAGCTTTCATAAATACTCCATAGCATGAGTGGCTTCAGATGAATGAGTTTAGGGTAACCAGCGCGGGGCGCGGGAAACAGCGGCTTAAAACAGCAGCACTTATCCTCCAGGAGTGAAAATAGCCTGCGAATACGCTATTGTTGAGCCTTACTCATAAATAGTGAGACGGTATTGATGCTCAAAGATAATTTTAACGATCTCTACTATCTGACCGTGGTGGCGCAGGAGCGGAGCTTTACCCGGGCGGCGGCAAAGCTTGGCGTATCTCAGTCTGCCCTGAGTCATGCTATTAAGGGCTTGGAGGAGCGCCTTGAGATCCGCCTGTTAACGCGCACTACCCGCAGCGTTGCCCCAACCGAGGCGGGGGAGAGGCTCATTAACACCATCGCACCCCGCTTTAGCGAGATCGAGAGCGAGCTAACTTCGCTGACCGAGATGCGCGATCGCGTTGCCGGTAATATTCGTATCAACCTTGGCGAGCACGCCCTGCAATCTACAGTCTGGCCGGCGCTGAAGCCTTTTCTCAACGCCTATCCTGACATCAACGTAGAGCTGACTACCGATAATAGCCTGACGGATATCGTCAGCGGCCGCTTTGATGCCGGCGTAAGGCTGGGGGAGCAGGTCGCGAAGGATATGGTGGCGATAAGGATCGGGCCGGACTGGCGGATGCTGGTGGTCGGCTCCCCGGACTACTTTGCCCGTCATGGCAGACCAGACACGCCGCACGATCTTCAGCATCACCGCTGCATCAATATCCGTCTGCCGACCCTGGGCGGGCTTTACGCCTGGGAGTTCTCCCGCAATGGACAGGATTTACGGGTACGGGTCGAGGGGCAACTGACGTTTAATCATCTGCCTGCCCGTATTGATGCAGCGATCTCCGGCATGGGGCTGGCCTTTGTGCCAGAGGATACGGTCGCGGATGCGCTTGCCGAGGGGAAACTGGAGGCGGTGCTGGAGCCATGGTGCGAACCGTTTCAGGGGTATTACCTTTATTATCCTAGCCGTAAGCAACACACCCAGGCCTTTGCACGGCTTATCGAGGCGCTGAGGTATAAGGGGTAGGGGGTGGCTGGCAAGATGTATGGCAAAAGGCACTCTTAAGCTCCGGTAGTTATTAACTTAAGCAGTAAGAGAAATACACTTATCTTAACGGCGTTCTTTTCAATCAAGCAAGTTGCACTTTAGCATTCTTATCTGTTAATCGATTAAATTTTGTTACCATTAATTTATTGATATTCTTTTCGGAAGGAATAGGCTTCCATGAAAATCCTATAAATGTTAGTGCCGATATTGAAATTAATGTTTTATTAGAAATATTAAATGAGGGAAAAGGATGGCAATTCCAGTTTATTTATGGCCAAAGGATGATAGGGGCAACCTTGTTAAAGGTAAACCAAGTTGAACCTTTATGATGGATATAAAGAATCCCCGCTACGAGAAACACAACCATCTTGAGGCTTTCTACCTGGCCTATGAAAAGATTACGTGGCACTACCTGGACGGGAATATTATTCATTCCGACTCATGGAACAGCATGGAGGTCACATAATGCCGTGGGTATATAAAGTTAGGGCACACGCATTCTACCTAAATGGTACTTATAAATTTGATGCTGAATACTCAGGCAGGCCGGGATACTGGAATGATTCTGCAAATGAGTGTGTAAGTGGTAAAGGTCCTTTGCCAAGAGGTACTTACTCTATTGGGCCTGCTTTCTATCATCATAAAACACGGGCCATGACAATGCGTTTGACCCCCCCTTTATCGAGAATCAAATGTGTGGAAGGGATGGATTTATGATACATGACAATAGTGGGAAGCACCCACGAGATGCTTCTGATGGGTGCATTATCTTAGATATTCGGTATCGTAAAGAAATTAATGATAGTTCAGATAAGATTCTAGTGGTTGAAGATTAATATGAAATATACTCTGTTAATATTAATCCTGTTGAGTAATGCTTGTTTTGCTGTCCGTATGGAAGGTTTTGGGGCAAGGTACTATGATGAGGATACAGAGAATTACTCAGATGAACATGATACAAATAAGTCTCTGATACCTGATGTTATTATAGGGGGGAATAGTTATGTAATGGAGTCTAGTACGCTGGATGATATTGCTAAACATACTGGCATTACTGTAAATAAAGATGATCAAGCATCCTGGATTTGTCTAAAAAGTGAAGGTATCAATTATTGGTTTATATCGGATAATGAAATGGGTCAGGGGAATCTTACTGCGATAGGTATCGCAGCGGGGAATTCAAGCTGTAAAGCATTTAAGGATAGGTTGGAGGTGTCCATTAATGATGTGCCATTATTAAATGCGTCTAAAGAAAAAGTATCTTCTTATTTTTCTAACAAGCCAAAAAAAGATATTGTTATGTATTGTAATGATACAAAGGTCTCGGGTGATTACATACGGGGGAACTGTGTTCAGTATTATCTTAAAGGAGCGGTAATTCAAGGGATTTTTATAAGCCAGATCACAACGAGTTAATGATCTTAATAAACAATTGCATGAGAAAAGGAAGATGGGAGAGAACATTTTCTCCACGAGTATCCTGACATAAATGTCGAGCCGACCACCGGTAATAGCCTGACGGGCATCGTCAGCGGCCGCTAAAACTGCTAACAATACGCATGCTGGTCGAATCTGCAAAAGCAGGCGAATGGTTGAACGATTAAAATTTGTCTTGCTATCAATATTTTTGTGTAAAGGGAAGTACAGTATGAAGAAGCGACAACCCCGAAAGCACGCTTGCATCAACAAGCCACTTCCCCTAATCTGGCAAAAAGTTCAAAGATGTAATCAACATGACTCGGGGTGCCCTTCTTTGTGAAGGCTGAGAAATACCCGTACCACCTGATCTGGATAATGCCAGCGTAGGGAAGTCAGATGCCTGCCGGCGTCCCTTCTTCGCGCCGGGCAGGAGCTAACTATGCAACCTGACCTGCTGAGCCACGCGCATATCGCGTCTGTTTTACAGCAATTCCGTATCTGTTCCCCGCTTGTTCACTGCATGACCAATGATGTTGTGCAGACCTTTACCGCTAACGTTCTGCTGGCCCTCGGCGCTTCCCCGGCTATGGTGATTGAGCACGAAGAGGCCGCTCAGTTCAGCGCTATCGCCGATGCACTGCTGATTAACGTCGGTACGCTCACCGCCGATCGCGCCGATGCCATGCGCGCAGCGATCCACAGCGCTAATGAAGCGGGCAAGCCCTGGACCCTCGATCCGGTGGCCGTTGGCGCGCTCGATTTTCGCACCCGCTTCTGCCGGGAGATCCTCTCTCTCCGTCCGGCGGCAATTCGCGGTAATGCCTCTGAGATCATGGCCCTTGCGGGCGTGAGCGCGGGCGGGCGCGGGGTGGATACCACTGACTCAGCCAGCGCGGCGCTTCCGGCGGCCGGGCAACTGGCACGGGAAACCGGAGCCGTGGTCGCAGTAACGGGAGAGGTGGACTACATCACCGATGGCAGCCGCACGCTGAAGGTCATCGGCGGTGCGCAGATAATGACCCGTGTTGTGGGCACCGGCTGCGCGCTGTCGGCGGTCGTGGCGGCAGGCTGTGCGCTGCCCGGCGAGCGGATGGTCAACGTCGCCGCGGCCTGCGGCCTGTTCGCCCAGGCGGGAGGCGAGGCGGCAGCAGCCAGCCATGGTCCCGGATCCTTTGTCGCGGCTTTTCTTGATGCTCTCTATACCCTGGATGGAGGCGCGTCAGCATGAAAAGAGTTAATGCATTGACCATTGCCGGAACCGATCCAAGCGGCGGGGCGGGCATCCAGGCGGATCTGAAAACCTTCTCCGCCCTCGGAGCCTATGGCTGTTCGGTCATTACCGCGCTGGTGGCGCAGAACACCCTCGGCGTGCAGTCGGTTTACCGTATTACGCCGGAGTTTGTCGCCGCACAGCTGGATTCTGTACTCAGCGATGTACGTATCGATACCACTAAGATCGGTATGCTGGCAGATACCGATATCATTGAGGCAGTGGCCGAGCGGCTGGCCTATTATCGGGTAGAGAATATCGTGCTGGATACGGTGATGCTGGCAAAAAGTGGCGATCCGCTTTTAACGCCTTCGGCGGTCGCTACCCTACGTACTCGGCTGCTGCCGCAGGTCTCGCTGATCACGCCTAACCTGCCGGAGGCGGCGGCACTACTGGATGCCGATCACGCCCGCAATGAGCAGGATATGCATGAGCAGGGAAGGGCGCTGCTGGCCCTCGGCTGTGAAGCGGTGCTGATGAAGGGCGGCCATCTGACCGACGGGGAAAGCCCGGACTGGCTCTTTACTCAAGAGGGAGCAACGCGCTTCACCGCCCCGCGCATCGCCACTAAAAACACCCACGGCACCGGCTGTACGCTCTCGGCGGCGCTGGCGGCGCTGCGCCCGCGTCACGCTAACTGGGCCGATACCCTGGCCGAAGCCAAAGCCTGGCTAACTAACGCTCTGGCGCAGGCGGACTCGCTGGAGGTAGGGAAGGGCATCGGTCCCGTGCACCATTTCCACGCCTGGTGGTAAAAGCTGACACATAAATAACCCTTCCGGCTTACGGAAGGGGATTTAATATTTACTGTAATTAACTATTCTCAGATATTGTCACAGGCTCTCGGAAGCATCAACGCGTAATAAGGGGCTGATGATATGAAACTACACGCTTTACTATTACCGTTGGTCGCTCTCTTACTGAGCGCCTGCGCGAGCGAAGGGCCATCCCCCTATACGGGCCACATTGGCACTAAGCACTATGAAAACTATATCTGCTTAACGGCGGCTGAGAATGGAGAGATAGAGGCGTACAACCTCACCTCATCTAAAGATAACTTCAAGTCCACCTATTCCCCTGTAGGAGAGGAACCTATTCGTGTCCATGCTCCGGGCGTCTGCTTTTTAGCACGCTTTGATAAGGGCTATATCTACTCATTTAATTATCAAGTGGAAGGCGACTGGTATCACTTTCGCTTTTTCAGCGATGAAAATGGCAGGATAACCGTTTTAAAAGCGTCTTAAAGAAGCCGTTTAGAGATAAATTTTCATTAATTCAAAAGTACCAAAATTCCCTGCACGCTGGAAAAATCCGCCCCCCGGTACCAGGCTTACTCTGCCTGCAAACTCAGGGCAGGACTAACCACGTTCGCCTGCGGGCGAACCTTACGGGAGCCTCATCATGACTGATATTACGCAGCTGCTTGGCAAAGATGCCGACAGCCTGTTGCAGCATCGTTGTATGACCATTCCAGCCGACCAGCTCTACCTGCCAGGACACGACTATGTCGATCGCGTGATGGTCGATAATAACCGTCCCCCCGCCGTACTGCGTAACATGCAAACCCTCTACAATACCGGCCGTCTGGCAGGAACCGGCTACCTGTCGATTCTGCCAGTTGACCAGGGCGTGGAGCACTCGGCGGGCGCGTCGTTCGCCGCTAACCCGCAATATTTTGATCCGAAAAACATCGTTGAGCTGGCCATTGAAGCGGGCTGTAACTGCGTGGCCTCAACCTATGGCGTGCTGGCTTCGGTATCGCGTCGCTACGCGCACCGCATTCCGTTCCTTGTGAAGCTTAACCATAACGAGACCTTGAGCTACCCCAATACCTTTGACCAGACGCTCTACGCCAGCGTAGAGCAGGCGTTTAATATGGGGGCGGTTGCCGTGGGGGCGACAATCTATTTTGGCTCCGAGCAGTCGCGCCGCCAGATCGAAGAGATCTCCAGCGCCTTTGAGCGCGCTCATGAGCTGGGAATGGTAACCGTGCTATGGGCCTATCTGCGCAACGCCGATTTTAAAAAGGATGGCGTGGACTATCACGTCTCTGCTGACCTGACCGGGCAGGCTAACCACCTGGCGGCAACTATCGGGGCGGATATCGTTAAGCAGAAGATGGCGGAAAATAACGGCGGCTATAACGCGGTCAAGTATGGTTATACCGACGAGCGCGTCTATAGCAAACTCACCACCGATAATCCTATCGACCTGGTGCGCTACCAGCTGGCTAACTGCTACATGGGCCGGGCGGGGCTGATCAACTCCGGCGGCGCATCGGGAGGCGAGGCTGACCTCACCGAAGCGGTGCGTACCGCAGTAATCAACAAGCGCGCGGGCGGCATGGGGCTGATCCTTGGCCGGAAAGCGTTTAAGAAAACGATGGCCGACGGTGTGAAACTGATAAATGCCGTGCAGGATGTCTACCTGGACAATAAAGTGACCATCGCGTAGTTAGTTACAACATACTAATAACAGGTTAGTAGGCCCGGTAAGCGTAGCGCCACCGGGCGTGAATGTGCTACAGCTGCAATGCCGGGCGGCGCTGATGCCGACCCGGCCTACAGAACGAAACACCATTTCAATTCGCAGTTAACTCCCTCCCGATCTGCATCACATTTCCCCTCTCTTTTGTGAAAAGTGTCACTCAGCCCTGTGCTATTGCCCAAAAATCACCTGCTGCTTAGCGGAAATTGTCTGAGGCATCGGCTAAAAAATCTGCATACATTTACACCTGAAACAGCTTTTCAAAATGAAGCAGACCACCTGAGACAAGGATCCGTAATGAAAATTGAATCTGTAAACGTCACCGTTTTTCAGTATCCCACCCGTCGTGTTTCCGATAGCGCAGGTCACTCCCATCCTGGCCCGGAGAGCATGGCTAAGATGGCGATGCTGACCATCACCGCTGATGATGGCAGCCAGGGATTCTCTTTTGCGCCGTCGGAAGTGGTGCGTCCCTTTGTCGTGAACACCTTCTTCCGCAAGGTGATGGTGGGCCAGGATCCGTTCAACCGCGAGCGCATTTGGCAGGATCTGGTTCACTGGCAGCGCGGCAGCGCTCATCAGCTCACCGAGCGGGCGCTCTCCTTTGTTGAACAGGCGCTGTGGGATCTGATGGGTCGCAAGCTTAACGTCCCGGTCTATAAGCTGCTCGGCGGTTTCCGTGACAAGGTTCCGGCCTACGGCAGCACCATGTGCGGGGACGATCTGCCGGGTGGACTATCCACGCCAGAGGAGTACGCCGCCTTTGCCGAAACCCTGGTCGCCCGTGGCTATAAGGCGATCAAGCTGCACACCTGGATGCCGCCGGTGTCGTTTGCCCCTAATCCTAAGATGGACGTTAAGGCCTGTGCCGCCGTGCGTGAAGCCGTCGGGCCGGATATCGACCTGATGATCGACGGCTACCACTGGTATAGCCGTACCGAGGCGCTCTATATCGGCAAAGAGCTGGAGAAGCTCAACTTTGCCTGGTTTGAAGAGCCAATGGAGGAGGAGAGCATGTCTTCCTACGCCTGGCTGGCAGAGAACCTCTCTATTCCAATCATTGGGCCGGAGAGCCTGGGCGGCAAGCACCATAGCCGCGCCGACTGGGTAAAAGCTGGCGCCTGCGACATCCTGCGTGCCGGATCCAACGGCGTAGGCGGTATCTCACCGACGCTGAAGGTCGCCAGCCTTGCGGAAGCTTTTGGCATGGACTGCGAAGTGCATGGCAACGGTGCGGCCAGCCTGGCGGTGGTCGGGGCGATCCGCAACTGCCGCTGGTATGAACGCGGACTGCTGCACCCGTTCCTCGACTACGACGAACCTGCCGCCTATCTCAACAGCATTGTCGATCCGATGGATGACGAGGGCTTTGTTCACCTGCCGCAGCGTCCCGGCCTCGGCGAAGACATCAATTTTGCGTATATCGAAGCCAATACCGTCAGCCACGACTGACAAATAATAAAAACCTCTTACCTTATGGCGGTATACATGAAAAAAAACGTGTTGAGGGCTAGCCTGCTGGCGCTCTCGCTGATGATGGGGAGTGGGGCGACGCTGGCGGCCACGCCGCCGGATCAGCTCATCATCGGCATGAACATGAACAACCTGCTGAGCCTCGATCCGGCGGCGATGACCGGCAACGAAGTGGTCGGCATCGTCGTTAATCTCTACGACTCGCTGGTCGAGCTGGATCCCAACCAGCTCACCAACGTCCGCCCGGCGCTGGCCGAATCCTGGGCCATCAGTCCGGATGGCAAAACCCTAACCTTTCACCTGCGCAAGGACGTAAAGTTTCACTCCGGCAATCCGCTAACCGCCCAGGACGTGGTGTGGTCGATGCGCCGCCTGCTGCATCTCAACCTTGCCCAGGCTTCAGTGTGGAAATCCTACGGCTTTAGCAAAAAGAACATTGACGATCAGGTAAGCGCCCCGGATGACTATACCGTGCAGATCGTCCTGCCGAAGGCCAACGATCCGCAGCTGGTGATCTACTCCCTTGGCGCGCTGGGCAACCTTGGCGTGCTCGACAGCAAAACGGTGCAGAGCCACGAGGTAAACAACGACTGGGGCAACCGCTGGCTGACCACCAACGAAGCTGGCTCCGGTCCCTTTATGCTCGAGACCTGGCAGGCAAAAGATGTGCTGCGTATGAAGCGTAACCCGAGCTACTGGCGGGAAGAGCCGAAGATGAGCCGCATCGTGCTGCGTCATTTCCAGGAGTCTCAGACCCTGCGCCTGATGATTGCCAAGGGCGATCTCGATATCGCTAACAGCATGGCGGTGTCAGACATCAACGCCCTGCGTAAGGATCCCGACGTCACCGTTGAGGCGGTGCAGCGCGGGACGGTCTACTACGTGGCGATGAGCATGAAGGAGCCGCACTTTGCTAATCCGAAGGTGCGTGAGGCGGTGCGCTACCTGATTGACTACCAGGGGATCAATAAGGCGCTGATGCCGGGCTATGGCGTGCTGCACCAGCGCCCGATCAAGGCCGGGATGCCGTCCACGCTGCCAGACCCTGGCTACCGGCTGGACATTGCGAAAGCAAAAAAGCTGCTGGCCGAGGCGGGCTACCCGAACGGCTTTGATACCACCCTGCGGGTGCTGGCGGATCAGCCGTTCCTCAATATCGCCATTGCCGTGCAGTCCACCCTGATGCAGGCGGGCATTAACGCCAAAATCATCACCGGCACCGGGAACCAGATCTACGGCGCGATGCGCGAGCGTAAGTTTGACATCCTGGTCGGGCGCGGCGGCAGCGGCGTGGAGCCGCATCCGCACTCCAGCCTGCGTGCGCTGGTCTACAACCCGGACAACAGCGACGAGGCGCGGCTGACCAATTTCCAGGGCTGGCGCACCGGTTTTTACGATAAGCCGCTCAACGAGATGATCGACCGGGCGCTGCTGGAGCGCGATCCGCAAAAACAGATTGCTGACTATCAGCAGATCCAGACCCGTTACGACCAGCTGATCCCCGCCCTGGTGCCGCTCTCCCAGATGGTGGATTCGGTGGTGGTGCGTAACGAGGTGAAAAATTTCCAGTCTCACCCCTCCGCCACTACCTTCCTGCGTGAGGTTTATAAAGAGCCGATTCATACCGGAGGAACCAAAGGATGAGTGTAGCAATCTTAGCGCCTGGCTCCCGCGCCAGACGGTTCTCAAACCGGCTCGGCCAGGTAGCGATCACCCTGTTCGGCCTGCTGCTGCTGACCTTCTTTATTGGCCGGGTGATGCCGGTGGATCCGGTGCTGGCGATCGTCGGCCCGGACGCCGACCAGAGCACCTACCAGCAGGTCTACCAGCAACTGGGGTTTGATAAATCACTCCTGACCCAGTTTGGTATCTATTTTAACAACCTGCTGCATGGCGATCTTGGTAACGCGCTGCTGACCGGCAAGCCGGTAACGGACGATATTCTGCGCGTCTTCCCGGCGACGCTGGAGCTGGCGACGATGGCGATCATCGTCGGTGCGGGCCTCGGCATTCCGCTGGGGGTGCTGGCGGCGGCGCGCCGCAACTCGGTCTCCGACTACGTGGTACGCATTATCAGCCTGGCGGGCTACTCCACGCCGATCTTCTGGGTGGGGATGATGGGCCTGCTGCTGTTCTACGCCTGGCTGGGCTGGGTAGGCGGGGCCGGACGGCTGGATATGGGCCTTGAAGGGCTGGTGCCGCGCCGCACCGGGCTGTTTACCATCGATGCTCTGCTGGCGGGGAACGGGCAGGTGTTCTGGAACGCCATCAATCACCTGGTGTTGCCCGCATCGCTGCTCGGCTTCCACTCCCTGGCCTACATCAGCCGGATGACCCGCAGCTTTATGCTGGCTCAGCTCTCTCAGGAGTTCATCATCACCGCCCGGGTTAAAGGCTTAACCGAGCGGCAGGTGATCTGGAATCACGCGTTTCGCAACATCCTCGTGCAGCTTCTAACGGTGGTGGCGCTGGCCTACGGCTCGCTGCTGGAGGGCGCGGTGCTGATCGAAACCGTCTTCTCCTGGCCGGGCTTTGGCTCATACCTTACCGGCAGCCTACTGCTGGGGGATATGAATGCGGTAATGGGCTGTGTGCTGCTGGTGGGGGTGATCTTCGTGATGCTCAACCTGCTCTCCGACATGCTTTACCAACTCTTTGACCCGAGGACGAAATCATGACGGTCTCTCTGGATACGCCCGTAACCGGTGGCGGAAATGAAAGCCGCCTGCGTCTCAAACGTACCCTGGCCCGCACCGGCGGTTTCATTGGCAAAATGGCCCGCAATCCGCTAACTGCCATCGGGGGAGGAATTATTTTCCTGCTGTTGGTGGTGGCTGCCTTTGCGCCGTGGATCGCCCCCTATAATCCGCTGGTGCAGGATCTTAACGCGGCATTGCAGGCACCAAACGCCCAGCACTGGTTTGGTACCGACGAGTTTGGCCGGGATATCTTTAGCCGCCTGGTCTACGGGGCGCGCATTACGCTCTACATTGTGCTGCTGGTGTCGGTCACCGTCGGGCCGCTGGGTCTGCTGCTGGGCGTGAGCGCGGGCTACTTCGGCGGCAAGGTTGATATGGTGCTGATGCGCGTCACCGATATCTTTATCTCCTTCCCAAGCCTGGTGCTGGCTCTGGCATTCGTTGCCGCCCTCGGCCCCGGCCTTGAGCATGTAGTGATCGCCATTACCCTGACCGCCTGGCCACCGATTGCTCGTCTGGCGCGGGCTGAAACCCTCTCCCTACGCCAGGCCGACTTTATCTCGGCGGTGCGCTTGCAGGGGGCATCACCGGTACGCGTGCTGTGGCGGCATATTGTACCGCTCTGCCTGCCGTCGGTGATCATCCGCATCACTATGAACATGGCGGGGATTATCCTGACCGCTGCCGGGCTGGGCTTCCTCGGCCTTGGCGCGCAGCCGCCGGAGCCGGAGTGGGGGGCAATGATCTCCAGCGGCCGCACCTACATGATGGAGTGCTGGTGGGTAGTGACTATTCCGGGGCTGGCGATCCTGATCAACAGTCTGGCGTTTAACTTCTTAGGAGATGGCCTACGTGACATCCTCGATCCTCGCAGCGAATAACGTACCTCTGCTCGACGTGCGCAATCTCCATGTCGATTTTATTAACGGACGCGCGGTCACCAACGCGGTGCGCGGCGTCTCCTTTCAGCTGGGCCGGGAGAAGCTCGCCATCGTCGGTGAGTCCGGCTCCGGTAAATCCACGGTCGGACGGGCGCTGATGCGCCTGCATCCGGCCAAGGCCCGCATCACCGCTGAACGGATGCACTTCGGCGATATCGATCTGCGCAGCGCCAGCGAGGCGCAGATGCGCACCGTGCGCGGGAAACGCATCTCAATGATTATGCAGGACCCTAAATACTCTCTGAACCCGGTGGTCTGCGTCGGGGATCAGATTGCCGAGGCCTGGCTGACCCATCATCCGGGGCGCAAGGCCGAGGCGAAGGCTAAGGTGTTGGAGATGCTCGACGTGGTGCGCATTCGCCAGCCGGAGCGCGTCTATAACCTCTATCCGCACGAGATTTCCGGCGGGCAGGGCCAGCGCATCATGATCGCCATGATGCTGATCACCGATCCTGAGCTGGTGATCGCCGACGAGCCTACCTCTGCGCTCGACGTCTCGGTGCGTTTACAGGTGCTGGGGCTGCTGGACGATCTGGTCCAGTCCCGCGGGCTGGGGCTGATCTTTATCAGTCACGATATCAACCTGGTGCGCAGCTTCTGTGACCGGGTGCTGGTGATGTACGCTGGACGGGTGGTGGAGTCGATTGCCGCCCGCGATCTGCATAACGCCCAGCATCCCTATACTCAGGGGCTGATCAGCGCCCTGCCGGAGATCCACCATCGCCGTCCTGTGCTGCCGGTATTGCAGCGCCAGGCCAGCTGGCTTAGCGAGTGAGGAGCGCATTATGATCGATGTGAAAAACCTGAACCTGGCCTTTGGCGAAGGGGAGAAGCGTAACCAGGTGCTGTATGACGTGAGCTTTAACGTGCAGCCGGGAGAGATCTACGGCTTGGTGGGGGAGTCCGGCTCGGGTAAAACCACGGTGCTGAAGTGCCTGGCGGGGCTGTTTACCCACTGGGACGGCGAGCTGGCTATCAACGGCCAGCCGTTAGAGCACCGACTCAATCCGCAGCGCTGCCGGCTGGTGCAGATGGTGTTTCAGGATCCCTACGGCTCGCTGCATCCGCGGCATACCATCGGCGATATTCTGGAGGAGCCGCTGCTTATTCACGGCATTGGCGACCGGGACCGGCGGGTAAACCGCCTGTTGGATCGGGTCGGGCTAAACCGCGCCTTCCGCGATCGCTTCCCGCACCAGCTCTCCGGTGGTCAGCGCCAGCGCGTGGCCATCGCCCGGGCATTAATCCTTGAGCCGCAGGTGCTGCTGCTGGATGAGCCAACCTCGGCGCTGGACGTGTCGGTGCAGGCGGAGATCCTCAACCTGCTGGCGGAGCTGCATCAGGAGTCGAAGCTGACCTACCTGATGGTGACCCACGATCTTGGGGTGATCGCCCACCTGTGCCAGAAGATTGCCGTGATGCAGTACGGCAAGATCCTCGAGACGCTGGCGGTGGATGAGCTGGTGAGCGGTCAGGCAAAAACCGACTATACGCGGATGCTGGTCAATGCCAGTCAGCAGTATAGCCGGGAGATGGCGCGGGAGGTGGCGGCCTATTAGCCGCAGGGCATCTACTCTACCGCAGCAACGGGCAATCTGGCGGCAGGCGGCACTGCAATGCGCCGGGCAGGATCTCCATCCGGAAATGCTGCCCGCTCAGCGGTTCGCCGTCAAGGTTGAAGGTGATCTCGTGAGGGGAGGTCACCTCAAACCAGGCCGATTCGCCGTCTACCAGGTTCGGATTTTCATCCGGATTAATAAGGGTGGTAAAGAGCGCAGGCAGGATCTCATCGCCGGTAAAAATGCGTATCTGTAACAGACCGTCGTTGATCAGCGCGCTCGGGCAGAGCTGCTGTCCGCCGCCCGCCTGGCGGCCGTTGCCGATACCGATCACCAATGCGTCACCGTGCCATTGGAAGTTCTCACCGCGGATCTCTACGCTGTCGGCTTTCAGAGTATCCATGCGTGTCAGGCCGTGAATGACGTAGGACACGCTGCCCAGCGCAGCCTTCAGCCGCTCCGGCGTTTCGGTGGTAATGCGCGTGCCGAACCCGCCGGTAGCCATGTTGATAAACCCGGTCTCGCCATTCACCCGGGCAACATCTATTGGCACAGCCTTGCCGATAATTGCCAGCTGCAAGGCTTTATCGAGCGTTTCCGGTATGCCCGCGCTAGTGGCGAAGTCGTTGGCGGTGCCGAGCGGTAAAATGCCGAGTGCCGGAACGTTTTCGCTCGCGGTGTTGACCAGCGCCGTGGCGACCTCGTTAATGGTGCCATCGCCGCCGCCGGCGATCACCGTGGCAACCCCAAGCTCCACGGCCTCCGCGACGTAGCGGGCTGCGTCACCCTTTTCCCAGGTGACCCTGACGTGAAGTTCGATACCTTCGTTACGCAACAGAGTAACCGCCTCGCGCAGGGTGTCATCACCTGCACTTTTGCCATTCAGAATAAGTAAACTCGACGGATCGCTGGTCATCCTAACACCCTGAATTAGAGAGAATGGAAAGAGTGTATCTTAGCTGGAACGGGAGCGTGTAAGAAGAGGCTGAAAGGCACGAAAAAAAATAGGCCTTGCTTAGCACGAACGATGCTCGGTACGTTTGATGTACTTCCTACCCAGGAACCACCCAACGATTGCGCCAATGATAAACATCACAGGCGTGCCGATAAAAAAGATAGATGCATTAACCGACATCTGATCTTCGCCGTAGATGGGGCCAACAAAGTAGTCACATATCGTTGGCAATAACAGGTACATCAAAAGAGCACCGCAGAGGGCACCGACGATAGCGCAGATGGAGATTTTTAGCTTTCTCATAACACTCTCCAAAACCAGACTTCTTTAGAGTTGAAAAAATCACTTAGATACCCTTCGACGCTGAGGCCCCACTGTATGCGAGCATAGCTAAAGAAAGAGGTTAAACGAGAGCCATTCCATAAATCTATATGATCACCGCTGCGGTTTGCAAAACTCTCATTTCCGCGCCGCCAGTAATCCTTAAAGAAGATGATACCGGTCCGGTTTTCCAGCACATCTGCAAAATTATCTGCGTGAACTTTTATTGCAGGGAACACACCGGGTATTGGTGTACGTTTAAGCGCATCGGCCAGTTCTTCTGCACGTAAAATATGGCCCGCACTTTTAGGATGTAACCAGCAAAAGTGAACATGAAGTTTTGTTACATCGTAACCACAACGGGCAAGGGCGGTGCCAAGCCTAATGGCACATTGATCATCAAACGCTTTATGTCCATCACGCCGCCGACAGGGATTATCATCCCCATTAACTTCCGGATGCGCATTCCAAAGTGCTGAGAAAGTTATACTCATCGGTAATCTCCTGTTACTAAAACATCTAATAGATACAATCACTTGCCGTTATCTACTATAAGTAAAAGCGATACGGGAGTTTGAACAAAAAGCAACAAATAATATAAGGTTATCTTATCAGTCAGGCGTGAATGACTTGGGTGAGTAGGGGGTTTAAAGGTATCACACAAAAAAATAGGCCTGCGTAAGGGAGATTATATTCTTTCAGCTGTAACCGTAACCGCATGGGGAGCTAGATTGCGTATGCCTTAGTTGAAATCGACTCTCCTCCCAACGATAGATTGTATCGCTAACTTCGCAATCTGCCGTGTGGTGGGAGTACCGCAAGCTGATTTGAAGATAGGGTCAAGGATACGCGAGTTGCTGAAAATGGTGATGCTTTAAATCTTTAAGTCATTACTCTGGGTGGACAAAATGCCGCGTAATGCTCAGGCCTTGAGAGTTGTGCGTATGAGACAGATGAGGTCAATGGCTATGAATTCAAGCAGGCTTTACAGGGAATCACACGACAGCGGTATGAAGCAAAGCGCAGGGGGCGTGCTTTCATTTTTATGGACGTCAAAAATTTGTACGCCTAAAAGGCAATTGCATTAAAAAAAATGAATCGTGCAGCCGAAACAAGGTTGAACAGTAGTATTAATGTTGAATATTTAAAGCGAGGCACTTTCATCCAGAGCTAACCATTTAGATCTTTAAGCATTACTACAGTAGCGTGGCTCGTTTCAACTGCAGTGTTAACTATAGCCCAAACGCACCGGAAATGTTGAGGTCAGAATGAATGTGCGAGATGTAGCTAATATGAACGTTCCCATAAAATAGTATTTAGAACACTGTTCTAAAAATTTCTCGCTTTTGTACCTACAAAAAAATTGTAGAGACTTATTCATAATCATCTAGAGTACCTGAGGTTTGCCCTTCTTCTATTGCACCAAGACCAAATTTACCAATTAATACATTACTCTGCATTTGAATGATTACTGACATTGTCCGGCCTGTAACTCCTTCCTCTTTATAATGATAACCGCTTGCACTCGCCGAAAGATCTGTATAGAAGCCATTATCAAATTCAAATTGCTCAATATTAATATCTTCAATCTCATCAAAAATAGTATTTGATTCTGCTATCGCATCTGAGAGCCCCTCAGATTGGAATACGTCATATCGATTACTTTCGAAACTTTCTTTACATTTCTCAGCAAGCTCATCACCAGAGATTAATTTAAAAGGTATATCAGCAAAGAGGTTTTCAAAATGATCAAAAAGCATGTCTGCAGATAAATCATCATTTTCAGAATCCTCTTCTAAGATAATTTGCTCTAGTCGTTTAGCTAGCTCATCATCATAATAAACATATTCAATTTTATCTAAGTTCTCATTGTTAAAGTTTTTATCTGCAAGTAGTTCATCAAAGTGATCATATCCGAAGAGCGCAGCTACAATATTTCCTAATGATTGTAATGATATCTTAATATCATCTTCTTTTAAACTTTCTTCAATTTTAAGCATAAGAAAATAAGCTGAAGGGAAGCGGTGAGAAGCCAAAGTCGCCCTCGCCTTGGCAGTGCTGCTTTCAAAACGGATCTTTTCTAATTCAGCTTGTTTAATTTTTTTGTCTAGATCTAAAGCGGACAATTTTTCTGTATTTTCTGCATCTTGTGTTCTTGCCGCTTGTTCTTTTGCTTTATTATTAGCCTCATCACTTTTCGCTGCTAAACGTATTCCTCTTTGTCTTAGATGTTCTTGTATTTCATTCCTTTTATTAATGTCTTGCTGAACCAATTGTTCCAAAAATTGTTTATTTGGATTTGCTCTAAGTTTTTCTTTATTAAGTTCCTTTTGCTGATTTATTTTTGCTAATTCTATGCTCACCGCTTGCCCATGTAATTTTTCGCTGGCCCAGCGTTGCATAAAATTAATAGCTACTGACACCCAGGGAAATGCTAAGAGATAGAATAATGTAATTGCAAATGGAATTGTAAATATGTAATTTATTCTTAATAATGGTGTTTCATAGAGGTAATTGTAGAAAAAATTAATGCGCTCGGTAACTTTTCCATCGCCCCAAAAAAGTAGGGCTAAGTGATTCCAGTTACAAGCAATCCAAGTACAGATAAAAGTTCCAATGAATGGGTCATTTATCCTTGTTTTAGCATTCCCGGCTATAGAGGAAAAAATATCGTCTAAAAATTTCATCTTTTTCCAAGTTAAAGTAAATAAGAATCAAAGCTATTGAAGATCCTATAACATTTTTTTGTCGTTATTTGTACTATTGGCATTAAATCATAGAATCATCACAATTGTTACCCTAATGATAACTTCTTTTGGAGTCTTTTTCACCCTCTTTATCAAAGCAGACAGAAAAGAGATTACATCAAATTGGGATAAAAAAATCATACTTAAGTCTAGAATACCACGACAGTAGGTTTGGCTTTGCATTATTTATCAAATGGTTATGATGGTCTGCCTCAAAATTTGTTTGCATTACCATATAATGTTTATGGGCTGATAGATATTGTGCTGAGGACAGTGGAGCCTAGGGAAATATCAATGAAATTTGGAAATTGATCTACATCACAAATCAAAGCCCCGCATTTATGCGACTTTTTTGCTGATATAGCCAACCTTCGGGTGTGATTTCAAAAAACCCTTTAATTTCATATGATTGAAAAAAATAGGCCTGCGTAAGGGAGATTACACAGGCCAAGGAGGTGGTTCCTGGTAGAGCTAGCATTTATGGGTTATGTTTTTCAGCGCTGAGATAATACCCTTAACAAACGAAACGGTATGTGATCCGATTCTAAGATTCATATCATCTGAAAAAATAACCCGAATGAACTAGTTAGCGGCTAAGCAGCGTGCGGATTGCGCGTCGTCTGGCCGTTGAAATTACGCATCAGCAGGCCATACTCCAGCTGCATATCGGGAGGCACCGGCAGCCAGACGGTATAGCCATCCCCCGGTGCAACCGGCATCGCTTCGCCTTTGGCGTTCTCCATATGCTCGAGGGTAAAGTTGACGTTGCCGTGCGGGGTCATCAGCTCCATGCTGTCGCCCACGGAGAACTTGTTCTTCACCTTCACCGCCGCCAGCGCGCCGTTGCGTTCGCCGGTAAACTCGCCAACAAACTGCTGGCGATCGGAGATCGAGTAGCCCTGCTCGTAGTTCTGATAGTCGTCATGGGTATGGCGGCGCAGGAAGCCTTCGGTATAGCCCCGGTGTGCCAGCCCCTCCAGGGTTTCCATCAGGCTGGTGTCGAACGGTTTACCCGCGGCGGCGTCGTCAATGGCCTTGCGGTAAACCTGCGCGGTACGGGCGCAGTAGTAAAATGACTTGGTGCGGCCCTCGATCTTCAGCGAGTGCACGCCCATCTGCGTCAGGCGCTCAACGTGGGCGATGGCGCGCAGATCCTTCGAGTTCATGATGTAGGTACCGTGCTCATCTTCGAACGCGGTCATGTACTCGCCAGGACGCTGGGCCTCTTCGATCATAAACACCTTGTCGGTAGGCGCGCCAATACCCAGCGTCGGCTCGACGTTTTTCACCGGGATCGGCTCGTGGACGTGGACGATATTACCCACGGCGTCCTCTTTACCCTCCTGCACGTTGTACTCCCAGCGGCAGGCGTTGGTGCAGGTGCCCTGGTTAGGATCGCGCTTGTTGATGTAGCCCGAGAGCAGGCAGCGGCCCGAGTAGGCCATACACAGCGCACCATGAACGAAGATCTCAAGCTCCATCTCCGGCACCTGCTGGCGGATCTCGGCGATCTCATCCAGCGACAGCTCGCGGGAGAGGATCACCCGGGTCAGGCCCATCTGCTGCCAGAACTTCACCGTCGCCCAGTTAACCGCGTTAGCCTGCACCGAGAGGTGGATGTCCATCTCCGGGAAGTTCTCGCGCACCAGCATGATTAAACCGGGATCGGACATGATCAGCGCATCCGGTCCCATCGCTACCACCGGCGCTAAATCGCGGATAAATGTCTTCAGCTTGGCGTTGTGCGGCGCAATATTCACCACCACGTAGAACTTTTTCCCAAGCTGATGGGCTTCGTTGATCCCCAGCTGAAGGTTCTCGTGATTAAATTCGTTATTGCGCACCCGCAGGGAGTAACGGGGCTGGCCCGCGTAGACGGCATCCGCGCCATAGGCGAAGGCGTAACGCATATTTTTCAGCGTTCCCGCCGGGGAGAGGAGTTCCGGTTTAAACATGATGTTCTCGTTCTGATGACAGGTCAGATCCGCCGCAGTTCAGTGGGCGGGCAGGGGGTAATCCCCTGTTTTAAGGGCGGGAATTATAGCGCTGCGGGGCTGGCAGGTAAAGCGCCGGGTGGCGGCTGCGCCTTACCCGGCTTGGGTTAATTCGCGACTTATGCCATTCGGCCGGCGTCCGCCTCCCAGCGGTAGCCAACGCCATATACCGCGCGGATAAACGACTGCTCCTCGTCCAGCGCCTCCAGCTTGCGGCGCAGGTTTTTGATGTGGCTGTCGATGGTGCGGTCGGTTACTACGCGGTAGTCGTCATAGAGGTGGTTCAGCAGCTGCTCGCGGGAGAAGACTTTCCCCGGCTCGCCGGAGAGGGTCTTCAGCAGGCGAAACTCGGCGGGCGTCAAATCCAGCGCCTTGCTGCGCCAGCTGGCCTGGAAGCGGCTCTCGTCGATCATCAGCGGGCTGACTGCATCCAGCTCTTTCAGCTCGCGCTGGGGCTTGCAGCGGCGCAGAATGGTTTTCACCCGCGCGACCACCTCCCGAGGGCTGTAGGGTTTGCAGATGTAGTCATCGGCGCCAATCTCCAGCCCCAGCAGGCGATCGATCTCCTCAATTCTGGCGGTCACCATCACAATCGGCAGATCGGAGAAGCGGCGGATCTCCCGGCACAGGGTCAGGCCGTCAGTGCCGGGGAGCATCAGATCCAGCAGCATCAGGTCCGGCGGCGTCTGGCGCACGTAGGGCAGCACCTTATCACCGTGGTTAATCAGCGTCGGGGCATAGCCCGCCGCCCGCAGATAGTCCACCAGCAGCTGTCCCAGCTTCGGCTCATCTTCCACGATTAAAATGCGCGGGGTATTTTCGTCAATCGGTAACTCAGTCATACATCTCTCGGTAAATCGCGTTCCAGCGGTAGTTCAACTGTAATGCTAACCCCGCCAAAAGGCGAATGGGCCGCGTGGATGGTGCCGCCGTGGGCTTCAACAATGTTTACGCAGATAGGCAGCCCCAGTCCGGAGCCGCCGCTGGCGCGGTTGCGCGAGCTTTCGGTGCGGTAGAAACGCTCAAACAGGCGGCTGAGCTGCTCGTCGCTGACGCCGGGGCCGCTGTCGGCAAAGGTCATCGCCATGGCATCTGGCTTCACGGTCGCACTAATCATCAGCTGGCCCCCGGCATCGGTATAGCGCAGACTGTTCTCCAGCAGATTATTAAAGAGCTGCATCAGACGGTCGCGGTCGCCGAACACGATGGCGCTCTCCGGCAGCGAGACGTTAAGGCTTAGTCCCCGACTGGCGAAGCGCTCCCGGAACGCCCCGGCGGCAATCTCCAGCAGGGTTATCACATCCATCGGGGCCTTCTGGTAGGCCAGCGCCCCCTCGTCGGACATCGAGAGCTGATGCAGATCGTCAACCAGCTTGGTCAGCGTGCCCACTTCGGCCTGTAAGGAGGCTACCGACTCGGGGGTGAACTGGCGCACGCCGTCCTGAATCGCCTCCAGCTCACCGCGCAGCACCGCCAGCGGGGTGCGCAGCTCGTGGGAGATATCGGCCATAAAGTCGCGGCGCATCTGCTGGTTCTTCTCCAGGGTGCTGGCGAGCTGGTTAAAGTCCTGGGCCAGCTTGCCCAGCTCATCCGGGCTGGACGTCGCCACGCGGGTGGTAAAGTCCCCGGCTGCCAGCCGGTGCGTCCCCTCTACCAGCCGTTTGACCGGGGCGAGTAGGCCGCGCGCCAGCGGGAAGGTTGCCAGCGCCGCCAGCAGCGTAGCGAGGCCGACAATCAGCCAGCTGGTGCGCCGCTGCTGACGATCAAAGTTGATATCGGTGTTGCGCGTCAGCCGCTCCACCGGGGAGGCGATGACCGAGCCAACCACCGCACCGTTAACCGTTATCGCCCGCCGGGTACCCTCTTTCGGCACCGGGGAGCGCGGGCCAACCAGCACGTCGCCGCTCTGATCGGTCACCCAGAACTGCGTCCGCCAGCCGTGGGGCGGCATGCCGGGGCCGGGCCGATCGTCGTCGCTTTCATGCTCAAAGGAGCGCAGGATCTGGAAGACGAAGCGGTCGTTATTGCGCAGAAAACGCCAGTTGCCGTGCAGCGCATACTGCTCCCCCAGCGCGTCGCTGAGCATCTGTAACCGCTGCTCGTTGCCGTGCTTGATGTAGTCGATAAAGCCGCGCTCAAAGCTGATCCGCACCGCCCAGTGCATGGTGATTAGCAGCGCAATACAGGTAGCGAGGATCGCCAGAAAGAGCTTGCCGGTAATACCGGGTCGCCAGAATTTCATCGTGAACTCCTTTTGCGCCGGGCAATCACGGTATTGGTGCCGGCGTCATTCGGCACGCGGGCAAAGACCAGCGCGGGCAGGGCGATGATCACCGCCATGCACAGATAGGTGGAAAAGAAAACGTGGTGCACCAGCGTGCTGTCGGTCGCCAGATGCTGCTGACCAAACAGGCCGAGCAGCAGCCCGGCGACGGTGACACCGATACTCATCGACAGCTGCATGATCATCGACAGCAGGCTGTTGCCGCTGCTGGCCTGCGCATCCGGCAGATCCTTCAGCGTCAGGGTGTTCATGGTCGAGAAGCGCATCGAGTTGATCATCCCCTGCACAAAAAGCACCACCGGCAGCAGATAGTAGAGGCCCGCCAGCGCCGTTGCCATAAACAGCAGGCTCACCAGCGCCAGCCCCAGCGTGCTGGCCACCAGCACCCGGCGGTAGCCGAAGCGGTTGACGATCTGCACCACAATTCGCTTCATGCCCATGCTGCCCAGCACCATCGGGATCATCATCAGCCCGGCGTGGAACGGCGAGAAGCCCAGGCCGATCTGTAAAAACACCGGGGTGATAAAGGGCAGCATGCCGCTGCCGATGCGTCCGGCAAAGCTGCCGGCCAGGCCAAGGGAGAAGGAGCGGGTACCAAACAGGCCGAGGGGAAAGAGTGCCGCCTCGTTGCGTCTGGCGTGCCACAGGTACGCCCCCAGCGCGATGACGCCCGCGATGACCAGCGCGATAAGAGTAAGCGTTGAGATGCCTAACCCCTTCTGGCCGTCGAGGGCGAGAGTCAGCGCCGCCATGCCGAAGGCCAGCAGCAGAAAGCCGGGCATATCGAAGCGGCGGGTTTGCAGGGTGTAGTTGGGCATCAGCCAGAGGGTGGCGATGGCCCCGACAATGCCCACCGGCAGGTTAATCAGGAAGATCCAGTGCCAGGAGGCGTACTCCACCAGAATACCCCCCAGCGCCGGGCCGAGCAGGGGGCCAATTTGCCCCGGCAGGGTGACGAAGGTCATCGCCGCCATATACTGCGACCGGGGAACGATCTTCATCACCGTCAGCCTGCCCACCGGCACCATCATTGCGCCGCCGACGCCCTGTAATACTCTCGCCATCACCAGTCCGTCCAGCGTGCTGGCCTGAGCGCAGAACAGCGATCCCAGCGTAAAGAGTACAATCGCGCTGAAGAAGACGTTGCGCACCCCGACCTTATCCGCCAGCCAGCCGCTGGCGGGGAGCATCACCGCTACCGTCAGCACGTAGGCCACGACGACCATGTGCATGTGCAGCGGGCTTTCGCCGAGGCTCTGCGCCATCGAGGGCAGGGCGGTGTTGACGATGGTGGTATCCAGCGCCTGCATGAAAAAGCCGAAGGCCACTATCCATAGCTGCCAGCGGACCTGGTTAGGAAGATCGGTCATCTCACCTGCCTCTTTACCCTTTACTCACTCAATAGCGGCTGGCGCTTGCGGGTGAAACGCAGCCGTAGCCGGTCAAAGAAGAGATAGACCACCGGCGTGGTGTAGAGCGTCAGCAGCTGGCTCATCACCAGGCCGCCGACAATGGTGATCCCGAGCGGCTGGCGCAGCTCGGAACCGTCGCCGGAGGTCAGCACCAGCGGCAGCGCGCCAAACAGCGCCGCCAGGGTGGTCATCATGATCGGCCTGAAGCGCAGCAGGCAGGCCTGGAAGATGGCCTCCTGCGGCGTCAGGTTGCCGGTGCGCTGCGCCTCAAGAGCGAAGTCGACCATCATGATGGCGTTCTTCTTGACGATACCTATCAATAACATAATTCCGATCAGGGCGATGAGGCTAAATGGGGCATCGAACAGCTCCAGCGCCAACAGCGCCCCCACGCCCGCCGAGGGCAGGGTCGAGAGAATGGTCAGCGGATGGACGTAGCTCTCATAGAGAATGCCGAGCACGATGTAGACCGTAGCGATGGCTGCAAGGATCAGGATCAGCTGGGAGCGCATGGTATCCTGGAAGACCTGTGCGGTCCCGGCAAAGCTGCCGCGCACGCTGGAGGGCACTCCCAGCTGGGTCATCGTCCGGTCAATCGCTTCGCTGGCTTCGGACAGCGAGACGCCGGTCGGCAGGTTAAAGGCGATGGTCGAGGCGGCGGAAAGCCCCTGATGGTTCACCGACAGCGGCGCGTTAGCGGGCTGCCACTTCGCAAAATAGGAGAGGGGGATCGGCTTGCCCTCGCTGTTGATCACAAACATCTTGTCCAGGGCGCTGATGTCCTGGGTGTAACGCGGATCGACCTCCATTACCACCTTGTACTGGTTGAGCGCCTCGTAGATGGTCGAGATCTGCCGCTGGCCAAAGGCGTTATTCAGCAGGCCGTTGGCGTCCTGCACGCTGATGCCCAGCCGGGACATGGTCTCCCGGTCGTAGATCAGGTTCATCTCCGCGCCGTTATCCTGCTGGTCGGAGTTAACGTCCGCCAGCTGGGGCAGGGCGGCCAGCGCCTTGCGGATCTTCGGCTCCCACTCCCGCAGGTCGCTGAGATCGTCCGACAGCAGGGCGTACTGATAGCTGGCGTTCGACTGGCGACCGCCGACGCGGATATCCTGCACCGCCATCAGGAACAGGTTGGCTCCCGGCTCTTTCGCCAGTTTGACCCGCAGACGGTCGATGACCTGCTGGGCGCTATCGCTGCGCTGGTCGCGGGACTTGAGGGTGATAAACATCATCCCGCTGTTGACCCGCGAGCCGCCGGTAAAGCCGGTGACGTTATCTACCGCCGGATCGTCACGGATAATCTTCATAAAGTCCGCCAGCTTGCCGCGCATCGCCTGGAAAGAGATGCTCTGGTCGGCCTGGATACCGCCCATCAGCACCCCGGTGTCCTGCTCCGGGAAGAAGGTTTTAGGGATCGCAATATAGAGCCAGACGTTGAGCGCGATGGTGCCGAGCAGCACCACGCCCACCATCCGGGTATGGTTCAGCACCCACTTCAGCGATTTAGCGTAGCCCTGCTGGAGGCCCAGCAGCAGGCGGCCAAAGCCCCGCACTTTCGATTGCGCTTTCGGTTTGCCGCTTTTCAGCAGCCAGCCACACATCATCGGCGTCAGGGTCAGGGAGACCACTAGCGAGATACCGATCGCCACCGACAGCGTGACGGCGAACTCCCGCAGCAGGCGGCCCGGCAGGCCATCCATCAGCAGCAGCGGCAGGAAGACCGCCACCAGCGACAGACTCATGGAGAGCACGGTAAAGCCCACCTCCCGCGTGCCCTGCAAGGCTGCCTGGAGGGGTTTCATCCCGGCCTCCAGATGGCGGGCGATGTTCTCCAGCACCACGATGGCGTCATCTACCACGAAGCCGGTGGCGATGGTCAGGGCCATCAGGGAGAGGTTGTTGAGGCTAAATCCGCACAGGTACATGGCGGCAAAGGTGCCGATCAGCGACACCGGCACCGCCACCGCAGGGATCAGCGTCGCCCGGCCCGAGCGCAGGAAGAGAAAGACCACCAGGATCACCAGCGCTACGGAGATGATCAGGCTGTGCTCCACCTCATCCAGCGAGGCGCGGATGGTAGGGGAGCGGTCCTGGGCGATCTGTAAGTCGATGGCCGCCGGGATCGTCTCCTGTAGCTCCGGCAGCCGGGCGCGGATGCTGTCCACCGTCTGGATAATATTGGCTTCCGGCAGCTTACGGATCATCAGCAGGATCGCGGGCTTGGCGTTAGTCATCCCGGCGTTGCGCACGTCCTGCACCGAATCGGTAACGCTGGCGACGTCGCCGAGGCGCACCGCCGCTCCGTTGCTGTAGTGAACAATCAGCGGCTGGTAGGCCTCGGCGGTTTTGATCTCGTCGTTGGTTTGCAGCTGCCAGCGGTGGGTGCCATCTTCAATGGCGCCCTGCGGCCTGCGCACGTTGGCGTCATTGATCGCGCTGCGTACGTCGTCCAGCGATACGCCCTGGTTAAACAGCGCCTGCGGGTTAAGCGACACCCGCACGGCGGGCAGGGAGCTGCCGCCGACGTCAACGTCACCGACGCCCTCTATTTGCGAGATGGTCTGCGCCAGCTGCGTCGAGGCGAAGTCATACAGCTGCCCCTGGGAGTAGGTGTCCGAGGTTAACGTCAGGATCATTATTGGCGCATCGGACGGGTTCGCTTTCCGATAGGTCGGACGGCTCGGCATCCCGCTCGGCAGCAGGCTTTGCGCGGCGTTGATCGCCGCCTGCACGTCTCGCGCCGCGCCGTTGATGTCGCGATCGAAATTGAACTCCAGAATGATGCGCGTGCTGCCCAGCGAGCTGGAGGAGGTCATCTCATTGACTCCGGCGATACGCCCGAGGGAGCGCTCCAGCGGCGTCGCCACCGAGGAGGCCATGGTCTCCGGCGAGGCCCCCGGCAGGGAGGCGCTCACCATGATCACCGGGTAATCTACCTGCGGCAGCGGGGCTACCGGCAGCAGGCGGAAGCCGAGGATCCCGCACAGCGTGATCGCCAGCGAAATCAGAATAGTGGCGACCGGCCGATGAATGAACAGGGCAAAAAACTTCACTTACGCCTCCTCCCCTTCACGCTCTTCGCGGCGGGGGAAGCGGTGGCGAACCCGCAGGGCCAGACGGTCAAACAGCAGGTAGATCACTGGCGTGGTAAAGAGGGTCAGCACCTGGCTCACCAGTAGGCCGCCAACCATGCCGATCCCCAGCGGACGGCGCAGCTCCGCCCCCACCCCGGTGCTCAGCATCAGCGGCAGGGCACCCAGCAGCGCCGCGAGGGTGGTCATCAGGATCGGACGAAAACGCAGCAGGCAGGCCTGGAAGATCGCCTCCCGTGGCGACATGCCCTGTTCCCGCTCGGCGGCAAGGGCAAAGTCGATCATCATGATGGCGTTCTTCTTGACGATACCAATCAGCAGAATGATGCCGATAATGGCGATCACGTCCAGCTCGCTGCCCGCCAGCATCAGCGCCAGCAACGCGCCGACCCCGGCGGTGGGCAGGGTAGAGAGGATGGTGATCGGGTGGATAAAGCTCTCGTAGAGCACGCCGAGCACGATATACATCGCTACCACCGCCGCGACGATCAGCCACACGGTGCTGCCCAGCGCGTCCTGGAACGCCAGCGAGCTGCCCTGGAATTGGGTAGTAATATCCCCCGGCAGGCTGAGGTTCTGCTCGCTATCCAGAATCGCCTGTACCGCATCCCCCAGCGCGTAACCGTCCTGGACGTTAAACGAGATGGTGGTAGACGGGAACTGGTCGAGGTGATTGATCGCCAGCGGGGTATAGCGCTCCTCCACCTTCGCAATGGCACTGAGCGGCACCACGCCGCCGTCGCTGCTGGTCAGGCGGATAGAGTCCAGCCCCGCCAGGCCCGGCGTTGCCGCCGTATTGTGCTCCAGCACTACGCGGTACTGGTTGGCCTGAGTATAGATGGTAGAGATCAGCCGCTGGCCGAAGGCGTTATAGAGGGCGTTATCCACGTCCGCCATGGTAATGCCGAGGCGGCTGGCGCTGTCCCGATCCACGTTAACGTAGGCGGCCAGCCCCTTGTCCTGCCAGTCGCTGCTGACGTCGGCCAGCTGCGGCAGGGTCTGTAGCTCACTCATCAGCTGTGGCACCCAGGTGCTCAGCGCCTCCAGGGTTGTCGCCTGGAGAGTGAACTGATACTGGGTGCGGCTGACGGTGGTATCGATAGTCAGATCCTGAGTCGGCTGGAGATAGAGATCCACGCCCGGCACCTTCGCTACCGCCTGCTGAAGCCGGGCGATCACCGCCTGGACACGATCGTCCCGGTCATCCAGCGGCTTAAGGTTGATTTGCAGCCGGGCGCTGTTCAGCGACGGGTTGGTGCCGTCAACTCCGACAAAGGCCGTCAGGCTCTCTACCGCCGGATCCTTCAGCACGATATCGCTTACCTGACGCTGGCGCTCCGCCATGCTGGCAAATGACGCCGACTGCGGGGCTTGCAAGGTGCCCTGAATAATGCCGTTATCCTGGATCGGGAAGAAACCTTTCGGGATGGTTACCCACAGCAGCACCGACAGCAGCAGCGCACCTACCGCCACGCTGAGGGTCAGCCATGGATGGTTAAGCACTTTGGTCAGCCCGCGGCCATAGGCGGCGATCACGCGGTCGAAAAAGCGCTCCGAGGCGCGGGAAAACCGGTTCTGCTTGCGCAGAGATTCGTGGCTGAGCATCCGGGCGCACATCATCGGCGTCAGGGTCAGGGAGACCACGGCGGAGATCAGAATCGCCACCGCCAGGGTGACGGCAAACTCGCGGAACAGGCGGCCGACGATATCGCCCATAAACAGCAGCGGGATCAGCACCGCGATCAGCGAGAAGGTGAGGGAGATAATGGTAAAGCCAATCTCTCCCGCGCCCTTCAGCGCCGCCGCCAGCGGCTTCTCGCCTTTTTCGATATAACGGGAGATGTTCTCAATCACCACGATGGCATCATCGACCACGAAGCCGGTGGCGATGGTCAAGGCCATCAGCGTTAGGTTGTTGATCGAGAAGTCGAGGAACACCATCACCGCAAAGGTGCCCACCAGCGACAGGGGTACTGCCACAGCGGGAATAATGGTGGCCGGAACGTTACGCAGAAACAGGTAAATGATCATTACCACCAGGGCGATGGCCAGCATCAGCTCAAACTGGGTGTCGTCCACCGAGGCGCGAATGTTGGTAGTGCGATTGGACAGAACCTTAACCGTGACCGACTTCGGCAGGCTCTCGGTGAGCTGGGGCAGCAGGGTACGGATGCTGTCCGCAGTCGAGAGAATATTGGCTCCCGGCTGGCGCTGGACGTTCATCACAATCGCCTGCTGCTTGTTGGCCCATGCCCCCAGCCAGCTGTTCTCCGCACCCTGCTCGATGGTTGCCACATCGCCGAGGCGGATCGGTGCCCCGTTCTGGTAGGCAATAATCAGGCGACGGTAATCGTCGGCGGACTGCATCTGATCGTTCGCAGAGAGGGTCACTGCCCGCGTCGGGCCGTCGAGGCTACCCTTCGCCGAGTTAACGTTGTTGTTATTGATCGCGGTGCGCACGGTTTCGCTGGTCAACCCGAGCGCGGCAATAGCCTGGGCATTAAGCTTCACCCGTACGGCTGGACGCTGGCCGCCAGAGAGGGTAACCAGCCCGACGCCGGAGACCTGGGAGATCTTCTGTGCCACCCGGGTCTCGACCATATCCTCCACCTGAGTCATCGGCATCGCGGTTGAGGTCACCGCCAGCGACATGATCGGCGGATCCGCCGGGTTGACCTTGCTATAGACCGGCGGGTTAGGCAGATCGGAGGGGAGCAGGTTAGTGGCGGCGTTAATCGCGGCCTGCACCTCCTGCTCGGCAACGTCCAGGCCCAGCGTCAGCTGAAACTGGAGCGTCACCACCGACGCGCCGCCGGAGCTTTGCGAGGACATCTGCTTCAAGCCAGACATCTGGCCAAACTGGCGTTCAAGAGGCGCGGTGACGGCAGAGGTCATCACGTCCGGACTGGCTCCGGGGTAGAGGGTCACCACCTGAATGGTGGGATAGTCTACCTCGGGCAGAGCAGAGACCGGCAGAAAACGGTAGCCAATGATCCCGGCCAGCAGGATCGCCACCATCAGCAGGGTGGTGGCGACCGGACGGAGAATAAACAGGCGGGACGGGCCGCCGGTGGCGCGGGGAGGTAACACCTGCATCAGGAACCGGCTCCCTGTGCGGCGCGCGTGCCGTGAGTTTTCGCCTGTGCGGCAGGGGCGGCGTCGGCGCTCTGGGCGGTGACCACCTCGACCTGAGCACCCTCGGTTAGGCGGTCGATACCGTCGGTGACCACTTTGTCACCCGCCGACAGCCCGGCGCTAATGGCCACCTGCTGGCTGTTTTGAATGCCTGGCGTCACGGTGTGCTTGCTCACTTTGTTCTGCTCGTTCAGCACCCAGACGAAGTGGCCATCGTTGCCCATCTGCAGCGCAGCGGTAGGGATCAGCACCGCGTTCTGTTCGGTAGAGACCAGCATTCGGGCGTTAACGAACTGGTTAGGGAAGAGGGCATCGTCCTGATTGGTAAAGCGGGCCTTCAGCTTGATGGTGCCGGTGGTGGTATCGATCTGGTTGTCGAGGCTCAGCAGGGTACCGTCGCTCAGCTTCTGCTTGTTGGTGCGGTCCCAGGCTTCAACGCTGAGGGTCTGCCCGGCCTTTTGCGCCTGCACCACCGTGGCGATATCGCTCTCCGGCAGGGTAAAGACCAGATCGATAGGGTGAGTCTGGGTGATCACCACGATCCCGGTGGTGTCGCCGCTGGAGATCTGGTTGCCAATATCGACCTGCTTCAGGCCCACGCGACCATCGATCGGGGCGGTGATCCGGCTCCAGTCGAGCTGTAGCTGGGCGCTGGCGACCGAGGCTTCATCTGCCTTGATAGTGCCCTGAGATTCGCTCACCAGCGCCTGCTGGGCATCCAGCTCCTGGCGGGAGACAAGGTTAGTTTTAACCAGCTGCTGATAGCGGGCCAGATCGCGCTGGGCATTTGCCAGCGTGGCTTTATCCTTCGCCAGCTGGCCCTGGGCCTGGGCGAGCGCGACTTTGAACTGGCTGGGGTCGATCTCTGCCAGCAGATCGCCCGCTTTCACCTGCTGGCCCTCCTGGAAGTGCAGAGCCATCAGCTGACCGTCAACGCGGCTGCGTACGGTGACGGTATTGGCGGCGGTGATCGTGCCAAGTCCCGACAGGTAGCGAGGAACTTCGCCTTCAACGGCGGTGGCCGCCTGTACCGGAGCCAGCGGCATGCCGCGGCGACCGCCTGCTGCACCCCGTCCAGCCTGCGGGGCATGGGCGCCCGGGGCGGTTTGGGTATCGTTGTGGCTATGCCAGTACCAAAGTGCAGCAATAGCAACAATCGCCACGCCGATGACCATCGCCCAGCGGGCATTAACACGACCTTTCATTGTTATCCGTATCTCTTCCTGAAACATTTCACAGAATGATACTAGTTTAGTAATGCAACGCCGCAGAAAAATGGAGGAAATATGAAAGACCGTATGGAATCGTCTGAATGGGGACATGCGTAAGCCCGGCAAGCGAAACGCCGCCGGGCATGTTGCTTAAAACACCACCTGCGCCCAGCGGGCGAGGCCAGCGGTGACCGAGCCAAAATCGTCGCCGCCGGCAATCGGAATGCCGGGCAGGGCGTCGGCCAGCGCCTTTTTGATCAGCGGGGAGCGGGCGCTGCCGCCGGTCAGGTAGATGATATCCGGCGTCTCGTTGCTGCTCGCCAGCGCCAGCTGCACCTGCTCAAGGATGCGCGTCAGCGGCTGGTTAAGGGCGGTCTCCAGCCCCTCTTGCGTAATCGCCGTCGCCAGCTCGTCGCTGATAAACGGCAGCCGGGCCTCGGTTTGCGCGTTGTCGGAGAGGGCAATCTTGCTCTCTTCCGCGCTGCGCACCAGGCGGTAGCTGAGGCGCTGACGCCACACCTTCACCAGCCGCGCCACCTTATCGCCCTCCCGGGCATCACGCACCAGGTCATTGAGCAGGCGGCCGTTGGCGCTGCTGTAGAAGTCGCTCTGGGCCGGAACGTCGTTGATCGCCACCGCGTTCCACCACGGCAGGATCGGCAGGGCGATACCTTTTTCAGTCTGACCGCCCATGCCCAACAGCGGCATCAGGTGCTTAAAGGCCAGCGCAATATCGAGATCGTTACCGCCTACGCGGCAGCCGCTGTGTCCCAGCAGGCTGCTGTCGCGATCCTGACGCTGATGCCATTGCGGCCCCATCAGCAGCAGCGAGCAGTCGGTGGTCCCGCCGCCGATATCCACTACCAGCACGCGCTTCTCCGCCTGCAACGTGGCTTCAAAATCCAGTCCTGCCGCGACCGGCTCGTACTGGAACACCACCTCGTTAAAGCCTGCACGCTTCGCGGCACGATCGAGGATCCCCTGCGCCTGGGCGTTAGCGTCATCGCCGCCCAGCCCCTGGAAGTTGATGGGTCGGCCAATCACCGCCCGATCGATCGCCTCCGGCAGCTGGCTCTCCGCCTGCTGGCGAATATGCAGCATCATGGCGCAGACCAGATCCTCAAACAGGGCGATCTGCTGCGGCTTCAGGCCGCTGGCCCCAAGGAAGGATTTTGGCGATTTAACGAAGTAGACCTCTTCCGGATCCTGAACGTACTGCTGCAACGACTGAAGACCAAACTGGACGCTGCCCGGCAGCACCTCGATATCTTCCTCGCGGTTAAAGTTTACCGCCCGGCGCAGCAGCGCCTGGGTTTCGCCGCCGGTGGCCGGAACGTCATGGTGACGGTAGAGCCACTCGCTGACCGCTTCCCGCGTCGGGGCGCAGAGCATTGACGGCAGTAGCGTGCTGCCGTTTTCCATTTTTAATAGCTGCGGGATGCCGTCGCGCATCACCGCAACGGAGCAGTTTGCCGTGCCGTAGTCAAAACCAATAAACATGAAAGTTCCCCATGCCGGTGAAGAAGGGGGGCGACTTTAGCCGAAAGGATTATGAAAGCAAAGCAAAAAAGTGGTGGGGGGCTTAAGCTGAAAAGAGAGTGAGAGGAGTAACTATGTATACACTGAGCTGGAAGCCGCCCTACGACTGGGCGTGGATGTTAGGTTTTTTACAGGCGCGTGCGGTGACCGGCGTGGAGGTGGTCAGCGAAGGTCGCTACGTGCGCAGTTTTGCGCTGGGGGAGCACCGGGGGATCGTTACCGCCGAGCCGGACGAGGCTAACCATACGCTGCGGGTCACCCTCAGCGACGGGCTAATGCCGGTGGCTGACACCTGCCTGGCCCGGCTGGAGCGTCTGTTCGATCTCGCCTGCGATCCGCAGGAGATTGTTCAGACCCTCGGTTCGCTGGGCGAGCAAAGACCAGGCCTGCGGCTGCCTGGCTCGATGGATACCTTTGAGCAGGGCGTGCGGGCAATCCTTGGGCAGCTGGTGAGCGTGGCGATGGCGGCGAAGCTGACCGGTAAGGTGGTGGCGAGCTTAGGCGAGCCGCTGGCGGATGCGCCGGGCTTTATCTGCTTCCCGACGGCAGAGGCGCTGGTTAAGGCCGACCCCGTAGCGTTAAAAGCGCTGGGGATGCCGCTTAAGCGGGCCGAGGCGCTGATTAATTTGGCCCGCGCTACCCTTGAGGGCGAGTTTCCGTTGCAGGCTCCAACGGATATCGAGCAGGGCGTGAAGCTATTGCAGAGTTTTCCCGGTATCGGGCGCTGGACGGCAAACTATCTGGCAATGCGTGGCTGGCAGGCGAAAGATGTCTTTTTAGCCGATGACTATGCTATCAAACAGCGTTTCGCGGGAATGACTCCGGCGCAAATCCGCCACTATGCGGTGCGCTGGCACCCCTGGCGCTCCTATGCGCTGCTGCACATCTGGTACACCCCGGACTGGCAGCCGTCAGTTAATGGCAAAGTAGCTGGTGTTTAGCATGAGATCCAGCGGCTGAGCCTGGGAAATAGTATCCCCGTAGATATAGTCAATCCCAATGCCGGAGAGGGTATCCATCATCATCGGCTGGTTGGTTGGTCCGGCGATGCTTTTCATTCCCAAACGGTGCGCATGGCCCTGCACGATAGTGACCATCATCTCGTCCATCAGGTTACCGTGTACGTTGGTTACCAGCTCCGGCTCAAGCAGGATGTAGTCTGCCATCTGCGGCATAAGATGGTTGAAGATCTCCAGATCGCGGCCAATATGGCTGATAATCAGTCGGCAGCCTGCCTGACGAAGTTTGGCGAGGCCGTCACCAATGCTGCTCTCTTCGCGCATCAGGGCATCGGCATGGATCACAAAGTGCAGCAGGCGGCCCGGCATCCCGCTCTGCTCCAGCTTCTCGACGATCTCATTGACTACCGTCCGGCTGGCCAGCCCGGCGCTGGAGAGCGGCAGCGCGACGCTGACCCCTTTGCGTACGACACCAGCGGCGCTGTTAGTAAAGAACTCATGGATCACACGACGGTCAAGGGCGCGGATCAGCTCCGGCTCGGCCAGACCCGAGCGGAAGGCGCGCTCCTCCATGGCTTCCCCCTCGCTGGTCCACAGGCGCAGCGAGAGCAGCCAGAAGTTGCAGGACTCCGGTACACGCGGGGAGGCGACGCCGCGCGCCACCAGCAGCAGATGGTTATCGCGGATCATCCGCGTCTGCTCCTCAAGGGAGATCAGGCTGCGGTTGTGATGCATATGATCCTGCTGCGGCTCGTACACCGTTACCACGCCACGGCCATTGTTTTTTGAGGCGTAGCAGGCGATATCTGCCTGGGACATTACCTCGGAAGCCTGGCAGTTGTTCTCATCAATCAGGGTGATGCCGGCGCTGGCCCCGATGCGGTGCAGGTGGCCCTCCCACATAAAGCGGTAGTCGTTGATGGCGTGAATGATGCGCCCGGAGATGTAGCGTGCGCTCTCGATATTGCAGTCTGGCAGCAGCAGGCCAAATTCATCCCCACCGAGGCGGGCAAGCACATCGGTAGAGCGCAGCATGCTGAGCATCAGGGAAGAGAGTTCCCGTAGCAGGGCATCGCCCGCCGCATGGCCTGCGGTATCGTTAACTGCCTTAAAGCGGTCGAGATCGATATAGACCAGCGCGTGGCGCTGATGCGTCTCCTGCACCGTCAGCAGCAGGCGCTTAAGATGATTCTCGAAGCTAACGCGATTCGCCAGATGGGTCAGCGCATCGTGGGAGGCGCTGTAGCTCAGCTGGCGCAGCATCTTCCGCGACTCGGTCACGTCCTGGATCACCAGAACGAAGCCGATGTTCTGCCCGTCCAGGGTGCTGAGGGGCGTTACGCTGTAGTGAATATCGTAGGTGCCGCCGTTGCGGCAGTGCAGCACCACGTCCTGTTCAATGGCTGAACGCGACATATCACCGCTATGGATGTTTTCCAGCGTAGGGCCGTTATCACCAAAGGTGATGCGCAGCACGTTCAGCAGAGCCTGGCCGATGGCGTGCTCCTGCTGCCAGCCGCTCATTTTTTCCGCCACCGGATTCATAAAGGTGACATTCATATCTACATCGGTACAGAGCACCGCTTCACCGATGGAGTCGAGGGTGATGTGCAGCCGCTCTTTCTCCTGGAACAGGGCCTCGTTGAGCTGTTTCACCTCGGTCATGTCCATATTGACGCCGAGCAGCCGTTCAACTTCACCGTTTTTATTCAGCACCCGGTTCGCCAGGGCACGGATATGGCGAACGCCCTCTTTAACATGGATGCGGTACTCAAGCTTAAACGCGGTTCTTGCCACCAGCGAGTCGCGGATAATGCGTTCGGCCTCGGCTCTGTCCTCCGGAACCACGCACTCATACCAGAGCTTCCAGGTGGGCTTCACGTGCGGCGGTTGCTCGTAAAGCTCAAACATGCGCTTATCCCAGCTGATAATGTCCGGCTCCAGATCCCACTCCCAGATGCCGATCCCCCCGGCTTCGTTGGCCAGCGTAATGCGCTCCATCAGCCGCTTGTTGACCCATTCGGTGTGTTTCAGATCGTTGATATCTTCCACCTGGGAGATGAAGTAGAGCGGCGTGCCGTCCGGATGGCGTACCAGCGACACTGCCAGCAGCGCCCAGACGATATCCCCCGTGCGGGTATAGTAGCGCTTCTCCATGGAGTAGCTGTCGATTTCGCCGCGCACCAGCATCTCAAGCTGTTCGAGGTCGCTGTTGAGATCTTCCGGCCAGGTGAGCTGCTGGAAGGTGAGCAGGCGCAGCTCATCCTGGGAGTAGCCAAGAAAATTGCACAGCGCCTTGTTGACCTGTAACCACTGGCCGTCGGTGCCCACCAATGCCATGCCGATGGCCGAGTACTCCATGGCGTTGCGGAAGCGGGCTTCGCTTTCAGTAATGTGCTTGCGCTCGGCGCGAAAGGAGTACATCACCATGGTCATGACGTTGGCCGGCAGCAGGATCATCATAAACGGCAGCCAGGGGGCATTCAGCATGGCGCTGCTGTTAAAGTTGTTTAGCTCCATCGGGCCGTGGGTCATCATCAGCGACACCACCATGATGGTGACGAGGAAGATGAGAAACGCCTCCAGCCGCGGTAGACGGACTGCGGTCCACATCAGCAGAACAATAACGGCGGTAAAGGGCCACGGCAGATACAGCATAGAGAGCCAGCTCAGGAAAAGGGTAACCGCCAGCGTCACCAGCGTCTCCAGCAGCAGCTGCGGCTTGCGGTGGCGCAGCAGGTAGTGCAGCTTAAACATCAGCCCGAGAGGAACCAGCGCCAGCGCGCCGATAGATTCCGAGAGTACCCAGATCATAAAGGTGCGCAGCAGGTTCTCGTTGCCGGGTAACATGCATACCAGCAGCCCGCCGAGCAGGGGAGGTACCACGGCACTGCCGATGGTCAAACGGATCCAGTCCCCCAAGTTTTGCAGCGGGTTGTACCAGGGCAGCATCTTGCGCAGCAGCACCGCCCCGGCCAGCGCCTCAATAATATTGATTGCCGGATACCAGAGATTCATTTCGTGCGACTGCAAGAGCAGAGACGACGCGGCCAGGCTACCCAGCGAGCAGGCGATAGCGATACCCGGCCACATGCGTCCGGCGTGGCGGTAGAAGGCGACCATCATAATGGAGGTGGGGAACCACAGCGGCGCAAGGATGGTGCCGAAACGGGTCAGTTCAAGGGAAAACAGGGTGAAGATAAAGGTCACCAGTCCTAAACTGAGCAGCCTCAGTAGGGGATTTGGGGTAGTAACCAAAACGCGCTGGTATTGTTTATTCATTACCGCTTTATCCGCAGTCCCTGTGCCGCCAGGTTCATAAAGCCTGGACGGGTAAAATTGAAATTTGGATTATGCTAGTACAAACAATTTACAATTCCTATGGTGACCGCTCATAATTTGACATCATAGTGTTATTAATCACTTAGTCTGCCAAAAAAGGCGGCTGAACGCTGGAAAAATAGCCGTTTTAATTTGCGAAAAGGTAATTATGCCGGATTGAAGCCGTTGTGGCAGACGTTTGCGCATTCGACTGGTATCACGAGAGCGAAATCCCTATAATTGCCGCGTTTGACGCTATAGCGTCTCCCTTCTTTACTTCCAGGTTAATCAGGTCGCAAAATTTATGACTGATAAGTCCCATCAGTGCGTCATTATCGGCATCGCCGGCGCATCCGCTTCAGGTAAAAGTCTCATTGCCAGTACGCTTTACCGCGAGTTGCGCGAACAGGTTGGTGATGAACATATTGGCGTTATCCCAGAAGATAGCTACTACAAGGATCAAAGTCACCTGTTGATGGAAGAGCGTGTCAAAACGAACTACGACCATCCCAGCGCCATGGATCACAATCTGCTGTTCGAACATTTGCAGACGCTGAAAGGCGGCAATCCCATTGAGCTGCCGGTTTACAGCTACGTTGAGCATACCCGTACCGCTGAGACCATCCATATTGAACCCAAGAAGGTGATCATTCTTGAGGGCATTCTGCTGCTGACCGACGCGCGCCTGCGCGAGGCAATGAACTTCTCGATCTTTGTCGATACCCCGCTGGACATCTGCCTGATGCGCCGTATTAAGCGCGACGTTAACGAACGCGGCCGCTCTATGGACTCGGTGATGGCACAATATCAGAAGACAGTGCGTCCGATGTTCCTGCAGTTTATTGAGCCTTCTAAACAGTACGCTGACATTATCGTGCCGCGCGGCGGGAAAAACCGCATTGCTATCGATATCCTCAAGGCCAAAATCAGCCAGTTTTTTGAATAACCGGGTTTTTTGAGCCGTCTGGTTTTGAATAAACGGCGCGAATTGTGTACCGTTCAGAGATAACTTGTCTGCCCAGGGCGAACTTAGCCGGGCAGGCAGCACCTAAGGAGAAAGTGCTATGCGTTTGTGTGACCGCGATATTGAAGCCTGGCTGGACGATGGTCGCCTGTCGATCACTCCGCGCCCCCCGGTGGAGCGCATCAACGGTGCGACGGTGGATGTTCGTCTGGGCAACAAGTTTCGCACCTTCCGTGGCCACACTGCTGCCTTTATCGATCTGAGTGGTCCCAAGGATGAGGTGAGCGCCGCACTGGATCGCGTGATGAGCGATGAGATTGTGCTCGCGGAAGGTGATGCTTTCTTCCTGCACCCGGGCGAACTGGCGCTGGCGGTGACCTTTGAGTCCGTGACCCTGCCTGCGGATCTGGTGGGCTGGCTGGACGGTCGCTCCTCGCTGGCTCGGCTGGGCCTGATGGTGCACGTCACCGCCCACCGTATCGATCCGGGCTGGTCTGGCTGCATCGTACTCGAATTTTATAACTCCGGTAAGCTGCCGCTGGCGCTGCGTCCGGGAATGCTTATCGGCGCGCTCAGCTTTGAGCCGCTTTCCGGTCCGGCCGCGCGCCCCTATAACCGTCGCCAGGACGCAAAGTACCGCGATCAGCAGGGCGCGGTGGCCAGCCGAATCGATAAAGACTGAGCGCCTGTTGCGCCTTGTGATAGCTGCTCGTTGAGGATGCCATGAGAAGAGTGTTAACCACGCTGATGATTTTACTGGTCGTGCTGGTCGCCGGCCTTTCTGCGTTGGTGCTGCTGGTGAACCCGAACGACTTTCGGGATTACATGGTGCGACAGGTTGAGTCGCGCAGCGGTTATCAGCTGAAGCTTGACGAGCCGCTACGCTGGCACGTCTGGCCCCGGCTGAGCATTCTCTCTGGACGCATGTCGCTGACCGCGCCCGGCGCATCACAGTCGCTGGTGACGGCGGACAATATGCGGCTGGACGTGGAGCTGCTGCCGCTGCTTTCCCATCAGCTGCACGTTAAGCAGGTGATGTTAAAAGGCGCGGTTGTTCAGCTTACCCCGCAGACCGAGGCGTCGGAGCCTGAGGGTGCGCCGGTTGCGCCGCAGGAGAACTCGCTGCCGCAGATGGAGAGCGATCGCGGCTGGTCCTGGGCGGTCTCCCACCTGCAAATCGCCGACAGCGTGCTTGTCTTCCAGCATAAGGATGACGAGCAGGTGACGGTGCGTAATATCCATCTCAAAATGGATCAGGATGAAAGCTACCATGCCAGCGTGGATTTCTCCGGGCGGATTAACCGCAACCAGCGCGATCTGACTCTGGCGCTAAAGGCGAACGTTAATGCCGCCGACTACCCCTATAACCTGACCGCCGTCGTGGAGCAGCTTAACTGGCAGCTCCAGGGCGGCGACCTGCCTGCCCAGGGCGTTACCGGGCAGGGCAGCTTCCAGGCCCAGTGGCGGGAAGCACAAAAGCAGCTCACCTTTAGCCAGCTGACTATGACCGCCAACGACAGCGCGGTGACCGGCAGCGGCAGCGTGAGGCTGGGAGATCAACCCGACTGGGCGCTGGATCTCGCCTTTGACAATCTGAACATGGAGAATCTGCTGGGCGCGGTGACTAACCCGGCCACCAACGCCACCGCGACGCAGCAGGGCCAGAGCCTGATGACGCTGCCGCGCCCTGTTATTGCCCGGGACGTTGACAGCGATGATTACAGCAGCCTGCGCGGCTTTACGGCAAACCTGGCGCTGACCGCGAAAAAAGCCCGCTGGCGGGGGATGGACTTTACCGATGTCAGCAGCCACATCACCAATAACGCGGGCCTGTTAACCCTTTCGACCCTGACCGGGAAGCTGGGGGAGGGCACGCTCTCCCTGCCGGGCAGCCTTGATGTCCGGGGTAAAGCGCCGAAAAGCACCTTTCAGCCGCAGCTTGATAACGTTGAGATTGGCACGGTACTGAAAGCCTTTGACTATCCGTTGGCGTTGACCGGCAAGCTCTCTCTGGCAGGAGATTTTAACGGCGACAGAGTGGACGCCGAGGCGTTTCGTCGCAGCTGGCAGGGCAGCGCCCACGTTGAGATGGCTAACACCCGGATGGAGGGGCTGAACTTCCAGCAGCTTATCCAGCAGGCGGTGGCCCGCAGCAGCGATGTAGAAGCGCAGCAGAACTACGATAGCGCGACCCGGCTCGATAGCTTCAGTACTGATTTAACCCTCGATCGCGGACAGATGGCGCTCGACGATATGCAGGGGCACTCCGCGCTGCTGAATCTTTCCGGCCAGGGCACGCTCGACCTGGTGAAACAGCTCTGTGATACCCGCTTTAACGTGCAGGTTACTGAAGGCTGGAAAGGCGACGGGAAGCTGATTGAGTTCCTGCGTGACACGCCGATCCCGCTGCGCGTCTATGGTAAATGGCAGGCGCTCAATTACAATCTGCAGGTGGATCAGGTGCTACGTAAGCATCTCCAGGATGAGGCGAAACGCCGTCTTAACGACTGGGCGGATCGCAACAAAGATAGCCAGCGCAGTAAAGATATTAAGAAGCTGATCGATAAGCTCTAATACTCTGCATGATGATGCCCGGCGGCGCTTTCGCTTGCCGGGCCTACAAAATACAACCGGCACCGAGTTCCCGTAGGCCGGGCAAACGCAGTGCCGCCCGGCGTTAAACTTCGTACTCCTCGTCCGCTGTCTCCAGCGGCACAATCTGCACCTTCTGTACCCGGTGGCTTTCGACCTGCAGCGTCTTCAGCAGGTAGTCACCCACCTGTACCTCTTCCCCTACTTTGGGAATGCGCTGTGAATACTCCATCAGCAGCCCGGCGATAGTGTGATACTCGCGCTTCTCATCCAGCGGCAGGGGCACATACTGAACCAGATCCTCCAGCGGCATGTGACCGTTTGCCGTCCAGCTGCCGTCGGCGTTTTTCTGAATGTCGTGGCGGGCGTCAATCTCTTCCACTTCGTTCGGCAGGTTGCCGGCAATGGTCTCCATCACGTCGCTGAGGGTTACGATCCCCTCGATAGAACCAAACTCATCTACCACAAAGGCAAAGTGCGTCCGCGCGTTGCGGAACTGTTCCAGCGCCTGCAGCAGCGGCAGCCCCTCGGGGAAGACCAGCGGTTGGCGGATCAGCACGTTAATGTTGAGCGGCTCACCGCGCAGCGACTGCTGAAGGAGGTCGAGAATATGCACCACGCCCAGCAGATCCTCATGCTCATCGCCACCGGTCACTACCATGCGGGTATGCTGGTTTTTATCCAGCAGGGCACGGATCTCCTCTTCCGGTGCGCTGAGATCGATATACTCAATATCATGACGGGAGGTCATGATGCTGCTGACGGTGCGCTGGTTAAGGTTCAATACCCGCTCAATCATCAGCCGCTCCTGGGTATTGAAGATCTGGTGATTATCATGATCCGCCAGCAGGGAGGAGGTTTCTACGTCCAGCTCGGCATCCTCTTTCCTGTTGCTCAGCAGGCGCATCACCGCGTCGGTCGTGCGCTGGCGCAGCGTCTGGTTAGCGGAGAGAAAGCGGCGGCGGTTAAAGATCGCCAGCTGGTTAAGGGCCTCAATCATTACCGAGAAGCCAATGGCGGCATACAGGTAGCCTTTCGGAATGTGGAAGCCGAAGCCGTCGGCAATCAGGCTGAAGCCGATCATCAGCAGGAAACTGAGACAGAGAATGACAATCGTCGGGTGGCTGTTAACAAAGCGCGTCAGGGCCTTGCTGGCCAGCAGCATCAGTGCGATAGCAATGACAACCGCCGCCATCATTACCGCCAGATGATCGACCATCCCCACGGCGGTGATCACTGAGTCCAGCGAGAAGACCGCGTCCAGCACCACAATTTGCGCCACTACTGCCCAGAATTTAGCCCCGCGCCGCTGGGTGGGGTTATCGCTGTCCTTACCCTCCAGCCGCTCGTTGAGTTCGACGGTGGCCTTAAAGAGCAGGAAAAGGCCGCCAAACAGCATGATCAGATCCCGGGCGCTGAAGCTGAAGCCGCGCAGCGAGAAGAGGGGCGTGGTGAGGGTCACCAGCCAGGAGATAGAGGCCAGCAACAACAGACGCATTAGCATGGCCAGCACCAGGCCGGTAACCCGCGCCCGGTCGCGTTGAGCGGGAGGCAACTTCTCCGCCAGGATGGCGATAAAGACCAGGTTATCAATACCTAACACCAGCTCGATAACCACCAGCGTCAGCAGCCCGGCCCAGATTGATGGATCGGCAATCCATTCCATAATACGTTTCGTACCCTCCAGAAAAATAATTACCCGACTCTGCGGGAATGTAAATTAGGATATATCGCAGATGTAAAAGTGTCTATTTTTTTTGTCAATATGAAGTAATTCCTAAAACACTAAAAATAGCGACTTAATCTTATTCTTAAAAACTGGCATCAGGTAAAGCGGAACCTTGCCTGTAATTCCTTTAGCTGCAACAATTCTTCCAGCGTTAACGCGCTACTTTACTAAACTATTTTCCCGTTGTCCTGCCCGGCGTTGTCCGCCCGTGGTTTAACGTTATGTCTCTGGATCATAAGGGGTATTAATCACCTTTGCTAATACTATCAGTCGGCTGCATTTGACCAGGCGCTTTTTAGGACTGATGCCAGTTATATTTAACAGACATTAAATGCATTCTGTTAAATGTGCGGCGAACGCAGCGCTATTTAAATTGCACAGGATAATTACTCTGCCAAAGTGATAAATAATCAATGATGAAATCCAAAATGAAATTGATGCCATTATTGGTATCTGTGGCCTTGATGAGTGGTTGCACGGTTTTCCCCGGAAGCAATATGACCACAATGGGTAAGGATGTGATTAAACAGCAAGATGCTGATTTCGATCTCGACCGCATGGTGAATGTTTATCCTTTGACTCCCCGACTGGTAGAACAGCTTCGACCCCGACCCAACGTCGCCCAACCTAATATGTCGCTGGACCAGGAGATCTCCAGCTACCAGTACCGCGTTGGCCCAGGTGATGTCCTTAACGTCACCGTCTGGGATCACCCGGAACTGACCACCCCCGCCGGGCAGTACCGCAGCTCCAGCGACGCCGGTAACTGGGTACAGCCCGACGGCACCATGTTCTACCCCTACATTGGCAGAGTCCACGTCGTGGGCAAAACCCTTGGCGAAATTCGCAGTGATATTACCGGCCGCTTAGCGCAGTACATCGCCGACCCGCAGGTGGACGTTAATATCGCCGCTTTCCGCTCGCAGAAAGCCTATATCTCCGGGCAGGTCAATAAATCGGGCCAGCAGGCCATTACCAACGTGCCGCTTACCGTGCTGGATGCGATTAACGCCGCCGGCGGCCTGACCGACGCCGCCGACTGGCGCAACGTGGTACTCACCCATGAGGGCCGCGAGCAGCGTATCTCCCTGCAGGCGCTGATGCAAAACGGCGACCTGAGCCAGAACCGTCTGCTCTATCCGGGTGACATTCTGTTCGTGCCGCGCAATGACGATCTGAAAGTGTTCGTGATGGGCGAAGTGAAAAAACAGAGCACCCTCAAGATGGACTTCAGCGGCATGACCCTGACCGAAGCGCTGGGCCAGGCCGAAGGTCTGGATCTCACCTCGTCGGATGCCAGCGGCATCTTTGTGATCCGTCCGCTGAAAGGCGAGGGCGGCCGCAGCGGCAAGATGGCCAATATTTACCAGCTCGATATGTCCGATGCCACCTCGCTGGTGATGGCGACGGAGTTCCGGCTTCAACCTTACGACGTGGTCTACGTGACTACCGCGCCGGTTACCCGCTGGAACCGCCTTATCAATCAGTTGCTGCCGACGATCAGTGGCGTTCGCTACATGACCGACACCGCCAGCGACGTTCACAACTGGTAACGCTCATGTTTAACAAAATTCTGGTGGTATGCGTGGGCAATATCTGCCGCTCCCCGACGGGGGAGCGTCTGCTGAAGCACTATCAGCCCGCCCTGACGGTGGAGTCTGCCGGTCTGGGAGCGCTGGTAGGTAAAGGTGCAGACGCAACGGCGACCAGCGTGGCGCAGGATAATCAGCTGTCGCTGGCCGGGCACAGCGCGCGGCAGATTACCGGGCGGATGTGCCGGGAGTATGACCTGATCCTGGTGATGGAGAAGCGCCATATTGCCGCGCTGTGTGAAATCGCACCGGAGATGCGCGGCAAGGTGATGCTGTTCGGTCACTGGGACGGCGAGCGCGAGATCCCAGACCCCTACCGCAAAAGCCGCGAGGCCTTTGAGGCCGTCTACACCTTACTCGATCGCTCGGCCCGCCAGTGGGCGCAGGCGTTGCACGTTCAGCAGGGATAACCATGACAGAGAAATTACACCATGCTGCTGCCCCACAGACGGGCGGTGATGAGATCGATATCGGCCGCCTTGTGGGAACCATTATTGAGGCGCGCTGGTGGGTGCTGGGCATTACGGCCCTGTTTGCGCTGGCGGCGGCGGTCTATACATTGTTCGCTACCCCGATCTACAGCGCCGATGCGCTGGTACAGATTGAGCAGGACGCCGGCGGCTCGCTGGTGCAGAACCTCAACAGCGCACTCTCTAATAAGCCTCCCGCCTCGGATGCGGAGATCCAGCTGATTAAGTCCCGTATGGTGCTGGGCAAAACGGTTGACGATCTGGATCTCGACATCGGCGTGACGAAAAACACCTTCCCGATCTTCGGCGCGGGCTGGGATCGTTTACAGGGTCGCCAGAATGAAACCGTTAAGGTGACCACCTTTACGCTCCCCAAGGGCGCGAATGAGCAGATCTTTACCCTCAGCGTGCTGGGGCCGCAGCAGTATCAGCTAACCAGCGATGCCGGGTTTAGCGCCCGTGGCGAAGTCGGCAAGCTGCTGCAAAAGGAGGGGGTGACCTTTGAGGTTAGCGCGATTAAAGCCTCCGAAGGCAGCGAGTTTACGGTGACGAAATTCTCGACGCTGGGCGTGATCAATAATCTGCAAAATAACCTGTCGGTGACCGAGAACGGTAAGGATACCGGCGTACTCAGCCTGAGCTTTACCGGTGAGGATCGCAACCAGATCCGCGCCATTCTTAACAGCATCACCCGTAACTATCTGGCGCAGAACGTGGAACGTAAGTCGGAAGAGGCGGCGAAAAGCCTGGCCTTCCTTGCGAAACAGCTCCCGGAGGTGCGGGCGAATCTCGATGAGGCGGAGAACAAGCTTAACGCTTTCCGTCAGGATAAGGATTCGGTAGACCTGCCGCTGGAGGCTAAGGCGGTGCTGGACTCTATGGTCAACATTGACGCCCAGCTTAACGAGCTGACCTTTAAAGAGGCGGAGATCTCCAAACTCTATACCAAAGCGCACCCGGCCTATCGCACGCTGCTGGAGAAACGCCGCGCGCTGGAGGAGGAGAAGGGTCGCCTCAGCGGGCGCGTCTCTGCGATGCCAAAAACCCAGCAGGAGATCGTGCGTCTGACCCGTGACGTGGAGTCCGGGCAGCAGGTCTATATGCAGCTGCTGAATAAACAGCAGGAGCTGAAGATCACCGAGGCCAGTACGGTAGGGGACGTGCGTATTGTCGATCCGGCTATCGATCAGCCCGGCGTGCTGAAGCCGAAGAAGGCGCTGATTATTCTCGGCAGCATTATTCTCGGCCTGATGCTCTCCATCGTTGGCGTGCTGCTGCGCTCGCTGTTTAACCGTGGAATTGAGAGTCCGCAGGTGCTGGAGGAGAACGGCATCAGCGTCTATGCCAGCATTCCGCTCTCCGAGTGGCAAAAAGCGCGCGACAGCGTCAATACCCATAAAGGCAGCAAGCGCTTCAAGCAGAGCCAGCTACTGGCGGTGGGTAACCCAACCGACCTGGCTATTGAAGCGATCCGCAGCCTGCGTACCAGCCTGCACTTCGCCATGATGCAGGCCAGCAATAACGTGCTGATGATGACCGGTGTTAGCCCATCGATCGGGAAAACCTTCGTCTGTGCCAACCTGGCGGCAGTGATCAGCCAGACCAACAAGCGCGTGCTGATGATCGACTGCGATATGCGTAAAGGCTACACCCACGAGCTGCTCGGCACCGATAACGTCAACGGTCTCTCCGATATCCTGGCAGGGCAGGGCGATTTCTCCAGCTGCGTGAAGCCGACCGCCATTACCCATTTCGATCTGGTGCCGCGTGGCCAGGTGCCACCTAACCCTTCTGAGCTGCTGATGAGCGAACGTTTCTCGCAGCTGATTGCGTGGGCCAGCAGCCGCTACGACCTGGTGCTGATCGATACCCCGCCGATCCTGGCGGTAACCGATGCGGCGGTAGTTGGACGCCATGCCGGCACCACCCTGATGGTGGCGCGCTATGCGGTTAACACCCTGAAAGAGGTGGAGACCAGCCTGAGCCGCTTTGCGCAGAACGGTATTCAGGTAAAAGGCGTGATCCTGAACTCTATCTTCCGTCGGGCGACGGGATATCAGGACTACGGCTATTACGAATACGAATATAAGTCGGATTCTAAGTAAGACCTACAGGCAACCTGGGAAAAAAGAAATGACAACAGCCAACTACCCAACGATCTCTATTTATATGCCGACATGGAACCGTCAGCAGCTGGCGATCCGCGCTATCAAGTCGGTTTTACGCCAGGACTATCCGCACTGGGAGATGATCGTCGTGGATGACTGCTCGGCGAATTATGAGCAGCTTGAGCAGTACGTTGCGGACCTTAACGATCCGCGCGTGACTTACGTCCGTAACCCGTTCAACTCCGGGGCCTGCGCGGTGCGAAACCAGGCCATTTTGCAGGCGCGTGGCCACTATATTACCGGTATCGATGACGACGACGAGTGGACGCCGAACCGCCTGTCGGTCTTTCTTGAGCATAAGCACCAGCTGGTGACCCATGCCTTCCTTTATGCTAACGACTACGTTTGCGAGGGCGAAGTTTATGCTCAGCCGGCTAGTCTGCCGCTCTACCCGAAGTCGCCCTATTCGCGGACGCTGTTCTATAAGCGCAACATTATTGGCAACCAGGTGTTTACGCTGGCCTCGCGCTTCAAAGCCTGCCTGTTTGACGTAGAACTGAAGGCGGCCCAGGACTACGACATCTTCCTGCGAATGGTAGTGGAGTATGGCGAGCCGTGGAAGGTCGAGGAGGCGACGCAGATCCTGCACGTCAACCACGGTGAGATGCAGATCACCACGTCGCCGAAGAAATTTTCCGGCTACTTCCACTTCTACCGCAAGCATAAAGATAAATTTGATCGGGCCAGCAAGAAGTACCAGCTCTTTACGCTCTACCAGATCCGCAACAAGCGAATGACCCTGCGCACGCTGCTGACCCTGTTCTCTCTGCGCAACGGCAAGCGGCTGGCCTACGGGCTGCGGAGTAAATAATGCGCCTGGAAGATTTTCGCGCTAACCACTGGAGCCTGCGCCCCTGCTGCATGGTGCTGGCCTACCGTATCGCTCATTTTTGCTCGGTGTGGCGCAAAAAAAGCGTCATTAACAATGTGTGGGCCGCGCCGGTGCTGCTGCTCTATCGCTTTATGACCGAGTGCCTGTTTGGCTATGAGATCCAGGCCGCAGCCACTATCGGACGGCGTTTTACCATCCATCACGGCTATGCCGTAGTGATCAATAAAAACGTTGTGGCGGGGGATGACTTCACCATTCGCCACGGCGTCACCATCGGCAACCGGGGCGACGACAGCCTCGCCTGCCCGGTCATTGGTAACGGCGTGGAGCTGGGGGCAAATGTGGTCATCATTGGCGATATCACCATTGGCAACGGCGTCACCATCGGCGCGGGCAGCGTGGTGCTGGACAGCGTCCCGGATAACGCGCTGGTAGTAGGAGAGAAAGCGCGGGTGAAGGTGAGAAAATGAATATTTTACAGTTCAACGTGCGTTTGGCCGAAGGCGGCGCGGCTGGCGTGGCCCTCGACCTGCATCAGCGGGCGCTGCAACAAGGAATGCGCTCGCGCTTCGTCTACGGCTACGGCAAAGGCGGCAAGAAGAGCGTGAGCCACGACAGCTTTCCAGAAGTCATTAAGCACACGCCGCGCCTGACCTCCATCGCCAATCTGGCGCTGTTCCGCCTCTTCAATCGCGATATGTTTGGCGATCTCAACGACCTCTATCTTGAGGTTATCCGCGCCCAGGGGCCGGTGGTGCTGCACTTTCACGTGATGCACAGCTACTGGCTAAAGCTGGACAAGGTAGTCGCATTTTGCCAGCGGATCACCGCCAGCCGGCGCGATGTGACCCTGGTCTGGACCCTGCACGATCACTGGAGCGTGACCGGACGCTGCGCCTTTACCGACGGCTGCGAGGGGTGGAAAACGCACTGCCAGGCGTGCCCGACGCTGGATAACTATCCCCCGGTGAAGGTGGATCGCGCCCATAGCCTGGTGGCGGGCAAGCGTCGCCTGTTCAGCGAGATGATTGCTCTCGGGTGTCACTTTATCTCCCCCAGCCAGCACGTGGCCGACGCCTTTAACAGCATCTATGGCCGGGGCCGCTGCAAGATCATCAATAACGGTATCGATGTCGCTACCGAAGCGATCCTCGCTGAGCTAACGCCGGTAGCCCACTCCCAGGGCGCACCAAAAATTGCTGTTGTTGCTCACGATCTGCGCTACGACGGTAAAACCAACCAGGCGCTGGTGCGAAAGATGATGGCCCTCGGCAATGGCATTGAGCTGCACACCTTTGGCAAGTTCTCTCCTTTTGAAGGAGAGAACGTCACTAATCACGGCTTCTTAACCGACAAGCGCCAGCTGATGAGCGAGCTGAACCAGATGGATGCCCTGGTGTTTAGCTCCCGGGTCGATAACTATCCGCTGATCCTGTGCGAGGCGTTGTCGATTGGTGTGCCGGTCATTGCCACCCACAGCGACGCGGCGCATGAGGTGCTGCGCAAATCCGGCGGCATAACCTTTGACGAGAAGGCGGTGCTGGAGCTGGTTCAGCGGCCAAAAGCGGAGATTGCCGAAGCGGTGTTTGGTACCTCGCTTGAGGCGTTCAGAGCGCGCAGCCGTCAGGCCTATAGCGGAGAGCAGATGCTGGAGGAGTATGTCGCGTTCTATCAGAGTCTGTAGCTATCTGCTGCTGCCGCTGACCTACCTGCTGGTCAACGTTAAAATAGCCCAGCTGGGGGAGAGCTTCCCCATCACCATTGTGACCTTTTTACCGGTGCTGCTGCTGCTCTTTGTCGATAAGATCAGCGTGAAGAAGTTGCTGATTGCGCTGGGGATAGGGACCGGGCTAACCGTTTTCAACTATCTGTTTGGCCGGTCGTTTAACGCCAGTAAGTATGCCACCTCCACGCTGCTGTTTATTAACATTGTGATCATTATCGGCATGGTGTGGAGCATTCGCTTTAAGGTCGTCTCGCCCCACAACTACCGTAAGATCCTGCGTTTCTTCTACATGGTAGTGGGGCTGATAGTGACCCTGGCGGCAATGGAGATGGCGCAGATTATTCTCTCCGGCGGCAGCAGCCTGATGGAGACCATTTCGAAATATCTGATCTACTCCAACAGCTACGTGCTGAATTTTATCAAGTTCGGCGGGAAGCGAACCACGGCGCTCTATTTCGAACCGGCTTTCTTCGCTCTGGCATTAATCTCAATTTGGCTGAGCATCAAACAGTTTGGTATCAAGACCCCTAAAACTGATGGTATGATTCTGGCAGGGATAGTTCTTTCAGGTTCTTTCTCCGGCGTGATGACCTTTATTCTGTTTTATTTGCTGGAGTGGGCGTTTCAGTATCTGAATAAAGAGGCGATTAAGAAAAAGCTGCCGCTGGCAATAATATCGTTAGCCGTTTTTATGGTCGGTATCGTGTTTGCATTTCCGTATATTTCCGAACGACTCGGCGATCTCGGTACGGAAGGCTCCTCTTCCTATTATCGAATCATCGGTCCGCTGGCGATGGTCGGCAGCGCGTTAACCAATATTGATGGCGCAGTACGTTTTGGTTCACTTTATGAATATGTTGCATCATTCGGAATCTTTAACGGTGCGGACGTCGGAAAAACAATAGACAATGGCTTGTATCTGCTGATTATTTATTTTTCATGGTGCGCTGTAGTACTGACCGTATGGTACATGAGTAAAGTCTTAAAAATGATGATCAACGCATTTGGTAATAATCAGAATTATCGTGTTCAGCTGTATCTTTTTATGCCGGTGTCGCTCTTTTTTACCGGTTCGATTTTTAGCCCGGAATACGCGTTCTTGATCGTTTGCCCGTTTATTTTGCGCAAAGCGCTAAATATTACTCAATCCTGACGAGGTAAAAACATGCTGCTCAGTGTCATTACCGTTGCCTTCCGTAACTATGCGGGCGTGGTGAAAACGCATGCCTCACTGGCCCACCTGGCCCGGGCAACTGATATCACTTTTGAGTGGATTGTGGTGGACGGCGGCTCTAACGACGGCACCCGGGAGTTTCTGGAAAATCTTAACGGTGAGTATAACTTACGCTTTGTTAGCGAGAGAGATAACGGCATCTATGACGCCATGAACAAGGGCGTGGCGCTGGCCGAAGGGCGCTTTGCCCTGTTCCTCAATTCGGGCGATATCTTCCATGAGGATGTTGCCGACGTGGTTCGCCAGCTGGCGGACGAGCGTGAAAAGGCGATGTATATTGGCGACGCGCTGCTGGATTTTGGCGACGGTACAAAAATACGCCGCAGCGCCAAGCATGGCTGGTATATCTATCACAGCCTGCCTGCCAGCCATCAGGCGATCTTTTTCCCAGTGAGCGGCTTAAAAACGTATCCTTACGATCTGCAATATAAAGTTTCATCAGATTATGCGCTGGCCGCCAGAATGTTTAAAGCGGGCTATCCCTTTAAACGTGTAAAGGGGTTGGTGTCTGAATTTTCAATGGGCGGCGTCTCAACATCTAATAATCTTGAACTCTGTAACGATGCCAGAAAAGTTCAGCGTAAGATATTGCGCGTGCCAGGATTCTGGGCGCAGCTCTCTTATTTCTTACGCGTACGCACTACCGGAAAGACAAAAGCCTTATATCACAAAGCCTAAATATAAGGGATAACCATGCAGGATTTAAAAGGATTCTCGGTGCCGAAAGGGTTCCGGGGGGCGGGAGCTATTAAAGTTCAGCTGTGGTGGGCGGTGCAGGCAACGTTATTTGCCTGGTCGCCACAGGTTATGTATCGCTGGCGCGCTTTTTTATTGCGTCTGTTTGGCGCAAAAATCGGAAAAAACGTAGTCATTCGCCCATCGGTAAAGATCACCTATCCGTGGAAATTAACCCTCGGAGACTATAGCTGGGTAGGAGACGAAGCCGTTTTATATACGCTGGGTGAGATTACCCTCGGCGCTAATTCGGTAGTGTCACAAAAGTGTTATTTGTGTACCGGCAGTCACGACTATTTAAGCGCGCATTTTGCAATTAACGCGACGCCTATCGTGATTGGCGAGAAGTGCTGGCTGGCAACGGATGTGTTTGTTGCCCCAGGGGTCACGATTGGCAACGGCACGGTGGTAGGGGCGCGAAGCAGCGTTTTTAAATCGCTACCGGCCAATGTCGTCTGCCGTGGCAATCCCGCAGTGGTGATACGCGAACGCGTAGAAACTGAATAATTTCTGATAAGTCTGGAGAAAATAACTATGTCTAAAGTCGCTCTCATCACCGGCGTGACCGGGCAGGATGGCTCTTATCTGGCGGAGCTGCTGCTGGAGAAAGGCTATGAGGTTCACGGCATCAAACGTCGCGCTTCCTCGTTTAATACCGAGCGCGTGGACCATATCTATCAGGATCCGCACGCCAGCAACCCGAAATTCCATCTGCACTATGGCGATCTGACTGACAGCTCCAACCTGACGCGTATCCTGCAGGAAGTGCAGCCGGACGAGGTCTACAACCTGGGGGCGATGAGCCACGTTGCGGTCTCCTTTGAGTCCCCGGAGTATACCGCCGACGTTGACGGCATGGGCACCCTGCGCCTGCTGGAGGCGATCCGCTTCCTCGGGCTTGAGAAGAAAACCCGTTTCTACCAGGCTTCTACCTCTGAGCTGTATGGTCTGGTGCAGGAGATCCCGCAGAAAGAGACCACCCCATTCTACCCACGTTCGCCGTACGCGGTGGCGAAGCTTTACGCCTACTGGATCACCGTTAACTACCGTGAATCCTACGGCATGTATGCCTGCAACGGCATCCTGTTCAACCACGAATCCCCGCGCCGCGGCGAGACCTTCGTAACCCGTAAAATCACCCGTGGTATTGCCAACATTGCCCAGGGCCTCGAGTCCTGCCTCTATCTCGGCAATATGGACTCCCTGCGTGACTGGGGCCATGCCAAAGACTACGTGAAGATGCAGTGGATGATGCTGCAGCAGGATCATCCGGAAGATTTCGTTATCGCTACCGGCGTCCAGTACTCGGTGCGCCAGTTCGTTGAGATGGCTGCCGCTCAGCTGGGCATCAAGCTGCGCTTTGAGGGCACCGGCGTAGACGAGAAGGGCATTGTGGTTTCTGTTACCGGCCACGACGCACCGGGCGTGAAGGCAGGCGATGTGATTGTTGCCGTCGATCCGCGTTATTTCCGTCCGGCGGAGGTAGAGACTCTGCTCGGCGATCCGACCAAGGCGCACGAGAAGCTGGGCTGGAAGCCAGAAACCACCCTGCAGGAGATGGTCTCTGAGATGGTAGCCAAGGATCTTGAAGCGGCTAAGAAACACTCGCTGCTGAAGTCCCACGGCTACGAGGTTGCCATCGCGCTGGAGTCCTGAGCATGAGTAAACAACGTATCTTTGTCGCTGGCCATCGCGGCATGGTGGGGTCAGCTATCGTGCGCCAGCTGGAGCAGCGCGATAACGTCGAGCTGATCCTGCGCACCCGTGATGAGCTGAACCTGCTGGATGCGGCCGCCGTTAACGCCTTCTTCGCTGACCAGCGTATCGATCAGGTCTACCTGGCGGCGGCGAAGGTGGGCGGTATTGTGGCGAACAATACCTATCCGGCTGATTTCATCTACGAAAACATGATGATCGAGAGCAACATCATTCACGCTGCGCATATGCACGGCGTGAACAAGCTGCTGTTCCTTGGCTCCTCATGCATCTATCCGAAGCTGGCGACCCAGCCTATCGCTGAGAGCGAGCTGCTGCAGGGTACTTTGGAAGCCACGAACGAGCCGTACGCCATTGCCAAAATTGCTGGGATCAAGCTGTGCGAATCCTACAACCGCCAGCATGGCCGCGACTATCGCTCGGTGATGCCGACCAACCTCTATGGTCCGCACGACAACTTCCACCCGAGCAACTCCCACGTGATCCCGGCGCTGCTTCGGCGCTTCCACGAGGCGACCGAGCAGAACGCCACCGACGTGGTGGTGTGGGGCAGCGGCACGCCGATGCGCGAGTTTCTCCACGTCGATGATATGGCCGCGGCCAGCATCCATGTGATGGAGCTGGATCGCGAGGTGTGGCTGGAGAACACCGAGCCGATGCTGTCGCACATCAACGTCGGAACCGGGGTTGACTGCACCATCCGCGAGCTGGCGCAGACGCTTGCCCAAGTGACGGGCTTTAAGGGGCGGGTGGTCTTTGACGCCTCGAAACCCGACGGTACGCCGCGCAAGCTGCTGGACGTGTCGCGCCTGCACGCCCTGGGCTGGCGTCATGAGATCTCGCTGGAGCAGGGGCTGGCCAGCACCTACCAGTGGTTCCTTGAAAACCAGCACCGGTTCCGGGGGTAGGCATGTTTTTACGTCAGGAAGATTTTGCCACCGTGGTGCGCGCCACACCGCTGATCTCTATCGATTTGATCGTCGAGAATGCGAATGGCGAGTTTCTGCTGGGCAAGCGGACCAACCGCCCGGCGCAGGGCTTCTGGTTTGTGCCCGGCGGGCGCGTGCAGAAGGATGAGCCGCTGGCGGAGGCGTTTGAGCGCCTGACGCTGGCCGAGCTTGGCATTCGCCTGCCGCTGGCAGCGGGGGAGTTTTACGGCGTCTGGCAGCACTTCTATGACGACAACTTCTCCGGCACTGACTTCAGCACCCACTACATCGTGCTCGGCTTCCGCCTGAAGGTAAACCAGGCGGACCTGGCCCTGCCGGATGCGCAGCACGAGGACTACCGCTGGCTGACGCCAGAGGCGCTGATTGCGGAAGAAAACGTACACGATAACAGCCGGGCGTACTTTCTCGCCGACCGTCAGGCGGTTGGCATATGAAGATCCTCGTGTACGGCATCAACTACTCGCCGGAGCTTACCGGTATCGGCAAGTACACCGGCGAGATGGTGGAGTGGATGGCTCGCCAGGGTCATGACGTGCGGGTCATCACCGCGCCGCCCTACTATCCGGAGTGGAAGGTGGGTGAACGCTACTCGGCCTGGCGCTACCGTCGGGAAGAGGGGGCGGCGACCGTCTGGCGCTGTCCGCTCTATGTGCCAAAGCAGCTCTCAACCCTGAAGCGTCTGGTTCACCTCGGCAGCTTTGCCCTGAGCAGCTTCTTTCCGCTGCTGGCCCAGCGCCGCTGGAAGCCGGATCGCATCATCGGCGTAGTACCGACGCTGTTCTGTACGCCGGGGATGCGCCTGCTGGCGAAGCTCTCCGGGGCGCGCACGCTGCTGCACATTCAGGACTATGAGGTAGACGCCATGCTCGGCCTGGGAATGGCGGGCAAGGGCGGCAAGTTGGCGAAGCTGGCCAGCGCCTTTGAGCGCCGCGGCCTGCTTGGGGTGGATAACGTCTCCACCATCTCCCGGTCAATGATGAACAAAGCCCGGGAGAAGGGCGTTGCCGAAGAGCGGGTCATCTTCTTCCCCAACTGGTCGGAAGTGGCGCGCTTTCGTGATGTCAGCGAGAGCGAGGTTGCCCAGCTACGCGCCTCCCTTGGCCTGCCGAATGACAAAAGAATTGTTCTCTACTCCGGCAACATCAGTGAGAAGCAGGGCCTGGAGAGCGTGATTGAGGCCGCAGAGCGGCTGCGCACCCAGCCGATGCTGTTTGTCATTGTCGGTCATGGCGGCGGCAAGGTGCGGCTGGAAAAACTGGCCCGCGAGCGTGGGCTGGACAACATCAAATTCTTCCCGCTACAGCCCTACGAGGCGCTGCCCGCCCTCCTGAAGATGGGCGACTGCCATCTGGTGATCCAGAAGCGCGGCGCGGCGGACGCGGTGCTGCCCTCCAAGCTAACCAACATTCTGGCGGTAGGCGGTAACGCGGTGATCACTGCTGAAGCGGATACCGAGCTGGGGCAGCTCTGCACGGCGTTCCCGGGCATTGCCGTTTGCGTGGAGCCGGAGTCAGTCGATGCGCTGATACTCGGGATCGAGCAGGCGCTTGCCCTGCCTAAAAATAACACGGTGGCACGTGAATATGCCGAACGCACGCTCGAGAAAGAGAGCGTGTTAAGCCAATTTATTGCCGATATCCAGGGATAATCATGAATCAAACAACCCTTTTTCCGGTAGTCATGGCTGGCGGCTCGGGTAGCCGCCTGTGGCCGCTCTCCCGCGTGCTCTACCCCAAACAGTTTCTCTGCCTGAAGGGCGAGCTGACGATGCTGCAGGCGACGATTAATCGCCTGAACGGCGTCGAGTGCGAAAGCCCGGTGGTTATTTGCAACGAGGAGCACCGCTTTATCGTTGCTGAGCAGCTGCGTCAGCTCAACAAGCTAACCGAAAACATCATTCTCGAACCGGCGGGACGCAACACCGCGCCTGCCATCGCCCTCGCGGCACTGGCGGCGACGCGCAACAGCCCGGAGGCGGATCCGCTTCTGCTGGTACTCGCTGCCGATCACGTGATTCAACAGGAAGAAGCATTCCGTGACGCGGTGCGGGCGGCGATGCCCTATGCCGAAAGCGGCAAGCTGGTGACCTTCGGCATCGTGCCGGATCTGCCGGAGACCGGCTACGGCTATATTCGCCGCGGCGAGGTGAGCCAGAGCGGGATCGATGCCGTGGCCTTCGAAGTGGCGCAGTTTGTCGAAAAACCCAATCTTGAAACGGCGCAGGCCTATGTTGCCAGCGGCGAATACTACTGGAACAGCGGCATGTTCCTGTTCCGTGCCGGACGCTATCTCGAAGAGTTAAAGCGCTTCCGCCCGGACATTCTCGAAGCCTGTGAAAACGCCATGCGCACGCTCGATCCCGATCTCGACTTTATCCGCGTTGATGAAGAGGCCTTTCTCGCCTGCCCCGAGGAGTCGGTGGACTACGCGGTGATGGAGAAGACCGCCGATGCGGTGGTGGTCCCGATGGACGCAGGCTGGAGCGACGTTGGCTCCTGGTCCTCCCTGTGGGAGATCAGTCCCCATACGCCGGAGGGAAACGTCCACCACGGCGACGTCATCAGCCACAAAACCGAAAATAGCTATGTCTACGCCGAATCCGGGCTGGTGACCACCGTCGGGGTCAAGGATCTGGTGGTCGTCCAGACCAAAGACGCGGTGCTGATCGCCGACCGCAACGCGGTGCAGGACGTCAAAAAGGTGGTTGAGCAGATCAAAGCCGATGGCCGCCACGAGCACCATATTCACCGCGAGGTTTACCGTCCATGGGGCAAATATGACTCCATCGACTCCGGCGATCGCTACCAGGTGAAACGCATCACCGTCAAGCCGGGGGAGGGACTGTCATTACAGATGCACCACCACCGGGCCGAGCACTGGATTGTGGTGGCGGGCACGGCAAAGGTGACCATCAACGACGAGATCCGCCTGATCGGCGAGAACGAGTCGGTCTACATTCCCCTCGGCGCGACCCACTGCCTGGAGAACCCCGGCAAGATCCCGCTGGATTTGATTGAGGTGCGCTCCGGCGGCTATCTCGAAGAGGACGACGTGGTGCGCTTTGAAGACCGCTACGGGCGAGTTTAATACGCATTAACTCTGCCCGGCGGCGCTGCGCCAGTCGGGCCTATGGAGGCCATTATGGAAAAATTAACCTGTTTTAAAGCCTACGATATTCGCGGCAGGCTGGGTACGGAGCTGAATGAAGAGATCGCCTGGCGCATTGGCCGCGCCTATGGCGAATACCTGAAGCCGGAAACCATTGTGCTGGGGGGCGACGTGCGCCTGACCAGCGAGGCGCTGAAGCTGGCGCTGGCGAAGGGATTGCAGGACGCCGGGGTGGACGTGCTCGATCTTGGCCTGTGCGGCACGGAGGAGATCTACTTCGCCACCTTCCATCTCGGCATTGACGGCGGTATCGAAGTCACCGCCAGCCACAATCCGATGGATTACAACGGCATGAAGCTGGTACGCAAGGGTGCGCGCCCAATCAGCGGGGACACTGGCCTGCGCGACGTGCAACGCCTGGCCGAGGCCAACGACTTCCCGCCGGTTAATCCGGCAAAGCGCGGCAGCTATAAGCAGATCGACCTGCGCGACGTCTATATCGACCACCTGCTGGGCTATATCGACATCGCGAATCTCAAGCCGTTAAAGCTGGTAATCAACTCCGGTAACGGCGCGGCAGGGCCAGTAATCGACGCCATTGAGGCGCGTTTCCAGGCGCTGAAGGTGCCGGTGACCTTTATCAAAGTGCACAACACCCCGGACGGCAACTTCCCGAACGGTATTCCTAACCCGCTGCTGCCGGAGTGCCGGGACAGTACCCGCGACGCGGTAGTTGAGCACGGTGCCGATATGGGCATCGCCTTTGACGGCGACTTTGATCGCTGCTTCCTGTTCGACGGTGACGGCCAGTTTATCGAGGGCTATTACATCGTTGGCCTGCTGGCCCAGGCGTTTCTGGAGAAGCACCCCGGGGCGAAGATCATCCATGACCCGCGTCTCTCGTGGAACACGGTGGACGTAGTGACCCAGGCTGGCGGCACGCCGGTGATGTCCAAAACTGGCCACGCCTTCATTAAAGAGCGGATGCGCGCCGAAGATGCGATCTACGGCGGGGAGATGAGCGCCCACCACTACTTCCGTGATTTCGCCTACTGCGACAGCGGCATGATCCCGTGGCTGCTGGTCACCGAGCTGTTGTGCCTCTCCGGCCAGCCGCTGTCGGCGCTGGTGCGCGATCGCATGGCGGCGTTTCCGGCCAGCGGCGAGATCAACCGTACCCTCAGCGAACCAGCGCAGGCCATTGCCCGCGTGGAACAGCACTTCGCCAGCGGGGCGCAGGAGATTGACCGTACCGACGGCCTCAGCGTCGCCTTCCCATCGTGGCGCTTTAACCTGCGCTCCTCCAACACCGAGCCAGTGGTGCGCCTCAACGTTGAGTCGTGCGGCGATCCCTCGCTGATGGAGGCGAAGACGCGGGAAATTCTGGCGCTGCTCGACAGATAGCCGTTGCGAGCCCTCTCTCCGGAGAGGGCATTAATGAACAGGAACAACGATGACAAACTTAAAAAAGCGCGAGCGAGCCAAAACGAATGCATCGTTAATCTCTATGGTGCAGCGATTTTCGGACATCACCATCCTGTTTGGTGGGCTTTGGGTGGTTTGTAAGGCAAACGCCTTACCTTTTTTCTATCTGCATCTGCTGATGGCGCTGATGGCGCTGGTGGTTTTCCAGATGATTGGCGGTATGACCGACTTCTACCGCTCGTGGCGCGGGGTAAAAATCTCCACCGAGCTGGTGCTGCTGCTGCAAAACTGGACCCTGAGCCTGATCTTCAGCGCCGGCCTGATGGCCTTTAATTCAGATTTTAATGACGACTTCTCGCTGTTTCTCGCCTGGTACGTACTGAGCAGCATTGGTTTAGTAGTCTGCCGCTCGCTGATCCGCTTCGGTGCAGGCTGGCTGCGTAACCGGGGGTATAACACCCGGCGGGTCGCCATCGCGGGCGATCTGCCCGTGGGCCAGATGCTGCTGGAGAGTTTCCGTAACGAGCCGTGGCTGGGCTTCGAGGTGGTGGGCGTCTATCACGACGTGCGTCCCGAGGGCGTCTCGGCGGACTGGGCGGGCAATATTGAGCAGCTGATTGAGGATGCTAAGGCCGCCAAAATTCATAACGTCTATATCGCCATGTCGATGAACGACGCTGCCAGCATTAAAACGCTGGTGAACGAGCTGGCGGATACCACCTGCTCGGTGATCCTCATTCCGGACGTCTTTACCTTTAACATTCTCCACTCGCGCATTGAGGAGATGAACGGCATTCCGGTAGTGCCGCTGTACGACACGCCGCTCTCCGGCTTGAATCGAGTGCTGAAGCGCGTCGAGGACATCGTGCTGTCGTCGCTGATCCTGCTGATGATCTCCCCGGTGCTGCTCAGCATTGCCGCTGCCGTGAAGCTCACCTCGCCGGGTCCGGTGATCTTCCGTCAGACCCGCTACGGCATGGACGGCAAGCCGATCATGGTGTGGAAGTTCCGCTCCATGAAGGTGATGGAGAACGACAGCGTAGTCACCCAGGCGACGCAGAACGATCCGCGCGTCACCCGCGTCGGCAACTTCCTGCGCCGCACCTCCCTCGACGAGCTGCCGCAGTTTATTAACGTCCTGACCGGTGGCATGTCGATTGTTGGTCCCCGCCCGCACGCCGTCGCCCATAACGAGCAGTACCGGACGCTGATCCAGGGCTATATGCTGCGCCATAAGGTCAAGCCGGGCATTACCGGCTGGGCGCAGATCAACGGCTGGCGCGGGGAGACCGATACCCTGGAGAAGATGGAAAAACGGATCGAATTTGACCTGGAGTACATTCGCGAATGGAGCCTCTGGTTCGATATCAAAATCGTTTTCCTGACCATTTTCAAAGGCTTTGTTAACAAAGCGGCCTACTGAGTGAGTACACTGTGAGCCTGAGAGAGAAAACCCTGAGCGGGGCCAAGTGGTCAGCGATGGCCACCGTAACGATCATTGGCCTCGGGCTGGTGCAGATGACCTGGCTGGCGCGCATTATCGACAGCCATCAGTTTGGTCTGCTGACCGTGGCGCTGACGATTATCGCCCTCGCCGATACGCTGTCCGATTTCGGCATCGCCAACTCGATTATCCAGCGCAAAGAGATAAGCCAGCTGGAGCTAACCACCCTCTACTGGCTCAACGTCGGGCTGGGGCTGCTGGTCTGCGTGACGATGTTCCTGCTGAGCGATACCCTCGCACGGGTGCTGCACAACCCGGACATCGCCCCGCTGATCAAAACGTTGTCGCTGGCCTTTGTGGCGATCCCCCACGGCCAGCAGTTCCGCGCTCTGATGCAAAAAGAGTTAGAGTTCGGCAAAATTGGCGCAATCGAAACGCTCTCCGTCGTGGCGGGGTTTAGCGTGACGGTGGTTGGCGCATGGTTCTGGCCGCTGGCGATGACCGCCATCGTGGGCTACCTGGTCAACACTGTCGTGCGCACCCTGCTGTTTAGCTTCTTCGGCCGAAAAATCTACCGTCCGGGCCTGCACTTCTCCCTTGCCTCGGTCAGCGCCAACCTGCGCTTCGGGGCCTGGCTGACGGCGGACAGCGTCATCAACTACGTCAACACTAACCTCTCCACGCTGGTGCTGGCGCGCATTCTCGGGGCCAGCGTTGCCGGGGGCTATAACCTCGCCTACAACGTGGCGGTGGTGCCGCCGATGAAGCTGAACCCCATCATCACCCGCGTTCTGTTTCCGGCCTTTGCCAAAATTCAGGACGATACGGCAAAGCTGCGGCTGAACTTCTACAAGCTGCTGTCGGCGGTGGGGATCATCAACTTCCCGGTGCTGCTGGGCCTGATGGTGGTCGCCAATAACATGGTCCCGCTGGTGTTTGGCGAGAAATGGCGCGGCATTATCCCCATCCTGCAGCTGCTGTGCATCGTCGGCCTGCTGCGTGCCGTGGGGAACCCGATTGGCTCCCTGCTGATGGCTAAAGCGCGGGTTGATATCAGCTTTAAATTCAACGTCTTTAAAACCTGTTTATTTGTGCCAGCCATCATTATCGGCGGCCAGCTGGCGGGAGCGCTGGGCGTTACCCTGGGCTTCCTGCTGGTGCAGATTATCAATACCGTGCTGAGCTACTTCGTCATGATTAGGCCGGTGCTCGGCCCAAGCTACCGCCAGTATGTGCTGAGTCTCTGGCTACCGTTTTACCTGTCGCTGCCGATGCTGGCGGTGAGCTATGGGCTGGGACTGGCGTTGAGCGGCCATCTGCCGCTGGTGACCCTGCTGATCGTCCAGATCGCCGCCGGGGCGCTGACGTTTGCGGTCACCCTCGCGCTGTCGCGTAACGCGCTGGTGGTGGAGATCAAACGCCAGCTATGCCGCAATGAAAAATTAAGAACGCTCCTGCGGGCGGGCTAATCTAATTTCGTCTAATGAGGTCATAATGAAACTATTGATTCTGGGCAACCATACCTGCGGGAACCGTGGCGACAGTGCCATCCTGCGCGGGCTGCTGGACGCAATTTCCGTGCTGGAGCCAGATGCCGAAGTGGACGTAATGAGCCGCTACCCGGTTAGCTCCTCCTGGCTGCTGAACCGCCCGGTGATGGGCGATCCGCTCTATAGCCAGATGAAACAGCACAACAACGCCGCCGGGCTGATGGGACGGGTCAAAAAGGTCCTGCGCCGCCGCTACCAGCATCAGGTGCTGCTCTCCCGGGTCACCGACAGCGGCAAGCTGCGTAACATTGCCATCGCCCAGGGCTTCACTGATTTTGTCCGCCTGCTGGCAGGCTACGACGCCATCATTCAGGTGGGCGGCTCATTCTTTGTCGATCTCTATGGCGTACCGCAGTTTGAGCATGCCCTCTGCACCTTTATGGCGAAAAAACCGATCTATATGATCGGCCACAGCGTTGGTCCCTTCCAGGACGCCCAGTTCAACCAGCTGGCGAACTACGTCTTCGGCCACTGCGACGCGCTGATCCTCCGCGAGCGCGTCAGCCTTGAGCTGATGGAGCACAGCCAGATCACCACCGCGAAAGTCGAGCAGGGGGTGGATACCGCCTGGCTGGTGGATCACGACGAGGCCTTTGTGCCGGGCTATGCAGTCGCCCACTGGCTCGACGTGGCGGCAAAAGAGAAAACGGTCGCCATTACCCTGCGTGAGCTGGCCCCCTTCGACAAGCGACTCGGCACTACGCAGAAAGCCTACGAGCAGGCCTTTGCCGGGGTGGTGAACCGCATTATTGATGCCGGCTACCAGGTGCTGGCTCTCTCGACCTGTACCGGCATCGACAGCTACAACAAGGACGATCGCATGGTGGCGCTCAACCTGCGCGAGCACGTCAGCGATCCTTCGCGCTATCACGTGGTGATGGACGAGCTGAACGACCTTGAGATGGGCAAAATCTTTGCCGCCTGCGATCTGACCGTGGGAACCCGCCTGCACTCGGCCATTATCTCCATGAACTTTGGCACCCCGGCGATCGCTATCAACTACGAACACAAGTCGGCGGGCATTATGCAGCAGCTGGGCATGCCGGAAATGGCGATCGATATTCGTCACCTGCTGGACGGCTCGCTGGAGGCGATGGTGGCTGACACCCTTGGCCAGCTTCCGGCCCTGGAGCAGCGTCTCAGCGATGCCGTGGCGCACGAGCGGCAGCACGGCATGGAGATGGTGGAGTCGGTGCTGAAGCGCGTCCGGGAGGGTAAATGAAGGTCAGTTTCTTTTTGCTGAAGTTTCCCCTCTCGTCGGAAACCTTCGTGCTGGATCAGATTGTCGCCTTTATAGAGATGGGCTACGACGTTGAAATCGTGGCGATGCATAAAGGGGATCTGAGCAATACCCACGCGGCATTTCAGCACTATCGGTTGGCGGAGAGAACCCACTGGCTGCTGGACGAGCCGCAGGGCAAGCTGGCGAAGCTGCGCTATCGCGGTGCGGCGCTGCTGCGTGGGGCAGGGCGGGGCGCAACCTGGCGGGCGCTCAACGTCGGGCGCTACGGAGCCGAGGCGCGCAACCTGATCCTGGCGGCGATGTGCGGCCTTGCGCCGCGCACGTTCCATGCCGATGTCTTTATCGCCCACTTTGGCCCGGCGGGCGTCACGGCGGCCAAGCTGCGCGAGCTGGGCGTGCTGAATGGGAAAATTGCTACCGTCTTCCACGGCATCGACGTCTCCAGCCGGGCGGTGCTCAGCCACTACACGCCGGAATATCAGCAGCTCTTCCGCCGGGGCGACCTGATGCTGCCCATCAGCGAACTGTGGGCCGGACGGTTAATGAATATGGGCTGCCCGGCGCATAAGATTGCCGTCTCGCGAATGGGAGTGGATATGTCACGCTTCTCCCGACGGCCGGTGCAGGCACCAGCGAACCGGCTGAATATCATCTCCGTTGCCCGTCTGACCGAGAAGAAGGGACTGCACGTGGCCATTGAGTCCTGTCGTCTGCTCAAGGAGCAAGGCATTGATTTTCACTATCGCATTCTGGGCATCGGGCCATGGGAGCAACGCCTGCGCGACATGATCAAAAAATATGATCTGCAGGAGATGATTGAAATGCCGGGCTTCAAGCCGAGCCACGAGGTGAAGGCGATGCTGGACGAGGCCGATATCTTCCTGTTGCCTTCAGTCACCGGTGCGGATGGCGATATGGAAGGGATCCCGGTAGCGCTGATGGAGGCGATGGCGGTGGGCCTGCCGGTGGTCTCCACCGTACACAGCGGTATTCCGGAGCTGATTGACGCCGACCAATCCGGTTGGCTGGTGCCGGAGAACGATCCCGAGGCGCTTGCGGACCGGCTGGCGGCGCTGAGCGCTATCCAGCAGGAGTCTCTGGTTCCTGTCGTAACCCGCGCGCGGGAGAAAGTCGAGACCGAGTTCAATCAGCAGATCATTAACCAGCGGCTTGCCACGCTGCTGCAAGCGCTCTAAGCCAGAGGTTATATGCCAGATATTTTACTCTCCCGCCGCCGCTTTATCGGTGCAGGCTCTGCCCTGGCGGCGCTGCCCCTGTTACATTCGCCGCTGCTTCATGCCCAAGAGTCCGGCAGCGTTGATATCCGCCGCTACCTGAAAGATGACGTTATCGCCGCCTTTAAGCAGGCTTTTGCCGAGGCCAGCACCGTGCTGGTTCCAGCGGGCGTGGTCTGCGAGAATATCAATACGGCTATTTTTATCCCGGCGGGTAAAACGCTGCTGATCCGTGGGGCGCTCAAAGGCAACGGCCGGGGGCGCTTCGTGTTGCAGGATGGCTGCCGGGTTCGGGGGGAAGAGGGCGGCAGCCTCTATAATATCACTCTCGACGTGCGCGGATCGGACTGTACTATCGAGGGCGTGGCGATGAGCGGCTACGGTCCGGTAACGCAGATCTATATCGGCGGCAAAGAGAAGCGGGTGATGCGCAACCTCGTCATTGATAACATTACGGTGACCAAAGCCAACTACGCTATTCTGCGGCAGGGCTTTCACAACCAGATTGACGGGGCACGCATCACTAACGGGCGTTTCAGCTATCTGCAGGGGGACGCCATTGAGTGGAACGTGGCGATTAACGATCGTAATCTGCTAATCTCTGACCATATCATCGACCATATCGACTGTACCAACGGCAAAATTAACTGGGGGATCGGCATTGGGCTGGCGGGCAGCACCTACGACAATGACTACCCAGAAGACCAGGCGGTAAAGCATTTTACCGTCGCCAACATTACCGGCAGCCACTGCCGTCAGCTGGTGCACGTTGAAAACGGCAAGCACTTTGTGATTCGCCATATCACCGCCACGGATATCACCCCCGACTACAGTAAAAAGGCGGGGATTGATAACGCCACGGTTGCCATTTACGGCTGCGATAATTTCGTTATCGATGATGTAAAAATGCGCAACAGCGCCGGAATGCTAATTGGGTACGGGGTAATTAAAGGTAATTATCTTTCAATACCACAAAATTTTAGACTGAATGCGATTCATTTAGACAACGCGGGCGAGACGCGAAAATTACGCGGGATTCAGATCTCATCAGGAAATGCCGCCTCGTTTGTCTCTCTCACCAACCTCAATATTCAGCGTGCTTCGCTGGAGATGCATAATAAGCCCCAGCACCTGTTTATGCGTAATATTCAGGTAATGCAGGAGGCGGCGACAGGCCCGGCGCTGAAGCTCCATTTCGACCTGCGTAAGGACGTTCGCGGACGCTTTATGGCGAAGCGGGACACGCTGCTTTCACTGGCAAATATTCATGCAGTGAATGAGAAAGGGCAGAGTTCGGTGGATATTGACCGGCTCGATCAGCAGGTAATTAATGCTGAAAAATTAAACTTTCCCCTGCCAGCAAAGCGCTCATAATAGTTCCAGAGCCACTTTGCGAGGATTCCTGGAGCCTCAACCCGCGGCTTCGTATTACATCTATTACAGATGCCGCAATTGATCTCGTTTAGCCAGCTAAATCGTGCTGGCTAAACGAGATCAAAGGGCTATAATTCAGCAACCATTTTATAGGTGGAAGTGATAATGATTAATTTGAAAGCGGTTATTCCGGTAGCGGGTCTGGGGATGCACATGCTGCCTGCCACCAAGGCGATCCCTAAAGAGATGCTGCCGATCGTCGATAAGCCGATGATCCAGTACATCGTCGATGAAGTGGTTGCTGCAGGGATCAAAGAGATTGTTCTGGTTACGCACTCGTCTAAAAATGCGGTAGAGAACCACTTCGACACCTCCTATGAGCTTGAGGCCCTGCTGGAGCAGCGCGTTAAGCGTCAGCTGCTGGCGGAAGTTCAATCTATCTGCCCGCCGGGCGTAACCATCATGAACGTGCGTCAGGCGCAGCCGCTGGGTCTGGGCCACTCCATTCTCTGCGCGCGTCCTATCGTGGGTGATAGCCCGTTTGTGGTGGTGCTGCCGGATATCATTCTGGACACGTCGACTGCCGATCCGTTGCGCTACAACCTCGCCGCGATGGTGGCCCGTTTTAACGAGACCGGCCGCAGCCAGGTGCTGGCAAAACGCATGAAGGGCGATCTCTCCGAGTACTCCGTCATTCAGACCAAAGAGCCGCTGGATAGCGAAGGTAAAGTGAGCCGTATTACTAACTTTATCGAGAAACCGGATCAGCCGCAGACGCTGGACTCCGACCTGATGGCGGTAGGTCGCTATGTCCTGTCGGCAGATATCTGGGCAGAGCTGGAGAAAACCGAGCCGGGCGCGTGGGGCCGTATTCAGCTTACCGACGCCATTGCCCGACTGGCGGAAAAACAGTCCGTTGACGCTATGCTGATGACCGGCGACAGCTATGACTGCGGTAAAAAAATGGGTTACATGCAGGCATTTGTTAAGTATGGTCTGCGCAACCTGAAGGAAGGGCAGAAGTTCCGCGATAGCATTCAGAAGCTGCTGAGCCAAAGCCAGGCCTAAGCCACGCTTAAGTAAGCGCTGTTTTATCCGGACGGCAAGAGATTGTTCATAACGCATTTTTATTATGCGCTAAACAATCCCTTGCCGTTTTTGTTTTACAACCCCCAAATTCTTGTAGATCAAAGGGTTGTGTTGATTATTCATACAGCAAAACGCTAAGAATTTTCCTTGTTTCTCTACGCGTTTAAGATGACAATTAGCAACTGATTTATCGCCCAGCAGCACTGGTTTGGGCGTGAGTTTCTGCACAATCTGGTCTGAATCAGTCCACTGGTAGCTGTTGAGCCTGGGGCGGTAGCGTGTCTGCTCTTTGAGCCGCCATGCCTCGACCCGCAACTTCTTGAATTGACGGAATTGATAGCGTGAAAATCCTTGTTACTGGCGGAGCAGGTTTTATTGGCTCTGCGGTCGTCCGACATATTATTAAAAATACCCAAGATTCCGTTGTGAATGTTGATAAATTGACTTACGCCGGTAATCTGGAATCGCTAGCTGATGTCGCACACAGCGATCGTTATGCCTTTGAGCGTGTCGATATTTGCGATGCCGCAGAGGTAGCGCGCGTTTTTGCCGAGCATCAGCCTGATGCGGTGATGCACCTGGCGGCAGAGAGCCACGTTGACCGCTCCATTACCGGCCCGGCTGATTTTATTGAAACCAACATTGTTGGAACCTACGTTCTGCTGGAGGCCGCCCGTGCTTACTGGCTGACCTTAAGCGATGAAGCGAAAAAAGCGTTTCGCTTCCACCACATCTCCACTGATGAAGTGTACGGCGATCTGCCGCATCCAGATGAACACCCGCAGGGCACGGCGCTGCCGCTCTTTACCGAGCAGACCGCCTATGCCCCCAGCAGTCCTTACTCCTCGTCCAAAGCATCCAGCGATCATCTGGTGCGTGCATGGCGTCGTACCTATGGCTTGCCGACGCTGGTCACCAACTGCTCCAATAACTACGGTCCGTATCACTTCCCGGAGAAGCTGATCCCGCTGGTGATCCTCAACGCGCTGGAAGGTAAACCGCTGCCGATCTATGGCAAAGGCGACCAGATCCGCGACTGGCTTTACGTCGAAGATCATGCCCGCGCGCTCTATACCGTGGTCACCCAGGGCGCGCCCGGCGAGACCTACAACATTGGCGGTCATAACGAGAAGCAGAATCTTGACGTTGTGCATACCATCTGTGACCTGCTGGACGAGATCGTGCCGAAAGAGGGTTCTTATCGTGAGCAGATCACCTACGTAAGCGATCGTCCGGGCCATGACCGCCGCTACGCTATCGATGCGGATAAAATCAGTCGCGAGCTGGGCTGGAAGCCGGAAGAGACCTTTGAGTCCGGTATTCGTAAAACGGTGGAGTGGTACTTACACAACAGTGAATGGTGTCGTCGCGTGCAGGACGGTAGCTATCAACGTGAACGTTTAGGATTAGAATAAGATGAAAGGCATCATTCTTGCTGGTGGATCGGGCACCAGGCTTTATCCCATCACAATGGGCATATCTAAACAGTTACTTCCTGTTTATGACAAGCCGATGATTTATTACCCGTTATCCGTGTTAATGCTGGCTGGCATAAAAGATATTTTAATTATTACCACCCCCGAAGACCAGCAGGGATTTATCAGGCTACTGGGTGATGGCAGTCAATTCGGCATAAATTTATCTTTTGCCGTCCAGCCCTCTCCTGATGGCCTGGCGCAGGCCTTTATTATTGGCGAAAAGTTTATTGGTCAGGATCCGGTATGCCTTGTGTTAGGGGATAATATCTTCTTTGGTCAAGGATTTACGCCAAAACTAAGAAGCGCTGCTGAGCGTAATGCGGGCGCGACAGTTTTCGGTTATCAGGTGATGGATCCAGAACGTTTCGGTGTGGTTGAGTTTGATAGCAATTTTAAGGCGTTAAGTATTGAAGAAAAGCCAGCGAAACCTAAATCAAACTGGGCCGTCACAGGGTTATATTTTTATGACAACAACGTTGTCGATATCGCTAAAACGATCAAACCCTCCCCCAGAGGTGAGATTGAAATCACCTCAATAAATGAAGTTTATCTCAATAATAACGCATTGACCGTTGAGTTACTGGGGCGTGGTTTTGCATGGCTGGATACGGGCACCCATGATAGCCTAATTGAGGCAGGAAGCTTTGTCGAAACGGTGCAAAAACGTCAGGGGATGATGGTTGCCTGTCCGGAAGAGATTGCATGGCGTAATGGCTGGTTAAGTAATAATGATGTTTTCACTCTCGGTAAAAAGCTAGAGAAGAACAGCTACGGCCAATATTTAATGAATTTAGTGAAAAAATATGAAAATTGAGTTATTGCCTTTCCAAAAGCATGGTGATGAGCGTGGTATGCTTGTTGCCCTTGAGCAAATTAAAAACGTTCCCTTTGAGATCAAACGCGTCTATTACATGTTTGGCACAAAAGATAACGTGCGCAGAGGTTTCCACGCCCATAAAGAGCTGAGACAGCTGGCGATAGCAGTCAGGGGCTCCTGTTATTTCCATTTAGACGATGGCGTTGATAAAGAAGAAGTTCTGTTAAATGATCCTGCTCAAGGATTGCTGATTGAGCCAGCTATCTGGCATGAGATGTATAACTATTCTGATGATTGTGTCCTTTTGGTTCTGGCAAGTGATGTCTACGATGAAAGCGACTACATCAGAAATTATGAAGCATTTCAGGAGTCGGTAAGAAATGAATCTACACAAGCTGAGTGATGTTCAATCAAGCAATATTGGCGAGAATACTAACGTCTGGCAATTTTCTGTCATATTGCCTGGGGCAGTAATCGGAGATAATTGTAATATTTGTGCCCATACGTTGATCGAGAATGATGTAGTAATCGGAAACCGCGTAACAGTAAAATCAGGCGTATATATTTGGGATGGTATAACGCTTGAAGATGATGTATTCATTGGGCCATGTGTTGCATTTACAAACGATAAAAAACCGCGTTCTAAAGTTTATCCCGCGCAATTTTCACGCATCGTTGTGAAAAAGGGGGCTTCTATTGGCGCAAATGCAACCATTCTTCCCGGTGTGGTGATTGGTGAAGGCGCAATGGTAGGGGCAGGGGCTGTAGTGACGAAGGATGTGCCAGCACATACAACTGTGGTCGGCAATCCCGCAAGAATTTTGACGGAGAAGTAAATGATGGTTGACTTTCTGAACTTAAAAAAAATTAATAACTGTTATGAAAGAGAACTTAAAGAAGCATGTTCACGGGTCATTGACTCCGGCTGGTATATTATGGGTACCGAGCTGAAAAATTTTGAAAAAGAGTATGCAGAGTGGTGTGGCGTAAAACATGCGATTGGGGTGGCTAACGGTTTAGATGCCCTGATACTGGTACTTCGCGCCTGGAAAGAGATGGGAAAACTACAGGATGGTGATGAAGTTATTGTCCCAGCAAATACCTATATCGCATCAATTTTAGCCATTACGCAAAACGATCTGACTCCCGTTCTCGTTGAGCCTGATCCTTCAACATTCAATCTAAGTGTGGAAGGGATAAGCAAAGCCATCACCGATAAGACTAAAGCAATCCTGCCTGTTCATCTCTATGGCCGCATCTCTCCGATGAAAGAGATTATGGCGATTGCTGCTAAAAATGACCTGTTAGTGCTTGAAGACTGCGCCCAGTCTCATGGCGCAACAATCGATGGGCAGAAATGTGGCTCATGGGGCCATGCCGCTGGCTTTAGTTTCTATCCTGGTAAAAATTTGGGCGCCCTCGGCGATGCGGGTGCGATTACAACCAATGACGATGAACTCGCACAGGTACTCTTTGCGCTGCGAAATTATGGTTCCCACGTAAAATACCAGAACAAATATAAAGGCATCAATAGCCGCCTTGATGAAATGCAGGCAGCTATGCTCGCGGTGAAGCTGAAGTATCTCGATGGCGAGACAGCGCGACGTCGTGAAATTGCACAGAAATATCTAACGTCAATTAACAATCCGCATATTGATCTGCCTAATATTGATGATGAACAAGAGCATGTCTGGCATCTGTTTGTAATCAAAACCAATCACAGACAGGCTCTTAAGGATTATCTGGATAATAACGGTGTACAAACGCTCATTCATTATCCTATTCCACCGCATCAGCAAGCTGCCTATGAAGAACTTAAGCATCTGAGTTTGCCAATTTCTGAGTCCTTGCATCGTAGCGTATTATCTATACCGATGGATCCAACCATGACTGAAGCAGATATTGAGCATGTGATTAACACAGTAAATGGATGGGTACTTTGAGTTTTGCAAGAGTAACGATACTGAGCGGAATCATTACCTGCTTTAGACTTGCATGCGGACTTATAATTTCCAAGGTAGTAGCCATTTATACAGGCCCGGCAGGCATATCGAATCTGGGGCAGTTACAGAATTTTGTAACCTTTATTAATGGGTTTATCTCATCACAGGTTTCGCAAGGGGTAAATCGCTATTCGGCTGAGCATCGGGATTCTTATGAAAATGCTCAGCCCTACTGGCGTGCTGCAATAAAACTTTCAACCATAGCATGTTGTTTCATAATGTGCCTGGGGATCCTCTCCTCGGGCCAGTTAGCGGAGTATCTTTTCCATACCAGAGAGTTTTACTGGCTTATCATCTTAGCGCTAATGGTATTACCGTTAAATATTATAAACAGTATCTTTCTGGGCGTATTAAATGGGTTGGGTGATTACAATAAGTTTTTTTTGGCAAACTTATTTGCTATCGCCTCATCGGTAATATCAATGACCGGGCTAGTCTATTTTTTAGGCTTAAAAGGCGCGCTTATTGCCGCTGCCCTCAATAATGCTATTGCCGGTTTTTGGTTAATAATTATTATTCTGAAAAAACCCTGGTTCAGACTCAAATATTGGTATGGTACGGCACCGAGGCAGCAAATCAATGAAATGAGTAAGTACTTCGCCATGGGAATAGTAGGCGCGTTAACCGGGCCGATTTCTCTAATCGTTGTACGAACAATTCTGACTAATGATTTCTCCATAGAATATTCGGGCTACTGGCAAGCGGTAAGCAAAATATCAGAAGCCTATCTGGCTGTTTTGACTACCGCCATGACAGTATATTACTTCCCACAAACGGCAGCGGCAAAAACACGCGCCGAGCATTTAAGCATTTTAAAAACAGGTGCACGGTTAGTTGTACCGTTATCGCTTGCCATGGCAATGACAATTTTTTACCTAAAAGACTTTATTATTAGTTTTTTATTCACAAAAGATTTTCAACGGGCAGGCGGTCTCTTCCTGTATCAAAACATAGGCGACTTTTTCAGGATTTGCAGTTGGCTGTTCGCAACAATTTTATTAGCGAAAGGCTATTTTGTTATTAACGCAACGTTAGAAATATCAGTTTCTATCCTTTTCCCATTGCTAGTGAAGCTACTGACCATCAATCATGGCTTTGAAGGGGTAAGTCTGGCATATTGTTCAACATATTTTATCTATCTTATTGCTACCGCGTTAGTTTATTTGTGGCATGTAAAAAATAAAGTGGGTTAAAAGAATGCGGATTGGAAGTGAAGATTTAAGCGTTATTATTCCGGCCTATAATGAAGAAGCAAATATCTTAACGATTCTGAGCACCCTCGATCGACAGTCTTTGCAAGGTTTTGCCGTCATTGTCGTCGATGATGGCTCAACGGATAATACTGCTGCGCTGGTTGAATCCTATGAACCGAAGCAGTTTACTCTTCAGTTACTCAAACAAGAGAACACAGGCGCCGCGCGAGCGCGAGAAAATGCAATACGCTATTCTATGTCAAAATACGTCGCTGTAATTGATTGTGATGATAGTTTAGCCGATGATTCTCTGGAAAAAGCGTTTTCGCCTTTAACGTCCAATGCCGCAATCGACATCTCTTTATTCAAATTAAATTATGTAGACGCCATAACTAAGCGAATAACGGGCAAATTTGTTTGCTATACATCTGAAAAAAATTTGCAAGGTAAAGACGTTTTTGCAAATTGTATCAAAGCATGGGGGGTGCATGCGTTTGGTATTTATAATAAGAATGTGATTTTAGAAGCATACGAGCTATATGATACTATAAATACAGAGGGCGTTAACTACCTGAATAATGATGAAGTGATTTCTCGCATCTCTTTTGGTTTAGCTAACATCATCTATTTATCCGAGGGTGATTATTATTTTATAAATAATGCAAACTCGACAACACGAAGAGTCAATCATAATTATTATAAAGTTCTTCACAACGCTTTCTTTTTATTAGGTTATATCGAAAAGAAATACCCTTCAGACAATAAAGCCTTACTCATAAATGATGCCTGGGCGTTGATCGTCAGTACGTTATGGGGCGTATCAGTTCGATACTTTAAATGGTATAAATCTCTGACAACAAGCGAGCGATTGGAGTGGCGATCTTCGATCAGGCATTCTGTAAGGCAAGTCAGACAAGGTATTAAAAATAGTGGCATTGTGTTTACGCAGAAAACCAAATCACAGTTAATATTATTAGGTATTATGTTTTAATATGGATACTATCTTAGTAACAATTATCGTCGCAAGTTATAATGCAGAGAAGTACATTGCGGAAACGTTAGACTCATGTATAAATCAAACCTATAAGTCAATTCAGATAATTATTACAGATGATAATTCCTCAGATAATAGTATCGAGATAATTGAAAACTGGCTTCATGATAAAAAAATCACCCACCCCAATATAGAGTGCTTGTTGGTAAAAAGCGAAAAAAACAGTGGCATACCGGCAAACTTCAATAATGGTCTTAAGCTGGCAAAAGGCCAGTGGATAAAATGCATTGGCTCGGATGATATCCTGCTCAGCGGTGCCGTTGAGGAGTTTATAAATAGAACCGCAGTTATACCTTCGAGCGAGAGCTATGGCGCATTCTTTACCTACTTTGAAACCTTTGGTGAAGGTGTGTCGGTACCCAGCAGATATCCTTTGTCCTGGACCAGAGATATTAGTAAAATGCAGCCTTCAAAACTGAAGCGAGGTTTAGCCAATATCCATTTTAATAATATGGCGCCAGGCGCATTTATTAATAGTAAATATTTGAAGTGTTTTGATCAGCGCTATCGCTTGCTTGAGGATCTACCGCATTGGTTGAAACTTATTGATGGCAATATAAAAACAGGTTTCTTAGATTTTACCAGCGTTAATTATCGCGTGCATAATGCACAGGCAACCTCCAGAAATTCTAGCATTAACATTTACTTATATAATGATTTGATCCGCTTGAATAACATGAGACTGCAGGATAAACATTATGTTGCTTATATGCATAACAAGTTGAATTTATTCTTATCTTTTAGCAAGGTGCGTACTTTAAAATATCTAAAAATCGTTAATCCGATAAACGTTCTGATAGCGCTCTATGAAAAGGTTCGTAGATAATGTTTATACTGATTAACGTCTTACCGTTGTTACTTCTGTCGCTAATCTGGGGAAGGTTTGATCCACACTCGAAAAATTTCCTTAGATGTATAATGTGGGGGGTGTTGATTGTATCATATACTGCCTTCTACTTGAATGGCGTTGACTGGAGTATTTACTACACTCGCTTTGCAGATGATGCCGACCTCTACTTAGCATTCGAACCTGGTTTTGTTATTTATTTTAAAATGCTATTGTTCATTGCCGGGCAAAATTTTGGCTTTGCAATACTCCTTTTTTACACGCTCACTTTTGCACTGTTGGGTTACAATTTAACGAAAGTTAAAATAAATGAACCTCTGTTTATATCCGCATTGCTGATGGTTTTTGGTTACACGCTCATTCTTGAGCAGCTAAGACAATTTATTGCTTGCGTTATCGTCTTTGCTGCAATGGTAAATTATTCGCGTAATCATTCCTTAACCAGATTAATAATTGGGGTAATACTGGCTGCTACAATGCACATCTCTGCATTGATAATTATACCAGCGATTTTTTTATGCAAAGTTAAGAGCAGAAAATCTTTCATATTGATCACTGTCCTGTCTATATCTCTTTTTGCTTTCTTACTCATTTTTGGCATCAAGTTGATTACTTTGCTGGCACAGTTTAATTTTGCCTTTAAAAAAATCCTCTTTTATATCGATCAGAACCCAATCTCACTACAGTTTGGGTGGTTGAATATATTGGTTTTAATATTTGTTGTATTTTACATGTTTTACGCTTCCCAAATCGAGAAACAAGAGAGTTTAAAATTATTCAATCGGTTTATTTTTGTAGGTGCTGTGATTTATCTGTATAGCGGTGCAATCACCTTCTTAACAAGGGTCACTTTCTATTTTATTTTTGTGGCTATCTTTGTTTTTTCTCTCTATGCAAAAGAAAACATAAAGAGAATATTTGCAGTTAAAACCTATAATACGTTGTTGCTTAATCTATACTTTTTTGTTTTTCTACTGTTTTGTTTCCTGTCATATTTCCGTAACCCTTTGGCTCCAGTCTCATTCGGCAACATGGACTATTATGCCGCAACAATATTTGATGAGCGAGAAGTAGGGAGAATAGCCAGCACCGTGCTGGACAAAGCGCTAGATGGAGAGTCAAATAATGTTCAATAATAAGTTACTGTTTGTTATTACTGGAATGGGTTTGGGCGGGGCAGAGCGTCAGTTATGTATTCTGGCTGATAAATTTTATCAGCGTGGATATGAGGTTAAAATAGTTTCTTTGAGCGGGGAAACTGTCGTTCGCCCGGAAGAAAGTAACATCCAAATTGTTAACCTGAATTTAAAGAAAAATCCACTCGCCTTTTTAAAGGTGCTTTTTGATTGTCGCAAGATAATTAAAGATTATCAGCCATCTGTTGTACATAGCCATATGTTTCATGCAAATATTGTCATGAGAATGGTTAGCTTCCTGTTTCCTAAAAAATATAAGCTCATTAGCACTGCGCACAGTAAAAATGAAGGCGGGTCATTAAGAATGTTTTTATACCGGCTTACCGATCGGTTTGCCGATGTAAGTACAAACGTAAGCAAAGAAGCTCTGGATGAATTTATTCAAAAAAAGGCTTTTTCGCAAGCGCATGCCGAAGTCGTCTACAATGGCATTGATGTTGAAAAGTTTGATTACAGTAGCGATAGCAGACAGGCGTTAAGAGATAAGTTGAATATTGGGGACAATGAGAAAGTCATTCTCACTGTAGGTCGATTAACCGCAGCGAAAGATTATCCTAATCTTCTTAATGCTTTTAAGGTCTTGCCAGATCACTACCGCCTTATCATTATTGGCGAAGGTGAACTGCGCAGCGATATTGAGAAACGTATCCTGGAGTTGAATTTATCGTCTCGCATCACGTTACTTGGCAGTATTAATGCGGTTAACAGTTACTACTCCGCATGCGATCTGTTTGTCTTAGCCTCTGAGTGGGAAGGGTTTGGGCTAGTTGTCGCAGAAGCAATGGCCTGCAAACGTATTGCAGTATGTACGGATGCTGGCGGAGTTAAAGAAGTTATTGGCAACGCTGAATTTTTAGTACCTGTTTCTAACTCTATCGCTTTGGCTGATAAAATAGTGGAAGTGAGTGAATTAAGCGCAGAGCGTAAAGATATTATTGCAACTCAAAATCGTGACCACATTATTAAAAACTTCTCTATTACTTCAGTTGTAGATCGGTGGTTGAGCATTTACAAAACAGAACAGGTTAACAAATGAAAATTTTGCTCATAGGGAATCAAGCCAGTACAATTATTCTTTTCCGAAAGAAAGTAATTGAACAACTTGTATCCAGAGGCGTAAGCGTTCATGTCCTCACCATGGATTACGACAGTGAAAAATTTCACCAGATTTCACAGCTTGGAGCCATACCTGAGCAATATCATTTTTCGCGCTCCGGTATGAATCCTCTTTCAGATATGATTAATACATTCGCGTTGTCAAAAAAGATCCGTAATATTAATCCTGATGTTGTTTTCTCTTTTTTCCCCAAGCCCGTTATTTTTGGTACGCTTGCAGCAAAGCTGGCTGGGGTTAAACGTATTTATAACCTTCTGGAAGGTTTAGGTTTTTGTTATACAGCACATTTAAAAAAGGATTCTTTTAAAAAACAAATATTAAAAAATGTGCAAACCTTCCTGTATAAGGTGACCCTGCCGCGCTCTAAAAAAGTTCTCTTCCTCAACCGTGACGACTATCACGACCTGATCGTGCAAAACAAGATTGCTATCGCTGATGCAGAGGTGATTGGAGGCATTGGCGTCAACCTTAATGAATACGCTTACAGTTTGCCGGCGACGAATACCCTCCATTTTGGCATGGTTTCACGACTGCTGGTTGAAAAAGGGGTAAGGGAATTTGTTCAAGCGGCAAAGCTCGTTAAAGAGAAATACCCGGCTGCTCGGTTTAGTATTGCAGGTGCAATCGATGATAATCCTGGAGGAATAACCCGCGAACAGCTTGATGTCTGGAAAAAAGAGGGGCACGTTGAGTTTCTTGGGCAGATATCTAATGTGAAAGGTTATTTGACCGATCTTAGCGTCTTTGTTTTGCCCTCGTATCGGGAGGGTATTCCGCGTAGCACTCAGGAAGCGATGTCTATTGGTCGGGCAGTGATCACCACCGATGTTCCTGGTTGCCGGGAAACCGTGCGGCATGGAGCGAATGGCTTCATGATCCCACCATGGAATGTTGAAGCCCTTGCCGATGCAATGACGGCTTTCATCACCGATCCGCAGCAAATAGTATTAATGGGCCAGGAGAGTCGTCGCATAGCCGAAGAAAAATTCGATGAGAATGTTGCGACTGACAAATTAATTAATATCCTGTTAGAAAGTAAATAATGTTAATTGCAGGATAACTGATTGTTATTAAGTGTTACGTATACCTCTGTTTTTAATGGGTAAATACACAAACATTAAATAAGGTTGAAAATTGTATGGCTATTCTTGTTACAGGTGGACTGGGCTATATAGGCTCGCATACGGTAGTTGCTCTTCTTGAAAAAGGCGAAGAGGTTGTAATTATCGATGACTTGTCTAACTCTTCTCCAGAAGCCTTAAACAGAATTAAAGCAATTACGGGTATTGAACCTTTTTTCTACCAGGGTGATATTCTTGATCGCGGTCTTCTACAGAAAATCTTCGCTGAAAAAACGATTTCAGATGTGATCCATTTTGCCGGTTTGAAGTCGGTTGGTGAATCCGTTTCACAGCCTCTTAAATACTATGAAGTCAATATTACCGGCAGTTTATGTCTGTTTGATGAAATGATGAAGGCCGGGGTGCATAATTTGATTTTTAGCTCCTCTGCGACAGTGTATGGTGAGCCAGAAATGATCCCATTAACCGAGGCGTGTCGAGTCGGAGGCACAACAAATCCTTATGGAACCTCTAAGCTAATGGTGGAAAAAATCCTTTCAGATTTGTCGCTCGCTTATCAAGCCCTGAACGTTACCATTCTACGCTACTTCAATCCTGTTGGTGCGCACCCGTCGGGTGAAATGGGTGAAGACCCAAATGGAACGCCAAACAATCTTATGCCTTATGTTTGTCAGGTTGCTATCGGTAAACGCGACCGTCTTTCAGTGTATGGCAATGATTACCCAACGAAAGACGGTACCGGTGTGCGTGATTTTATTCACGTCATGGATCTTGCTGAAGGCCATATCGCAGCATTGAAACAACGTCAGAACACCCCTAATCTCAAAGTTTATAATCTTGGAACCGGCAAGGGGTATTCTGTTCTGGATATCCTGGCGGCGTTTAAGCGCGTTACGACGCTCTCAGTGCCTTACGTCTTTGCCGAAAGACGTCCCGGAGATATTGCTGAATGCTGGTCAGATTCTTCTAAAGCGCGTACAGAACTGGGTTGGCAGGCTCAACGGGATCTGGATGACATGGTCAGAGATGCGTGGAACTGGCAACAAAAGAATCCGAATGGTTATAAAAACCACGCATAAAAATGCCATCGCTGACGCATCAGCAAATATTTTCGGATTTGGTGCATCCTGAGTTAACATAAGTACAACATTAAAACTGCGTTATGCTTCGCAGTTCAACACCTGACAGGAGTAAGTAATGTCTAAACAGCAGATCGGCGTTGTCGGTATGGCCGTGATGGGGCGTAATCTGGCCCTCAACATTGAAAGCCGTGGTTATACCGTCTCCGTTTTTAACCGCTCCCGTGAAAAAACTGAAGAAGTGGTTGCCGAAAATCCTGGCAAAAAACTGGTGCCTTACTACACCGTGCAGGAGTTCGTTGAATCTCTTGAAACGCCTCGTCGTATCCTGTTAATGGTGCAGGCGGGCGCTGGTACAGACGCGGCGATTAACTCTCTGAAGCCATACCTGGATAAAGGCGATATTATCATTGATGGCGGTAATACCTTCTTCCACGATACCATCCGTCGTAACCGCGAACTCTCAGCAGAAGGCTTTAACTTCATCGGTACTGGTGTTTCCGGCGGTGAAGAGGGCGCGCTGAAAGGCCCATCCATCATGCCTGGTGGGCAGAAAGAAGCATACGAGCTGGTTGCTCCAATTCTGACTAAAATTGCGGCAGTAGCAGAGGACGGTGAACCTTGTGTGACCTATATCGGTGCTGATGGTGCTGGTCACTATGTGAAGATGGTACACAACGGTATCGAATACGGCGACATGCAGCTGATCGCTGAAGCCTATTCCCTGCTGAAAGGCGGCCTGAATCTTTCTAATGAAGAGCTGGCTCAGACCTTCACCGAGTGGAACGAAGGCGAGCTGAGCAGCTACCTGATCGACATCACCAAAGATATCTTCACGAAGAAAGATGAAGAGGGTAAATACCTGGTTGATGTGATCCTTGATGAAGCCGCAAACAAAGGCACCGGTAAGTGGACCAGCCAAAGCTCGCTGGACCTTGGTGAACCGCTGTCGCTGATCACAGAATCAGTATTTGCGCGTTACATCTCTTCCCTGAAAGAGCAGCGCGTTGCCGCCTCTAAAGTGCTGAGTGGCCCGCAGTCGCAGCCAGCCGGTGATAAAGCCGAGTTTATCGAGAAAGTACGCCGTGCGCTCTATCTGGGTAAAATCGTCTCTTACGCTCAGGGCTTCTCCCAGCTGCGTGCGGCATCCGAAGAGTATAACTGGGATCTGAACTACGGTGAAATCGCCAAGATTTTCCGCGCTGGCTGCATCATCCGTGCCCAGTTCCTGCAGAAAATCACTGACGCCTACGCTGAGACCCCGGCTATTGCCAACCTGCTGCTGGCACCTTACTTCAAGCAGATCGCCGATGACTATCAGCAGGCCCTGCGTGACGTAGTAGCCTATGCCGTACAGAACGGTATTCCGGTACCGACCTTCGGCGCAGCCGTAGCCTACTACGACAGCTACCGTTCTGCGGTACTGCCTGCTAACCTGATCCAGGCTCAGCGTGACTACTTTGGTGCCCACACCTACAAACGTACCGATAAAGAGGGTGTATTCCATACTGAATGGATGGAATAATCTGAATTATTAGTTAATTATTAAGCCCGGTTTACCGGGCTTTTTTTATCTTGTCTGATTGTGTTTTGTTAAAAAAGGTATTTATTTGCTACCGATTATAAAGCTTATCTGAATATCAATTTATCGTATTGACAGCATTATCAGCGTATCGTTATCGTTAAAGCCGCTCCACTCACTGGCTGTGTCGTTTTCAGGCACTACGTTCTTTAACGAGAAAAAGTCAAACGTATGAAAATTACAATCTCCGGTACGGGTTATGTAGGCCTCTCCAACGGTATTTTAATTGCCCAGAATCATGAAGTTGTTGCCCTGGATATCGTGCAGGAAAAAGTGGACCTGCTGAATCAGGAGAAGTCACCTATCGCCGACAGGGAAATTGAGGAATATCTTAAAACAAAGCCCCTTAATTTTCGCGCAACCACTGATAAGCACGATGCCTATCGCGACGCAGATTACGTGATTATCGCCACGCCAACGGATTACGACCCCAAGACTAACTATTTCTGTACTTCCAGCGTTGAAGCCGTCATTAAAGATGTTAATGAGATCAACCCAAATGCGGTGATGGTAATCAAATCAACAGTTCCCGTTGGCTTTACACAAAAAATTAAAGATTCGCTGGGCATTGATAACGTTATCTTTTCGCCAGAGTTCCTGCGTGAGGGGCGGGCACTGTACGACAACCTTCACCCGTCGCGGATCGTCATCGGTGAACGCTCTCTTCGTGCCGAGCGTTTCGCCGAGCTGCTGGTTGAAGGGGCAATCAAATCCGATATCCCTGTGCTCTTTACCGATTCTACTGAAGCAGAAGCCATCAAACTGTTTGCCAATACCTATCTGGCAATGCGCGTGGCTTATTTTAACGAGCTGGATAGCTACGCAGAAAGCCTCAGCTTAAATACCCGACAGATTATTGAAGGGGTATGCCTCGATCCACGTATTGGTAACCATTATAACAACCCTTCGTTTGGCTACGGCGGTTACTGTTTACCTAAAGATACCAAGCAGCTGGTCGCCAACTATAAGTCAGTACCCAATAATATTGTCTCTGCGATTGTCGAAGCCAACCGCACCCGGAAAGACTTTATCGCCGATGCGATTCTTTCTCGTCAGCCAAAAGTGGTGGGCGTTTATCGCTTGATAATGAAGAGTGGCTCAGATAATTTCCGCGCCTCTTCAATTCAAGGAATTATGAAACGCATAAAAGCCAAAGGCGTAGAGGTCATTATCTATGAGCCGGTAATGAAAGAGGATCAGTTCTACAATTCTCGGGTCGTGCGTGATATAGACACTTTCAAGCAGGAGGCTGACGTCATTATCTCAAATCGCATGGCGACAGAGCTGCATGATGTGGTGGAGAAAGTTTATACTCGCGATCTGTTTGGTAACGACTGATATTTTACTTAGGCGAGAGGCAAGAAACCTGATGCTTGACATCAGGTTTTTTTTTGAGCAGAAACATCATTTAACGACCTGAAATTGTTCGCATTTCATACAATTATTCTTTGCAAATTTCTCTGCAACAATTTGATAATCAATTAGAATGAATCTTATAGAAAAAAAAAATGCCGTAGGTACACTACGGTAACTTAACGGTTACTTGCTCTTATTATTAACAAGGCTGCTATGACGCACAACGACAATAATACAGTATCCAATGGAAGCAAAAATCCAGAACAGATTGATTTACTTGATCTTATTTTTCAACTTTGGCGTGGGAAATGGGCGATCGCTGTCTGCATGGTTTTAACCCTTGCGATAGCAGCAGTGCTTCTGACCGTTACTAAAGAGAAGTGGACATCTACAGCTGTTATTACAATGCCGGACGCCGGGCAGATTACGGGCTATACCTCAGCTATGAGCGTATTGAGCGGCACCGATATCAATGACATTCAGCAGCGTGTGATTGGCCGTTTTAGTGCAGCCTTTTCTGCTTTGTCTGAAACCCTGGAAAACCAGGTTAATCCTGAAAAGTTAACTATCGATCCCGCCGTTAAAGGGCAGGCACTCCCCCTCAAAGTAACCTATCAGGGCGATTCTGCTGAAAATGCGCAGAAAACGCTGGCGCAGTATATACAGCAAGTTGATGAACAAATTGCTGAGGAATTGAATCAGGACCTGATGGTTAACATGAAGTCCAGAACAGATGAGCTGGTTGCCTTGCTGTCTACTCAAGAAAAAGTTGCTCAAGAGCAGAAAGAGCTGCGCCTTAAACAAATTTCTCAGGCGCTAAAAGTGGCTCAGGAATCGCAGGTTAAAACCCCGCAAGTACAGCAAACTCAGGACGTTTCTCAGGATACAATGTTCTTATTGGGCAGCGAAGCGCTGGAGTCCATGGTCAAAAACGAGTCTATGCGACCGCTGGTTTTCCCTGAGAGCTATTACCAAATGCGCAAAAATCTGCTGGATATTGCGCGTCTGAAGCCCGATCCCACGAATATGCACAGCTATCGTTACGTCATGAAGCCGACCCTGCCGGTCTGGCGTGATAGCCCCAAACGTGCCTTAACGCTGGTTCTGGCTCTTCTACTGGGAGCAATTCTCGGTTCAGCATACGTCCTCACCCGCAACGCGCTGCGTAGCTACCAGCCGAAAGCGTAATAAGCATAAAAAAACCGGGCTTGCCCGGTTTTTTTATCTCTGCGGCACTATTTGTGCCGCGCCCTCAGATTCTCAATAATCGCCGTCATGTCCAGGTTCTGGTCCTGCAACAGCACCAGCAGATGGTAGATCAGATCTGACGCTTCGTTCGTCAGCTCTTCACGATCGTGAACGGTCGCAGCGAGTGCGGTCTCTACTCCCTCTTCACCCACTTTCTGTGCAATGCGCTTGGTGCCGCTGGCATAGAGCTTTGCGGTATAGGAGCTGGCCGGATCGGCGCTTTTGCGCGCTGCCAGCAGCTGCTCAAGCTGATAAAGAAACAGCCACTGGTGATTCTTCTCTTCGCCAAAGCAGCTGGTGGTGCCGGTGTGGCAGGTAGGGCCGACGGGATTAACCAGCACCAGCAGCGTGTCGTTATCGCAGTCCGGGGTGATACTGACCACGTTAAGCACGTTGCCGGAGGTTTCACCCTTGGTCCACAGGCGCTGTTTAGTGCGGGAGTAGAAGGTGACCAGCCCGCTCTCTTCGGTCTTCGCCAGCGCCTGCTGATCCATATAGCCCAGCATTAATACTTCCCCGGACACCGCATGCTGAATCACGGCGGGCAGCAGTCCGTCGGTTTTAGTCCAGTCCAGCAGGCTGCGTTGTTGCTCTGTTAACATATCCTTATCTCCACGCCCTGCAATGCCAGGTACGCTTTCAGTTCACCAATATTAATAATCTGCTTGTGGAAGACGGAGGCCGCCAGTGCGCCGTCTACATCTACGTCCCGGAAAGCTTCCAGGAAGTGCTCCATGGTTCCTGCCCCGCCGGAGGCGATCAGCGGAACATGACATACTTCACGCACCTTTTTCAGCTGCGTCAGGTCATAACCGTTGCGCACCCCATCCTGGTTCATCATGTTAAGCACGATCTCACCCGCGCCGCGCTTCTGTACCTCCTGCACCCAGTCCAGCGTCTCCCAGGTGGTAACGCGGGTACGGGTTTCGTCGCCGGTATACTGATTAACGTGATACTTGCCGGTGGCTTCATCAAACCAGGTGTCGATGCCAATCACAATACACTGCACGCCAAAGCGGTCGGCAAGGCGGGTGATCAGCTCAGGATCGGCTAGCGCTGGGGAGTTGATGGAAATTTTGTCCGCGCCGAAAGAGAGGATCTGTGCCGCATCGTCAACGGATTTAATCCCGCCCGCCACGCAGAAGGGGATATCAATCGCTTCCGCTACCCGCGAGACCCAGCTCTTATCTACGACGCGCCCGTCGCTGGAGGCGGTGATATCGTAAAACACCAGCTCGTCAGCACCTTCTTCAGCGTAGCGCTTTGCCAGCGGGACGATTTCGCCAATGATCTCATGGTTGCGGAACTGCACGCCTTTTACCACCTGGCCGTTACGCACGTCCAGGCAGGGGATTATCCGTTTTGCCAGCATTGGATCGCCTCCGTTACGTTAAATTTGCCTTCCAGCAGCGCCCGTCCAACGATCACGCCGCGGACGCCGGTACCGCGCAGGGCGGCGATGTCCTGTAGCCCACCGATGCCACCCGAGGACTGGAAGGCGATCTGCGGATAGCGGGTGCACACCTCTTGATACAGCGAGACGTTAGAGCCGGCGAGCGTGCCGTCGCGGGAGATATCCGTACACAGGACATGCTTCAGGCCAACGGGCTGGTAAGTTTCAATAAGCTCTTCCAGCGAGACGCCGGAGTTCTCCTGCCAGCCGCTGACCGCCACCTGCTTAACGCCCTCGGCGTCAATGCGCACGTCGAGCGCCAGCACCAGCGCCTCCGCACCGAAGCGCATAAACCAGCCCTTAACCACCTCCGGCGATTTTACCGCCGTCGATCCCACCACTACGCGGGCAACACCCGCCGCCAGCAGGGCGGCAACGTCCTCTTCCGTACGGATCCCGCCGCCGACCTGTACCGGCACGTTTACCCCGGCCACCAGGGTTTTAATCAGCGGGATCTGTCGCTTAGCAGGATCTTTCGCCCCGGTCAGATCGACCAGATGCAGCACCTCCGCTCCCTCGGCGGCGTAGCCCTGCAGGCGGGTAAGCGGATCGTTACCATAGTCGCGCTGCTGTGCATAATCCCCCTGATGCAGACGTACTACCGTGCCATCAATCAAGTCTAAAGCTGGAATAATCATTACATCTCCAGGAAATTTTTCAGCAGCTGTGCGCCCGCCGCGCCCGAACGCTCCGGATGGAACTGGACGCCGTAAAAGTTATCTTTCTGCACGGCGGCGGTAAAGGGCGCGCCGTAGTGGCACTGGGCAATAGTTTGGGCATTCACCGGCATAGCGTAGCTGTGCACGAAGTAGAAGTACGCCCCGTCCTCAATGCCGCGGAACAGGCGATCGCCCGCTTTCGGATAGACGCGGTTCCAGCCCATATGGGGCAGGGGAAGACCGACGTCTTCCATCTTGACCACCGTCTCATCGATAATGCCTAGCAGCTCCACGCCGTGGGTCTCTTCGCTACGGCTGCCCAGCAGCTGCATGCCGAGACAGATGCCCAGCACCGGCTGGGTGCAGGCTCTGATCAGGTTCACCAGCTCGCGTTGGTGGATCTGGTCCATCGCGGCCTGCGCCGTCCCCACACCCGGAAGAAAGAGCTTATCGGCGCGCAGCACCACGTCTGGATCGCGGCTTACCACCGGCTCATAGCCGTGGCGGGCAATGGCGGACGTTACCGAGTGCAGGTTGGCGCAGCCGGTATCAAGGATCACCACGTTCATTACAGAACTCCTTTCGAGGAGGGAAGAGTATCACCTTCCACCCGGATCGCCTGGCGCAGCGTACGGCCAAAGGCTTTAAACAGGCTCTCTACGCGGTGATGATCGTTCTTGCCCTTGGTTTTCAGGTGCAGAGTCACGGCCATGGTGTAGGAGAGGGAGCGGAAGAAGTGCTCAACCATCTCGGTAGTCAGATCGCCCACGCGCTGATAGGTAAATTCAGCCTTGTACTCAAGGTGCGGACGCCCGGAGATATCCAGCGCGCAGCGGGCCAGGCACTCGTCCATCGGCAGGACAAAGCCAAAGCGGTTGATGCCACGCTTATCGCCAAGAGCCAGCTTCAGCGCCTCGCCGAGGGCCAGGCCGGTATCCTCTACGGTGTGGTGATCGTCAATATAGAGATCGCCCTTAACCTGAATCTCCATGCGGAAGCCGCCATGGGTGGCGATCTGGTCGAGCATGTGGTCAAAGAAGCCCACGCCGGTATTGATTTTGCTGCCGCCTTCGCGATCCAGCCACACCTTGACGTCAATCTGCGTCTCTTTGGTATTTCGTTCGACATGAGCATAGCGGTCGCGTTTGGTCAGCTGGTCGCCAATGGCGCGCCAGTTAAGCGTCTCGCGATCGTAGCGCAGGCCGGTGATGCCCATGTTTTCAGCAAGCGTCACGTCCGTCATCCGATCGCCAATCACGTAGCTGTTGGCCTTATCCAGCGCCTCGTCAGCGAGATAGCCCTCAACCAGCTTCACCTTTGGCTTACGGCAGTCGCATTCGTCGGCAGGCAAGTGCGGACAGATCAGCACTTCATCAAAAACCACGCCCTGGGAGGTGAAGATTTGCATCATCAGGTTATGCGGGCCGGTAAAGTGCTCCTGCGGGAAGCTGGCCGTGCCCAGTCCGTCCTGATTGGTGATCATCACCAGCTTAAAGCCGGCGGCCTGTAGCTTCAGCAGCACCGGAATGGCGTCTGGCTCAAAAGCCAGTTTTTCAAAGCTATCAACCTGAAAGTCGCTCGGCGGCTCGCTAATCAGGGTGCCGTCACGGTCAATAAAAAGGTACTTCTGGCTCATACTTGCTCCGCACGTAGGGCGTCGATGACGCGCTGGCTCTCTTCCCGGGTGCCGATGGTGATCCGCAGGCAGCCGCTTAAAGAGGGTTGTTTGTTCTGATCGCGTAGAATAATGCCCTGATCCCACAGGGATTTAAATACCGCACTGGAGGCGGTAATGCGCGCCAGAATATAGTTGGTTTCTGAATCAAATACCGTTTCCACGCAGGGAATGGTGCGCAGCTGCTCGACCAGGTAGCGACGTTCATTAAGGATCTGCGCCACACGCCCCTGCATGGCCTCAATGCCCGCTGGGGAGAGCGCCTGGGCGGCGATCTCGGCAACCGGCGTTGAGAGCGGGTAGGGGGCGATCACCTTCAGCAGCAGGGCGATAATCTCCTTGCTTGCGAGGGTAAAGCCACAGCGCAGGCCGGCCAGCGCAAAGGCTTTCGACAGGGTGCGCAGGATCACCAGGTGCGGATACTCCGCCAGCCAGCCGCTGAGCGTCGCCTGCGGACAGAACTCAATATAGGCCTCGTCGGCGATCACCAGCGCTTTACCGCGGGTCATCTCCAGCAGGGCGCGCATATCCTGCGGATCGATAATCTGTCCGGTTGGGTTGTTGGGGCTGCATACATAGAGAAGCTTCACCCCGTCAAGGGCGTCAGCAATCCCTTCCAGGTTGAGCTGCCAATCTTCCAACGCCGGAACGGTGCGCGCCTCGACGCCGAAGGTCTCGGCACTGACGCTGTACATGCCGTAGGTCGGCGGACAGTAGAGAATAGCGTCTTTGCCCGGCTCGCAGAAGGCGCGGATCAGCAGCTCGATGCCTTCATCCGCGCCGCGGCTGACCAGCACCTGTTCCGGCTGCAGGTCGGCATAGCGAGCGTAGCCCTCAATGACGGCTTTCGGCTGGCACTCCGGGTAGCGGTTGAGCGACTGCTGGGTCAGCTCAAAGGCTACCGGGGTGGGAAACTCGTTGGCGTTCAGCCAGACGTCGCCTTTACCACCCAGGCGGCGAGCGGACTGGTAGGGCGTCAGGTTTCGCACGTTCTCGCGCGCCAGGTTTTCAATGCTCATGCTTGCTCCTTGAGGGCGTTAACGCGCAGGGTAACGGCATTTTTGTGGGCATGCAGGCGCTCGGCCGCTGCCAGGGTCTCAATGGTCGCCGCCAGCGCGGAGAAGCCCTCGCGGGACAGCTCCTGTACCGTCATGCGCTTCTGGAAATCCGCCAGCCCAAGGCTTGAGCAGGTTGCGGTATAGCCGTAGGTCGGCAGCACGTGGTTGGTACCCGATGCGTAATCACCCGCCGACTCCGGCGACCAGTCGCCAAGGAACACCGACCCTGCGCTGGTGATGTCGTCTACCAGCGAACGGGCGTCGCGGGTCTGAATAATCAGGTGCTCCGGGCCGTAGGCGTTAGAGATAGCCACGCACTGGGCCAGATCCTGCGCCACGATCAGCCGACTGGCGGCCAGCGCCTGGCGCGCGGTCTCAGCGCGGGGCAGCTCGGCCAGCTGGCGTTCGACGGCCTCGGCGACTGCTTCAGCCATCTGCGCGTCCGGCGTCAGCAGGATCACCTGCGAATCCGGGCCGTGTTCGGCCTGGGAGAGCAGGTCCGAGGCAACGAAATCCGGCGTTGCGCCGCTGTCAGCAATCACCAGCACCTCGGAAGGTCCGGCAGGCATGTCGATCGCCGCCCCGTCCAGCCGCTGGCTCACCTGGCGCTTGGCTTCGGTCACGAAGGCGTTGCCCGGGCCAAAGATCTTATCCACCGCCGGGATCGAGTCGGTGCCAAAGGCCAGGGCGGCGATAGCCTGCGCTCCGCCAACCTTGAAGACCTCCTGCACGCCGCAGAGGCTGGCAGCATAGAGGATCTCATCGGCAATCGGCGGCGGCGAGCAGAGCACCACCCGCTGGCAGCCCGCGATGCGCGCCGGAGTCGCCAGCATCAATACCGTTGAGAACAGCGGCGCGGAGCCACCGGGAATATAGAGTCCCACGGAGGCAATCGGACGCGTCACCTGCTGGCAACGTACGCCGGGCAGGGTTTCCACATCCACGGTTTGCAGCTTTTGCGCCTGGTGGAAGGTGTCGATATTTTTCACCGCCACGGCCATGGCCTGCTTGATATCGTCTCCTAAACGCGCGCTGGCGTCGGCGATCTCCTGGGCAGTCACTTTGATCGCGCCGACTTCGGTTTTATCAAATTTGGCGCTGTAGTCACGCAGGGCATCATCGCCGCGTGCCTTAACGTTGTCGAGGATCTCTACCACCGTGCGGGTGATGCTCTCCGAAGCGGAGATGGCCGGGCGCATCAGCAGATCGCGCTGCTGCTCCGGGGTACAGCCGTTCCAGTCGATAACGGTATTGAAGCTCATGGTTATTACTCCATCATCTTCTCAATTGGCAGCACCAGAATGGAGCTGGCCCCCAGCGCCTTCAGCTTCTCCATGGTCTCCCAGAAGAGCGTCTCGCTGCTTACCATGTGCATCGCCACGCGCTGCTGATCCCCCGCCAGCGGCAGGATGGTTGGGCGCTCGGCGCCCGGCAGCAGGGCAATGACCTCTTCCAGACGCTCGGTTGGGGCATGCATCATGATGTATTTTGATTCGCGCGCCTGAATGACACCCTGGATACGGGTCAGCAGCTTGTCGATCAGCTGTTGCTTGGCCGCGGGCATCTCGCCATCGCGCTGGATTAGGCAGGCTTTCGAGCGGTAGATCACCTCGACCTCACGCAGGCCGTTGGCTTCAAGGGTCGCTCCGGTAGAGACCAGATCGCAAATGGCGTCGGCCAGACCGGCACGCGGGGCGACCTCGACGGAGCCGTTCAGCAGACAGGATTTAAACGAGACCCCTTTCTGATCGAGGTAGCGCTTCAGCAGGTGCGGATAGGAGGTGGCGATGCGCTTACCGTCCAGCGCCGCCGGGCCATCCCACGGCTCGTCAACGGCGGTGGCCAGCGACAGGCGGCAGCCGCCAAAGTCGAGGCGGCGCAGGGTAAAGTAGCGCGGATCTTCGCCCTGGGCGCGACGGGTCAGCAGCTCCTCTTCCAGCACGTTCTCGCCGATAATGCCGAGATCCACCACGCCATCCATGACCAGCCCCGGAATGTCGTCGTCACGCACGCGCAGAATATCGATGGGCATGTTCTCTGCCAGCGCAATCAGGCGCTGCGTGTGCAGATTGATTTTAATGCCGCAGCGGGCCAGCAGTTCGCGTGAATCATCGCTTAAACGGCCAGATTTCTGCATAGCTATGCGTAAACGGGAGTTATCTAACATTCTGCTTATCCTCTTATCCTGCCTGAATTAGGTTCAAAAAAAAGCCCCCGGAAGAGGATCTTCCGGGGGCTTTATCATGCGTTCATGCACCACTGGAAGATCCAAACGTCTTCCAGCACACATCGCCTGAAAGACTAGTCAGGATGATGGTGATGATGGTGGTGTTTAAATTGAACGCGTGTCATAAAATTCTCGATGAATGCTTATTCATGTGTTGTTAATTAACCTAAACCACTTTGCCCGCTGAAAGCAAGGGCTTTTTTTCATCATTAAATCATTTCATCTTGCCTTCAGAATTGTCAGTTTCGCTTGCCTGGCGTAGCCTTAATCCTAACGTATGAAAGACGGGAGAATTAAGGATGAAAAAAGTCGCGATTGTCGGTTTAGGCTGGCTGGGGATGCCGCTGGCGCTCTCGTTGCAGTCAAAGGGTTGGCAGGTAACCGGCAGCAAAACCACCCTGGACGGCGTCGAGGCGGCACGCATGTGCGGCATTGAGAGCTACCCGCTGAAGCTCGAACCGGAGCTGGTGTGCGATGCTGACGATCTGGAAGCGTTGATGAACGTGGATGCGCTGGTGGTCACGCTGCCCGCCCGACGGAGCGGCAGCGGAGACACCTTCTATCTCCAGGCGGTACAGGAGATAGTCGATAGCGCATTGGCCAGGCGTATCCCGCGCATTATCTTCACCAGCTCAACCTCGGTTTATGGCAATGCAGAAGGCAACGTCAAAGAGAGCACCCCGCTGCAGCCGGTCACCCAGAGTGGACGCACCTTAAAAGAGCTGGAGGAGTGGCTGCACAACCTGCCTGGCACCTCGGTAGATATTCTACGCCTTGCCGGGCTGGTAGGGCCGGGCCGCCATCCGGGCCGCTTCTTTGCCGGGAAAACCGCGCCAGATGGCAGCCACGGCGTCAATCTGGTGCATCTGGAAGACGTCATTGCAGCGATCGCGCTGTTGTTGCAGTCGCCGAAGGGTGGGCACATCTACAATCTCTGCGCGCCCGGGCACCCTGCACGATCTGAATTTTATCCGGTGATGGCACGCCAGCTGGGGCTGGAGCCGCCGCAGTTTACCGATAGCGGTGCCGACAGCAAAGGCAAGCGCGTTGACGGGAGCCGCATCACCAATGAGCTAGGGTTCGAGTATCAGTATCCCGATCCGCTGATTATGCCGATGGAGTAGGGGCTGCAGCCTGGGAACTGCTCGCTTACCCTGTGGGGCGAACATGAAACCACTGCTGGATGTTCTCGTTATTCTTGACGCTCTCGAGAAAGAGGGCAGCTTTGCTGCGGCCTCGGCGAAGCTCTATAAAACACCGTCCGCGCTCAGCTATACCGTGCATAAGCTGGAGAGCGATCTCAACATCCAACTTCTCGACCGCAGCGGGCACCGGGCAAAGTTTACCCGCACCGGGCAGATGCTGCTGGAGAAGGGGCGGGAGGTGCTGCACACGGTGCGTGAGCTGGAGAAACAGGCCATTAAGCTCAACGAGGGCTGGGAGAATCATCTCACCATTGGTGTAGATGACACCTTTCCCTTCTCGCTGCTGCTGCCGCTTATCGACACTTTTTATCAGCAGCACAGCGTGACCCGATTGAAGTTTGTCAACGGCGTGCTGTCAGGGTCGTGGGAAGCGTTGAGCCAGGGACGAGCCGATATTATCGTGGGTGCGCTACACGATCCGCCTTCGCTAAGCGGATTTGGCTTTGCCAGGCTTGGCAGCCTGGAGCAGGTCTTTGCCGTTGCCCCGCACCATCCGCTGGCCCAGGCGGCGGAGCCGCTGCCCCGGCGGGAGATTAAACGCCACCGTGCTATCGTTGTAGGGGAGGCCCGACCAGGCTGCTCGCTCTCCCAGCTGCTGCTAGAGGATCAGGAGGCGATCACCGTTTTTGATTTTAAGGCTAAACTGGATCTGCTTATTGGCGGTCTGGGCTGTGGTTATCTGCCACGCTACCTGGCGCAGCTATTTTTGAACAGCGGCGCGCTGGTAGAGAAAAGGGTGGTCGCGCAAATATCTGCCGAACCGGTGTGGATCGGCTGGAATGAGCAGACCGCAGGGCTGGCAAGCGGCTGGTGGTGCAGGGAGATTTTAGCAAATAGTGCGATCGCTGGCGTATACACGCCGATGAGTAGCCGTGAATCGGGCATTACTTAAAAAAGAGTGGCCTGATGGCGGTATGCCATCTTGTCATCGCGCCTCAGTTTGGGGCAAAATATGTCGCCTGCAAAAAATGACACTAACCGACGTTAAACGCGTCGGTTATTTTTTTGCATCAAAACGTCATTTAAATCCAAGAGGCCGGGCTTCGTACCGGATAGATACACATTTAAAAACCGACAGTCGTTGTCGCTGAGGAAAGAAACAAAATGGGGCAATTTTTTGCTATTGCGACGGCATTCGCCGTAATGGGGGCTGACCATGTCGCATAACGTTACTCCAAAAACCTCTCGCGTGGAACTGCGTAAATCGCTTACGTTGATTCCGGTTGTTATGATGGGTCTTGCCTATATGCAGCCGATGACGCTGTTCGATACGTTCGGCATTGTCTCTGGTCTGACCGATGGTCATGTTGCGACCGCGTATGCGTTTGCGCTGGTGGCTATTCTCTTTACTGCGCTGAGCTACGGTAAACTGGTGCGTCGTTTCCCGTCCGCTGGCTCAGCCTATACCTATGCCCAGAAATCCATTAGCCCGGCCGTTGGCTTTATGGTGGGCTGGTCGTCGCTGCTGGACTACCTGTTCATGCCGATGATCAACATCCTGCTGGCTAAAATCTACTTCGAAGCGCTGGTGCCCAGCGTACCGTCGTGGATCTTTGTGGTGGCGCTGGTGGCCTTTATGACCATCTCGAACCTGCGCAGCATCAAATCCGTTGCCAACTTCAACACCCTGATCGTTATTTTGCAGATGGGTATTGTCGCGGCCATTGTCGGCCTGATCATCTACGGCGTGGCGCACGGAGAAGGCGCGGGTACGCTGACCAGCACCCGTCCGTTCTGGTCGGAAGGCGCGCACGTGGTACCGATGATCACCGGTGCGACGATTCTGTGCTTCTCGTTCCTCGGCTTCGATGGCATCTCTTCGCTGTCGGAAGAGACCAAGGACGCCGAGCGCGTGATCCCGAAAGCGATCTTCCTGACGGCGCTGATTGGCGGGCTGGTGTTTATCTTTGCCTCCTACTTCCTGCAGCTCTATTTCCCGGACATCAGCCGCTTCAAAGATCCTGATGCGTCTCAGCCGGAAATTATGCTCTACGTGGCGGGTAAAACCTTCCAGTTTGGCGTGCTGATCTTCTCGACCATCACCGTACTGGCCTCCGGTATGGCGGCGCACGCGGGCGTGTCTCGCCTGATGTACGTCATGGGCCGTGACGGCGTGTTCCCGAGCCGCTTCTTTGGCTACGTGCACCCGAAATGGCGCACTCCGGCGTGGAACGTGCTGCTGGTTGGCGCGATTGCCCTGCTGGCAATTAACTTTGACCTGGTGACCGCGACGGCGCTGATTAACTTCGGTGCGCTGGTAGCCTTTACCTTCGTTAACCTGTCGGTGATCTCGCAGTTCTGGATCCGTGAGAAGCGTAACAAGACCCTGAAGGATCACTTCCAGTTCCTGATCCTGCCGCTGTGCGGTGCCCTGACCGTGGGCGCGCTGTGGCTGAACCTGGAAGAAAGCTCAATGATTCTGGGCCTGATCTGGGGCGGTATTGGTCTGGTCTATCTGGCCTGCGTGACCAAAAGCTTCCGCAACCCGGTTCCTCAGTACGAAGACGTTGCGTAATTGCGCTAAGCCGTAATTAAGCCGTAATAGAGAAAAGCCAGCTGAGAAGCTGGCTTTTTTTATTTACACAATCTCTTGCGCGTATTGATAAAGAGCTTTAATCAGGGCCAGCTTTTCGCTATCGCCTGCGTGCTGCTGGTAGAGCACCTCCAGCTCCTCCGCCCATGCCTGCAAGAACTCCGGCGTAAAGACGTTACGGCGATGCTGAAGCCAGCGCTGCTGCTCGTTCTCATCCAGCGTGCCGGGGAAGTTACGCGCCCGGTAGTTAAACAGCAGCTTCTCAATGCGCTTGTCGGCAAAGGTGATATCCAGCGCCGGCAGGTTTTGCGGATCGGTCGCCAGCACGATCTTCATTGCCGCGCGATCGGCGTCGCTAAAGAAGCCGTTATAGAGCTGGGCGTCAACGTTATCTGACGGCACAAACGGCTCGGCCTCAGCGAAAATAGCCAGCACCTTCTCCCGAATCTGCGGGTTATCACGCAGGATCTGCAGGTTTGCCAGGCAGGCCTGACGGTTAATGCCCAGCCGGTCAGCGTCCTCGGGACGCAGGGTATTCGCCTGCGCCAGCACCGGGCACTTGTTAAGATGCACCAGCTTAACCGGTACGGCGGAGGCATTCCCCAGATCCGCCTTCGGCGTGTAGAGACGCTCGCGCAGCGCGTCGGCATCCAGCGCCAGCAGTGGGGACATATCCCCGGCCAGATCGACCATAATCACCGCGTTACGGTTTTCCGGATGCCAGGCCAGCGGGGCGACCCAGCTGGTATTGCCGCGATCGGCGCCAAACATGCCGGAGACATGCACCAGCGGCTTCATCTGCGGAACGTCAATCAGCGTGGTCAGCTTCTGCTTGCTGCGATAGGTATAGAGATAGTTAAACAGTTTCGGCTGACGGGCTTTCACCAGCTGCGCCATGGCAATAGTGGCGTAGACGTCGGCCATCGCATCATGGGCGTTGCTGTGCTCAATACCGTTGGCTTTAGTCAGGTGCTCCAGACGGAAGCTCGGCAGACCGTCATCGTTCTCTGGCCAGTTGATGCCCTCGGGGCGCAGGGCGTAGCAAGCGCGCATAACGTCAAGCAGATCCCAGCGGGAGTTACCGTTCTGCCAGCTCCAGGCGTAGGGATCGTAGAAGTTGCGGTAGAAAATATTACGAGTCACTTCATCATCAAAGCGGACGTTGTTATAGCCCACCACGCAGGTTTCCGGCACCGTGAAGATATCGTGAATACGCTTTGCGAAAGCGGCTTCGGTGTCACCTTTCTCCCGGGCGATCTGTGGCGTAATGCCGGTGATCATCACGGCTCCCGGCTGCGGCAGGTAGTCATCAGCAGGCTGACAGTAGAACACTTCCGGCTCGCCGATGGGCGTAAACGCTTCGTCGGTGCGGATAGCGGCAAACTGCGCCGGCCGGTCCAGCGACGGGCTGGTACCGAAGGTTTCGTAGTCGTGGAATAAAAAGGTTGGCTGCGCAGCGGAATCTGACACCTGAAATCGTCCTGTTGTTGTATGACCTCTTTATGGTAAACCATGCCGCCCACTAAGCAGAAATAAAAGCGCTGTTTTTACCAGAACTGCGCGCCTGCTTCCGCCTCTCATCCCTTTGCTGTCACATTTGTTTGCAATTGTTCCAGGATTCGACACAACATTTTCCGTAAAAAGGTCAGCTCTTTTGTACGACCTTAAGGATATCCTCTTGAAACGCCGTTTGTTTATTGCCGCTTCCCTCCTTGCTGTTTGCGTGAATACTGCGCTGGCTGCCGATCTCTCTTTCGCTATACAGCCTCCGCAGATCCAGGCCGGAGCCTGGGTATTAATGGACTACACCACGGGGCAGATATTGACCGCAGGCAATGAACATCAGCAGCGTAATCCGGCAAGCCTGACCAAGTTGATGACCGGCTACGTGGTTGACCGCGCTATCGATAGCAAGCGCATTACGCCGGACGATATTGTTACCGTTGGTAAAGACGCCTGGGCGAAGGGAAATCCGGTGTTTGATGGCTCCTCGTTGATGTTTATCAAGCCCGGCGATCGCATCTCGGTGCGCGATCTCAGCCGCGGCCTGATCGTTGACTCCGGCAATGATGCCTGCGTGGCGCTGGCGGACTACGTGGCCGGGGGGCAGCCGCAGTTTGTGGCAATGATGAACAGCTATGCGCAGAAGCTTAACCTGCGCGATACCCACTTTGAGACCGTCCACGGTCTGGATGCGCCGGGCCAGCACAGCTCGGCCTACGACCTGGCCGTGCTCTCCCGGGCGATCATCCATGGTGAACCTGAGTTCTACCATATGTACAGCGAGAAGAGCCTCACCTGGAACGGCATTACCCAGCAGAACCGTAACGGCCTGCTGTGGGATAAATCGCTCAACGTTGATGGCCTGAAAACCGGCCACACCTCCGGAGCTGGCTTTAACCTCATTGCTTCCAGCGTCAACGGCCAGCGGCGTCTTATTGCGGTCATCATGGGCGGTGAAAGTCCGAAAGGGCGCGAGGAGCAGGCGCGTAAGCTCCTGCACTGGGGCGATGATAACTTCGATACCGTGCAAATCCTGCATAAGGGTAAGCAGGTGGGCAACGAGCGCGTCTGGTACGGTGATAAAGAGAAGGTGTCGCTGGGTACGAACCGTGACTTCTGGCTGGCGCTGCCTAAAGCAGATCTGGACCATATTAAAGCCAAGTACGTGCTGAACAGTAAAGAACTGGAAGCGCCGCTGCCCGCGAACCAGCAGGTTGGCGAAGTGGAGCTATATGATAAAGACAAGCTCATTGCCCGCTCACCGCTGGTGACCCTGGAAGCGGTGGAAAAGGGCGGCGTATTTTCCCGCATGAGCGACTACCTGCATCACGCCCTGTAAGAGAAACGGGCAGGCTGGCAACTCTGCGAGTCTGCTCGCATACTGAACAGGCAAAGGGTGACAGTAAACCCTTAAAAAGAGAGAGTGTATATCCATACAGCAATCAGTCACGGAGGCAGCATGGACTACAGTATCAGGCAGCTTGATAAGCGCGCCATCGCCGGTTTTCATCTGGTAGGGCCGTGGGAAAAGACCGTTAAGCAAGGGTTTGAACAGCTCACCATGTGGGTGCAAAATAAAAATCTTCAGCCGCAGGAGTGGATCGCCGTCTATTACGATAACCCTGACGAGGTTCCGCCGGAGAAGCTGCGGGCGGACACGGTAATTTCGGTACCAGAAGGCTTTACCATACCGGAAAATAGCGAAGGAGTGATCCTGAGCGAGCTGCCCGGCGGTCAGTACGCGGTTGCCCGGGCACGGGTTTATAACGAAGAGTTTGAGAAGACATGGGATCTCTTTTTTGACAGCCTGCTTCCGGATGCCTACTACCAGATAGCTGCCCGGCCTTGCTTTGAGCGCTATCTGAACGCTGACAGCAGCAGCGGCTACTGGGACGTCGAAATGCACATTCCCGTAGAGCCTAAGTCGCTGTAAGCATCTGCTTACCAGTGATCCTGTCGGCCTGCCTAACGGGCTTGCTCAAAGATTAACCGTTATCCGGGGCTTTCGGCAACAATGCTGAGGCTCCGGCGCAAAAATTCGCTACAATTGCGCCTTTGTCGTTTTAGCCGGAGAGCGTGGTGCGCACCGACAAATCACTGAGTCCCTTTGAAATACGTCTGTATCGTCACTATCGCCTCGTGCACGGGGCCAGGATAGCGCTGGCGTTTATCCTCACCTTTCTGCTGGTGCGGCTGCTGAACATCCCGGAGGGGACCTGGCCGCTGATCACCCTGGTGGTGGTGATGGGACCGATCTCCTTCTGGGGGAACGTGGTGCCGCGCGCTTACGAGCGCATTGGCGGAACGATCCTCGGCTCGGCGCTGGGGCTGATCGCCCTGAAGCTGGAGCTAATCTCCCTGCCGTTGATGCTGCTCTGGTGTGCTGCCGCGATGTTCCTTTGCGGCTGGCTGGCGCTGGGCAAGAAGCCTTATCAGGCGCTGCTGATTGGTATTACTCTTGCGGTGGTGGTGGGTGCCCCGGCGGGGGATATGCGTATTGCGCTATGGCGTGGCGGCGATGTGATCTTAGGCTCGCTGCTGGCGATGCTGTTTACCGGCATCTGGCCGCAGCGGGCATTCCTGCACTGGCGGATCCAGATGGCGAACTACGTCACCACCTTTAACCGTGTCTATCAGGCGGGCTTCTCGCCTAACCTGGTAGAGCGCCCGCGGCTGGAGAAGCACCTGCAAAAGATCCTCAACGACGTGGTGAAGATGCGCGGGCTGATTGTCCCCGCCAGCAAAGAGACGCACATTCAGAAAGCGATCTTCGAAGCCATTCAGACCGTAAGCCGTAACATGGTGTGCATGCTTGAGCTACAGATTAACGCCCACTGGGCCTCGCGGGCCAGTCACTTTGTAATGCTAAACGCGCGTACCATCCGTGAGACGCAGACCATGACCCAGCAGACGCTGCTGACCATTGCCCATGCGCTCTACGAAGGTAATCCGCAGCCTATCCTCGCCAACAGCGAGCGGCTTAACGAAATTGTGGCGGAGCTGCGCCAGCTGATTCAGCAGCATAAAGATGAGACCCTGGCAGAAACGCCAATGCACGGTTACGTTTGGTTAAGCATGGAGCTGGCGCGCCAGTTAGAGCTGCTCTCGCATCTTATCTGCCGGGCGTTGCGCAAATAAGTCGCATCCGTCAGGTGATTGCCAGCAGGTTGTTTCGATTCAGCCTGATTTAGGGTTATGATATTTGAAAGGATAAAACCATTGTCATCAGCAACGGCTAAAAGTAATGTTTACCCTACAGCGGTTGCTTTAACGAATCCGAATCTGATACTAGCAGGGGTGTAAAAATGGAAACTACTAAGCCTTCATTCCAGGACGTTCTGGAGTTCGTGCGTCTGTTCCGCCGCAAGAACAAACTACAGCGTGAAATTCAGGACGTTGAGAAAAAGATCCGCGACAACCAAAAACGCGTTCTGCTGCTGGACAACCTGAGCGACTACATTAAGCCGGGGATGAGCGTTGAAGCGATCCAGGGCATCATCGCCAGCATGAAAAGCGACTACGAGGACCGCGTCGATGACTACATCATCAAAAACGCCGAGATCTCGAAAGAGCGTCGTGAAATTTCTAAAAAGCTGAAAACAATGGGCGAGCTTAAGCACGCCGCTGTTGAAGCAAAAGACGAGTAATCATCTCGGGTGAGGGGCTGCCTCTCACCCTTTGCGACCCCCCATCAGGTCGCGTCAAACTACTGCTCGGCGTGAATGGCGTTCAGCAGAATATCCATCAGTCCAGGAAAGCGGGCGTCGAGGTCATCCCGGCGCAGCGAGATAAGGTTTTCCCGGCCCTGTGGGCGCTGCCAGATCACGCCGCTGTCGCGCAGCACGCGCCAGTGGTGGGTCATGGTCGATTTTGCCACATCCTTGCGTAACGACCCGCAGGCCTGCTCTCCTTCATCCGCCAGGGTTCTGACTATCTCCAGGCGCAGCGGATTTCCCAGCGCAAAAAGTACATTTTCGAGGCGGATTTTTGCCCGTTCGGGATGGCTGGCAATCATAGTGTTCCTGTGTCAATAAGCACAAATAGTGACCAGCAAGCTGGCTAACGCATACTATACCTAAACCCAACGGCGAGTGCCATGCGGCAGCGGCGACGAGATTATCATCCATAACTATAGCTAAAATAGTTCGAATATACTCGTACAGTTGGACTATGATGATGACGTTAAACCCAAATGGCCGCGTTGGCCGCTAACTGTCTCATTGACTAAGGACGCATCATGCCCCGACCCATCCCCCTCGAGCGCTATCGCAACATTGGTATCTCTGCCCACATTGATGCCGGCAAAACCACCACCACTGAACGGATCCTGTTTTACACCGGCATGAGCCATAAGCTGGGTGAGGTTCACGATGGCGCAGCGACGACAGACTGGATGGCGCAGGAGCAGGAGCGCGGAATTACCATTACTTCCGCCGCCGTAAGCTGCTTCTGGCCCGGCATGGACCGGGGTTATGAGCCGCACCGTATCAATATCATCGACACCCCCGGCCACGTTGACTTCACCATTGAGGTAGAGCGCTCTATGCGCGTGCTGGACGGCGCGGTGATGGTCTATGACTCTGTAGGCGGCGTGCAGCCCCAATCGGAGACCGTCTGGCGGCAGGCCAACAAGTATCACGTCCCCCGACTGGCCTTCGTTAACAAGATGGACCGCCCCGGTGCAGACTTCTTCCGCGTGGTGCAGATGATGATCGACCGCCTGAAGGCGCACCCGGTGCCGATAGTGATCCCCATCGGCGCAGAAGAGCACTTCACCGGCGTGGTCGATCTGATCAAGATGCGCGAAATCATCTGGGACGACGCTACCCAAGGGATGGCCTTCAGCTACGCGCCGGTGCCGGACGAGTTGCTGGCGACGGCGAAAGAGTGGCGTGAAAAGATGGTCTCGGCGGCGGCGGAAGCCAGCGAAGAGCTGATGGATAAGTATCTTGAAAACGGCGACCTTGAAGAAGCAGAGATCATCAGCGGCCTGCGCGCCCGTACCGTGGCCGGTGAGATCCAGCCCGTGCTTTGCGGTAGCGCCTTTAAAAATAAAGGCGTACAGCGCGTGCTTGATGCGGTGGTCGAGCTGATGCCATCCCCGCTTGATATTCCGGCTATTAAGGGCGTGGATGAGAAGGGGGCGACCGCCGAACGCCATCCGGACGATCGCGAGCCGTTCTCCGCCCTGGCCTTTAAGCTGATGACTGACCCCTACGTGGGCCAGCTCACCTTTATCCGTGTCTACTCCGGCGTGCTGAAAAAAGGCGACGCGGTCTGGAACCCGGTTAAAGGTAAGAAGGAGCGCATTGGGCGTATCGTACTGATGCACGCCAACGATCGTCACGAGGTGGACGAACTACGGGCGGGGGATATCGCCGCCTGCGTTGGGTTGAAAGATGTCACTACGGGCGACACCCTGTGCGCCCCGGATGCAGTGATCACCCTTGAGCGGATGGAATTTCCCGATCCGGTGATCTCCCTGGCGATTGAGCCGAAGACCAAGGCGGATCAGGAGAAGATGGGCATCGCCCTCCAGCGGCTGGCGGCGGAAGATCCCTCGTTCCATCTGCATACCGACGAGGAGTCGGGCCAGACCATTATCTCCGGCATGGGCGAGCTGCATCTGGAAATTATCGTTGACCGCATGCGACGCGAGTTTGGCGTCGAGGCCAACATTGGCCGGCCGCAGGTGACCTACCGGGAGACAATTCGCAAAACGGTGAAGGATATCGAAGGCAAGTTTGTCCGCCAGTCCGGCGGTAAAGGGCAGTATGGCCACGTCGTGCTGACCCTGGAGCCGCTGGAGGGAGGCAAAGGTTTTATCTTTGAGGACGCGACTAAGGGCGGGGTTGTACCGCGGGAATTTATCCCTTCGGTAGAGAAAGGCCTGCGGGAGGCGATCAACTCCGGCGTGCTGGCAGGCTATCCGGTGGTCGATATCAAGGCGACGCTGACCTTTGGCTCCTACCATGACGTTGACTCCTCAGAGCTGGCCTTCAGGATGGCCGCGATTTTCGGCTTTAAAGAGGGGGCCAGACGCGCCGATCCGGCGATCCTCGAGCCGATCATGCACGTGGAGGTGGAGACCCCTGAAGAGTACGCCGGCAACGTGATGGGGGATCTCTCCTCTCGCCGTGGCATGGTGCAGGGGATGGATGAGCGGCTGGGAAGCCAGATCATCCGCGCTGACGTGCCGCTGGCGGAGATGTTTGGCTACTCCACCACGCTGCGCTCGATGTCTCAGGGGCGTGCCACCTATAGCATGGAGTTTCACCACTATGCGGAAGCGCCGCGTAACGTGGCAGACAGCATTATTGCCAGCCGGGCTAAAACTGCATAACCGGCTAATCATTACCCGCTAAACGCGCCCCGGCATGGCTAACTCTGCCGGGGCGCTCATTTTTTTCGGCGCAGCGGCAAAATCTCTCCACTCAGTGATCTCCGCTGCAAATTTGTACAAGCGGGGTGCGCAGGCTCACTTTTCCGCAGCTATGTTTAAGATTCTGGACGGTCCGGACACCGCGTAGCCCAGCCAGCCATGTGATGGCGACCTCTTCCACGCCGCTGGCGTCGGGTTCTGAACCGTGCTGAGGATTAACACATGTCTATCAAAACGCTTACGTTACCGCTTGCTCTGCTGAGCTGCTTAGGTGCTGCGTTTTATGCGCAGGCGGATATCACCATCGGCGTGGCCGGGCCGTTTACCGGACCCAACGCCACTTACGGGGCGCAGTACTGGAAGGGGGCAACCCAGGCAGCGGCAGATATCAATGCCGCGGGCGGCATCAAGGGCGAGAAGATCGTCCTGGTACAGGGGGATGACGCTTGCGAACCCAAGCAGGCGGTGGCAGTCGCCAATCGGCTGGTGGACGAAGAGAAGGTCTCTGCGGTGGTAGGCCACTTCTGCTCCTCCTCAACCATGCCCTCGTCCGAGGTGTATGACGAAGCGGGCGTGCTGACTATCACTCCCGGCTCTACCAACCCACAAATTACCGAGCGGGGCATGCAGAGTATGTTTCGCATGTGCGGTCGCGACGACCAACAGGGGGTGGTGGCGGCAAACTACATCCTGGACGTGCTGAAGGCGAAAAAAGTCGCCGTGATCCATGACAAGGACACCTATGGCCAGGGGCTGGCGGATGCGATGCGTGCGGCGCTGGCGAAGCGCGGTACCAAAGAGGTTCTCTACGAGGGGCTATCCCGGGGTGAAAAAGATTTCAACGCGCTGGTGACCAAAGTTGGCGCGCTGAAACCTGACGTGGTCTATTTTGGCGGCTGTCATCCCGAAGCCGGGCCACTTGTACGCCAGATGCGCGAGCAGGGAGTCGAGGCAAAATTCTTCTCCGGCGACTGCGTGGTCACTGAGGAGCTGGTAACGGCAGCAGGTGGGCCGCAGTTCACCAACGGGGTACTGATGACCTTCGGCCAGGATCCGCGCACTATCCCGGCGGGAAAAGCGGTGATTGAAAAGTTCCGCACCGGCGGCTTTGAGCCGGAAGGCTATACCCTCTACGCCTACGCCTCCATTCAGGCTATCGCCGCCGCCTATAACGCCGTCGGCAAAGATAACGAGAAAGCCAGTGCCTGGCTGAAGTCAAACAGCGTGGATACGGTAATGGGACCGAAAGCCTGGGACGGAAAGGGCGATCTGAAGGTCTCTGACTACGTTGTCTACCAGTGGGACGATAAAGGCAAATATCACCAGCTGTAATCCCACCTACCGGGGCGAGGGCGTTCACTATGGATGCATTCTTCTTGCAGCAGCTTATCAATGGCCTGACGCTGGGGGCGGTGTATGGCCTGATCGCCATCGGTTACACCATGGTGTACGGCATCATCGGCATGATCAACTTTGCCCATGGCGAGGTCTATATGATCTCGGCCTACCTCTGCGCCATTGGCCTCGGGCTGCTGTCGTGGTTTGGCCTCCACTCCTTCCCACTGCTGATCTTTGGCACGCTGATCTTCACCGTGGTCGTCACTGGCGTCTACGGCTGGACGATCGAGCGCATCGCCTATCGGCCCCTGCGTAACTCTACGCGCCTTGCCCCGCTGATCTCGGCGATTGGCATGTCGCTGATCCTGCAAAACTACGTGCAGATCAGCCAGGGGCCAAACCAGCAGGGGATCCCGACCCTGATAAGCGGCGTGCTGCGCGTGGACGTTGGCGACGGCATCGTCCAGATCACCTGGACCAAGATCTTCATTCTGCTGGCGGCGCTGGCGGGGATGTTGCTGCTTACGTGGGTGATCCAGTTTACCCGGCTGGGACGCATCTGCCGCGCTACACAGCAGGATCGGCGCATGGCGTCGATCCTCGGTATCAATACCGACCGGGTTATCTCGCTGGTATTTGTCATTGGCGCGGCCATGGCAGGGCTGGCTGGCGTGCTGGTGACCATGAACTACGGCACCTTTGATTTCTATATCGGCTTTATCATTGGCATTAAAGCGTTTACCGCCGCCGTGCTGGGCGGCATCGGCTCGCTGCCCGGCGCAATGCTGGGGGGATTGCTGCTGGGCGTCGCCGAAGCGCAGTTCGCCGGGATGGTCAACTCTGACTATAAGGACGTCTTCTCCTTTGCGCTGCTGGTTGCCATCCTGATATTCCGCCCACAGGGGCTGCTGGGCCGCCCGGTGGTGGCGAAGGTATGAGGGGCGCGAGCATGGCGGATGAGACACTAAAGTCCCGGCTGGATCTCAAGCGGTGCCTGCGGGATACCCTGCTTGCCGGGCTGTGCGCGCTGATCGTATTTGGGCCGATCGTCGGCGTGGTGCTTAAGGGCTACAGCTTCAACCTGGCCCCGGGACGCGTCGCGCTGCTGATGGCTATCGTTATGGCCGGACGCTTTCTGCTAAGTCTGGCGCTGCAAACGACGCGCGGACGCAACTTTACCCGCCGCTTTGAGAGCGCCAACGACGGTGTGTTTGTCCGCCCGGTAGATCATATTTCTCCTTTGCGCTGGGTAGTGCCGTTGCTGCTGGTGCTGGCGATGCTCTTTCCCTTTGTGGCCAGTAAATATCTGCTGACCGTGGCGATCCTTGGGCTGATCTACGTCCTGCTCGGGCTGGGACTCAACATCGTGGTGGGGCTGGCCGGGCTGCTGGATCTCGGTTACGTCGCCTTTTACGCTATCGGAGCCTATGGCCTGGCGCTGGGGTATCAGTACCTCGGCCTGGGCTTCTGGGTCATGCTCCCTCTGGGAGCAGTTATTGCCGCGCTGGCCGGCGCGCTGCTGGGCTTCCCGGTGCTGCGGATGCACGGCGACTATCTGGCGATTGTCACCCTCGGCTTTGGGGAGATTATCCGTCTGGTGCTCAATAACTGGGTGAGCTTTACCGGCGGGCCGAATGGCATCTCGGTGCCTGCACCGACCTTTTTAGGCCTGGAGTTTGGCCGTCGGGCAAGAGACGGCGGCGTTCCCTTTCATGAATTTTTTGGCATTACCTATAACCCTAATCTTAAGTTTATCTTTATCTACGCGGTTCTGGTTCTGGTGGTGGTATTCGTGCTGTTTATCAAGCACCGGCTCACCACCATGCCTATTGGCCGAGCCTGGGAGGCGCTGCGGGAGGATGAGGTAGCCTGTCGCTCGCTCGGCTTAAATCACGTCCTGGTCAAGCTGTCGGCGTTTATGCTGGGCGCCTCCACCGCCGGGATTGCAGGCGTCTTTTTTGCCACCTACCAGGGATTCGTAAACCCTACCTCGTTTACCTTTTTTGAGTCGGCGCTCATTCTGGCCATCGTCGTGCTGGGTGGAATGGGATCGACGCTTGGGGTGGTGCTGGCAGCGTTTATTCTCACCGTCGCCCCGGAGCTGCTGCGGGACTTCGCCGAGTATCGCGTGCTGCTATTCGGCGTGCTGATGGTGTTGATGATGATCTGGCGGCCGCGTGGGCTGGTGCGTACCAGCCGAACCGGGTTTGCCGTGCGTAAAGGCGTAGCGCCATGAGCGACGCCATCCTCCGCGTGGAAAACCTGATGATGCACTTCGGCGGTATCAAGGCCCTTAACGACGTTAGCCTGGAGGTAGAGCGTGGCTCAATCACCGCGCTCATCGGTCCCAACGGTGCGGGAAAAACCACTGTTTTCAATTGCCTGACCGGCTTTTATCAGGCGTCAGGTGGATCGATTCTGCTGCAGACGCGAGCGCGAACAACCGACATTGTGCAGGTGCTGGGGCAGAAGCTGCTGCCGGGTGATTTTCTCCATCCGCAACGTTTAAGCACCCGCCTCTGGTACAAGATGTTTGGCGGTACCCATCTCGTTAACCGCGCCGGACTGGCGCGCACTTTCCAGAACATCCGCCTGTTTCGCGAGATGTCGGTAGTGGAAAACCTGATGGTAGCCCAGCACATGCAGGCCAACCGCAATCTCATCGCGGGGATCTTCAATACCCCTGACTACCGTCGGGCGGAGAGCCAGGCCCTGGATCGGGCTTTTTACTGGCTGGAGGTGGTAGAGATGGTGGAGTGTGCCAACCGGCTAGCCGGAACGCTCTCCTATGGGCAACAGCGCCGGCTGGAGATCGCCCGCGCCATGTGCACCGGGCCGGAGATGATCTGCCTGGATGAACCGGCGGCGGGGCTGAACCCAGTGGAGACGCATGCTTTAAGCCGGATTGTTCGTACCCTCCGTCAGCAACACGGGGTGACGGTGTTGCTGATCGAGCACGATATGGGAATGGTGATGGCGATCGCCGACTGGGTGATTGTTCTCGACCACGGCAACGTTATCGCTCGCGGAACGCCAACGGCGATCCAGGCCAACGCCAGCGTAATTGCAGCTTATCTTGGTACCGATGAAGAGGCGATAGATCGATGAGCGAGCCGCTACTTGAGTTTCGCCGGGTTGATGTCTTCTATGGCCCGATCCAGGCCCTGAAAGGCGTATCACTGACGATAAACGAGGGGGAAACCGTCTCGCTGATTGGTGCGAACGGTGCGGGAAAATCGACGCTGCTAATGTCGGTCTTTGGTCAGCCGCGCATCGCCAGCGGCGAGATACGCTATCGGGGTGAAGATATTAGCCGCAAGTCTACCCACTTTATTGCCAGCAATGGTATCGCCCAAGCCCCGGAAGGGCGGCGCATCTTTCCGGACATGACGGTGGAGGAGAATTTACTCATGGGCACCATCCCCATTGGCGATCGCTACCAGAGAGAGGATAAAGCGCGGATGTATCAGATCTTCCCTCTGTTGGAAGAGCGGCGCAGCCAGCGGGCGATGACGCTCTCCGGCGGTGAGCAACAGATGCTCGCCATCGCCCGGGCGCTAATGAGTCGTCCCCGGCTGCTGCTGCTGGATGAACCCAGCCTCGGGTTAGCTCCGCTGGTGGTAAAGCAGATTTTCGGCATCCTGCGCGAGCTGACCCGAGGGGGAATGACGCTATTCCTGGTGGAGCAGAATGCTAACCATGCCCTGAAGCTCTCCGATCGCGCTTATGTAATGGTCAACGGTGAGATCCGTCTCAGCGGTAGCGGCGCGCAACTGCTGGCGGATCCCGACGTTCGAAAAGCCTACCTGGGGGGAGTTTAATTCCCTCTCCCTGCCTGTCTCTTAAAAGACAATTTCCTTGCATAAGCGTTAATTCTTATTATCAAACAAAAATTATATATTCAAAAAATTAAAACAGTAACGATATACTGCATGAAAATAAATACAATGATGTGCATTTTAGAAACGGATGTATGTAATATTAAATTTATATAGCGCTCATTATTTTTAACCCTTCAAGCTAGTCTTCTTCCCGGTAAACCTATTTTTGGGTGTCGATGAATAAAAAATAAATGCCATTTAAGTTCCTGTTTTTATTCGTAAAAAAATATGCTCACTTAGGGTGAGTTGCATCTTTTTATATATGGTGAAAACTGAGTTTAGCTCGTTGGTTTATGGCAATGATTGTATGAAAAACACGGTTTATTGTTATGAGATGATCCTCATCAAGCAAATCATCTCTTCTTCATCTATACAGAACACACACTGGAGCTACATATTATGACTCTCTCTGTCAGCCCTGCGCTTGCTCAGGTGGAAGCGGCGCTAAAAGTCTCTTCTGGCAGCTTTGCCAAAAATAATTACCGCTCAGTCTTTGACGTTGCCCGTACGTCCCGTAAGCAGTTTATTGCTGCCAACATGTCATGGCTGGGCCTGCGCGGCGGCAGGGCATGGGACCTGGCAATCGGCCAGGCTCAGCATATCCGTCGTCTGTTCCGGGAAAAGCAGCTTACCCAGCAAATTCGCCAGAGTTTACCGCAAACCCTCAGCGGTCAGCAGGCAGCAGGCAATACCTCTTCAGGTAACATCCAGGGGCTGGTTCAGGATGGCCCGACCTGGCAGAATCAGTTTGCTGAGAACTGGCAGGCCTACTGTCAGTCCGGCGCACCGGAAGCCGTCGATTCCCCGGTCAGCTATCTGACCTGGCTCTACAAGCAGGCTCTGAATTATGAAGAGCAGATTCAGGCCAGCAGCACGGCCGATCAGGTGCTTACTCTGGCCGATCGCCGCCCGGATCTGGCGACTCTGACGGTGGATAACGATGCCGTCAACCAGCAGATCCCGGCGCTGCAGCTGGTCAACGAGATCCTTGAGAACAATATTGCCACCAGCCTGCCAGCAGAGCAGAGCGTGGACGAAACGCTGGCCGGGACCCGCTATCCCACTCTTCTGCCGTACCACTTCCCTCACGATCAGGTGGAACTCTCCCTGCTTAACGCTGACGTGCCGCTGGAAGAGATTATCGGCCAGACCGCCACCGACTGGCCGTGGTTTCTTAATGATTCCTGGCAGGGCACACGCAGCAATACCAGCACCGGGCTGGCAAGCCGCCTGGCCCCGGAGCAGCAGACGCTGGTGACCGAGCCGGATAACAGTACCGCTCCCGATCTGACGACCTTCTATAAGACGAACCTCGGTGTGGAGACGGCGAACTATACCCCGTTTGAAAATCTCGACACCTTTATCTATCAGTTGGGTATTACCGTGCCGCAGGTGGAGGCGCTGGTGGCGGGGAACGGTGAAGGCAGCACCGGCGTGGTTATTTCGCCAAATATAGCCGCGTTTGTTTATGGCGATCTGGCGTTTACCGGAGCGGAAGTTGCTTATGGCCGCTTTGGTAACGCGTTGTCTCTGTACAACCGTGAAGACAGTTATGCAAAATTTATTGCTGGCACGGGAGCGGCTACGCTGCTGAATGGGGATAACCCTTTTTCTGTCAGCATGTGGATTAACGTTTCAGCGAAGCCAACTGACAATCAGATGCCCATCATTTGTAACTGTCTCATGGATAACGGGAATCAGGGAATAAGATTATGCGTGAATAGCGGCGACTTTTTGCTTGCGGTTACAGATTCCACTAAAACCGGAGTAGATAATGCGAAGAAGAAAAAAGACGGCTCTGAGACAACGATTTCCTATGGTCAGTGGTATCTGGTCTGCCTGACCTGGGACAGCACTAATAAAAAGGCCACGGTCTATTATCAGGCAGAAGGGGAGAGCGCGGTCAGTACTATTGAAGTCGATGCCTCAACGCTGACAGGTGATATCACAACCGCAGAGGGTTTTACTTGGGTGCTGAACGACTCAGGCGATGTGAGTTATTATAAAAAACACCCTGAACCTAACACGCTTGTGAACTGTTTATATGACGATATAGGTATTTTTGCTGGGACATTGTCCGAAGAAGATTTCAGAAAAATTCTCAGCGCAGATATACCATTACTGGGCCTCTCTTCACAGCTAAGTATGCCTGTCCAATATTACTATTCAATGGATTCAAATTTAGCCGGCAGTTACGCCTATGGTGCGTCATTTATCAATGAAAATGTTCGGCCATCTGTTGCTATTTCTTATGAAAGTAAACGCTCGGGATATCTCTCTCTGCCAAAAGGGGGAGATATAATTGACGGTGTTTTTGGGCAAGGAATAAAGCTCGATTCAAGGAAAAAACAAGGGGCTTATTTAGATGGCGGTATTTTTAGTGATATGACTAAGGACGTTACGCTGGCGTTTTGGTTTAAGGTTAACTCTAATATACCTTTCGACGCTTTACTTGCTGGTAATATTGAAGGTGGATCAATACGTAATAAAGGAATCTCTCTATCAGTAAATAACTATAATGGAAAGAATGTACTTATTAACCTTTCAGATGGCAAAACAAGTCAGGATAATAGTTATAGTTTAGGTGGTATTGCCTTCGATTCATGGAATTATGTTGCTCTGGCATACTCTGCTGCCGATAAAAATTTAACCTTTTATCGAGGAGACCAGGGGGAGGAGAATTGGGGCGTGGGTTTTGATGTATCCAACTTTACTACACTAGGTTCTGATGACGGTAAGTTCTGGTTCAATGGAAATTCAGACGATGCCTACTATCAGGCTAACCCTTCCAGTGAGGGGGCAATAAGCTATGATGGTATCGCCGTCTGGGAACGATGCCTGACTGCGGATGATATTAATATAATACTCAAATCTACAGTGTCTGTTGCGCAGATCGCGCAACTTTCTGATTATGTAATTAATATTGATTTTAATTCGTTTACCTCCTCCTTGAGTAATCTCTCTGATGCCCGTATGGACCGTATCAACCGGATGGTGCGCCTGCAACGCTGGCTGGGGCTGAGCTACGAGGAGACCGACCTGCTGCTCAGCGCCTGCATCCGCGCCCAGGGGGCGGACAATACAGACTTTTCCCTGAATGCCCACACCCTGCGTGCCCTCGGCGTCTTCCGCCACTGGCAGCAGAAATACGGCGTCACCGCCTTCCAGTTTGCTGCGGTGCTGGACCAGATTACCCCCTACGCCATCTCGCCGGCGGTACCGTTTTTCGACCAGGTGTTCAACTCCCCGTCGCTGTTTGACGAGCCGTTTGCCATCACCGGCGAGACCGTCAGCTACACCGACATCACCGGCGACAGCGCCCGCACGGTGCGGCAGATATGCGCCGGACTGGACATCACCCAGGCGCAGTTCCGGGTGCTGGCGGACAGGGTGGCGGCAGAGCAGGGCAATACAGCAGATAAAACTTCCCCGCTGACGCTGCCGGTGGTCTCGGCCTTCTACCGGCTGGTGATGGTGCCACGCTGGCTGGGGCTGTCCTTTGCTGACGGGGCGGCGCTGCTGAGCCTGACGGGTGAGGATGACAAGGCCTGGACCACGCTGGCGGGGGTGCCGCAGCTGGCAGTGCTGACCAACGGACAGCCGGCGGGCGGGGATATTCTCGACCTGCTGATGGCCCTGGACGCGGCGGCGGACTGGGCGGCGGAGCACAAACTGTCGTGGGTGAAGAGCTGGCTGGCGCTGCAGCCGGGAACGGATGCGCTGGTGGCGACCTCTGCCACGGTAAACTTCGTCAACGGCATCAGGCAGCAGCTGCCGGCCTCACTGCTCAGCGAGCAGAGTTTTACCTCAGTCCCGTTGCCTGCCGGTTCAACGGCCAGCGGCTGGCTGGCCGTGTTCCCGGATCTGGTGGACGGCAATGGTCTGGTACAGGAAGCTGCAACGGACTACAGCACCATTACAGCGATGGTGGATGCCGACATCACCCGCGCCGGGATCGTCTTTGCCTCCGATGCAGATAAAGAGCAGGCTATCAGCAGCCTCTCCGGCATCATCTGGCAGGCCCGCCAGACGCAGAATGGCGTCGCCGACAGCGCCCTGGCGCAGATGCTCGGCACCGCCCAGTCCCTGCCGCCCTTCCTGCTGAACTGGGCAGGCGACAGCGAGTATCGCCTGCTCGCTGACTCGCTGGCAATGAACGGCGGCGCGGCGCTCACCGACCCGTCCCAGGTTCCTGCTTCGTATCTCACTGAACTCTTTGCCCTCGGCCAGCGGGCGGGCATCAGCACCGCCTTCACCCTGACACCGGCCACCCTCAGTGTCTTCCTTGCCCACCCTGACTGGTTCGGGGTACCCGACACCGCGCTCAGCCTGGCGCTGCTCTACCGGTTCAGCCGCTACGGCGACTGGCTGAAGGTGGCCGGGGAGGAGGACCGGGTGCTGGCTTACCTCAGCTGGGTCAACGGCACCACGCCACCGGATGCCAGCCAGGCTGCTGAAGCCCTGGCACTGCTGCTGGCGTGGGAGAGCAGCGAGGTGGCGGATGCCACGGCGGCACTGCCCGATGCCATAGCGAAAACCGTCACCGACGTGGATTACGTGATGCGCCTGCAACAGCTCTCGGCGAAGACCGGGCTGTCGGTAACACCGTTGCTGGCGACGGGAGAGCTGGCCCTTGGCTGCGTCATTGACACCTGGGATGCCTGGCAGTCGGCGGGCGAGTCGCTGGTCGCCGCCCAGCATTAATCAACAATTGGCACGGGCAACCGTGCCTGGTTAACCCTACTTTTAACTGGAGTTTTATTATGACTCTTACCGTCAGCCCTGCGCTTACGCAGGTGGAGAGCGCCCTTAAAGTCTCTCCCGGCAGCTTTGCCAAAAATAATTACCGCTCTGTCTTTGATATTGCAAACACCTCCCGCAAGCAGTTTATTGCCGACAATATGTCGTGGCTGGGCCTGCGCGGCGGCAGGGCATGGGACCTGGCAATCGGTCAGGCCCAGCATATCCGCCGTCTGTTCCGGGAAAAGCAGCTTACCCGGCAAATCCGCACGGAAGTGCAACGGCGGACCTTAAGCGGCCAAAAGGTAAGAAATGACTCTGCCAGTAGTAACATTCAGGGACTGGTCCAGGATGGCCCGACCTGGCAAAACCAGTTTGCTGAGAACTGGCAGAGCTACTGCCAGTCTGGCGCACCGGAAGCCGTCGATTCCCCGGTCAGCTATCTGACCTGGCTCTATAAGCAGGCCCTGAATTTCGAAGAAGAGATTCAGGCCAGCAGTACGGCAGAACAGGTGATCACTCTGGCCGATCGCCGTCCGGATCTGGCAACCCTGACGGTAGATAATGATGCCGTCAACCAGCAGATCCCGGCGCTGCAGCTGGTCAACGAGATCCTTGAGAACAATATTGCCACCAGCCTGCCAGCAGAGCAGAGCGTGGACAAGACGCTGGCCGGGACCCGCTATCCCACTCTTCTGCCGTACCACTTCCCACACGATCAGGTGGAACTTTCACTACATAGTGCTGACGTGCAGCTGGAAGAGATTATCGGTCAGGCCGCCACCGACTGGCCGTGGTTTCTTAATGATTCCTGGCAGGGTACACGCAGCAATACCAGCACCGAGCTGGCAAGCCGGCTGGCCCCGGAGCAGCAGACGCTGGTGACCGAGCCGGATAACAGTATTGCTCCCGACCTGACGACCTTCTATAAGACGAACCTCGGTGTGGAGACGGCGGACTATACCCCGTTTGAAAATCTCGACACGTTTACTCGCCAACTGGGTATTACCGTGCCTCAGGCGGAGGCGCTGGTAGCGGGAAATGGTGAAGGCAGCACCAGCGTCGTTGTCTCGCCAAATATAAATGACGATCTGGTGAATACGGGCGCTACTAGTGACGTGATTGATAGTAGTTATTATGGAGCGGATTTTATTAATCACGGCGAGGGTGAGGGCATACTCTCTTTAGTGGACATGACTAGATATAATGCCAGTCATATTCCACAGGACACAGGAAGCACCCCCGTACCATTATCGCTAAGCAGTGATGGAATAACTGTGGTTGAAGGTAGGTTTAATACTGGGCTTCGGTGCGATGCAACCCAGTCGGCTGAAATGTATATTGCCGATAATATAAGTACGGATGGTTCAGAACTTAAAGATTTCACAATTACCTTTTGGTGTAAGATTTCTTCTGATGTTAAAGATATGGCTGTTGTCATAACAAATAAAACGTCTAACTATGCGCTTTCACCTAAAGGTATTACGCTGTTTGCCAGGCATGATGGTAGCGCTTATACGCTGGAGCTTACTGCCAGTGATGGTAAAAACGATCCGCTGACCTTAGACGTGAACTTTACTCCAGATGTTTGGGTGTTTCTTGCTATACGCTATAGTGGCAGCGATAAGTTATATTTGCGCGCAAGTACTGATGGCAAAAATATGAATTTCGTAAGCAGTATTGATTTTTCAGCGTTGGATAATATTGCGCTTTCACAAGATTGCTGGGGCTTTAACGGCAATAAAGGTAATAATTACTATAACAGCTATCCTGAAAGACGCTCAATTATTGATTATGATGATATTACATCATGGAATAGAGGTCTTTCGGATGATGAAATTGAAAAATTCATTACCAGCAATAAGCCTGCTGCGGGTTACTCAGGCATGTATCACTATTATGCTCTGGATGGATCGACCCATAATTTGCTATCCGGAGTCTCCAACGCCCGTATGGACCGCATCAACCGGATGGTGCGCCTGCAGCGCTGGCTGGGGCTGAGCTATGAGGAGACCGACCTGCTGCTCAGCGCCTGCATCCGCGCCCAGGGAGCGGATAACACTGACTACTCTCTCAACGCCCATACCCTGCGTGCGCTGGGTGTCTTCCGCCACTGGCAGCAGAAGTACGGCGTCACTGCCTTCCAGTTTGCTGCCGTGCTGGATGCAATCACCCCCTACGCCATCTCACCGGCAGTGCCGTTCCTGGACCAGGTGTTTAACTCCCCGTCGCTGTTTGACGAGCCGTTTGCCATTACCGGGGAGACCGTCAGCTATACCGGCCTGACCGGGAACAGCGCCCGCACGGTGCGCCAGATCTGCGCCGGGCTGGAGATCACCCAGGCGCAGTTCCGGGTGCTGGCGGACAGGGTGGCAGCAGAGCAGGGCAATACAACAAACAAGACTTTCCCGCTGACGCTGCCGGTGGTCTCAGCCCTCTACCGGCTGGTGATGGTGCCGCGCTGGCTGGGGCTGTCGTTTGCTGAGGGGGCGGCGCTGCTGAGCCTGGCGGGTTCGGGCGATGCAGCCTGGAGCAAGCTGGCGGGGGTGCCGCAGTTGGCGGCACTGACCAACGGTCAGCCGGTGGGCGGGGATATCCTCGACCTGCTGATGGCCCTGGACGCGGCGGCAGGGTGGGCGGCGGAGCACAAACTGTCGTGGGTGAAGAGCTGGCTGGCGCTGCAGCCGGGAACGGATGCGCTGGTGGCGACCTCTGCCACGGTAAACTTCGTCAACGGCATCAGGCAGCAGCTGCCGGCCTCACTGCTCAGCGAGCAGAGCTTCAGCAGCGTGGCGCTGCCTGAATATAATAGCTGTGTGAATATCCATAGCGGTAGTACCCCTGCTGATTCGCCACTCGGTAAAGCTCATGGTATTGAGCTGGACTCCACTCAGGGCCAGTATGCTGTATTTACAGATACAGCAGATACCCTTATTACTGGCTCATCAAGCTATACCATTGGGATGTGGGTAAAAGTTACCTCAGGTGCGTCGGTTAATTTTCCAGTAATTGCAAATGCATCTGCGTATAACCAAAGTACCAGTCCAGGCATTTTTATAAGCCTTGGTTCAAGCTATCATCTTCAAATTAGCGTCGCGTCAGACGATCCTGACTCCCCAGTCATTTCGAATAGTTCATCTACAAGCTGGCAAATTGATAAATGGTTCTGGCTGGCAATTGCTACTGATGTTACCCAGCAAACTGTAACGGTATATGCATATTCTGAGGACGGCAGCATTACATCATCTATTCCTCTTAGTTATAAAGGATCGATTTTGACTGAGAGCGGTAACAACTGGGCTTTGAGTCAAAATGGTGCACTTAATAATACCGGTACACATGGCAATATTAGCTACGATGATATAACTGTATGGGATAGTGTTCTGACAGCAGAAAATATCAAAGCAATCGTTGCTTCCGGTATGCCTGCTACTTTCACTCTACCTGCTACATTACCTACTTTGGTGGCGGATACTGACTTTCTATCTGATCTTATTGACAACGACGGTCTTGTGCTACCTGTCGCTGCTGATTATGACACCATAGTTACCATGGTCAGTGCAGATATTGATGCCGCTCATATCATCTTTGCCTCAGAAGCAGAACGGGAGCAGGCCATCAGCAGCCTCTCTAACATCATCTGGCAGGCCCGCCAGGCGCAGAACGGCGTCGCTGACAGCGCCCTGGCGCAGATGTTCAGCACCGCCCAGTCCCTGCCGCCCTTCCTGCTTCAGTGGGCAGGCGACAGCGAGTACCGTCTGCTCGCTGACTCGCTGACCATGAACAACGGCGCGGCGCTCACCGACCCGTCCCAGGTTCCTGCTTCGTATCTCACTAAACTCTTTGCCCTCGGCCAGCGGGCGGGCATCAGCACCGCCTTCACCCTGACACCGGCCACCCTCAGTGTCTTCCTTGCCCACCCTGACTGGTTCGGGGTACCCGACACCGCGCTCACCCTGACGCTGCTCTACCGGTTCAGCCGCTACGGCGACTGGCTGAAGGCGGCCGGGGAGGAGGACCGGGTGCTGGCCTACCTCAGCTGGGCAAACGGCACCACGCCACCGGATGCCAGCCAGGCTGCTGAAGCCCTGGCGCTGCTGCTGGCGTGGGAGAGCAGCGAGGTGGCGGATGCCACGGCGGGACTGCCTGATGCCATAGCCAAAACCACAGCGGACGTGGACTACGTGATGCGCCTGCAACAGCTCTCGGTGGAAACCGGGCTGTCGGTGACGCCGCTGCTGGCGACGGGAGAGCTGGCCCCTGGCAGCGTCATTGACACCTGGGATGCCTGGCAGTCGGCGGGCGAGTCGCTGGTTGCCGCGCAGTCCGGGCAACAGTAGTACAAATTTTTACTCTGCGGCACACATTGCTGTGCCGCACTTATTCCTCAATTTAAAGGTTAAAAATTATGAGTATTGATATCGCAGCATCACTGAATGAACGTCAGCGCAACGCCCTGCTGTCCTACTATCTGGGGCAGTATATTCCTGCCAGCGGTAATGAAGACCTGGTAAATCTGGTTCAGACCCCGGAAGACGTCTATGAGTATCTGCTGATCGACCCGCTGGTCAGCAATGCAGTGCCTACCTCCCGCGTGGCGCAGGCGATGTCGAGCATTCAGCAGTACATTAACGGTATTATCATGAATATGGAGCCTGGCTACCAGACTCAGTATCTGGATCAGGACAATATTACCAACTGGAAAGACGGACTGAGTCAGTATGATATCTGGGCGGGAGAAGTAGAGCTGGATACCTACCCTGAGAACTATATTGACCCGACCCTGCGCCAGAGCCAGACCGCCTACTTTAAGGATTTGATTACCGATCTGAACCAGAACACCATCAACAGTGACACGGCGCAGCAGGCGGTAATGAATTACCTGAACAAGTTTGAAAAGGTAGCGAACCTGACGATTGTCAGTGGGTATCTTGATAGCACCGATCAGACGACGGGAACTTACTATTTCCTGGGAAAATCCACTACGTCGCCGGTGCAGTACTACTGGCGCTCGTTTGATATGAGTAAAAACGTGGATAACGTCGCGTCCAGCAGCGCCTGGTCAGAGTGGTATCCGATGAATACCGCCATTAACGAAGAGGCGTTACAGGGTATCCCGCGACTGACCTATTTTAATAACCGTCTCTATCTGTTTTGGTTTGAGCGTACAACAGTCGGGAATGTGGGTGAGGGTACTGATGCAAAACCCTATGATGAAATCACCGCCTACTCGTCATACTGTGATTTCAGTAATACCTGGTCAGCACCTTATTATTTACAGTCTGTCACCAATGAAGCCTTAATAAAAAATCCAGATGATACTTCGTATTGTAATGCGCTGTTTAGTTCAGATGCGCTCTGCACCGTCTGCCTCTACGATAAAACCGATGATGTGCTCAATGTTTCACTGTATGATGCGGATGAGGATGCGACTTCACCTTCACTGAATGGCTATAGTGACTTTTCCCTTCAGATTGATTACTGGTTCTCGATTAAGTTAATAGACTCAGCAGCTAGCGGAGATGATCCTACGGCATTGGCTCGATATCAGTACCTCTATATGACACGCGAAAGTGAGAAAGGCGCTCCAGAGGCTAATAAAGCTCAGATGCGTGTTCAGTCCGCTTATGCCCTTGGCATGTACGATATTGCAAGTGTAGAACTGAAAGCCGAAAGCAGTCATAATAATTTCTCTGGGGCAGGAAATCTTCCTGCATTGTCGGAAGACAATTTTTCAGTAGTTTACAGCTCAGATGGCACTTTTTCACTTAATGGGTACATACCTCAAACATTCAGTACTACAGGTTTTGATAGTTATGAGTATGCTAATGTACCTTTACGTACTTCATTATTTACTATAGATGCTACTGTAACGTTTAATTATACCCCAATAGCTTGCGCTTTTAACAATGTGAAGATTGTAGTTAGTTCTGTGGGTAGTGATTCTTATTTTGTTAACTGGTCGCAATTTTATCCTGGAATGGGTGGTGCGGCTTATCGATGTTATTTTTCTAAGTCATATCAGATGGTTGTTGGCACGGTAAATATTGAGGATTTTTACTTTGATACATCTGCTGCTTTCTCTTCGAATTTAAGTCTTGAGTTTAACGATATTGTAAATGACACATTTGGTTGCTACTGCGATTTTACTGGTGGAACTCATTCATGTATTTCATCCCCTTGGACATTTGACGTATTCAGCAGTCCCTCCTCAAATAGCTGGAATGCCAGTACAGCTGTGTTCAGTCAGTCTCAGTCCCAGTTTGAAAGTATCGGAGGGGGGTGGTCTTTTAATGTTTCTGATTTTTCTTCCAGTGAAATTACTGGCGGTGAAATTGTTCGCTATGTTTCATACGGCTATACGGACGCGCTGGGTAACACAATAAATCAGGAATACCTTGTGGACTTAATTCGGGCTACAGATGTTCCGGTCACCCCTTATATTTCTATTAACATTGATGACACGCTGGGAACGGCAGTTTACCTTAACTTTAACGGCAGCACGTTCAGTGATGGTACAGCCATCTCCTCTGTCCGTCTCAACACCCTTTTCGCCAAAGAGTTAATCAATAAAGCCAGCGCCAGCATTCAGGCCCTGCTTAACTGGGACACCCAGCTGACGCTTGAGCCAGGCATTACGGACGATACCGCCGTCCCGATGGACTTCAGCGGCGCAAACGGCATCTACTTCTGGGAGCTGTTCTTCTATATGCCCTACCTGGTGGCGTGGCGGCTGAGCCAGGAGGAGGAGTACAGCGACGCCCTGAGCTGGTACAACTACATCTTTGATCCGGCCGCCCGCGGGCGCGATAACAGCAGCGATCTACATCAACAGTATCCCGAACCCGACTACTGGAGCGTGCGCCCGCTGGTGGAGAGTGCCTCGTCCGCCACCCAGTCCTCTGCCGTCTGGCTGACCACCGACCCCGACGCGCTGGCCTCCGCTTACCCGGTTCATTACCGGAAAGCAGTCTTCATGGCCTACGTCAGCACCCTGATGGCCGCCGCTGACGCCAGCTACCGCCTGCTGACTAACGACGGCCTGAGCCTGGCCCGGCTGCAGTACGGCCAGGTGAAAGACCTGCTGGGTATCCGCCCGGACTCTCTGATTGTTAACCACTGGACACCAGAGACGCTGGAAGAGCTGGCAGAGAGCGCAGAGAGCAACGTGGCCCTGCTGAGCTACGAGCAGCAGGCCCCGGCGCTGCCGGCCTTCGCCGGGCAGCTCAGCGTGGCGGCGGATGTCACCACCCGCGACAGCTTTATGGCTCCGGTCAACAGCCAGCTGCTGGGCTATTGGAACACCCTTGACTCGCGCCTCTACAACCTGCGCCACCAGCTGACCATCGACGGCCTGCCGATGACCGTGCCGCTCTATGCCCCGCCGGTCAACCCGACGGTGCTGATGGAGCAGAGCGTGCAGGGCGGGTCGCTTATCAGCGCCTCTTCCGGCATGACGGCCACCATTCCGCCGTACCGCTTCACCACCATGCTGCAGAGCGCCCGCGCCGCCGTCTCCACCCTGAGCCAGTTCGGCCAGACCCTGCTCAGCTACTACGAGCGTAAGGACGGGACCGGGCTGCAGGAGCTGGATGCCCAGCTGGCGCTGGATATCTCGGCCTACTCCCTGACGCTCGGCCAGAACGCCATCGACGCCCTGGACCAGGATAAAACCGTGCTGGAGGCCAGCCGCAGCATGGCCCAGCAGCGCTACGATCACTACTTCGGTCTCTACACCACCGGCGTCTCGGCCGGGGAGACCAGCGCCATGGTACTGCGCGACAGCTCTGCCGCCTCGATGACCGCCGCTTCCCCGCTGATCACCGCCGGTATGGCGATGAAGACCATTCCCAATATCTTCGGCCTGGCGGACGGTGGCGAGGAGGTGGGCGCCCCGACGCTGGCCGCCGGGATTGTGCTGCAGCTGACCGGGGAGATCACCGGTCTCGCCGCCCAGCAGACGGAGATCTCCGAGAGCTACCGCCGCCGCAGCGAGGAGTGGCAGATTATGTACCAGCAGGCGCAGTCGGAGGTGGACACCCTTAACGCCCAGCTCGACGCGCTGGCGGTGCGCCGCCAGGGTGCGGTGACCTCCCTGCAGCTGGCCCAGGCGCAGCAGGATAACCTGAAGTCCACCCTGAGCTTCCTGACCACCCGCTTCACCCAGTCGTCACTCTATAACTGGCTGACCGGGCAGCTCTCGGCGCTCTACTACCAGGCCTACGACGCGGTGCTGTCGCTCTGCCTGAGCGCCCAGGCCTGCTGGCAGTATGAGATGGGGGACATGACCTCCACCTTCATCCAGACCGGAGCGTGGAACGACAGCTATCACGGCCTGCTGGTGGGCGAGACCCTGACGCTCAACCTGCAGCAGATGGAGTCCGCCTGGCTGTCGCGCAACGAGCGTCGTCTGGAGCTGACCAAAACGGTGTCGTTGAAGCAGCTCGACAGCGAGGCCTTCGCTGGCCTGGTCGAAAATGGTATCACCCAGTTCTCGCTCAGCGAGTCACTGTTCGATAACGACTACCCTGGCTACTACCTGCGGCAGATCAAGTTCGTGACCGTCTCGCTGCCCGCGCTGGTGGGACCGTATCAGGACGTAAAAATGACCCTGACCCAGTCCGGCAGCCGTACGCTGCTGAAGGCGGATATTGACGGCGTCAACTACCTCAACGACAGCAGCACGGGCAGCGCCAGCAACATCATCACTAACCTGCGGGCCAGCCAGCAGATCGCCGTCTCTCAGGGAATAAACGACAGTGGCATGTTCGTGCTGAACTTTGGTGATGAGCGCTACCTGCCGTTTGAGGGCACGGGGGCCATCTCTGACTGGCAACTGAAGTTCCCGAACTACACCTCCGCGCAGCAGCAGGCGGTACTGCAATCCCTGAATGACGTCATTATTCAGGTGCACTACACCGCGCTGTACGGCGGCAGCACCTTTGAGCAGGCGGTTACCAACACGCTGTAAGAGCAACGACCGGGCCGTCTGCTGGCGGCCCGTTTCAGGAGAAATGTTATGCAACAACAAAATGCGTTTTCTTCAGCGGTCTCGGTTACGCCGCCTGCCTTGCCTAAAGGCGGCGGAGCGCTGACGGGTATGGGTGAGTCGCTGGGCCAGGCAGGCCCCACCGGGCTGGCAAACATGGCGCTGCCGCTGCCCATTACCGCCGGACGCGGTTTTGCCCCTGGGCTGTCGCTGAGCTACAGCAGCGGCGGTGGGAATAGCGTATTCGGCGTGGGCTGGTTCTGTGAGACGATGCGTATCGCCCGGCGCACCAGCCACGGCGTGCCGCAGTACAGCGATGCGGATGCGTTTTTAGGGCCAGATGGCGAGGTGCTGGTAAAAACCGCCGGCAGCACCAGCGAGCCAAATCCGACAACCTGTTCGGCCTATGGCGACGTTAAATTTTCACAAACCTACTCGGTAACCCGCTACCAGCCGCGTACCGAAGGGGCGTTTAATCGTCTGGAGTACTGGTTCGGCAATACAGATGATGACGACTTCTGGCTGCTGCACGGCAGTGACGGCTCCCTGCATCTGCTGGGGAAAACTGCGGCGGCACGCATCAGCGATCCGCAGGCCACAGCGCATACGGCGCAGTGGCTGCTGGAGGAGTCGGTCAGCCCAACCGGGGAGCACGTTTACTACTCCTACCTGGCGGAAAACAGCGACAACGCGGAGACCAGCGGGCGCGACTGTAGCGCCATGCGTTACCTCAGTCAGGTGCAGTATGGTAATGTCGATCCCGCCAGCGATCTCTATCTCTGGAGCCGCGATAAGCCTGGTGTAGACTGGTACTTCACCCTGGTATTTGATTATGGCGAGCGCGGTGTCGATCCGCAGACGCCGCCCGCGTTTACCGCCTCTGCAACATGGCCAGCCCGCGAGGATCCTTACTCCCGCTACGACTACGGGTTTGAGATCCGCGTGCATCGTCTCTGCCGCCAGGTACTGATGTTCCACCACTTCCCGGAGGAGCTGGGAGAGCAGGATACGTTGGTCTCTCGCCTGCTGCTGGAGTATGCCGAAAATCCGGTTCTGACGCAGCTCACCAGCGCCCGGATGCTGGCCTACGAAGCCGATGGCTACGTGCAGTCACTGCCGCCGCTGGAGCTTCAGTATAGCCAGCCCGAGGCCGAGAGCGGTTCAGGCTGGGAGCAGCTGCCCGCAATGCCGGGGCTGGAGAGCTGGCCCTACGCGCTGGTGGATCTCTACGGCGAGGGGCTGCCTGGAGTGCTGTGCCGCACGGGCAACGAGTGGCGCTATCGTGCGCCGCAGCGTGGAGAGGAGGGCGGCGACAGCGTATCATATGCTGACTGGCAGGTGCTGCCCAGCGTACCGGCGATGCAAAACGGTGCCGCCCGGCTGATGGATATCAACGGCGACGGCCAGCTCGACTGGGTCGTTGCCCAGCCTGGCATGGCGGGTTTCTTTACCCAGAGACCGGATAAGAGCTGGAGCGGGTTTACCCCCTTTAGCGCGCTGCCTACCGAGTTTTTCCATCCTGAAGCGCAGTTTGCCGCCCTGGTGGGCAGCGGGCTGGCCGATCTGGCGCTGATTGGGCCGTCATCGGTACGCTTCTATGCCAACGAAGGTGAGAGCTTCAGCGTGGGCCTCGACGTTGCGCAAGGAGAGGGTATTACCCTGCCGATCCCCGGACGTAACGCCCGTGAGCTAGTGGCCTTTGCCGATATGCTGGGTTCTGGCCAGTTGCATCTCTGCCGTATCCGTTATGATGAGGTTACCTGCTGGCCTAATCTGGGACGTGACCGCTTCGGCGTGCCGATTAGCCTGGATCTGCCGCCGATCGACGGTCTCGATGAGAGTACCTTTAATCCGGAAAACGTTCTGCTGGCAGATACCGACGGCTCTGGCGCACCGGACATCATCTATATGCAGCATGACCGGGCACAGATCTGGCTTAACCAGGGTGGTAACGGTTTTATCGTAGGCGAGCCGGTACTTCTGCCAGAAAATGTCTTCTACGATCGCCTGTGTCAGGTGACGGTAGCCGACGTGCAGGGAACCGGAATGGCGGAGCTGGTGCTCTCCATTCCGTATCTGACGCCGACCCACTGGCGCTACGCCTTTAACGGCGCCAAGCCTAACCTGCTCAACGGCGTAAATAATAACCTTGGGGCCAGCCATACGCTCTGCTATCGCAGCTCGGCCCAGTCGTGGCTGGACGAAAAAGCAGATAATCCGCAGGCGGTGCCCGCGCTGCCTTTCGCCATGCAGCTGCTGGTGAAAACCCTTACCCTGGATGAGATTACGGGTAACCAGCTTAGTCAGAGCTGCCGCTACTATCAGGGGGTCTATGATGGCCGGGAGCGTGAGTTCCGCGGGTTTGGCTATGTAGAGGCCGAAGATACTAACGATGACGCGCTGCCGTCAGGTGATGATACCCCGCTGGCTGCAACGCTATTGACCAAAACCTGGTACCACTGTGGCCGGGAGGAGGATGAGACCCGGCTCTACGGTGAGCCGTGGCAGGGTGACAGCGAGGCTATCATCCTCAACTCAACCCTGCTTACGCAGTATGTAGACGGCAGGGACCAGGTGCTGGATACGTCGGATGACAATACCCGCTGGTGGCTCTACCGTGCCTTAAAAGGCGCGCTGCTGCGCAGTGAGATCTGGACGCAAGGAGAGAGCGCAGCACCTTACTCATGTACCCAACAGCGTATGCAGGTGCGCCTGATTCAGGAAGGGGAGATGCCGATCGCGCTTCCGCTGGGCCTGGAGCAGATCGCCAGCGGCTATGAGCAGAGGGCAGACGATCCTGTCGTCGTACAACAGGTAACGCTGGTGCGTGACGACTATGGCACACCGCTACAGCAGGTGAGCGTGGCCTATCCGCGCAGGGCATCTCATCCACTATCACCTTACCCGGTCAATCTGCCTGCCGACGCCTGGGATAATACCTATGACGATCAGCAGCAGAAGCTGCGCCTGACGGAGAGCCTCGCTTCCGTGATCCATCTTGACGATCCGCAAGCCTGGCGGCTGGGCCTGCCGGATACCAGCCGTGGTAATCAGCTGGTGTACGATAGCGTGCCCGCTGGGGGTATCAGTTACGAAGCGTTAAGCGATCCGAATGGGCTGCTGGGCGACGACCAGACGCGCTATCTGACCGGGCAGAGTGAGGTGATTTACGTTGTTACGCCGCCGGATCTGCGGGCGCTGGTGGATCACCAGCTAACCGCCGTGCTGGACAGCACCGCGCTGGCGGCCTATGACGGGATTGATATTCCGCCAGAGTATGCCTGGGACAAACTCGGCTACGTCTCGATGTCAGATGATGCAGACAGTCCGCTCTGGGGAACGGAGCATAGCTTTACCCGTTTCACCGACGATAACGGGACCTATCTGCCGTTTTATATGCCGTACAGCAGCCAGTCAACGAAGCTGGTGTCCGCAGTGAGCTATCAGTATGACGACTACTCTCTTTGCATCATCGGGCAAAGCGACAGCCGCAACAGCACCCGCGCAGCTTATGACTACCGTTTTCTGACGCCGTGGCAAACCACCGATATCAACGGCAACATCCAGGAGGTCCAGCTGGATGCCCTTGGGCAGGCTATAGGCGGCAGTATCTACGGTAGCGAAAACGGCGGGCAGCAGGTCGGTTTTGGCATGGTGTCTGACTATGCCGTCGATCCGGCGTTGAGCGTGCAGGAGGCCATTGATGAGGCCACCACCGCAGGCTATCTCCAGCAGCTGGCGACCATTAGCGTTAATGATATGTTCAGCTGGATGGGTAGCGTTGCGGAAAGCGAGGCAGAAGCTGCGGTAGCGGGGGGCTGGTCATCGCTTCTGGAGCGCCGATTCATCACCTTTGACGGGTATATCCGTCCTGCGGGCCACCGATGGACGCAGGCGAATCCCGACGATCCGCTGGCGATGCTGTTGGCAGAGAGCGACCGCATTCCGGTACACAGTGCAGTTCTGGCGGCGGATAACTACCCTGATACCCTCGATCCAGATGACGCTACTCAGCTGCTGCAGCAGACGGCTATCAGCGTGGGCTACAGCGACGGCTTTGGCCGTGCTCTCCAGAAGTGTGCGCTGGTGCCGGACGGGAAAGCCTGGCACCGGACGGAGGACGGTGAGGTTGATACCGCTGAGGTGGACGCGGCCCCCCGCTGGGCGATCTCAGGTCGCGTAGAGTATGACAATAAAGGTCAGGTAGTACGCAGCTATCAGCCCTATTTTCTGGATAGCTGGCTGTATGTCACCGATGCCTCTCTGCGCACCCAGGGCTATAGCGACACCCTCTACTACGATGCGCTAGGGCGTAATATCCGTACGGTCACCGCGAAAGGCTATCTGCGACGAAATACGTGGTATTCGTGGTTCACGGTAGCCGAGGATGAGAACGATACGGCGGGTCTGCCTGAGGTGCTTAATCAGTAAGAAAAAGCCCGCTATTAAGCGGGCTTTAATTTATAAGTATTTAAAAGGAAAAGAGAGCAGTTTTTAGCAAATGACGGGCAATAAAGGTTAAATCCATTATTAAAAATTAATGATTGTAATCATTATAAAGCGTTTGCCACAGACGAGAAATATCACAATGCCTCTGCCAACGCCGTTGGCATCGCAAAATATTGCACGTGTCGTTATAGATAATTTGATATTGATATGAAATTTATAAAAGGAATCATTATGAATAAAAATAGACTCTCCCGAGTAATATTACTCCAGCTTTTTCTGCTAACTTCCTGCGCGGTAAACCATTCGGTTATCAGAACATCATCAAACGCTGACGGGACAACGCGTATCGAAAGCAGCCGCGCTATTCAGGTCGGTGATACGAGCGCTCAAACTATGAGCAGTGGCACAGAGTAACCGCTGAAAAGCAAAAAGCCCGCTAAAAAGCGGGCTTTTTTAAATTTGGCTCCTC
>NZ_DALZYX010000007.1:0-366250 GCF_031987975.1 Pseudescherichia sp. | reverse complement strand
GGGCGTCAGCACGTTGGACAGACCGGGAGCGCAGCGAGCGGGCTGCCCGGAGGGCGAGCGAAGCGAGTCAATCCCCCGGGTGGCGCTACGCTTAGCGGGGCTACGATTTACACCCGCCCCCTACCCGACCAAAAACAAAGCCCGGTCACCCGGGCTTTGCAATCACATTATTCATTACGTTATTTCGTCAGTAGTAGGCCAGCAGCGTTCGCTGGCAGAGGGCCGAGCGCACGCAGTCATCTTTCGTGAAGCGGACTACGCCAACCATCTCATCTTCCTCAAAACGTGCCAGCGCATCGCTCAGGCCGGACTGGACGCCCGACGGCAGGTCGCACTGGGTGATGTCGCCGTTTACAATCACGGTCACGTTCTCCCCGAGGCGTGTCAAAAACATCTTCATTTGCGCGGCGGTCACATTCTGAGCCTCGTCAAGAATCACGACCGCGTTTTCAAATGTACGTCCGCGCATATAGGCGAACGGCGCGATTTCCACCTTACCAATCTCTGGCCGCAGGCAGTATTGCATGAAGGACGCTCCAAGGCGTTTGACCAGCACGTCGTAGACGGGCCGGAAGTAGGGAGCGAACTTCTCCGAGATATCTCCGGGTAAGAAGCCAAGATCTTCATCGGCTTGCAGGACCGGACGGGTGACGATAATTCTGTCCACATCCTTATGGATCAGGGCTTCCGCCGCTTTCGCTGCGCTGATCCAGGTTTTACCGCATCCTGCTTCACCTGTTGCAAAGATTAGCTGTTTACTCTCGATAGCATTCAGGTAGTGCGCCTGAGCTTCATTGCGCGCGACAATTGGCGAGTTATCACGGCTATCCCGCGCCATACCAATTGATTCAACGCCGCTCATCTGCACAAGCGAGGTGACCGACTCTTCTTCACGCTGTTTGTGGCTGCGCGAATCTCGTCTCAGCACACGTTTTGCTTCACGACGAGCTTTGATCACTGCTTTCTGTCTTCCCATGGATAGCACCTTGAGTTGTAGGTTTACATCACACGTGCCGCTACCGGCACGATTATGCGCACGAACGTCTGAGGTTTGGCTTCCTTGTAAGCCATGACTTGCTGATGAAAAGACGCGGTAAACCCACCCACTGTGTCGTTTGCCACGTCGGTAAATTCAGTTGTTTTGATGAGGGAAGAGGAGATTCTGGCGGTGAGACGATCGCTATCGGTGGCGTACTGCCCGCACCGAACATGGCGGATTGAGTGTTCTGATTGTCCTGAGCCGGACCTTACCATTCGCGATCTCCATAGTGAATCGTTCACTGCCGGGAACTACCGCTGTTGATATAAGTAAAACAAAAATTTTCATAAAAGCAACATTATATTTACCTAAATATAACGATCCTGTCCTCTTACTCGGAGTCAGTTTCTGACATTAATATTACAAAAATATAACAGGATTGCGCTCATAGAAAAAAATGATGGCCGCCCCTGCCTCGCCAGGCAGAGGGCAGCAGGCTACGCCTCCAGCAGCGGCTGAGCCAGGTAGTGCTGCGTATCCTTCACGCCGGGCAGCGCAAAGAAGTATCCCCCGCCGATCGGCTTGATATACTCTTCCAGCGCCTCGCCGTTCAGCCGCTTCTGCACGGTCAGGAAGCCCTTCTCCAGATCGTGCTGGAAGCAGACAAACAGCAGGCCCATATCCAGCTGGCCAGAGTTGGTTACCCCCAGCGAGTAGCTGTAGCCCCGGCGCATCATCAGGTTCACCTCAGTCTCTGGCGTACGCGGGTTGGCAAGGCGTATATGGCTATCGAGGGCAATAACCTCACCTTCCGGATCGCGAGTATAGTCCGGCACGTCATGCTCATGCTGCATACCCAGCGGCGCCCCACTCAGCTTGTTGCGCCCAAAGATGGTCTGCTGCTCCTTAAGCGGCGTGCGATCCCAGAACTCGACGCGAAATTGAATAATGCGTACCGCCTGATAGCTGCCGCCCACCGCCCAGGCTGGCTCCTGCTGGTCCGGTGTAACCCATACCACACTCTTCATCAGAGCGCCGTTCTGACTGTCAGGGTTACCGGTGCCGTCTTTAAAGCCCAGCAGATTGATCGGCGTCTCTTTCCCTTTGCTGCGTGCCGCATGGTCGGAGATAAACCCTTCCCGCTTCCAGCGGATGCTGAGTAGATCCGGGGTATATTTAATGATATCGCGCAGGGCGTGGATCACCGTATCCCCGGTGTTAGCGCAGATTTGCAGCAGCAGATCGCCATGGCACAGGGCCGCATCCAGCGAATCATTGGGGAAGCGCGTCATCTTCTCCAGCTTCTTCGGCATCTGCGGGCCTAAACCAAAGCGTTCATCAAACAACGATTTGCCTACCGAAACGGTAATGGTCAGGTTATCCGGGGCAATAAAGCCGCCGAGAATACCGGAGTCCATCGGCGGCATACGCGGATTGGGCGTATCCGGCGCGGGACCGCCGGTCGTTAAAAACGCAATCCGCTGGGTCAGCAGGCGAAATAGCCGCTCCAGCTCCGATTTGTCGCTGGCCAGCACGTCAAAAGCCACCAGCATCATTGAGGCCTGCTGCGGCGTCAGGATCCCCGCCTGGTGTTCGCCGTAGAACGGCTGGGTCTCCATCCGCGCATCCGGCGACAGGGTGCCGGGAGCGCTGTTAGGCTTTGCCGCATGGGCTACCGGACAGCCGCCCGCCAGCGCCAGGGCGCCACCCAGCGCGCCCATGCTTTTCAGTAAACGGCGGCGTGAAGGCTCGCTCACGCCGTGCTCATCATGCTCTGTCATGCTTAATCCAGTCCGAGTACACCGCGCAACTGGGCCAGATCTTCCGCAAGGGTAGTGATCGGTCCTTTCAGCGCCGTGCGATCGGCGTCGGTCAGTTTGTCATAGGTCTCAAAGCCATCTTTGGTGCGGTATTTTGCGAGGATGGTATCGACTTTTTTGAAGTTGGCATCCACCTTCGCCAGCAGTTCGGCGTTGCCTTTTTGCAGCTGCGGGCGCAGCAGATCGACAATTTTCTGCGCACCGTCAACGTTAGCCTGGAAGTCCCAGAGATCGGTGTGGCTGTAGCGATCCTCTTCCCCGCTGATTTTGCTGGCCGCAACCTCTTCAATCAGCCCAGCCGCGCCGCCGACTACCTTAGACGGTGGGAAAGCCAGCTCGCTGATGCGTTTTTGCAGCTCAAGCACGTCGCTATTCAGCTGGTCAGCATACTGCTCCATACCTTTCGTGGCGTTATCGCCAAACAGCGCTTTTTCGAGGCGGTGGAAGCCGGTGAATTTCGGGTCGGCAGCCTTCTGCTCATAGTCATCTTCGCGGGCATCGATGCTGCCGTCGAGGTCAGAGAAGAGCTCGGCGATCGGCTCAATGCGCTCGTAGTGCTGACGCGTAGGAGCATAGAGCGATTTTGCTTTCTCGATATCGCCCGCCTTCACCGCGTCGGTAAAGGCTTTGGTTTTGGCTACCAGGCCGCTCATCTCCTGGGTAACGTAAGCTTTATACTCGGTAATCGCCCCGCTGAGGCTTAGCAGCGCGTCACCCTTGGCTGCATCCGCCGTGGCGGCACCTTTGACAACCAGCTTGCCCTTCGGGTTGGTCAGCAGACCGCAGGTCATCTCATATTCGCCCGGCTGCAGGTTGGCGGTCAGCTTCTGGCTAAAACCTGGAGCGATGTTCTCGCGCTCCTCAACAACCATAACGCCCTTCAGGATCTCCCACTCCAGTGCTTTCTGGCTGTGGTTGAGGATAATAAACTGTGTTTTCCCGGCGTTGACCGTAAGGTTCATCGGTTCACACTGCTTATCCGTTACCGTGACCTTCACCTGTGGAACATCCGCCGCCTGGGCGCTAAACGCGCAGGCGAGCAGCGCGGCAATACTTACCTGTAAAGCACTACGACGAAAATGCGATGCCATGACCTTTCCCTTAAAAAGTATGTTGTAACTACTGTTATCACTATCAATAAACATCAGGAGGCACCGGGAGACATCTGTGCCCCCGGGCGCGGCGGCAGCATAAACAGCACCAGCGCCGGAATCAGGTAGGCAAACCAGACCACCACTTCACTGACGCTGGGGGCTTCCTGGTAACCAAAAATACCCTCCAGCAGGGTGCCAAACAGCGTATGGGTGCTCAGGGTATTGCTGAGATCGAAAGCCACCTGCTGGAAGTGGTTCCAGAGACCGGCTTCGTGGAAAGCGCGGATCGCCCCGGCGGCAAGGCCAGCGGCCACCAGCAGAATAAACAGGCTGGTCCATTTGAAAAATGCCGCCATGTTGAGACGGATGCCACCCCAGTAGATAAGGAAGCCTATCACCACGGCTGTCGCCAGTCCGGTGAGTGCGCCCACCGGCGGCCAGATCCCGACATCCTGCTGAAACGCCGCCAGCAGGAAGAAGACTGACTCCAGCCCCTCCCGGGCCACGGCAAAGAAGACCATCATAATCAGCGCCCAGCCGTGATGATTGCCCTGCTTCAGGGCGTTATCTACCGCCTGCTCAAGCTGCACCTTAACGTTGCGCGACACTTTGCGCATCCAGAAGACCATCCACGTCAGGATCACTACGGCAATCACCGCGACGATACCTTCAAATAGCTCCTGCTCTTTTTGCGGAAACTCACCGGTGGTTTCATTGATGATGATACCGAGCGCCAGGCAGAGTGCGGCGGCGAGAAAAACACCGATCCACATTACGCCTATCCAGCGGCCGCGTTGAGTTCGCTTCAGATAGCTGGCAATGAGGCTAACGATCAGCGCCGCTTCGAGTCCTTCACGTAACATAATGAGAAATGGCACAAACATGCGGTAAACCTTTGAATGTTAAGCAGCGTCAAAAGATGCAAAGAAAAGTAAATTTCAATGATAGTGATTATCATTACGCCAGAGATAAACACAAGTAATTTCTGTGCGGAAGTTTCTCAGAATGTTACGCGGGACAACGTGCGGGCTTGAAGGTGAATTGAAGGTTGGAGAATTGTTAATGCGAAGTAATAAAACGCACCGGAGAGTGGCTCCGGTGCGTTAAGAACGGTTAGCCTGCTACGCGTGGTTCCGGCTTAGAGTGATAGTGTGCATCCGCCTCGGCAAAGCGCGCCTGCATACTTGCGGACGGCGCTTTATCCAGCAGGCTGAAGAGCACAATACCGATGCTGCCAAAGATAAAGCCAGGAATGATCTCGTACAGGCCCAGCAGCTCGAAGTGCTTCCAGACGATAACGGTTACTGCACCGATGATCATCCCCGCCAGCGCGCCGTTACGGGTCATGCGTGACCACAGTACTGAGAAGAGCACCACCGGCCCAAAGGCGGCACCAAAACCGGCCCAGGCGTAGCTTACCAGACCCAGCACGCGGTTTTCCGGGTTGGCGGCCAGAGCGATGGCTACCAGTGCGACCACCAGCACCATGACGCGTCCGACCCATACCAGCTCGGTCTGGCTTGCGCCTTTACGCAGGAATGCCTTGTAGAGATCTTCCGTGATGGCGCTGGAGCAGACCAGCAGCTGACAGCTCAGGGTGGACATGACCGCCGCCAGAATAGCGGAGAGCAGCACGCCTGCAACCCACGGGTTAAACAGCACCTGCGCCAGCTCGATAAATACGCGCTCGGCGTTTTGATTTACTGCCCCAGCCTGCCCTGGGTTATTGTTGTAGTAAGCGATACCGAAGAAGCCCACGGCTACCGCCCCGGCCAGGCAGAGGATCATCCAGGTCATGCTGATGCGGCGGGCATGAACGATAGTGTGGTGGGAATCCGCCGCCATAAAGCGCGCCAGAATATGCGGCTGGCCAAAGTAGCCCAGGCCCCAGCCCAGCAGCGAGACGATAGCCACGAAGTTTAACCCTTTGAGCATATCCACGTTTTCAATGCTCTTCTGCTTGATCACCATCAGCGAGTCGTCAAAGCCGCCTACGGAAACCATCACCATTACCGGGGTGAGGATCAGGGCAAAAATCATCAGGCTGGCCTGCACGGTGTCGGTCCAGCTTACGGCCAGGAACCCGCCCACGAAAGTGTAGATGATGGTTGCCGCCGCACCGGCCCACAGCGCGGTTTCGTAACTCATGCCAAAGGTGCTCTCAAACAGACGCGCCCCTGCCACGATGCCGGATGCACAATAGATGGTGAAGAAGAGCAGAATAACCAGCGCAGAGATGATACGCAGCACGCGGCTACGGTCTTCAAATCGGCCGGTAAAGTAGTCAGGCAGCGTCAAGGCGTTGTTGTTCACCTCGGTATGCACGCGCAGGCGGCCCGCCACCAGTTTCCAGTTAATCCATGCCCCTAAAGTCAGGCCAATGGCAATCCAGCTTTCAGAGATCCCAGAGATAAAAATCGCCCCAGGCAGGCCCATCAGCAGCCAGCCGCTCATATCGGATGCGCCCGCAGAGAGTGCAGTCACCATCGGCCCTAAGCTGCGCCCACCGAGAATGTAGTCGTCAAAGTTTTTTGTCGATCGCCATGCGACAAAACCAATTAAAATCATGCCGAAGATGTAAACGAGAAACGTCACCAGCATCGGGGTACTCATTGCCATTAAAAAGTCTCCAGATCTTTTCGTCAGCAGACGTGCTATCTGCTGCGTTGACCTTTTCCGGAACGGGGAAAAGGTGTCGTTGTTGTGTTGGGCGACCGTATCCTGCCGGAAGCGATTCCTAACCACAATCGATTTAACATGGCATTCACATGAATTACATCCCCGTCACGATACCATTTTCTAATAGGTTGCACTCGCTCACGCTTTACAAGGTAACACCGTGCAAAAGTGTTAAGCGCCGCATGGTTTCTGGCTTTCAGGGGTGCTAGCGCAACTTTTTGACGTCCGATCACCGTTAACAATCCATTCATTTTTCAGCTTGTTGCCCGTGTCACAATTAACACGGTTGCACAAAGTTGCAACATGGTAGATATTTCTCGCTAACGACACAGAGTACGATATTAACGAGGAGTAGATGCATGGGTAGCACCACGATGGGGGTTAAGCTTGATGACGCCACGCGTGACCGTATTAAGCAGGCGGCGACGCAGATCGATCGCACGCCGCACTGGCTGATTAAGCAGGCCATCTTTAACTATCTTGAGCGCGTCGAGAGCGGTGATGCGCTGCCGGAGCTACCAAGCCAGAATAACGGCGTAGAGAGTGAGCAAACCGACGCCAGCGTCTTGAAAGATGAGCCGCATCAGCCCTTCCTGGAGTTTGCCGAGCAGATCCTGCCCCAGTCCGTGAGCCGCGCGGCCATTACCGCCGCCTGGCGACGTGCCGAAACCGACGCCGTGCCGATGCTGCTGGAGCAGGCGCGCCTGCCGGAGCCGATCGCCGATCGGGCGCAGAAGCTGGCCTACCGCCTCGCAGAAAAGCTGCGTAACCAGAAAACCGCTACCGGCCGTGCCGGAATGGTGCAGAGCCTGCTGCAGGAGTTCTCCCTCTCCTCTCAGGAGGGCGTGGCCCTGATGTGTCTGGCCGAAGCGCTGCTGCGTATTCCGGACAAGGCCACCCGGGACGCACTGATCCGTGACAAAATCAGCAACGGCAACTGGCAGTCGCATATCGGCCGCAGCCCCTCGCTATTTGTCAACGCCGCGACCTGGGGCCTGCTGTTTACTGGCCGCCTGGTCTCTACCCATAACGAAGCCAGCCTCTCGCGCTCGCTGAACCGCATCATTGGCAAGAGCGGCGAGCCACTGATCCGCAAAGGCGTGGATATGGCGATGCGCCTGATGGGCGAGCAGTTTGTTACCGGGGAAACCATCGCCGAAGCGCTGGCCAACGCCCGTAAGCTGGAGGATAAAGGGTTCCGCTACTCCTACGATATGCTGGGCGAGGCGGCGCTGACCGCCACGGACGCGCAGGCCTATATGGTCTCCTATCAGCAGGCGATCCACGCCATCGGCAAAGCCTCTAACGGCCGCGGCATCTATGAAGGCCCGGGGATCTCCATCAAGCTGTCGGCCCTGCATCCGCGCTACAGCCGAGCGCAGTATGACCGGGTGATGAGTGAACTCTATCCGCGCCTGAAGTCATTAACCCTGCTTGCGCGCCAGTACGATATTGGGATCAACATCGACGCCGAAGAGGCGGATCGGCTGGAGATCTCCCTCGATCTGCTGGAAAAACTCTGCTTTGATCCGGATCTGGCTGGCTGGAACGGCATCGGCTTCGTCATCCAGGCCTATATGAAGCGCTGCCCGTTTGTCATTGACTACCTGACCGACCTCGCCTCCCGCAGCCGTCGCCGCCTGATGATCCGTCTGGTGAAAGGCGCCTACTGGGATAGCGAAATCAAACGCGCCCAGGTTGAGGGGCTGGAGGGGTATCCGGTCTACACCCGCAAGGTTTACACCGACGTCTCCTATATCGCCTGCGCGAAAAAGCTGCTCAGCGTACCGAATCTGATCTACCCGCAGTTTGCGACCCATAACGCCCATACCCTGGCCGCTATCTATCAGCTTGCTGGCGAGAACTACTATCCGGGGCAGTATGAGTTCCAGTGCCTGCACGGCATGGGTGAACCGCTCTATGAGCAGGTGGTGGGCAATATTGCCGACGGCAAGCTGAACCGCCCTTGCCGTATCTACGCCCCGGTCGGTACCCATGAAACGCTGCTGGCCTACCTGGTCCGCCGCCTGCTGGAGAACGGCGCAAACACCTCCTTTGTTAACCGCATCGCCGACACCACCCTGCCCCTCGACGAGCTGGTGGCCGATCCGGTGACCGCCGTTGAGAAGCTGGCTTCCCAGGAGGGACAGATTGGCCTGCCGCATCCGAAGATCCCCCTACCCGTAGATCTCTACGGCGAAGGCCGGGTTAACGCCGCCGGGCTGGATCTGGCGAACGAGCACCGGCTGGCGTCCCTCTCCTCTGCCCTGCTCAACAGTGCCCTGCACAGCTGGCAGGCTGCGCCGCTGCTGGAGCAGCCGGTCGAAGAGGGCGAGATGACTGCCGTCATCAACCCGGCGGAGCCGAAGGACATTGTCGGCTACGCCCGGGAAGCCACCGCCGCAGAAGTTGAGCAGGCGCTGGAGAGCGCGGTGAACAACGGGCCAATTTGGTTTGCTACGCCGCCCGAAGAGCGCGCTGCCATTCTGGAGCGTGCCGCCATGCTGATGGAAGATCAGACCCAGCAGCTGATCGGTATTCTGGTGCGTGAGGCGGGTAAAACCTTCAGCAACGCTATTGCCGAGGTGCGTGAAGCGGTGGATTTCCTGCGCTACTACGCGGGCCAGGTGCGGGACGATTTTGACAACGAGACGCACCGTCCGCTGGGTCCGGTGGTCTGTATTAGTCCGTGGAACTTCCCGCTGGCGATCTTTACCGGCCAGGTTGCCGCCGCTCTCGCAGCGGGTAACAGCGTGCTGGCGAAGCCAGCGGAGCAGACGCCGCTGATTGCCGCCCAGAGCGTGGCTCTGCTGCGGGAGGCGGGCGTCCCTGCCGGGGTCGTTCAGCTCCTGCCGGGCCGGGGTGAGACCGTTGGCGCGCAGCTGACCGCCGACAACCGCGTGCGCGGCGTGATGTTCACCGGCTCGACCGAGGTCGCCTCCCTGCTGCAGCGCAGCATTGCGCCGCGCCTCGACGCACAGGGCCGTCCGACGCCGCTGATCGCCGAAACCGGCGGTATGAATGCGATGATCGTTGACTCCTCGGCGCTGACCGAGCAGGTGGTGGTCGATGTAATGGCCTCGGCGTTTGACAGTGCTGGTCAGCGCTGCTCCGCACTGCGTCTGCTCTGCTTGCAGGAGGATATTGCCGATCACACTCTGAAAATGCTGCGCGGCGCGATGGCGGAGAGTCGGATGGGTAACCCTGGCCGTCTGTCGACTGATATCGGTCCGGTAATCGATGCGGAGGCGAAAAACGCCATTGAACGCCATATTCAGGCGATGCGGGCAAAAGGCCATGCTGTGTTCCAGGCAGTGCGGGAAAATAGCGAAGATGCAAAAGAGTGGCAAACCGGCACCTTTGTTGCCCCGACGCTGATCGAACTGGACAGCATCGACGAGCTGAAAAAAGAGGTCTTCGGTCCAGTGCTGCACGTGGTGCGCTACAGCCGCAGCCAGCTGGATGACACCATCCGCCAGATCAATGCTTCTGGCTATGGCCTGACGCTCGGGGTGCATACCCGTATCGACGAGACCATTGCTCAGGTTACCGGCAACGCTTACGTGGGTAACCTCTACGTCAACCGCAACATGGTCGGCGCAGTCGTTGGTGTCCAGCCATTTGGCGGCGAGGGGCTGTCCGGCACCGGTCCTAAAGCAGGCGGGCCGCTTTATCTCTACCGCCTGCTGGCCAGCCGACCGCAAAATGCGCTGGGGGTTACCCTGGCACGGCATGATGCAGAGCGGCCGGTGGATGCTCGTCTGCGCAGCGTGCTGGCTCAGCCGCTGGAAGCCCTGAGCGCCTGGGCGACCAGCCGCCCTGAGCTGGTGGAACTCTGCCAGCAGTTTGGCGAACAGGCGCAGAGCGGTACCCAGCGCCTGCTGCCTGGCCCTACCGGCGAGCGCAACACCTGGACCCTGCTGCCGCGGGATAGCGTACTGTGCATGGCCGACAACGAGCAGGATGCACTGGTGCAGCTGGCAGCGGTGCTGGCAGTGGGCAGCAAGGTGCTGTGGCCGGAAGATGGGCTGCATCGCGATCTGGCGAAACAGCTGCCGCAGACGGTTGCGGAGCGTATCGCCTTCGCCAAGCCGGAGTCGCTGCTGACCCAGGCGTTTGACGCGGTGATCTATCACGGTGACTCCGACCAGCTGCGGGCGATCTGCGAGCAGGTGGCCGCCCGTGAAGGGGCGATTATCTCGGTGCAGGGCTTTGCTCGTGGCGAAACGGCGATCGTACTAGAACGTCTCTACCTGGAGCGCTCCCTGAGCGTCAACACCGCTGCGGCCGGAGGCAACGCCAGCCTGATGACAATCGGCTAAGGCTATGATAATAAGGCTCCGGTAACGGGGCCTTATTTTTTGCGGAGACAATATGAAACGTTTACTTATCGCAGGCACGGCGTTACTGCTGAGCACCGGCGCGCTGGCAGACGAGTGTGACAATGCCAGCACCCAGTCCGATCTAAACAGTTGCACCGCGCAGCAGTATCAGACGGCGGATAAAAAACTCAATGAGACCTATCAGGCCGCTATGCAGCGGGCAGCAGCTCCGCAGCAAGAGCTGTTGAAGAAAGCGCAGCAGACGTGGATTAGTCTGCGCGATGCAGACTGCGCGCTGATCGCCTCCGGCACTGAAGGCGGTAGCGTGCAGCCGATGATCCATAACCAGTGTCTGCACGATAAAACCGCCGAGCGCGAAGCCTTCCTGGCCTCGCTGATGCAGTGTGAAGAGGGCGATCTCAGCTGCCCGCTACCGCCAGCCAACTGACCACGCCACCTTACTCTTCGGTAAATGACGCCGTCGCCGACGGCGCTTTCTTTCGGCTGAGCTTAAGCTCGCTGACCAGCACGCCCAGCACAATCAGCGCTCCGCCAAATAGCGCCAGCAGCGGCAGGCGTTCTCCTGCCAGACGACCAAAAATGCCCGCCCAGACCGGCTCACCGGTATAGATCACTGTTGCGCGGGTAGGCGATACGCTGCGCTGCGCCCAGTTCATAGTGACCTGAATAATGGCGCTGAAAATGCCCAGCCCCATCGCGACCAGCAGCAGCGCGGGTGAAAACGGCGGCACGGACTCCCCAGCCGGACCGGCCGCGGCAAAGGCCACCAGCGACGCGGTAGCCAACTGGATCACGGTCACCCGTCGAATATCCACCCTGCCCGCCCAGGCGCTAATCAAAATAATTTCTGCGGCAATGGCCACTGCGCTAACCAAAGTGATCCACTCCCCCTCTCCCATTGCCAGCAGGTTGCCATCTGGCCCTGCCAGTAATATCAGCCCAGCAAAAGCCAACGCGATCCCTACACAGGACATTAACCCCGGCAGCCTGCCAAGGCAAAGCCACTGCAATAGCGGAACCAGCGGCACATACATCGCCGTAATAAAGGCAGATTTGCTGCTGGAGATGGTCTGGAGTCCCCAGGTTTGCAGGCCGTATCCAAAAGCGATGGAGACCCCGATGGCCACGCCCGCCTTGATCTCAAGCCATGTGATACCGCGCAATACCTTAAGGGAAAGCAACGCAACCGCGATAGCCGCCGTAGCAAAGCGCAGACCAACGAAAAAGAGCGGCCCGCTGAGCGTTACCGCGTACTGGACTGCCAGAAAGGTACCGCCCCAAAACATCGTAATCAGGATCAGCAGGGCTTCCTGCGGCTTAACGGAGAATTTATAGCGAGAGAAGAAAGAGATCATTTTACCACCGGCCCAGGACGAAGCCCGTAGTGTGCGATGGCAGGAGAGTCAGTTCAACGGCTTAGCGGAAAAAAGAGATAAAAAAAACCGCCGGGCGAACCCGACGGCGGGACAAACGTAAGATAGGTAATAGGATTAACTTATCATACGCTGCGATGGTACTGGCATCTAGCGGTTACCGCCACCGCCCTGGCCGCCACCACCATGGCTACTTTTGCCCCCTTTTTTGCCAGCTTCTGATGCGCGCTCAGGGTCGTTTTTGAAGTTACCCCCGCTGTGCTGGCCACCTTTACGACCTGCTTCTGATGCTTTTTCACGATCTTCTGCGAAGTTACCAGAACCACCACGATGTTCTGCCATTTCTGACCTCCAGAATTAATACATTAGACATCATACTGCATTCAGTAAAAGAGTATTCTTTCACCTCACGGCGTATAAAGAGTAGATATTTCGTCGCCGCGTGAAAGTAAGCTTAGTGCAACCAGCGTTAACGACCAGCGAGCAGTAATATTCTGCAACAGGATATCAGGCAAAAGCATGACATTTGCCGATTCTTATTCATAAGCCTTTCTTATCTCTTATGAAAATATGCCGACCAAAAGTGTGTCAATTTGCAACAGCCTGTTACCCTGTTTGCGTTGGCGGGCATGACACCCGCCGCTGTTGTGCCTGAAGCCATGTTAGTGGCTGTTTTTTAATACCTTTATTGTGTATCTGCCGTCTGCCTTACGGTATGCGCCATGGATGTCGGTCTCAAAACCTGGATAGTGTGAACCGATCTCGCACAGCATTTGAATAAACTCCAGCACCGGGCGGTTATTTTCCGTCAGCATTTCGCCTGGCATTACCAGCGGCACCCCTGGCGGATACGGCAGGATCATGTTGGCATTGACGCGGCCAATCATCTCATCGATGTAAACCTCTTCGACTTCACCGTTCAGCTCTTTTTGCCAGGCAGCCCATGGATTCATTACCATTTTCGGCAGGGTCTCGAAAGCGCGATACATCAGCTCAGGCAGGTTATGCTTGCCAATTACCTCATGCATTCCCTGAGCCAGCTCCTGAATACGCATCTCCTTATAGAAATCCGGGTCAAGAGCGTAGAGCGCTGGCATCATCTCCTTAATAAGCTGGTTGCTGTCGTACTCGCGCTTAAAGTCAGTTAGAGCGCGCAGCAGGCTTAACGCTTTAGTTTCATCGATACCAATGCTGAAGAGGAACAGCAGGTTATAGGGACCCGTCTTCTCAACCACAATGCCGTGATAGTCGAGATACTTCGAGACGATCCATGCCGGAATACCGCGCTCCGTCATCTCACCCTGCTTATTCAACCCCGGCGTTAACAGCGTCACCTTCACTGGATCCAGGTGCATATGGTTGTCATCTATGTCTCTGAAGCCGTGCCAAGTCTCCTCCCCCTTCAGCGGCCAGCACTCGGTAGTGCTGATATCTTCCGGTTGCCAGACGTCGAAGAACCAGCCGTCGCATTCGGTGCGGAGCTTTTTAATCTCCTGGCGGAAGGAGATGGCGCGCTTGATGGAGTCCTGCACCAGCCGCTTCCCGGCGCTGCCCTCCATCATCGCCGCCGCGGTCTCGATGGAGGCGACGATCCCGTAGTGTGGCGAGGTTGAGGTGTGCATCATAAAGGATTCGTTAAACGTCTCTTCGTTGAAGTCGCCTTTAATATGGATCATGGACGCCTGTGAAAACGCCGCCAGCAGCTTATGGGTTGACTGCGTTTCATAGATCACCTTGCCCGCTGTGCGCTCGCCGCTCATGCCGCACAGCCCTTTATAGATAGGGCTAAAGTTGGTGTAGGGCACCCAGGCGGAATCAAAGTGGATCGAGTTCACCTCCAGGTTTTGCTTGATATAGTCGGTGTCATAGAGCAGGCCATCGTAAGTAGAGTTGGTGATCACCGCGTGTACGGGCCAGTTTGCACCCGGCGTCGCATCCACCTTCTGCTGAATAGAGGCGCGTGAAAACTCGCTCTGCGGAATGCCGCCCAGAATGCCAAAAGCGTTACGGGTAGGCCGCAAATAGATGGGGGTCACGTCACTCATCATCAGCAGATGAGTCAGGGATTTATGGCAGTTACGATCGATCAGCACCGTACTTTTAACCGGCGCTGAATACATGCCAACAATTTTATTGGCCGTGGAGGTGCCGTTGGTCACCATATAGCTACGTTCAGCGTTAAAGGTGCGGGCGATATACTCCTCTGCCTCTCTGTGGGGACCAGAGTGATCCAGTAGCGAACCCAGTTCCGACACCGATACCGAGATATCCGATTTCATGGTGTTGGCACCAAAGAAATCATAAAAGAGGCTGCCGACCGGACTCTTCTGGAACGCGGTTCCCGACATATGGCCAGGGGTACAGAAGGTGTATTTCCCCGCGTTGACATAGTTAAAGAGCGCCTTTGTCAGCGGGGGCAAAATTTTATCGTAATAGGCTTCCGTGACCTGCTGGATCTTATTGGCAATATCGCAGGCCACGTCGAGCGCATATTCAAAAAAGTGAATATTGGTATCTAAGTCGCGCAGGGTGAGATCAAGCGCGCTGTTCTTATTGGCAAACATATAGATCGGTAGACGATCGTTCAGCGCGCTTATCTGCTGAGTCAGACTCAGGTTATAGCAATCCCAGTCTACGATCGCGCCACATATTTTGGCGTTATTGTTAATGAGCCCGAGCAGATCGTCTGCATCCTCCGGATAGAGAATACGAAAATCCATGGCACGTAAGCGCTGGCCCAGCTCCTGCAATGCGGTCTCTTTAAAAATAACGTCAGGGTGATTCATTATTGCTATGGTCTTCATTTTAATATCCTTATTTATTTATCAGAGTGTGTTTGTCTTGCTTATCAATAAAAATTCCCCAGAATGACCAGCCTGCGAACGTGGTGAGTGCGCCAAGCATCATTGCCTCTTCTCCGGATGCGTAGAGGGCATAGAAGCTGTAGACGGTGCCGATCAGGGCGGTACAGGCATTGATTCTGAACTGGGATTTGGTGACCCCCGCCAGACGCTGCATGGGAATAAGCGCGGCCATTGAGAGGACATAGGGAATAAGGTTGGTAATGACCGCCAGGTTGACCAGGCTGTTAAACTGTTTATTCAGTGAGGGGCTAATCGTCATTAGCGCCAGCAGGGTTTGGATGATGCCGAGAACGATCATGCCAACAACGGGGGCATCTGCTTTAGTGACGCGGGAGAATATGCGCGGGAAGTAGCCGATATCCGCCGACGATTTAAAGACACGGCCCACGGTAAACTGCCACCCTAAAAGGGAGCCGATACAGGCCAGGGTCATCAGCAGCATAACTACCTTGCCTACGAAGGGAGTAAACATGCTGGCATAGGCCAGGCCAAAGGGTGCGGTGGAGTTAAGCAGATCGGCATTCGGGACAATGCCGGAGATGACGTTCGTTGAGAGGATATAGATCACGGCGCAGGTCAGGGTGCCGCCAAATACGGCGATGGGAACGTTCTTTTGCGGATTCTCAACCGCATCCATATTCGCACAGGCTGACTCGAGGCCCAAAAACGCCCACAGCGTCATTGAAATAGAGGTCGAGACCGCTGAGAAGAAGCTGCTGTTATTAGGATTCCAGGCGCTAATATAGAGCGAAGGCTTAAACCAGAACCAGCCGAACACGCTCAGCCCCACTACCGGAATGATCACGCCCCAGACGGTCACGGAGCCAATACGGCCAGTGATTTTTGCTCCGCCGAAGTTACAGATCGTGGTCACCCAAATAACGCCGATGGTTGCCATACACGCGCCTACCGGGGAGAGAACGATGCCGAGAAAATCACTGCCGTAGCCTACCGCAGAGATAGCAATGGCAATATTGGCTATTAACAGGCTAATGGCGTAGGTATAGTTGGAAATAAAATTCCCGGACTTACCAAATGCATATTCTGCATAGCCTCCCATGCCACCGCTCTTTTGGCTAAACAGGCCACACTTAGAGAACGCGTAGGCCAGTGCCAGCGATCCTAATGCCGTAACTAACCACGACAGAATTGATATTGTTCCGACCTCGGCTAATTTGGTCGGCAGCATAATAATTCCAGAACCCATCATATTAACCGCGGTTAATATAGTGAGTTGGAGCACACCCATTTTATTTCCAGGCTGACTCATAATGCCCTCTTACAGATATAAAAATAGATCGCCAGTAATCGTTAATTACTGCCCTGATGAAAATAATTTTGTTTTACTGCGCTGTAGTCTTCACGGCACGGCGGTATTTTATATTCCGCCAGCAAATGCCTTTGTCAGTGCGTTTCCTTCTGCTTGGCATATCGGCTAGGCCAGATCTGCGCAGGTTCTACGCCAATGGCGTCGGCAATAATGCGTTCTGCTTTTGGGTAGGCGCGTGAGAGCACGTTTTTTAAGGTGTCCGGTTTGAGACCGGCCTGAATCGACAGCTCGCGTATTGAGTAGCCGCGCTTGTGAAGCGCGGCGACAATGTCGATACGACACCAGTCCGTCTGCGTGGCTTCAACTTTACTCATAATTCATCTAACCTCTTTTTCAACCCTATGGGATAATCCCGAACGTTAATCACCAGGTGATAACGTGGTTGCATCATTGATCTCTTTTGAGATGAATAAAAGCGTTATCTGAAAAATTTGTGATTGCAAACTCGTTTTATGGTCTCTATGGAGATCAGACTACCTAAACCGTCGCGGATGGACTAACAATGGAAGGCGAAGAGACAATTTCATACCGTACAGCTGGGCAGGAGACGCTGGCGGACAGGCTAAGGCTACTGATTGGTAACCGCAGCACCCGTGCCGCCGCAGAAGAGTGGCAGCTCCCTTACTCCACGCTGAATAACTACATCAGCCGGGGAACCGATCCCTCTTTCAACGTTGCAATAAAGATTGCCGAACGGGAGAACGTCTCTCTGGAGTGGCTGGCCTACGGCGGCACTCAGCGGCAGCCACGGGATCTCAATGAGACAGAGGTGAAGTGGCACATTACGCCCAGGCCGGTTGACGACCCGCTGCAGTTCGCCTGGTCAATGGTCTACTCGTCGCTGGATGATAACGAGCGTGAAGCGCTGCTGCGTGTTATTCACAAAGAGGGTGTTCAGGGGATCATGAGCCATGCCGAGGTCTTTGGCCCCCTGGCGCGTCATATCGCTTCGCTCTCCACCAGCGAAAAAGCCCGCTTTACTCAGGAAGCGATAACGCTTATTGAGAAGATCAAACGCAACGGATAGAGAGGCTATTAACGGTTCAACTAACCCTAATTAAGATCATTTTGATCTCATTATAGATAAAAACGCTTGCTTTTGCCTGCTGCCCGGTCGTAGATTGTTATGCAAACAGCGATACACATGGAGCGGCTATGAGCGAAGAGAGAGCAGTGGTTGAACAGGAGTTAACGGGTGAGCGGGAGGTGCGGCGCGAGAAACTGGCGCAGCTACGCCAGGAGGGTGTCGCTTTTCCAAATGATTTTCGCCGGAATAGTACCGCAGATCTCCTCTCTGCGCGCTATGCAGATTGTGAGGCCGCAACGCTACAGGCTGAAAACGTTCAGGTAGCCATAGCCGGTCGTGTCATGTCGCGCCGGATCATGGGCAAAGCAGCCTTTCTGGTCCTGCAGGACGGCGGCGGGAAAATTCAGATCTACGCGGCCCAATCCTCGTTAGGTGAGGAAGCCTACCAGCAGCACATCCGACGCTGCGATCTGGGCGATATCGTTGGCGTTGAGGGTACGCTGTTTAAAACCCAGACCGGCGAGCTAACGCTGCACGCCATCCGGATCGCACCGCTGACCAAAGCCCTGCGGCCACTGCCGGATAAATTCCACGGCTTAGCGGATCGGGAGATGCGCTACCGGCAGCGTTATCTGGATCTGATCGTCAACGACGGCACCCGCCGTACCTTTATCACCCGCTCTAAAATTCTTAGCGCTATTCGGGCGTTTATGCAGGCACGCGGCTTCTTAGAAGTGGAGACGCCGATGATGCAGCCTATTCCCGGCGGCGCATCTGCCAGGCCTTTTATGACCCACCACAATGCCCTTGACCAGCAGATGTACCTGCGTATTTCACCTGAGCTGTATCTGAAAAGGCTGGTGGTCGGCGGCTTCGAGAAGGTGTTCGAAATCAACCGCAATTTTCGCAACGAGGGAATATCCGTTCGCCATAATCCTGAATTTACGATGATGGAGATGTACGAGGCCTATGCCGACTACAACGACCTGATCGCCTTTACCGAGGCGCTCTTCCGCCACGTTGCCGAGACGGTGTTAGGAACTACGACCGTACAGTATGGCGACTGGACGTTTGACTTTGCCCAGCCCTTTGTTCGCCTGACGATGACCGAGGCGATCCTCCGCTATGGTGAGGGTATTGTGCCTGCGGATCTGGCGACACCGGATGCGGCGCGGCATCTCGCTGAGCGTCTGGGTATTGATGTTGAAGCGGGCTGGGGTCATGGCCGCGTGATAACCGAGCTGTTTGATGCCGTCGCCGAGAAACAGCTGATCCAGCCCACGTTTATTACTGAGTATCCGGCGGAGGTCTCACCGCTGGCACGCAGAAACGATGTTAACCCGGAGATCACCGATCGCTTTGAGTTTTTCATTGGCGGCAGAGAGATAGGCAACGGTTTTTCCGAGCTTAACGACGCCGAGGATCAGGCCGAGCGCTTTAGAGAGCAGGTCGTTGCCAAAGAAGCCGGGGATGACGAGGCGATGTTTTACGATGAGGACTACGTTGCGGCCCTTGAGCATGGGTTACCCCCCACGGCCGGGTTAGGCATCGGCATCGATCGCATGGTGATGCTGTTTACCAACGCCGCTTCTATTCGCGATGTGATCCTTTTCCCGGCGCTGCGTCCGGCAAAATAGCGGCTGATTTTCAGCAAATACATCCAACAGGAGGATTGAATTGTGCAGCATCATTATTCATTACAACGTCAATACCGGTTGCCTGTGTACGCTTAATGAAAAAGGGGAATTTACGCTTGCGACGACTCTCAGCGGCTGCAAGGTATTATCCGGCGATCTTCTGAGCAGCAATATGGAGTGCTACGGTCAGACAACGGTGTTAAATTTATCGTCAAACGTCTCTCTGGATATTGATATTAAATATCGAACCCGTTCAGAAGCGCACGCGGTAAACTTGTTACAGAAAATGACAAAATAAATTGCCCCTCCTCTGCGCTTCGGGATTAGCTTGCACCCTTTGCAGGCTAATCCCTTTGCAAAATAAGCGCGATCTGATTTGCACTCTCAGCCTGACGGCATATCTTTAAATATACTGTAAGGGCAACCGAGGAGTGAAAAGATGGCAAAAGTTTTGGTTCTCTATTATTCCATGTACGGGCACATTGAAACCCTCGCCCATGCCGTGGCAGAAGGCGCAGGCAAGGTGGGGGGCGTGGAGGTCGTAGTTAAGCGCGTACCAGAGACCATGCCGCAAGAGCTGTTCGAAAAATCGGGCGGAAAAGCGCAGGCAGCCCCGGTTGCTACACCGCAGGAGCTGGCCGACTACGACGCGATTATTGTGGGTACGCCAACGCGGTTCGGCAACATGTCCGGACAGATGCGTACCTTTTTTGACCAGACCGGTGGCCTGTGGGCGTCCGGTGCCCTCTATGGCAAAGTTGCCAGCGTGTTCAGCTCGACCGGTACCGGCGGCGGCCAGGAACACACAATTACCTCTACATGGACTACGCTTGCACATCATGGAATGGTGATTGTGCCGATTGGCTATGGCACAAAAGAGCTGTTCGATATTTCTGAGGTTCGCGGCGGCACGCCATACGGCGCGACGACCATTGCGGGTGGCGACGGTTCTCGTCAACCCAGCGAGGAAGAGCTGGCCATCGCCCGCTATCAGGGCGAGTACGTGGCCGGCCTGACCGTTAAGTTAAAAGGTTAACCCTAACAGGAGAAGTAAGATGCCAAATCAGGAAGCAAAAGCTCATCACGTCGGCGAATGGGCAAGTATCCGTAATACTTCGCCAGAAATTGCCGAAGCCATTTTTGAAGTTGCCAACTATGACGAGAAGCTGGCAGAGCAGATCTGGGAAGAGGGAAGCGACGAAGTGCTGATTCGCGCCTTCAAGAAAACCGATGCTGATTCGCTGTTCTGGGGCGAACAAACTATCGAGCGCAAAAACGTCTGATTCCCCTCGCCTCCCCCGCAAACGCGGGGGAGCGTGGATCTTCTACCACCCTAACGCCGCTCTGATTTCACGCCGGTAGGCCGTATCAATCTGGTCTGGCACCTGCTGGATATAATTTTTGGCATGCTCACGCACTTCCCCCGTCAGCTCCCTGAGATAAGCAATAGCGGCTTCCGTAGTCGGGATTTTGCCCTCGATGGCGTCTACTCGCGCCGGTAGCGCCGTCCAGATAAGCGCATCGATACCACGCGCACGCGCCCAGTCTGCGAGCAGGCCCGTGGTCTGAGGAGAAATATGTAGCGACCCAACACCGTCCACCCGCTTCGCCGGGATCCCTTCCCGTTCGCGCAGCGCCTGGCACGCCTCGCTGAGGGAGTGGGTCGCCAGCGTCGCCCAGAGCACCGGTACAGGGTCTGCGTTAAGGCAGATAGCGGTGGCCAGCTCCCCACCGTCGCTGACGCGCGTAAACTCAATGGGCAGCGCCGGGCCGTCAGTGTGCCATTCACCCGCCACGGGTAGGTCACCCGATTTCCAGACCAGCGATCCCCACCCCAGACAAACAATTTTCATCAACGTTGCTCCTGTACATGCGTCATACCGACACTAAAGCTTTAACTATGAACGTGATAAAGCGCAACCCGGAAGCGACGTATTTTGCTTTACCTCGGCTGGCAAGCCTTCTATAGTAACGCCTGTATATATAACCAGGCTTCGAAGGTGGATGTGTGTTTGTTGAATTAGTGTATGACAAGCGAAACGTGGCCGGGCTGCCGGGCGCGCGTGAAATTATCCTGGACGAGCTGACGCGCCGGGTTCACCGCATCTTCCCGGACGCCGAGGTGCGGGTCAAACCGATGCAGGCCAACGGGCTTAACAGCGACGCCAGCAAAAGCGACAGAGAGAAACTGAACCGCATGCTGGAAGAGATGTTTGAAGAGGCCGATATGTGGCTGGTCGCAGAATAAAACCGCTTCGGCGGTTTTATTTTTTCGGCTTAAGTGACGTTTTTAATGCCTCAATAAACAGGCTGGCTCGCTGCGGTAAATAGCGGGTCGTAGGCAGCAGCGCCCACACCGACAACATCTGCGGTTGAGCATCGCTGAGGGCTATTTCTACCAGTGACCCATCATCAATCTCCTTCATAACATCCCAGCGGGTAAGCTGAGCAAGACCCATACCCTGAACACACAGCTCCCTGACGCCCTCTACATTATTTGAACTGAAACGGCCTTCAACGCTGATGCTTGTGTTTTGTCCACCAGCTTCGAATGTCCACTGCGGCACGCTGGTTAAGCGCAGACAGGGGTGATCGCCTAGCTGCCGAAGCATTTCAGGCTGTCCGTGGCGTTGAAGATAGGTCGGTGAAGCACAAATAATCCGCGGATTATCCGTAATTTTATGTGCAATCAGCGTTGAGTCACGCAGCGGCGCAATGCGTATTGCTACGTCAATACCGCCGCCGACAATGTCTACCACATCTTCACTTAGCTGAAGATCAACGTTGAGTTTCGGGTTAGCAGACAATAGCCCTGGGATCAGCGGCAAAATGTTTCGTCGCCCAAATCCAGAGGGCGCTGTAACCCGTAATAGCCCAATAGCACCCGCTGTTTTGCCGGAAAACAGCGATTTTGCTCCCTCCTCCGCCTCTACAAGCGCCCGGGCGTAGGGAAGGAACTCAGTTCCCTCTTCGGTCAATGACACCGAACGCGTTGTTCGTTGCAGAAGGCGGACTCCCAGCTCTTGCTCAAGGCCTGCGAGCCGCCTTGAAACAGCCATAGATGACATGTCGAGTCGGCGCGCCGCTTTCGCCAGGCTGCGGGTTTCGCAAATCGTAAGAAAGAGCGAGACATCCTGCAGATGCATAAACCCTCTTTATAACGAATAATGTTATACCGACGTATCATTTCCGCCAGTTTATACCTGAAGATACAACCATTATATTGCTTTTTTGATTTAATACTCATCAGGAGTTTTAACATGAAAGCATCACCCCTGTTCAGTTCATACCCGATCGGCACGCTATCACTGCGTAACAGGTTGGTTGTAGCCCCGATGACGCGCGTCACGGCGTCTGTTGATGGCGTTGCCAGCGAGCGCATGAAAGCCTACTACGAAGATTTTGCGCGGGGAGGATTTGCTCTTGTTATTACCGAAGGCATCTATATTGATACCGCCTGGTCACAGACCTATGCCTATCAGGCCGGATTGACCAGCGCCAGACAGTCTGCCGCCTGGAGAGAGATTGTTGAGGCTGTCCATGGTCAGGGAGGTCATATTTTCGCCCAGATCCAGCACGCTGGTGCGCTCTCGCAGGGTAACAATTTCGAGGAGGGCACCGTTGGGCCCTCAGCAATTCGTCCTGTCGGGAAGCAGATGTCATTTTATCGGGGCGAAGGTGAGTATCCTGTTCCGCGAGAGCTGGCAGAGGCGGAGATCCTCGGCATTATTGCCAGCTTTGCCGATGCCGCAGCACGCGCGGTTGAGGAAGCCGGTTTTGATGGCGTAGAGATCCACGGGGCGAACGGTTATTTGCTTGATCAATTCTTTACCGACTACACCAACCTGCGTACCGACAGATGGGGCGGGGACATCGCTGGACGGCTCACCCTCAGCCTGGAGACGATCAAGGCTGTCAGAGCACGCATAGGTCAGAGCGTCCCCGTAGGGATCCGCATCTCACAGGGCAAAGTTAATGACTTCTTCCATAAGTGGGCCAACGGTGAAGAGGATGCCCGGACGGTATTCACGTTACTTGCCAATGCAGGTCTGGACTATCTGCATCTGACCGAGTACGAAGCGTGGCAGCCTGCCTTTGCAGATAGTCCGCTGTCGCTTGTTGCTCTTGCACGAAAATATGCGCCAGAGTTGACGATTATGGCTAACGGCAGCCTGCAAGATACAGAAAAAGCGCTGGAGGTAATGAATTGCGGAGCAAACTTTATCGCCCTGGGGCGCGGGGCGCTGGCTAACCATGACTGGCCATTACGCGTTGAGCGTGGTCAAGCGCTTCAGCCATTTGATAACGCCATCCTCGGTCCCATCGCGAATATCAAAGAGTGCGAACTACCCCAGCCGTAGCGCCGATCGGGCTTTAGAAACAGGCCGGGCAATGACGGATGTACCCGGCCTTTCACCATTTCACACGCTTCTTCTCCGCTCACAGAGCGTGATCCTTTTCTCTTTTTAAGAAATTACCTGCGCAAACCGTAGACAGTTTACCCACTCGGCTTTATCGTTAATTTGAATAATAAATCATTATTGAATAAATATTCAATGTGGAGAAAACGATGAACGCTACCTTTGTAAAATCCGTCCTGCTCGCTTCCATGATTGCCGCTTCCGGTTCGCTGTTTGCTGCTGATAATGGACTGATCGCTATTATTACCCCTTCACACGACAACCCTTTCTTTAAAGCAGAGGCCGACGGCGCGGCGGCGAAAGCCAAAGAGCTGGGGTACACCACCCTTGTCGCCTCACATGATGATGACGTAAACAAGCAAAACCAGCTAATTGAGACCGCCATCGCCCGCAAGGCGAAAGCGATTATTCTCGATAATGCCGGGGCTGACGCCACCGTTGGACCGCTGGAGAAAGCCAAGGCCGCAGGCGTTCCGGCCTTCCTGATCGATCGTGAGATTAACAAAACCGGCATCGCCGTGGCACAGATTGTCTCCAACAACTATCAGGGTGCGCAGCTCGGGGCTGAAAAGTTTGCCAAGCTTCTGGATGGCAAAGGTAAATATGTTGAACTGCTGGGCCGCCAGTCGGATACCAATGCCAGCGTCCGCTCTCAGGGTTACCACGATATCCTGGATGACTACCCGGACATGAAAATGGTGGCGCAGCAGACCGCTAACTGGAGCCAGACCGAAGCGTTTAACCGTATGGAAGCCATTCTGCAGACCAACCCAGACATTGTGGGCGTCATCTCCGGCAACGACACTATGGCATTAGGTGCCGAGGCCGCGCTGAAGGCTGCCGGGAAAACTAACGTTATCGTTGTTGGCTTCGACGGCAGCGACTACACCCGCGACTCCATTATCAACAAAGGCAATATCAAAGCCACCGTACTGCAGCCAGGCTGGGAGCAGGCGCAGATGGCCGTTGTCCAGGCGGACTACTTCCTGAAAAACGGCAAAGCGCAGAAAGATGAAAAACAGCTGATGGATTGCGTCCTGATCGATGAGTCAAACGCTAAAAAACTCAACATGTTTAAACTCGGCGAGTAAGGCGGAGGCGCTATGGGCTTAAAACAATGGGGTGTCGCGCTGATAGGGTGCACCACCCTGTTGCTAACGGCCTGCACGGTGGTGGATCTGGATGAAAACGGCAAGCCAATCATGCCTGCCGATCCAAATGCGAAACAGAGTTTCGACAATCTGACCCCGCAGCAGATCGCGCAACAGACATGGCAGCCCCGCGTTATGGATGCCGCTAACCAACACGCGCTGGATGCCAGCGCGTTTACCAGCCAGCTGAAAGCCGCCAGCGGCGCACCGAAGAGCGTTTTTGTTCGTCTGACCAGCCCGGTCACCGCGGTTGACGTCAGTAATGCGCGCGAGCAGAAGCTGACGTTCACCGTCGACAACCAGCCGCTGACCATCCAGCTTGGGCCGGTGATGCGCGGCAACGCCATTCGCGATGCCACCGGCTTTAAGTTTGAAGATTTTACTAACCAGGTGCAGTTTGCCCAGCTCTCTCGCGCCTATAACCGCGAAGCCGCGAAGCACCTGCCGAAAATCGACGCCAGCTGGAACGGGAAACCGGTCACCGTGCTGTTTGCGGTGACGCTGGCCAATGGCAAAGCCCAGGACGCCGCAGCGCTGGATGTTAAACAGGAGGCACAGTAATGAGCGTTACCCCTGTAGATGACATTATCCTGCGCACGCGTGGTATCTCGATGCTCTTCCCCGGCACCATCGCCCTGGATAACGTTGACTATAACGTCTGGCGCGGCAAGGTTAACGTCATCATTGGCGAGAACGGGGCTGGTAAATCGACATTAATGAAGATCCTCGCCGGCGTGCAGCAGCCCAGCCTCGGTGAGATCCTGCTTAACGGCGAACCGGTGCACTTTCCGAGCACCCGTGCAGCGGCGGCGCACGGCATCGGCATGGTGCACCAGGAGCTTAATCTGTTTGAGAACCTGAACGTTGCCGAGAATATCTTTCTTGGCCGCGAGTTGCAAAAAGGCGTCACGCCCATCAACGAGGCCGAGCAGGAGCGCCGTACCGCCGAGCTACTGCAACGCCTCGACCAGCCTATTTCGCCCAAAGATCTGGTGGGTAACCTGAAGGTGGGCCAGCAGCAGCTGGTAGAGATCGCCAAGGCGCTGGCGGAGGATGCGGACATTCTGATCCTCGACGAACCCACCTCGGCGCTAAGTAAAACCGAAGTGGAGATCCTGTTTCGCGTGATCCGCGAGCTGACCCGCCAGGGGGTCTCTATCATCTATATCTCGCATCGCCTGGAAGAGCTGATGGCCATCGGCGACGTCATTACCATCCTGCGCGACGGCAAGTTCCAGGCGGAAGCGCAGGTAAAAGATATCGACGTGCCGTGGATTGTCCGCGAGATGCTTGGCAGCGATCCGGTAAGTAACTTCCTTGAACCGGGCCGTACCTTTGGTCCCCCGCTGCTGGAGGCGGAGCACATTACCTGCGTTAACGCCGCGGGAAACACGGTGGTTAACGACGTCAGCTTTAAGGTGCATGCCGGGGAGATCGTCGGTATCTACGGCCTGATGGGGGCCGGACGCACCGAACTGTTCGAGTGTCTGCTGGGCACCGAGCGCAACTACTTCGGTAAACTGTGGCTGGACAGCAAGCCGGTCCCCCAGCGGCTGGCGACCGCCGACCGCATTCGCATGGGGATGAGCCTGGTGCCAGAAGACCGCAAGCGGACCGGGATCTTCCCCATCTCCTCGGTAGCCAGCAATCTGACCATCGCCAGCCTCTGGCGACGCCTCCAGCGCGGGCTGACCATCGCCAGAAAAGAGGAGGATGCTGTCGTGGCCGGTACCATTGGCGACCTGTCGATCAAGGTCTCCTCACCGGAGGTAGAGATCCAGGCGTTGAGCGGCGGTAACCAGCAGAAGGTGGTGATTGGCCGCTCGCTGCTGACCAATCCGAAGGTGTTGTTTCTTGACGAGCCGACGCGGGGTATCGATGTCGGTGCCAAGGCGGACGTGTTCCGTATGATGGTACAGCTCTCTCAGCAGGGCATCGCGGTGGTCTTCTCCACCTCGGATTTGAAAGAGATCATGGCGGTTTCCGATCGTATTCTGGTGATGTCCGGCGGCAAGCTTACCGCCGATATCGTCCGCGATCGAGCCGAAGAATCAGCGCTGGTCACAGCAAGTGCTCAGGGGTTTTAAAATGAAAACAGTCCAATCGGCCACGTTGACGCCGCGCGGCGGGGCATCGCTGTCCCGCGAGAATATTCTGCTTATTCTGTTGAAACTACGTACGTTTATTGCCCTTTTTCTTATTGTCGGCTTCTTCACCGCGATGGTGCCGGGGTTTCTGTCCGCAGGCAGTATGGTGATCATGATTAAGCATATCGCCATCAACGCCTTTCTGGCGCTGGGGATCACCTTTGTTATTATCACCGCCGGGATCGACCTCTCCATCGGCGCGACGCTGGGCCTGTGCGGGATGATTGCCGGGTGGATGATCACCAAAGGCATCGTACTGCCGATGTTTGGCATCGCTATCTTCCCCAGCGTCTGGGTGATTGTGCCCGTGGTGTTGCTGATCGGTGCGCTAATAGGCGGGGTGAACGGCTGGATCATCACCCGCTACAACGTCGCGCCCTTTATCTGCACCCTCGGTACGATGTACGTCCTGCGCGGTGCGGCGATGCTCACCTCCGATGGCCAGACCTTCCCGGGACTGTCCGGAAACCCGCTGCTGGGCAATACCGGTTTTGACGAGATTGGGGCCGGCTCGCTGTTCGGCATTCCGTGGGCAATCTGGATGATGATCGTGCTGGCGCTGATTATCGCCTACGTCGCCCGTCGCCTGCCCTTTGGCCGCCACGTCTACGCCATTGGCGATAACGAGCGCGCCGCCGAACTCTCCGGCGTGAAGGTGAAGCAGGTTAAGGTGCTGGTCTACATGCTCTCCGGCTTCTGTGCCGCCATCGCCGGGATCGTGGTCTCTGCCCAGCTGGTGGCCAGCCATCCGGCCAACGGCACCGCCTTTGAGATGAACGCCATCGCGGCGGTGGTGCTGGGTGGTACCTCGCTGGCGGGCGGGCGCGGCACCATTCTCGGCACGCTGATCGGTGCCTTCGTCATCGGTTTCCTGGCTGACGGGCTAGTGATGATGGGCGTCAGTGAATTCTGGCAGATGGTGATTAAGGGCATCGTGATTATCGTGGCGGTGATCATCGACCAGATGCAAAACCGGATGCAGCAGAAAGCGGCGGTGGTGGCGCAGAAAGCGGTGATGGAGGGCAAGTAGCGCCCGGCCCTCTCTTCCCGGGCGATACGGCCCGGGGAGTTTCACCCTACTTTTTCATCAGGCTGCGCGCCGTCGCGAAGTCGGTAATTAACACATCGATGTAGTTACCCTCCAGCGCGCCGCGAATGGCGTTGCTTTTCTCTAAGCCGCCCGCCAGGGCGATAACGTGCTGGCAGGCGCGCATCTGTGCCAGCTCCATACCGATCACCGGATCCTCCTCCTGGCTCAGCACCGGATTACCGGCGGCGTCGTAGTAGTGCAGGCAGATATCCCCCACCGCACCGCGCTCTGCCAGCAGGGTCAGCATCTCTTCGTTGTAGTAGTTGCCCGAGTTTTTCAGCAGCTGAGACGGCTCCAGCTCACCGATGCCGACGATAGCAACATCTACCTCATCAAACTTCGCCACCGCCGCCGCCACGTCCGGGCTGTTAACCAGCCGGGCGCGCTCCTCCACCGAGTGCTCAATGCTCTGGGACGGCAGCAGCCACGCCGGACAGCCCAGATGCGCCGCCAGCTGCTGGGTAAGAATGGTCGCCTGCACGTTACCGTTGGGACCGACGCCCCCCAGCAGCTGGATGACCCCGGCCGCGCGGATATTCTGCGGATGCATCTCGTCCACCATGCAGCGAATGGTGCTGCTCCAGGAGGAGATGCCCACCAGATCTTCTGGCCGGACGCGGGTTTCGACATAGTGCGCCGCCGCGCTGCCGATAGCGTGTTTAAGCTGTCCATTGCTGGCGTTCTCGCCAACGTCCACCACGATGGCCTGACGAATGCCGAAACGCTCCTCAATGGCCTTCTCCAGCTCGACAAAGATATTGGTCGGCTGAACCACGGTAATTTTGACCAGCCCCTCTTTCTGGCAACGCGTCAGGGCGCGTGAGACAAATGATTGTGACAGGTGCAGCAGCGAGGCGATTTCAGACTGCTTTCTGTTTTCGCTGTAGTAGAGCGTGGCGATCTTCACCAGCAAGCGTTGTTCATCCTGCTTCGACATAATATTCCCCTTGATTTTATGTCCGTTATTTTTATGCATACCTGAATAGATAACAAGCACGCCCTGGTTTTTTGCTTGCTGAAGCAACTGTGATCGTTTTCTCCTTTCTCAGAAAATTGCCTGTACACGTCGTGACAAAGGGAAAAGGAAGGCATATCTTACATCAATGAATAATAAATCATAAATGAATATATATTCAAGAAAGATTACTGGAGAGAGAACAATGTCCCGAATACCGCAGAACCTGACCATGGGCGTCATTATCGGCAACCGTGGATTTTTCCCCAGCTATCTGGTGGCCGAAGCGCGCGAGCAAGCTACGACGCTCTTTGCACGGCTGGGTATCAACACCATTATGCTTGACGATACGCAGACCGAGCTGGGCGGGGTCGAAACCCGTCAGGATGCAAAAATCTGCGCCGAGCTGTTTCGCGCCCACCGGGATGAGATCCACGGCGTGGTGGTGCTGCTGCCTAACTTTGGCGATGAGAAAGCGGTAGCTGAGACCCTGCGTCTCTCGGGCCTTAACGTCCCGGTACTGATCCAGGCCGAAGAGGACAACCTCGATAAGATGGGACTGGCGACGCGCCGGGACAGCTTCTGCGGCAAGATCTCCCTTTGCAACAACCTGCGTCAGTACGGCATCCCCTTTACCCTGACCACCCAGCACGTCTGCGCCCTCAGCGGCGAGGTATTTGAACAGGATCTCCGCCGCTTCGAACAGATCTGCCGCGTGGTGAGCAGCATGCGCGGCGTCCGCGTCGGGGCCATCGGCGCACGCCCGGCTGGCTTCAACACCGTGCGTTACAGCGAGAAGCTGCTTGAGCGGCTGGGGATTGCGGTTGAGACGCTGGATCTCTCCGAGGTCTTTACCCGGGTCAAGCAGCTGCGCGATGACGATATTCGCGTCGATGAGAAACGCCGCCTGCTGCTCGACAACGCCGATGCCAGTGGGATCCCGGCAGATAAAATCGTCACCATGGCGAAGCTGTTCGTGGTCATCAGCGAGTGGGTTATCGCCAACGATATCGACACCACCGCCATCCAGTGCTGGACATCGCTACAGGAGAACCTCGGCATCAACGTCTGCTCGATTATGAGCATTATGTCCGGGCAGCTGATGCCCAGCGCCTGTGAGGTAGATGTAATGGGCGCGCTGTCGATGTACGCCCTCGCCAGCAGTAATATGAGTCCGGCCTCCATTGCCGACTGGAACAACAACTTTGGCGACGATCGCGACAAGTGCGTGCTGTTCCACTGCGGCAACTTCGCGTCGGCCAGCCTTGAGGATCCGCACATGGGCACCGCCGATATCATCGGCACCACCGTCGGGAAAGAGAACACCTGCGGGGCGGTGCATGGCCGCCTGAAGAGCGGCAACCTGACCTACTTCCGCCTGAGCACGGACGATCTCACCGGCGAGATCAAAGCCTACGTCGGCGAAGGCCAGTCGGTGGACGATCCGCTGGATACCGTCGGCTGCCGGGCGGTGATTCAGGTTCCGCACCTGGAGAATCTGCTGGCGTGGATCTGCCGCAACGGCTTTGAGCACCACGTGGCCATGAACCACTCTGCCAGCGCTGAAATCTTGCAGGAGGCCTTCACGCGCTACCTCGGGGTTAGCACCTATCTGCACCGGTAGGGTTATATCGGGCGGCGGATGGGGAGATAGTAAATACTCATCGTGCCGCCCTCCTCTCTCTGCACTTTTGCCTGCACCTTCCACCGCCTCTCTATTTCATCCGGGGTGAGCACCGCCTCTGGCGTCCCGACGCTGACCACCTTTCCCATCTCGATCAGCACCAGCTGCTGGCAGTAGTTTGCCGCCAGATTGAGATCGTGCAGGGCGATCACCACCGTCATTGGCAGCCGGGATATCAACCCCATCAGCTCCAGCTGGTGATGAATATCAAGATGGTTGGTAGGCTCATCAAGCAGCAATACCTCTGGCTGCTGGGCCAGCGCTCGGGCAATCTGGCAGCGCTGGCGCTCCCCGCCAGAGAGCTGACGCCATAGCCGGTGCCGCAGCCCGGCCAGCTGCATCAGGCTCATCGCCTTCTCTACGGCGGCGCAGTCGTCGGCACGCAGAGATCCGAACGCTCGGCGGTGCGGCGTGCGCCCAAGGCGGACAATCTGCTCCACGCTGAGTTCGCCGTCGGCGTCCGCATGCTGGGGGACGAAGGCCATCCGGCGCGCCAGCGATTTCAGCGGAAGAGCGCTTAACGGATCGCCATTGAGGTGAACACGCGGTTTAAGCGCAGGATAAAGCCCCGCCAGGCAGCGGAGCAGCGTCGATTTACCCGAGCCGTTGGGTCCCAGCAGGCCGATGGTCTGCCCGCCCGCCAGCGCCAGGCTGACATTGTTCAGGATTGTTCGTGACTGGAGGCGAACCTCCAGCCGTTCAGCGTTTATGTTCACTGATTTTTCTCCCGGCTCCGGTAGAGGAGCACAACAAAGGCGGGCGCGCCTACCAGGGCTGTGACCACCCCGATGGGCAGCACCTGATGAGTAATTAACGTCCGCGAGACAATATCGGCCACGATCATAAAATGGCTGCCGATCAGAAAGGCTACGGGCACGGTAACAACGTGGCCCGCGCCGGTGAGCATGCGTGTCACGTGGGGAATGACCAGGCCGACAAAGCCGACTGCGCCGATAGCGCTGACGATGTTGGCGGTGATCAGCGCCGTGGTGAGCAGTAATGCAATACGCACAAAGGTGACCGGGATCCCGAGCGTGGTTGAGACCTCATCGCCAAAGGTGAAGGTATCGAGCGCACGCGCAAATCGCATCACGATCAGAAATCCCAGCAGCGTGACTCCCAGACTCAGCAGCGCGTCTGGCCAGCGTACGCCGCTTAAGCTCCCCAGCAGCCAGAACATCACGCTGCGTGACTGCTCGGCATTGGCCGAGGTGCTGACCACGTATGCGGTCAGCGCGTTAAACAGCTGAGTACCGGCGATACCCGCCAGCAGGATACGCGGCGGGCTGTCGCTCATCCCCCGGGTGATCAACACGATCAGGCCAAATGCCAGACAGGCACCAACGAATGCCCCGCCGCTGATGCTCAGGACGCTGCCACCGATGCCCAGCAGCATAACGCCCACCGCCCCCAGCGAGGCGCCGGCAGAGATACCCAGCAGATAGGGTTCCGCCAGCGGGTTACGCAAAATGGCCTGCATTACCAGCCCACACAGCGCCAGTCCGCCGCCGCTGCATGCCGCCATCACCGCCCGGCTCATCCGGTATTGCCAGACGATCCCGGCCTCTACGCCAGGGAGTGAAAAGGCAGTTAATCCCAGCCCGTTACCGATCGCCCTCGCGGTATCACCAAAAGAGATCGGCATATCGCCAATGGTTGCCGCCAGCACCAGCATCAGCGGCAGCCCCGGCACGCAGGCCAGCATAAGGCCGGCAGCGCGCCATCCTGATAAAGCATGACTCATGACTTAGCCCGATCCGCCAGCCTGTCGCCAATCAGCTCAACGGCATCCACGTTCCTGAGAGAGGGATTCAGAGACATGGCGGGCACCACGATGATGCGGTTGTTTTTCACGGCAGGAATAGCCTTCGTCACCGGATCGCTGCGCAGGAACTGCGCCTTCACCGCTACGTCGTCAGCCGGATAGAGACGGCGTTCCATGTCGGCAATGACGATGATATCGGGCTGCGCGCGGGCAATGGACTCCCAGGTTACCGCAGGCCACTCATCCTTTGACTCAACAACGTTGGTCAGGCCAAGCGTTTTGCTGATCCAGCCTGGCGCGCCGTAGTTACCCGCCACCCACGGATCGCCGTTCAGACGACTGCTGGAGAACCAGAACACCACCTTCAGCGGATGCTGACGATGAGCATCAGCCTGGCGCTGCGCGTGGGCGATGCGTTCGGCCAGCGCCTGATTAAGCTTCCGGCCCCGCTCCGGAATACCGAAGATAGCCGCAAGCTGGCTCACCTCCTTTTCAATGGCCTGCAATGAGAAGGGAACGCTCCGCGCCCCGTCGGCGTTAGAGGTATCGGTCACGTTTTTACCGATACAGTCGGCAGGTGAAATCCACGTGTTGATCCCGAGGCTAGCAAACTGCTCCCGGGTACCCACCTCCCCCTGCGGCCCAATGTGCCAGTGATACTGGGCGAGAACCAGATCTGGTCTCTGGGCCACTACCGCTTCAAACGAGGGTGAGTTCTCCGCCAGTTTTTTCAGATCCTTGCCCTCCCCGGCGAGCGACTCGGGGAGTTTGCCAAACCATACCGAGGTGGCGCTGATTTTATTGCCCAATCCCAGGGCCAGCAGGAGTTCGGTTTCATGCTGCCCGACGGTGACCACCTTTTGCGGCGGCGCGATAAAGGTTTGGGTCACGCTGCAGTTCTCTACCGTGACGGGGAAAGCGGCGGCGGGCGCGACGGTGGCAAAGCCGAGCAGCGCGGCGAGCAGGAGCAGACGACTATTGCGCATCACTGCTCTCCTCAAACCAGGGGTCTATGGGATCATCGTAGCCTGCCCACCGCTGCGGTCCCTCGGCCATCTCCCTGTCCGTCAGCAGAGCCGCATCCAGCTGCGCCCGTAGCCGCGTCTCGTCCATCTCCATTCCGATAAACACCAGCTCCTGACGGGCATCGCCAACCCCCTCAAGCCAGTTAGCCATAATAAACTGCAACGACTCCTCATCCTCAGGCCAGCGCTCCCGGGGAGTGCTGGCCCACCAGCTTCCCGCCAGCCCCTGACGCGCCACCCCGCCCGCGTGAGACCAGGAGCCGGCAAATTCCGGTCGGCTGGCCAGCCAGAAATAGCCTTTCGAGCGCACAACGCCCACCAGCTCGTTCTCCATCACCTGCGCGAAGCGGGCCGGATGGAAAGGCCGACGGGCGCGGTAAGCAAAGCTGCTGATGCCATACTCCTCCGTCTCCGGGGTATGCTCTCCACGCAGCTCCTTAAGCCAGCCCGGTGCCTGGGCGGCTTTGGCGAAATCAAACAGCCCGGTATTCAGTACCTCGCTAAGCGGCACCTGGCCGAATTGCGCAGTCACCACTTTCGCCCCAGGGTTGAGGGAGCGCAGAATAGCCAGCAACCGGCGCTGCTGCTCGTCGCTGATCAGATCGATCTTGTTGATCACCAGCACATCGCAAAACTCTACCTGTTCGATCAGCAGATCGACCACGCTGCGGGTATCGTCTTCGCCTAACGATTCACCCCGCGAGTGGATGCTCTCTTCCGAGCCGTAGTCGTTAAGAAAGTTAAAGGCATCGATGACGGTAACCATGGTATCGAGGCGCGCCACGTCCGCGAGGCTTCGCCCCTCATCGTCGGCGAAGGTAAAGGTCTCCGCGACCGGGAGCGGCTCCGCGATGCCGGTGGACTCGATCACCAGCTGATCAAAGCGTCCCTCGCGGGCCAGACGGTTTACCTCAATAAGGAGATCTTCTCGCAGCGTGCAGCAGATGCAGCCGTTGCTCATCTCAACCAGTTTCTCGTCGGTGCGCGACAGCTCGGCCCCGCCGTCTCTGACCAGCGCGGCGTCGATATTGACCTCTGACATATCGTTAACGATAACCGCCACGCGTCGGCTCTCCCGGTTGTTCAGAATATGGTTAAGCAGCGTGGTTTTCCCTGCGCCCAAAAAACCGGACAGGACGGTAACCGGTAAACGCTTCACTGCGCCTGTTTTGATGATTGTTTCTGCCATATTTACTTACCCCTCATTATTTACATTATGTTATAACATAACATTATTCAGGTTCAAGACCTGAATATGAGGTTGGTGGCAAGGATAGTCAGGGTAATTTTTATACGATGGAGACAGTACAACAGCAGACGGAACGCACTGCTGATTGCGCGTATAACCGGGACTTTGCCATGACCATACGCGCGCTTGACGACAGATCAGAATGATCCCAGGAGGAGATAGCGCGCTGGCTATCAGTGGATCATTTTACTGCCGGAGGGATACTCGCTAACGGCATAAAAACCGTTGAACTCTGCGGACTGAACCAAAAGACTGCTCTGTACTTCCATAATAGCGTTGGTAAAGGCTTGCTTTCTGAACGCTATGTTTTCCGCGAGGGCCATAAGCTGAAGTTGTTTAATCAAGCTGGATGGCGTTATGGGATCGCCCTCGCTCAAAAGAGCAAGAATGGCTTCTCCCAGCACAATATCGGTCAATCTTTTATCATCGAATCTATTCATATCTGTGCCAGTTGCTTCTTTTGCCGGAAGTTTCAAACGGTACGACGCTAAACAATCTAGTCCATAATGTACCGGTTTAAGCTATGGCGATACCGTAAAAAACGTAATCAGGCTAAAAGGTATCTCCGAGAGTGTAGTCTGTCTCCCCGTTTATGCCATAGTCTGCAGCATGATTCATTGGCGAGAATGCTGCTTTAAACCTGTGCGTAAACGTTGGCCAAACCCTCTATCAACGCACCACGCCACCAGGCATAGTCGTGGCCGCCGGTATAGATCGACATCTCGCTCTCTACCCCGGCGGCGACCAGCCGCATGTGCAGCTGCTCAACATGGGCGACCGTCGCCCCTTCTAAACTGCCTACGCAGAGTTGAACGCGGACTGTGTCGGGGGGCATAGCAAGCACCTGCTCGCTTACCCAGGATTTCGCACTCTCGCTAAACATCGATGGCGGTTTGCTCTCATCGGGCGTCCACCACATCGAAGGTGAGTGACTGAGAACGCAGCCGAACGTATCCGGAGCATAAAGGGCAGCCATGAAGGCCGTTACGCCCCCCAGGCTCTGTCCCGCGAATACGGTTTTTTCACGCCCTGCCCATACCCTGTCTGGATAGGCGATCCGTAACTGCGGCACCAGCCGCTGAGCAATATCCAGTACCAGCGCTTTGCGTCCGCCCAGCAGGGTATTACGATCCGATCCGTCAAGGTTATCTACCCCCAGCACGGCCAGCGGACCCAAGCGGCCACTGCTGATGCCGTGGTCGATAGCGGCGGGTAGCCCCAGCCGCTCAAACCATATCTCTGCGTCAGGCACTACCAACAACCCCAACGGCTCTGAGACGGGCACATCCGGAAGATAGAGGCGGATCCGGCGCTGATGGCCAGCAACCCGGGAGAATGATGACGACAGGGTTCCCCGAACGGGGGCGGATTGCGTAGCCCACTCGCGCTGGTGGGGGGCGCGATCCAGAGCCAGAAGGGACTCTTCCAGTCCGCGCACGTTAATGCCAACCGCGGGATTAAGCGGATCGGCCTGCCCGCTTAGCGGGGAGAACCGGCTGCCAAGCTGAGCGATCTGTTCGGATCCGGTTCCGTCAGGAATTTCGACGATGGTGTATGACCCACAATAGCTGGCTGGCAACCGCAGCGTCAGAAACCAGACGTCGCTGGCAGGTAGAGGCGTCATTAGCCCTTTTGCAACGCTCTTCTTATCCGTTATCCGGTTCAGCCGAACATAGACGCCCTGCAACGGCTCTGCCGAACGCCACAAAAAAGTGACTTCACGTTGGTTGCTGTCTCCCTTTACCGCCGCGCTCAGAGGTACTCTGACTAAGGCAACATCACGCCAGAATTGAGAGACGTCTGACGCTGCCCCTGCCGCCAGCTGGGCGTGTATCCGGGCGATGGCGCCCGGCTCATGCGGCGTGAACGGGATGGCGTCGCTCATGATGAGTATTCCATTATTTTTATATCGCTCATCCGCGTATTTTTACCCATCACCGTGGCAGCGAGGCTTACGGCTACTTCGGAGGGGGTGGCCTGCGCCGTCATCTCTTTGGCGACCTGCACCGAAGCCGTACGATAGGCCGTGTTCGCTAAAAATGAGTTAATTAGATCGCTTGTCAGCCCCTTTTCGTCGGGAATAGTACCGCATCCGCGATTGACAACGGCCTGAGCATTTACAGGGCGATCGGCTCCCTGACCAAATACAATCTGCGGTATACCGCAGTGCAGGGCCGTCAGGGTATTACCCGCGCCACCATGGTGAATAAAGCCGTCGGCTCCGTTGAGAAAGACGCCCATCGGTATCCACTCGACCAGCCGTACGTTGGATGGCAGCGAGCGCAATCCGCGGCGGGCATTGGCGCCCAGTTGAAGAATGAACTCGGCATCTACCTCCTCCGCTGAGTCCATAATCCAGGCAATCGGATCCAGCCCATCGGCCATCGGCTGGACGGTTCCCAGGCTGACCAACAGACGCTTTCTCGCTGGCGATCTCTCCCACCACTTCTCCCAGACCGCCCCGCCGTTGTAAGGCACGTACCGCATGGGAATGATGGGTTCACCATTGTTTTGCAGGATGCTCATGCTCGGCGGAGTGACATCGATCCACGCCAGATCCCGTGGCGGGCCAGCAACGCCATGACGGGCATAGGCGTTAGCCAGGGAGCGTGTCACCCCCTGTATATGCCAGGGCGTATGGGCAAACCCCACCGTTTGCATCACCACCGGAATACCAAATTTTGCCGCGACGAGTGGACCAGCCAGGCCAAGGGGCGGATAGATAATTAAATCGGGCCGCCATTGGCCGGTAAATTCTACCAGCCGATCCGTCATCTCATCGCTGAAAAATGAGAAACTGCCCTTATTGGTGCCGATTATGCCCCTTTTACGCAGATCTTCCCGCTGACAGTACTCGGCTTCGGAGTCGAGCATCGGTGCAGCATCAAATGCTACAAGGCCCGCCTCGGCCGCTTTTTGCGCAAATTTCCCGGCGCTGGCGATCGTGACCTCATGCCCATTGGCACGAAAGCCCTGAGCGAGAGACAGCACGGGATAGAGCAGACCGTATAAGGGCGGGCCGATGAAAAGAACACGCATGAGAAAATCCCTCTCCGCTTAACGAGCATCACCTAAAACAGCGTTTATTGGCCGTTTTTTAATGCATTTAATGCAGCACGCTTTGCTGCAATATTCTCAATATCCGTAATAGTTTAATCTTGCAAACAAAATTAATATTAAAAGCATAGGGCATCACGAATAAATTAGTCAACGCTGGGTCATTGCCTCCCTACTAAATTTGGTGATTGATAGATTAAAACGACTACAAATAGATTTATGGTCACCCTGCCGGCCTGCTGATAGCCGCAACCACCCCCTTAAGCAAAACTAAAATAAGAGTAAAAGCGTACTATTCCGCGCAGGACAACGCCTGCAGATAGCCTGAAAGCATCCAGCATTTTCGTACATAAGCGGGCTTTTTTATCTGATAAAAGGCTGCCAGGCCTATCCGAAGAAGCACGCTATCAATGCTTTACGCCTGAAAAGACGCAGATAAAACATTTGACTCCCTGGGGATACTCTGGCACATTCGCAGAAAACATAATAAGAATCATTCTCTTGTAGGGTAAAAATGGAACCTCTTACTGGCAATGAAGATATGGAATATCAAAATAATGAAAAACCTCTCCCCTTCCCCACTGAAGTTGCAGCGTTAATTATGGCAAGCGCACTGCTGGAATATGCTCTACTCATGTTTTGATCTTTACGCTTTTTACTTAAGCGTGACAACCAATGGCAATTTAAAACAGCGTATAAAATAATCCGGAATATAATGTGATGAGCTATTCTGCCTCCCTTGCCGATCTTACCGATAACCTGGTCCCGTTTGAGGCCCGGCAGGTTGCCTCCTCGTTGATCTGGAGCGCCCCGGACGTTGATGATGAGGAAGCACTGCGCCGTGCCTGTAGCTATCTGATCGATCCCGAGGGGAGTACCCCGACCTGCCTGTTTCACGCCGAGCGCTATGGTGGCAGCGGTATCCAGCGTAACGGGGGCGGAGCACGCTGCGGCTTTAACGGGCGCTATCAGATCAAGGGCATAGGCGCTAACCCTCTGGTAGGCGAAGGATCAGATCCCATTCACTCCAACGGTGCACTGACCGCCAGCGATGCCATTTATGAAGCCTTCTGGGGCGAGGCGCTGGCGAAGGTTTTACCCTATGGCGCGGTCAGGGCGCGAGCCGTTTTATTGACCGACAGCTTCATTGAGCTGGCGTTTAAACGTGCCGGGGGGCCATTACGCCGAGCCTTACTGGTGCGTGAGCCAGTGGTGCGTCCAGCCCACTTTGAACGCGCGCCCTACTTTCGTCCGCAGCCTTGCTATGCTACTCAGCTGATCCATGACGCCGTGCGGGTGAAAGCCGCAATTCAGATCCTGCCCAAAACGCTGCCCGCTCCGCCCGGGGGGTTTAGCGCCGAGGCCAGCCGGGATCCCCGGCGCTACGTTATTGAAGGGCTATGCGAAATGGCTCGTCGCCAGGCGTGGCAGATGGCATTTTGCCGCACCCGTTTTTTACGGGTTACTACCTCGCCATCAAACGTGGCGATGGACGGCAGGCTGCTGGACTTCAATGGCTTAAGCAGTCTGTTCCCAGGCGACTTTCGTGACAGCTTTGATTACCGTTTCAGGCTGACAGAGTTGATGAACGAGCCGGGGCTGCTGCAACAAAGCGTGGCGGATCTCTGTCTTTACCTTGGTAAGTATATGTTTGATGCCGCCTTTACCCAGGCAGCCCGGCAGCAGGTGGAAGAGGTTTTTATGCACACCTTTCATAACGCCTGCTACCGTTGCTATCTCGATCTGCTGGGTTTCCCTGCGGAGATGCTGGCATCACAGGCGTTACCTCAGCCGTTGACCCGGCTGGTAGATAGCTTTATGACGCTGCTAAGCCGCCGCCGCGCCACGCTCTATTGTTCATCAGACAGTATGCCATCCCATTCACCGCTAACGCGGCTGGCCGTGGTTTTGATCCGCCAGAGCCAGGGCGAGACCATGGCAGGCAGTGAGGATCTGATGCGCGATCCCCATTTTATTGCAACGCAGCGACTTTTTACCGAAGCATCACGCTGGCTGGTAGAGCAGTGTCGATCTCAAGGAAGGGAGGTGGCCTTTACGCTGGCAGGTATGGAGCAGCAGGCCCGCCTGAAACTCCAGCCCAGAGGCTCGTTAGGAAAGGCGCGAATGTTTAAGGACATTGCCGAGCTGCTGGATACCCACGCTGGGGATCCTCCCTCCTTGCGAAAAGCCCTGTTTGAGATGGGGGAGCGAATGCAGGCGTTTGCCTGCGATGTGTTAGGCCGTCCGCAGCAGAGCGAGCGTGGAGAGCGCAAATGACATCACAAATCAGGGAAACGGTAAACGGCCAACAGGCGTGGTCAGCCCACGAACAGGTGGGCTTTGCCGTAAGCTGCATGCTCTACAACCGTAACTACAGCCTCTACCCGGTCCTGAGCCTTCAGTACTGGACCGAGTTCGCTATTCAGCACAGACAGATTAAGTTTCTCTTTGACCGGCGCGGGCAGCCGTTAGCCTACGTAACCTGGGCCTATCTGGAAGCGGATACCGAAGCCCGGCTGCTAAACGATCCGCAATTTCGGCTGCACCCCTCTGAGTGGAATGAGGATGGCAGGATCTGGATCCTTGATTTCTGCTGCCAGCCTGGCTTTGGCCGGACAATTATGCACTATCTGGAGCAAATCCGCCCCTGGGGCCAGGGGGAGGCTCGCTGGCTGAGCCGCAGAAAGCGAATTATGACGCTGGGCGCGATCGCGCAATAGAACTTATTAAGGACGTCGATTTTGTTTCGTCAGGATGCGATAGACAATCAAAAGATGAAATGGCGGGGGCGCGCGATTTTGCTGCCCGGCATTCCTCTCTGGCTAACGGCCGCAGGCGCTGCATTTTTTATTATCGCTTTTCTCTCCTTTGTGATTGCAGGCACCTATACGCGCCGCGTTAACGTCAGCGGTGAGGTCACTACCTGGCCCAGGGCGGTCAACGTCTACGCCAGCGTTCAGGGATTCGTGGTCAAACAGTTCGCGGTTAAGGGGCAGGACGTTAAGAAAGGCGATCCCATCTACCTTATTGACGTCAGCAAAAGCACCCGGAGCGGCATTGTCAGCGACAATCACCGCAAAGATATTGAAAGCCAGCTGGAGCGTATTGCCAGCATTATTACGCGGCTGGAAGAGAGTAAGAAAACTACGCTTGCGACGCTGCAAACCCAGCGCGCGCAGTACAGCGATGCCTTTACGCGCTCGTCGGATATTATCCGCCGCGCGGAAGAGGGAATAAAACTGATGAAAGATAATATGGACAGCTATCGCCACTATCAGGCCAGGGGGCTAATTAATAAGGATCAGCTGACTAACCAGGTGGTGCTCTACTACCAGCAGCAAAATAACCTGCTGAGCCTGAGCGGACAGAACGAACAAAACGCCCTGCAGATAACCAGCCTTGCGAGTCAGATCCAGACCCAGGCCGCCGACTTTGACAACCGTATCTATCAGATGGAGCTGCAGCGCTACGAGCTGCAAAAAGAGCTGATCAATACCGACATGGATGGCGAGATCGTTGTTCGCGCCCTCTCTGACGGCAGGATCGATTCAATGAGCGTCACCGTTGGGCAGATGGTGAACGTCGGTGACAGCCTGCTACAAATTATTCCGCAACATATTGAGAGCTATTATTTGGTGCTGTGGGTGCCTAATGATGCGGTTCCTTACATCACGGAGGGCGATAAGGTCAATGTGCGTTACGAGGCCTTCCCCGCAGAAAAGTTTGGGCAGTTTTCCGCCAGGGTGACGACGGTCTCCAGAACCCCGGCCTCGCCTCAGGAGATGCAGACCTATCAGGGCGCGCCCGCTCTCCAGGGGGCATCCACTCCCTGGTACAAAGCGATCGTCAAACCTGAAAAGCAGGCCATTGCCTACGACGGGAAATCACTTCCTCTGGAAAACGGGATGAAAGCACAGAGCACCCTTTTCCTGGAAAAACGACAGGTTTATCAATGGATGCTGTCGCCCTTCTATGACATGAAGCACAGCGCCACGGGACCCGTAAATGATTAACGGCGGCTTTAAATCCTTGCTCAACCAGCTTGATATGCGCCTGCGTCGGCAGGTGCCTGTTATTCATCAAACCGAGTCGTCGGAGTGTGGGCTGGCCTGCCTGGCAATGATCGGTGGGTACTATGGTAAAAGCATCGATCTGATATCGTTACGCCGCCAGTTTAACCTCTCCGCCCGCGGCACCACTTTAGCTGGGATCAACGACATGGCGGCGCAGCTGGGTATGCAGACGCGCGCCCTCTCGCTTGACCTTGAAGAGCTTGCCACCCTGAAGACTCCCTGCATTCTGCACTGGGACTTTAATCATTTTGTGGTGCTGACCAGCGTCAAGCACAACCGCTTTGTCCTGCACGATCCGGCCCGAGGGCGCAGGACGGTAAGCCTGGCGGAGATGTCGAGCGCCTTTACCGGCGTAGCGCTGGAAGCCTGGCCGGGCAGCGAGTTTACCGCCGAGACGGTGCAAAACCGGATCAGCCTGCGGACGCTGATCGGCAGTATCCACGGCATTAAAAGCACGTTGGGGAAAATATTCTGTCTTTCTCTGGTAATTGAAGCGATTAACCTGGTGATGCCGATAGGCACGCAGCTGGTTATGGACCATGCCATCCCGGCAGGGGATCGGGGTCTCCTCACGCTTATCTGTTTTGGCCTGATGTTCTTTATTCTGCTGCGCGCTGCCGTCAGCATGGTGCGAGCATGGTCATCGCTGGTGATGGGCACCCTCATCAACGTGCAGTGGCAGTCCGGCCTGTTTAACCATCTGCTCAGACTACCGCTGGGGTATTTTGAGAGACGCAAACTGGGCGATATCCAGTCCCGCTTTAGCTCACTGGATACGCTGCGTACGACCTTCACCACCAGCGTGGTCGGTGCCATTATGGATAGCATTATGGTTGTCGGGGTGACGGTGATGATGGTGCTTTATGGCGGCTACCTGACCTGGATAGTGCTGGGATTCACCACGATTTATGTCCTGATGCGCTTGCTGACCTATAGCTATTACCGACAGCTATCAGAAGAGACACTGGTCAGAGGCGCGCGCGCCAGCTCCTATTTTATGGAGACGCTGTACGGCATCGCCACGGTGAAAACCCAGGGTATGGCCGAGCGCCGGGGTACGCACTGGCTAAACCTGAAAATTGACGCCATTAATTCAGCGATCAAAATCACTAAAATGGATCTGCTCTTTAGCGGCATCAACACCTTCGTTGCCGCCTGCGATCAGGTCGTGATCCTCTGGCTCGGGACCAGCCTTGTGATTGATAACCAGATGACCCTCGGCATGTTTGTGGCATTCGGATCCTTTCGCGGTCAGTTCTCCGAGCGGGTTGGCTCCCTTACCAACTTCCTGTTACAGCTACGCATGATGAGCCTGCATAACGAGCGTATCGCCGACATCGCCCTTCACGAGCGGGAGGCAAAAAAACCGGAGCTGCCTATTGTTGCCCGCATGCAACCTGCCGCGCTATCGACGGAGCAGCTGAGCTATAGCTATGACAGCCAGTCGACACCGGTATTTAGCGATCTGAATCTTGCCATTGCGCCAGGAGAGAGCGTGGCAATTGTGGGCGCCTCGGGCAGCGGCAAAACCACCCTCATGAAAGTGCTATGCGGCTTGTTTGCGCCTGACAGCGGCAAAGTGAAGGTAAACGGTAGCGATATTCAGCAGCTGGGGGTCAATAACTTCCATAAGATGATCGCCTGCGTAATGCAGGACGATCGTCTTTTTTCGGGTTCAATCCGGGAAAACATCTGCGGTTTTGTTGAAGAGATGGATGAAGGCTGGATGATAGAGTGTGCCAAAGCCAGCTATATCCACGACGTGATTATGAAGATGCCGATGGGCTATGAAACCCTGATTGGCGAGCTGGGGGAAGGGCTTTCCGGCGGCCAAAAGCAGCGCATTTTTATTGCCCGGGCGCTATACCGAAAGCCGGGCATCCTGTTTATGGATGAGGCAACCAGCTCTCTTGATACCGAGAGTGAACGCTTCGTCAACGGCGCGATCAAAAGACTCAATATTACCCGCGTGATTATTGCCCATCGAGAGACAACGATAAGAACCGTCGATCGTATTATTTCCTTATAGACAGAAGTTAACCGCGCACGGAATGACCCCATTTAATGGCAAGGTAACTTAATGAAAAAATTAACATCTTTTATCCTGCGGTTTTTGGATAAGACGGGACCATTCTACTTTATTTTATCGTCAATATTCGCCTTAAGCGGCGATATGGATAGCACCGTTACCTGGCTTTTACTTATCAGCTGTTTTTTCGGGGCTGTCATGACATTGATGGATCGTAAGAAGCCCAGCAATTAATACAGCCTTAATTCACTAGCACAAGGAGTTACTGGCTTAACGCCTCAAACTCTTGCCAGCTCACCGCATCGATCGCGATCCCCTCCTCCAGTCGGCGGGCATAGGCCCGCAGCTCCGGCTCGCCGGGGATCTGCACGTCGCGGCCACCCTGTCCGGTACGGACCCAGTCCACCTGCGCCAGCAGCGCCTGCTTATAGTTTTCTCCCGCTCCCAGCCGCTCGGGGTCGAAGATAATCGACAGCATATTGTTAATGATGCCCGCCCGGGGAGAAATGTCATGGCTCTCGGTCTCGCCGCCGGTCAGCGCCGCGCCAAGCAGGCTGCATATCAACGACAGCCCGGCCCCCTTATGGCCGCCAAAGGGCAGCAGCGCGCCGCGCGGCTCGGTCATCAGTACCGCCGGATCGGTGGTTGGCTGGCCGCTGGCATCGACGATGCACCCTTCCGGCACCGGGCGACCCTCGTTCCAGGCTACGCGGGCCTTGTTCCCGGCGATGGCGCTGGTGGCGAAGTCGAGCACCACCGGCGGACGGCCCTGCAACGGCACGCCGACACAGAAGGGGTTGGTGCCCAGCCGGGCCTGGAGGCCATCGAACGGCAGTACCGCCGAGGGGGCGGCCACGTTGGCAAAGTGGATCGAGACCAGCCCGGCGTCGGCAACCTGCTCTGCCCAGGCACCAATGCGCCCCAGATGGTGAGAGTTCGAAAGGCCGACCATCGCCACGCCAAACTCCCGCGCCCGGGCAATGCCCGCCGCCATCGCCTGCTCCCCCAGCAGCTGGCCAAAGCCGTGCCCGCCGTCAAAGGAGATGACCGGCCCGGCATCGCGGACCTGGGTTAAATGGGCGTTGGGCTTAAGATCCCCGGCGACGATAGCGCGAATATAGCGCGGCAGCAGCGTGACGCCGTGGGAATCATGCCCCTTTAAGGAGGCGTCAACAAGACTATCCGCCACTTTTTGCGCGATATCCGGCGCGGTATTAACGGCCACAAGATGCTGCTTTAATAGCGTGCGAAGCTGCTGATGTGAAAAAAGAGGCATAGATCTTCCTGCGATATTATCCCTGAAGCGCCAGAGGATATTTAAACGAGTTTCGATTATAGCGGGATCGTTTCCGCTGCCTTATCTCATTTCCGGGAATCTATTTCTGGTTAAATCATTTCCTTTAACGCCGCCCCTCTGACCATGATTGTTCATTATTAATGAATACATTCTCTGGGGTTTGGCATGAATAAACGGAATGGCTTAATTGCCTGGACGCTGGCGCTTTCAACGCTGGGTGGAATAAGCCAGTCGGCGTTTGCCGAGGGGAATATCAGCATCGCCCAACAGTTTGGTATCGGCTATTTAATTCTGGACGTGGTGCGCGACCAGCAGCTGATTGAAAAAGAGGGCAAAAAAGAGGGGCTGGATATTAACGTCGAATGGCGCACCATTTCCGGCGCAACCGGGATGAACGAGGCGCTGCTCTCGGGCGCGCTGGACGTCGCCTCGGCGGGCCTACCGCCGCTGCTGACCCTCTGGGACCGCACCAAAGGCAGGCAGAACGTCAAGGCCATCGCCTCGCTGGGTTCGATGCCCAACTACCTGCTCAGCAACAATCCGGCGGTGAAGAGCGTTAAGGATCTCACCGATAAGGACCGCATTGCGGTTCCGGCGGCGGGGGTGGGTTTCCAGTCGCGTACCCTGCAGATCGAAACCGCTAAGCTGTATGGCAACGACGATTTCAAGCGCTTCGATAAAATCAGCGTGAGCCTGCCGCATCCGGACGCCAGCGCGGCGCTGATTGCCGGTGGCTCCGAGATCACTACTCACTTCTCCAGCCCGCCGTTCCAGTACCAGGCCCTGGAGCACAGCAACGTGCACAAAATTCTCAGCTCCTATGACGTGCTGGGCGGACAGGCCACCTTTAACGTTCTCTACACCACGCAGAAGTTCCACGATGAGAACCCGAAAACCTACAAGGCGTTCTACCGGGCGCTGAGCGAGGCGGCAAAGATTATCAACGCCGATAAAAACGCCGCTGCCGAGACCTACATTCGCGTAGAGAAGTCGCGCCTGCCGCTGCCGCTGGTGCAGAAGATCGTTAACGATCCGGAAATCAGCTTTACCGTCTCTCCCGAGCGCACCGGCGTCTACGCCGAGAAGCTTCATGAGCTTGGCGTCCTGAAGAACAAGGCCAGCTCATGGCAGGATTACTTTTTTAACGACGCGTGGGAAAACCCAGGCAGCTAAGCCGCAACACAGGAGGCCCAGATGGCAACTCAGCACAGCGATGGACCACTATTGCAGGTCAGCAACGTCGATATTGAATACCGGACCCGCGAGCGGCAGGTGCGTGCTACCCACGACGTCAGCTTTGATGTCTGGCCGGGGGACCGCTTTATTCTGCTTGGGCCGTCGGGCTGCGGCAAATCGAGCCTGCTGAAGGCTGCCGGCGGCTTTCTCTCCCCCAGCGGCGGGCAGATTTCGCTGGCGGGCGCGGCGATTAAGGGGCCAGGGCCGGAGCGGATGATGGTGTTCCAGGAGTTCGATCAGCTGCCGCCATGGAAAACGGTGCTGGAGAACGTCATGTTTCCCCTGCTGGCGAGCCGCAAGGCCAGCCGCGCCGAGGCTAAAGATCGGGCGCTGCATTTCCTTAACAAGGTGGGGCTGGCGGAGTTTGCCGACGTGATGCCGCATATGCTCTCCGGTGGCATGAAGCAGCGGGTGGCGATTGCCCGGGCGCTGGCGATGAAGCCGCGCATCCTGCTGATGGATGAGCCGTTCGCCGCGCTGGATGCCCTCACCCGCCGCACCATGCAGGAGGAACTGCTGGCCCTGTGGGAGGAGGAGCGCTTCACCCTGCTCTTTGTCACCCACTCCATTGAGGAGGCGCTGGTGGTAGGCAGCCGCATCCTGGTGCTCTCTCCGCACCCGGGTCGCGTGCGGGCCGAGTTGAACTGTCACCAGTTTACCCTGAACGACTTTGGCAGCGAGGCGTTCCAGCACGCCGCCAGCCATATTCACGACCTGCTCTTCCCGGCTAACGGGAACATCCCCTCACACTCAACCGGCAAGGAGCCTGCCTATGTCGCAGCCGCCGTACATCCGTCCTGAATTTGAGCGCGAGCTGCCGCCGCTGCGCAATCTGCCGGTAGAGACGCCGCTCCCCGTAGGCCAGCGCCTGTGGAATCAGGCCTGGCTGCGCAAGTCCCTGATCGTGCTGCTGGTGCTGGCGCTGTGGGAGATCGCTGCCCGCATCCAGCAGAACGATCTGATGCTGCCCGGCGTGCTGCAAACCCTACGCGTCTTTAGCGAGGATATGCACAACGGCGAGCTGCCGGGGAAGATCGCCAACTCGCTGAGCATCCTGCTGAAGGGCTACCTGATCGGCAGCGTGCTGGCGCTGGTCGCCAGCGCCCTGGCGGTCACCACCCAGTTTGGCCGGGATCTGCTCAGCACCCTCACCTCCATGCTTAACCCGCTGCCTGCTATCGCCCTGCTGCCGCTGGCCCTGCTCTGGTTCGGGCTGGGCAACGCCAGCCTGATCTTCGTTATCGTGCACTCGGTTACCTGGCCTATCGCCCTCAACACCTGGTCGGGTTTCAGCAGCGTGCCGGAGACCCTGCGCATGGCGGGACGCAACTACGGCCTCAGCGGGCCGCGCTACGTTGCCACGATCCTCATCCCGGCCTCGCTGCCTGCCATCCTCTCCGGACTGAAGATCGGCTGGGCCTTCGCCTGGCGGACGCTCATCGCCGCCGAGCTGGTTTTCGGTGCCTCCAGCGGCGAAGGCGGTCTGGGCTGGTATATCTTCCAGAACCGCAACGAGCTGTTTACTGACCGGGTCTTCGCCGGGCTGCTGACGGTGATCGCCATCGGTCTGCTGGTGGAGGGAGTCGTCTTCGCCACTCTGGAGAAGGTCACCGTCAAGCGCTGGGGAATGCAGCGCTAGCGGGTTCAACGCTGCTTTCGCTAAGCGCTTGCAAGGGCGGTCACCGCATAGCTAAATGCTGTTATCGCCTGTGCGACATCGTCACTCTCTACCGACTCCGCCGGATGGTGGCTAATACCACCCTTGCAGCGGACAAAGAGCATCCCTACCGGCCAGCGTTCGGCCATCGCGATGGCGTCATGCCCTGCTCCGCTGGGCAGCGTCAAGGATACGCCCTGCGTCTGATGTACCGCATCGGCCAGCAGGCCCTGTAGACGCCGATCGCAGGGGGTAGCGGCGATGCGATAGAACTCCTCGGCGCTGAATGTGAGTCCCCGTCGGGAGGCGATCCTCTGCGCCTGGGTCAGCAGCTCAGCCAGCAGTGCATCCAGCGATGCGTCCTGCGGCCCGCGAATATCCAGCGATAGCATCACCTCGCCAGGGATGACGTTAACCGCACCCGGCAGACAGCACAGCGTCCCCACCGTAGCGACCAGGTTGCCGCCCCGCTCGCGGGTTAGGCTCTCCACGGCCACCATCCACTCGGCGGCAGCGGCCAGAGCATCTTTACGCTGGCCCATCGGCACGGTGCCCGCATGGCCCGCCTCGCCGGTAAAGCAGCAGTTCAGACGGCGCGCGCCGTTAATCGCTTCCACCACCCCCAGCGCCAGCCCCGCCTGCTCCAGGCAGGGTCCCTGCTCAATATGCAGCTCCAGATAGGCGGCAATCTCGTCTGCACGACGCGCTGCATGGGAAACGCGAGCTGGATCCAGCCCGGCCAGCACCATCGCCTGCGCCACGCTTACGCCGCTGGCATCGGTCTGCATCAGCCAGTGCGCTGGCCATGTCCCCGTCAGGCCCCGGCTGCCGAGTAGAGTAATGCCAAACCGCGTCCCCTCCTCATCGCAAAAGCCGACGATCTCAATCGCTTTCGCCAGCCGCTGCCCCTGCTGATGCAGACTCTGCACCACCTCGATGGCCGTCAGCACGCCAAGCATGCCGTCGTAGCGTCCGGCGTTGCGCACGGTATCCAGGTGTGAACCCAGCAGAATTGCTGCGGCACCCTCCTGCTCACCCTCGTAGCGACCGCAGATGTTGCCCACGCTATCCTGCCAGACGGTCATTCCGGCCTCCGCCATCCACTGCGCTACCTGCTGGTTGGCCTGCAAATGCTGCGAAGAGAGGTAGATCCGGGTCAGGGCATCCGGGGTTTCGCTGATGGCGGCAAGGATATCGGCGCGCGCCATCACACGCTCTGCCGCCTGGCTCATAGTGGACGCTCGCTGCGGTAGCAATCCCACGCGGCCTGCATCGCCGCCCCCTGGATCGTCGAGAACTTAAGGTAGTTAAGCACCGACTCCAGCGCGCTCAGGGTGGTCATCACGCAGTCTTTGCGTGCGTTATACCCCATGGTGCCGATGCGCCACACCTTACCGTGCAGCGGGCCGAAGGAGGTGCCGATCTCAATGCCGAAATCCTCCAGCATCAGTTTGCGCAGCAGGTCGCCGTTGATGCCCTGCGGGATCACCACGCCGAGCACGTTGTTCATCTTGTGCTTCAGGTCGCCGAAGGTCTCCAGCCCCATTGCCTGGATACCTTTCAGCAGCGCATCGCCGTGCAGCTTGTGGCGGGCGATGCCATTATCCAGCCCCTCCTGCAGGATCAAACGTGCGCACTCTCGGGCGGCAAACAGCGCCGAGGTGGCCTCGGTGTGGTGATTCAGACGCTCCGTCCCCCAGTAGTCCATCACCATGCCGAGGTCGAAGTAGTTGGAGTAGATCATCTCGTCTTCGCCGTCGTGATGGGCCTCGGTACGGATCCCCTCTTCAACGCATTTACGGCGGCGGATAACCTCCTCCATGCGCGGGCTGAGGGTGATGGGTGAGGTACCGGACGGACCGCCGAGGCACTTCTGCATCCCCGCCGAGACCGCGTCCAGCCCCCAGGCGTCGCTCTCCAGCGCGTTGCCCCCCAGCGAGGCGGTGGCATCGGTGTAAAACAGCACGTCGTGGCGGCGGCAGATATCCCCCAGCTCGGCAAGCGGCTGGAGCATGGTGGTGGAGGTATCCCCCTGCACCGTGAGCAGCAGGCGCGGACGCACCCGCTTGATAGCGTCCTCGATCTGGTCGGGAGTAAAGACTTCCCCCCACGGTACCTCAATGGTATGCACCTCTGCCCGACAGCGGCGGGCGATCTCACACAGCAGATGACCGAAGCGGCCAAATACCGGCACCAGCACTTTGTCGCCAGGACGGATCGCCGAGACCAGGATTGCTTCAATCCCCGCCCGCGAGGTACCGTCTACCAGCATTGTCCAGCGGTTTTCGGTACGGAACACGCCGCGATAGAGGGCCATCACCTCGTTCATATAGTGGGTCATCGCCGGATCGTACTGGCCGACAAGCTGGCTCGCCATCGCACGCAGCACGCGCGGATCGGCGTTGATCGGACCCGGTCCCATCAGCAGGCGCTGGGGTGGATTGATTTGTGAAAATTGAGCGATATCCATGTTAGGTTCCTTAAATTAATCCAGCCCACGTACGGAGGAGATAAACTGTTTCAGTTCACTGGTTTGCGGGTTGGCGAACAGCGCTTTGCTCTCGCCCTGCTCCCAGACGCGCCCCTGGTGCATAAACACCACGCGGTCGCCCACTTCACGGGCAAAATTCATTTCATGGGTGACGAGGATCAGCGTCATGCCTTCCGCCGCCAGCTGCTCCAGCACCTTGAGCACCTCGCCCACCAGCTCCGGATCCAGCGCCGAGGTGATCTCGTCACAGAGTAAAACTTTCGGCGACATTGCCAGCGCACGGGCAATCGCCACGCGCTGCTGCTGACCGCCGGAGAGGCTGGAAGGGAAGTAGTCCAGCCGGTCGCCCAGCCCCACTTTCTCCAGCATTCTTTGCGCCAGTTCGCGGCACTCGTCGGCGCTCTTTTTCAGCACCCGGCGCGGGGCGAGCATCACGTTCTCCAGCGCCGTCATGTGCGGGAACAGGTTGAAGTTCTGGAATACCATGCCAACGGATCGGCTGATCTCCCGCGCCTGTGAATCCCGGTCGGTGATGGTCATGCCACCCAGCTTGATGCTCCCTTCCTGGTAACCCTCAAGGCCGTTAATGCAGCGCAGCAGCGTGCTTTTACCCGATCCGCTGCGGCCGATAATGGAGATCACCTCGCCCATATCGATATCCAGATCGACGCCCTTAAGCACATGGTTATCACCGTAGTACTTCTGCATCTGATTAATGGTGATGAGAGGCATTGAATTTATTCTCCAGATAGCGGCTGTAGCGGGACAGCGGGTAGCACAGAATGAAGTAGCCCAGCGCTACTAGCGCAAAGACTTTAAATGGCTGATAGGTGACGTTGGTCAGCATCGTCCCGGCTTTGGTCAGATCGACGAAGCCGATGATCGAGGCCAGGGCCGTGCCTTTGATCACCTGCACGGCAAAGCCCACCGTCGGTGCAATGGCAATGCGTAGCGCCTGCGGAGCGACTACCCGCCAGAGGGTCTGGCCAAAGCTCAACCCCAGGCAGCGAGACGCTTCCCACTGGCCTTTCGGCAGGGCGCGAATGCTGCCAAACCAGATATCGAGTAAAAAGGCACTGGTATAAAGCGTCAGCGCCAGCGAAGCTGCCGTCCAGGGTGAGACGTCGATACCAAACATCGCCACGCCGAAGAAGGCCAGAAAGAGCTGCATCAGCAGCGGTGTCCCCTGGAACAGTTCGATATAGCCGCGGATCAGGCGCTTTACCTGCCGTCCGCCGGTCAGACGCAGCAGCAGGAGCGGCAGCGTCACCAGCGCACCGCCGGTAAAGGCCACCAGCGAGAGCAGCACCGTCCAGCGCCCGGCCAGCAGCAGGTTGCGGATAATGTCCCAGTCGGTAAAGGTCGTCATCATGCCTGCACTCCAAGCCATTTCCGCCCGGCTGCCAGCAGCAGCTGGCGCATGGCAATCGACAGAATTAAGTAGATCCCAGCCGTCACCAGATAGACCTCGAAGCTGAGAAAGGTTCGGGACTGGATCAGGTTGGCGGCAAAGGTCAGCTCTTCATAAGAGACCTGCGACACCACCGACGATCCCAGCATGACGATGATGCACTGGCTGACCAACGCCGGGTAGATACGCTGCAGTGCGGGAGGCAGCACGATGCGGATAAAGGTCTGGGTGCGGGTCAGGCCCAGTACCCGCCCGGCTTCCCACTGCCCCTTCGGCGTAACCTGAATCCCGGCGCGCACGATCTCGGTACTGTAAGCGCCCAGATTGATCACCATTGCCAGCAAGGCAGCCTCGCCAGCCGTCATTTTGAGGCCCATATTGGGCAGGCCAAAGACAATAAAGAACAGCTGTACAACGAAGGGGGTGTTGCGGATCAGCTCCACATAGCCCCCCCAGATGCGGCTGAACCACGTCGGCCGTCCGCTGCGGATGGCGGCTCCGAGAATGCCCAGCGCCAGGCCGCCCACCGTCGCCATCACCGTAAGCTGCACGGTGATCCACAGTCCCGCCAGCAGCTCGGGCCAGTGCGGCCAAAGCTCAGAAAAGTGCAGTTGTTCAGTCATTCACCGGCCTTACACGCCAAGGCTTGCCGGCAGCGGGGCTTTCATCCACTGCTCAGAGAGTTTATTCAGGGTGCCATCCTTCACGCCCTGCTCAATCAGCGCATCAACCTTTGCCTTCAACGCTGGCTCGTTCTTCTTTAGGCCGATAAAGCACGGTGAGTCCTTGAGCATAAAACTCGGCACCGGCGCTTTGTCAGCGTTCTGCCGGGAGATGGCCGCCACGACCAGGTTGCCGGTGGCGACATACTCCACCTGGCCCGACAGATAGGCCGACAGGGTGGTGTTGTTATCCTCATAGCGCTTCACCTGTGCCTCTTTCGGTGCAATGCTGGTCAGGACCATGTCCTCAACCGCACCGCGGGTGACGCCGATGGTTTTTCCGCTCAGCCCCGCAGCATCCTTCAGCTCCGTCCCCTTTGGACCAAAGACGCCAAGGAAGAACGGCGCATAGGCGCGGCTGAAATCAATCACCTTTTCACGCTCGGCATTTTTACCGAGGCTGGAGATCACCAGATCCACCTTGTCCGTTTGCAGATAAGGCACCCGGTTGGCGCTGGTCACCGGAACCAGCTGCAGTTTGAGCTTCATCTCTTTAGCCAGGTAACGCGCCATATCAATGTCATAGCCCTGCGGCTGGAGGTCGGTCCCTACCGAGCCAAACGGCGGGAAGTCCTGCGGGACAGCGACACGAAGCGTGCCGCGCTTCTCAATATCCTGCAGCTGGTCGGCTCTGGCGACCGACAGGTTAGTTAACAGACAAGCGGCTCCGGCCAGTGCGATCAACAGTTTTCTCATGGTGTTTACCCGTTACGTTAGCGTGAAACAAAAGATTCTATAATTAGACTTTTGCAACTTATGTGCCAAATGCGGATAAACCTGAAAATGGGATTAACGCGTTAAATAACGACCAGAAGCGCGAAAAAAGCCGCGTTTTAACCTGACTCGCCTGCACCAAAAAAGTGCCAAACACCAGCATGGTGCCCCATTATCGCTGCTCAAGCTCGTCCAGCTGCTGATAGAGGGTGGCGATGTTGTGAATGCGCGGTCGCCCCTTATCGAGAATTTCATGTAAAAAGGCGTTGGCCAGCAGGTTAATCAGACTGTTCACCGCCGCATAACTGTCGTAGGCGGAGACGCTGTCCAGCGGGGTGCAGAGCTGCCAGCGCGCCAGCGGCAGCAGGCTATGCGCCTGCGGCTCGCACATCAGCAATACCGGGACGCCGTCGGCCTGCAGCTGCTGAAGCAGCGGACGCATAATGCGTGGACGGCGGCGAAACGCCATCACAATCACCAGATCCTCGGCGCTGAGATCTACCAGCTCCTCGCTCAGGCTCTGTCCCGGCTGCGGCAGCACCAGCACCTGGCCGCGAGCCTGCAAGAGCTGCTGTCGCAGATGCAGCGCTGCCGGATAGGCGTTACGCATGCCGATAACCACGATCCGCCGGGCGGCCACCATGGCGGCGATCGCCTCGGCAAACTGCTGCGCATCGAGGGCGTTGACCCATTGGGTCAGGTTCGCCATCTCCTGCTTATAGTGGCGTGCCAGCAGCGTATTGCCCTGCACCGCATCGCGGTTGTCGGTCAGCGGCATACCGCTCTGACGCAGGGTGCGCAGCTCGTCGCGCATGTCCTTATATTTCTCATATCCCAGGCGCTTAAACAGACGGCTCACCGTCGCCTTTGAGACCCCGCTCAGCTGCGCCAGCTCGGCGCTGTTGTAGCTAATCAGATCGTCAAAGTGATCAAAAATAAAGTCCGCCACCCGCTGCTCCTGGGGTGATAGCGACGCATATTGCCCTTTCAGGCGTTCATCAAGCTGTTCCATAGGGCCTCTGTAACTTTTGTTTCAGCAAACTATACCGCTAACCCCTTTCACAATGCATGCCAGATGCGATAAAAACGCTGCCCCCTTCGCGGCTGAAACTTTTCGCCCGGAAGTGGAACAGCTTTTGCAAGTCCACGGACACACTTCAGATCATGAGGACAGCCCGTGCAGAGTCATCTATCCGCTCATGGAATGGCGGTGGCCCCCCACCATCTGGCAAGCCAGAGCGCGCTTGCCGTACTACGCGAAGGCGGCAGCGCTATTGAAGCGATGGTGGCCGCAGCCGCTACCATCGCCGTCGTCTATCCCCATATGAACGGCCTCGGCGGCGATGGCTTCTGGCTGATCGTTCCGCCGGAGGGTGAGCCGATTGCCATTGATGCCAGCGGCGCGGCGGGTTCGCTGGCAACCCCTGCTGCCTACGCCGATGTCATGCAGATCCCGCACCGGGGACCGCGCGCTGCGCTGACCGTCGCGGGAACCGTCAGCGGCTGGGAGGAGGCGCTAACGCTCTCCAGATCATTGACCGGTAAGGCGCTGCCGCTCTCACGCCTGCTGGCGGATGCCATCGGCTATGCCACAGAGGGGATCCCGGTCACGCAATCTCAGGCCAGTGCAACCGCCAGCAAGCTAGAGGAGCTGCGTCACCTGCCCGGCTTCGCTGAAACCTTTCTGGTCAACGGGGAGCCGCCGGTGACCGGCAGCCGCTTCCACCAGCCCGCTCTCGCCTCGACCCTGCAACGGCTGGTTGAAGAGGGGCTGGAGAGCTTTTATCGCGGTCCGCTGGCGGAGCAGATGGCTGACGGCATGGCAAAGTACGGCCTCCCTGTTACCCTTGCCGATCTGAACCAGCATCGCGCCCGCCGTCCGCAGCCGCTCAGGCTTCAGCACCAGCACGGCGAGCTGTGGAACCTGGCTCCGCCCACCCAGGGACTGGTGTCGCTGGCGATCCTTGGCATCACCGACCGCCTGAATATGGCTGAGGCCGATGAGGCACAAACCGTACACCGCATCGCCGAGGCCACCAAGCTGGCTTTTCGTCTGCGGGATGCGCACATCACCGATCCCCGCCATCTCGATACGGATATTCAGAGCCTGCTCGAACCTGCTGCGTTACAACCGCTGGCCGATCGGATAGATGACAGCCGTGCCGCGCCCTGGGGGACGGGTAAAGGCCCAGGCGACACCGTGTGGATGGGGACGATGGATAGGAGCGGGCTGGCGGTCTCCTTTATTCAGAGCCTCTACCATGAGTTTGGCAGCGGCGTGGTGCTTCCCGATACCGGTATCGTCTGGCAGAACCGTGGAGCCTCGTTCAGTCTCGATCCGTCACATTTGTTGGCGCTGGCACCGGGCAAGCAGCCGTTTCATACCCTCAATCCTGCCGCTGCGCGCCTTAGCGATGGCCGGGTGATGGTTTACGGTTCGATGGGCGGCGACGGCCAGCCCCAGACCCAGGCGGCGATCTTTACCCGCTACATTCTACAGGGCGTGCCGCTGCAGGAGAGCATCTCCCGTCCGCGCTGGCTGCTGGGGCGCACCTGGGGGCAGACTTCGGATTCGCTGAAGCTTGAAGGACGTTTTACGCCAGAGAGCATTGCTCGTCTGCGCGCGCTGGGACACGAGGTAGAGGTGCTGCCCGATTTTAGCGAGGCGATGGGCCATGCAGGCGCTATCGTCCGCCATCCCAACGGTCTGTTTGAGGGCGCCTCCGATCCGCGCAGCAACGGCTCGGCGGCCGGTTTTTAAGGAGAAACGCATGAACAATACACAGCCCGACTGGGCCGCTTACCTGACGCAGATGACACAGATCCTCAACCTGGAGCTGGACGACGCCCGTCGCGCCGAGCTGGAGATCCAGTTTAGCCGTATCGCCGCCATGGCCGAACCGCTGATGGCTTTTCCCCTCGACGATCGTCTGGAGATTGCAGGAGTCTATAAAGCATGACGCTTAACGAGATGAGTATTAATGATATCCAGCAGGCGCTGGCCAGCGGGAGCGTAAGCGCCGGGGAGATCGCCCGCCAGACGCTGGATGATATTGCCCGGGTCAATCCGCACATCAACGCATGGACAGCGGTAACAGAGGCGCGGATGCTGGCGGAAGCGGAGCGTATCGATAACCTGCGTCGGGATGGGCAGCCCCTGCCTCCGCTGGCGGGCGTGCCCTACGCGGTGAAAAACCTGTTTGACGTGGCCGGACACGCTACCCTTGCCGGAGCGCAGCTGTTCAGCGATCGCCCTGTCGCCACTGACGATGGTTTTGCGGTGCGCCAGCTTAAGCGCGCCGGGGGTCTCCTCTCCGGGATGTTGAACATGGACGCCTATGCCTATGGCTTCACCACCGAAAACAGCCACTACGGCGCGACGCGCAATCCGCACGACCTGACGCGCATTGCGGGCGGCTCCTCCGGCGGATCGGCAGCGGCGGTGGCCGCCGGGCTGGTGCACTTCTCTCTTGGCACCGATACCAACGGCTCAATCCGCGTCCCCGCCTCCCTGTGCGGTATTTTTGGCCTGAAGCCGACCTTTGGCCGCCTCTCCCGCGCGGGCAGCCATCCTTTTGTCGCCAGCCTCGACCATATCGGTCCCTTTGCCCGTCGGGTTGATGATCTGGCGGCAGTTTATGATGCGTTACAGGGGCAGGATCCCGACGATGGCTTCCAGCGCGACTACGCCAGCGAGCGGACAACGCCGCTGCTGGATCGCGGGCTGGAGGGGCTGCGCTGTGCGGTGCTCGGCGGCTACTTTACGACCTGGTGCGATGACGACGCCCGGGAGGCGGTAAGCCGTGCCGCACGCGCCCTTGATGCCCACGAGGAGCTGCTCTTCCCGGAGGCAGAGCTGTCGCGTTCGGCGGCGTTTATCATCAGCGCCTCCGAGGGGGGGAATCAGTATCTCCCCGCCCTGCGCCGCGAGCCGGCGCGCGTTGAGCCGCACTCCCGGGAGCGTCTGCTGGCGGGGGCGATGATCCCCTCCGCCTGGTACGTACAGGCCCAGCGCTTTCGCCGCCACGCCCAGCAGGCGTTCAGGGCGCTGTTCAATCATGCTGACGTGCTGATCGCTCCGGCCACGCCCCGCAGCGCGACACTGATTGACGAGCAGACGATGATGATTAACGGCCAGCCGCTGCCCATCCGCGCCAGCATGGGAATGCTGACCCAGCCGATCTCGTTTTTGGGTTTGCCGGTGACTACGGTGCCGCTGCGCAGCCGTAGCGGGCTGCCGACAGGTTTGCAGCTGATTGCCGCCCCCTTTAATGAACAGGCCTGCCTGCGCGCCGCGCGGGTGCTGGAACAACAGGGCATCGCTGATGCCCACGCTGCGGAGCTAGCATGATACATCTGGATAATATCAACCGTCCGCTGGTGCTTGTCGAGGTTACCGCCGCCTTCTACCGGTACGAAGAGGCGCTGGTGAGCAATGACGTTGCGGTGCTGGATGAGCTGTTCTGGCATGACGCCCGCACCGTACGGCTGGGTGCCGGGGAGAACCTCTACGGCATCGATGAGATCCGCGCCTTCCGCGCCGCCCGCCCCGCCACAGGGCTACAGCGCGAGTTGCGCAACACGATGATCACCACCTTTGGTGAGGACTATGCAGTATGCAGCACCGAGTTTACCCGCGAAGGCAGCGACCGTATTGGCCGCCAGCAGCAGACGTGGGTGCGTTTCCCCTACGGCTGGCGCATCGTTGCCGCGCAGGTGAGCGTGATGAGCTGACCGTAACGCCGGGCGGCACTGCGTTTGCCCGGCCTACTCCTATTTCTGAAACGGGTGTTTCTCCCGCCAGTGGTCGGCAATCTGCTGGCGGGTGCAGATCCAGACGCGGTCGTGCTGCTGGATATAGTCCAGGAAGCGTTGCAGAGCGCGGAAGCGGCCCGGGCGACCCAGCAGACGGCAATGCATACCGATGGACATCATCTTCGGCGCGCGCTCTCCCTCCTCGTACAGCACGTCAAAACTGTCCTTCAGATAAATATAAAACTGCTCAGCGGTATTAAACCCCTGGGCGGTGGCGAAGCGCATATCGTTAGCGTCGAGGGTATAGGGGACGATCAGGTGCGGTTTGTGGGAACCGTCGCTGCACGGCACCTCGGTCCAGAAAGGCAGGTCGTCGCCGTAGTAGTCGCTGTCGTAATCAAAGCCGCCGTGCTCGGCCACCAGCTGGCGAGTGTTGGGGCTGTCGCGTCCGGTATACCAGCCGGTGGGGGCTTTACCGAACAGATCGGTCAACACCTGCATCGCCTTGTGCAGATGCTCGCGCTCCTGGTTAATATCCATACTCTGATAGTGGATCCAGCGCCAGCCGTGGCTGACAACGTCATAGTCCGCCGCTTTGATTGCCGCGACAATATCCGGCTGGCGGGCCAGCGCCATCGCCACGCCAAAGACGGTGAGCGGCAGGCCCCGCCTGCTGAACTCGTGATGGATACGCCAGAACCCGGCGCGGCTGCCGTACTCATAGAGCGAGTCCATCGACATATGCCGGTCCGGATAGCTGGCGGCCCCGATAATATCAGAGAGAAACTGCTCGGATCCGGCATCGCCGTGCAGAACGTTGTTCTCTGCCCCCTCCTCGTAGTTCAGCACGAACTGGACGGCAATGCGTGCCTGCTGCGGCCACTGTGCATGAGGCGGTGTCCCGGCGTATCCGCGTAGGTCGCGGGGGTAGTCATCGTCTAAAAATGCCATTATGGATCCCTCACGTTAATATGGATTCAGTGTCTGAAACTTGCCGCTCAGCGCCTTGGCTTCCGGAAAAGCTAAGTCTCCGTGCTTACTGGTGGAGAGACCCAGCGTGACCAGCGACTCCACCATCTTCACCGCCGCGCTAACTCCGTCGATTACCGGCACGCGCAGCTCCCGGGTTAGCTCCTGAGCCAGCGTCGCCATTCCGCCGCAGCCCAGCACGATCGCGCCGCAGTCATCCTCTTTCAGCGCCCGGATGCAGCGCTCACGCACCCGCTCCTGCGCCAGTCCGCTGCCATCTTCCAGCGTCAGCACAGGCAGATCGATGGCGTGCAGCGCGGCGCAATGATTATGAAAACCGTACTGGTGCAGCAGGTGGCGGGCGATGATCAGTGTGCGCGGCAGCGTGGTGACAATAGAAAAACGGGTGGCGACAAGAGTTGCCATATGCATCGCCGCCTCGGCAATGCCGATCACCGGCCCCTGGGCCAGCTCGCGCGCTGCCAGCAGACCTGGATCGCCAAAGCAGGCGATCACATGTCCATCTACCCCCTGCTGGCGGCCGGCTTTGATCTGCTCCAGCACGCCAACGGCAGCAATGGCCTCATCAAAATGGCCTTCGATGGAAGGTACTCCCTCAATGGGGCAGACTGACACAATCTCAGTGCCCGGCGCGGCCACTGCCCTGGCCGCAGCGCCAATGGTCTCGGTCATTGCCTGGCTGGTGTTGGGGTTGATAACCTGGATTCTTAAAGCCGACATCACTGCTCCTTATAACCAGCAAAAAGCCGGGCAAAATCCGGCAGGGTGACGCCAGCACGCTCGAAGCAGAGGCTGGCGACGATATGTTCAAAGTGGTGCATCAGGGCAGCACTTAACGGCGCAAGCGCTCCATCTCGCAGCAAAGAGACCAGCCGCTCATGATCGTCACAGCGGCAGCCCTGGCGCCACGGCGCGCCCCAGGCGGCAATCACTAATGAAGATCGCTGGCTGAGGCGAGTTACCGTTTCGGTCAGTACCTGATTGCCGGAGATCGCCTGTAGCTGAATATGAAACTCGGCGGAGTAACGGATCGCCGCCGGGCCGTTGTAAGTCTCATGCGCGTGCTCCTCCTGACGAATAATGGCTTCCAGTGCCGCGAGATGCGGCGGCTGGCAACGGGCCAGTACATCAGGCAGGTTGGCAACCTCCAGCAGGGCGCGGGTACGGAAGATATCCTGCGCCTCCTCAACCGTTGGGCTGGCAACCTGTGCACCACGTTTGGGCATCAGGGTGACCATTTGCACAGCGGCGAGTCGTTGCAGCACTTTGCGGATCCCGGTTCGGCTGACGCCAAACACCTCCGCCAGCGCCTCCTCTGGCAGTTTGCTTCCCGGCGGCAGCTGATGTTCGACGATGGCCGTCATCAGCGCCTGATAGATCGATTCGTCCCGCTCCTGCTGGGCTGACGCCGCTTGCAGCCCGTTTTCGTTATGCATTACTTCACTCCGGATTAACTTTTTGGCTTCAAATCGTATACATAAAAATAAAGTTTCGTATACAAAAACAAACATTCTGGCCTAAATCCTGCAACGTCCTCTGCAGTCCATTTCAAAACGCTTTTAGTGAGAGGAGCAGGTTTCATGCCAAATAGACAAAACGTGCAACAGATTAAGGCCGCTGACTCCACCGCGGGCTACAGTCCACGGCTTTGCAATGAGGATCTGGCCCCAACGCGGGACCAGAACTGGAGCTGGTACAACATCTTCTCGTTCTGGATGTCAGACGTGCATAGCATGGGGGGCTATGTAGTAGCCGCCAGCTTCTTTACCCTCGGGCTGGCGAGCTGGCAGGTTCTGCTCTGCCTTTTGGTGGGGATCTGCATTGTGCAGCTATGCGCTAACCTGGTGGCGAAGCCCAGTCAGATGGCGGGTGTGCCCTATGCGGTGATTTGCCGCCAGGCGTTCGGCGTTTTTGGGGCGAATATTCCGGCGGTGATCCGCGGCCTGATTGCCTTTGCCTGGTACGGTATTCAGACCTATCTGGCCGCCAACGCGCTGATGCTGGTAATGCTGAAGTTCTGGCCGTCGCTGTCGGCGCTGACGCAGGGATCGTTTCTTGGCCTGTCTCACCTGGGCTGGCTCTGCTTCACGGTGATGTGGGTGTTGCAGGCAATGGTCTTCTGGCACGGCATGAGCGCCATCAAGCGCTTTATCGATATCGCCGGGCCAGCAGTCTACGTCGTAATGCTGGCGCTGGCGGGCTGGATTGTATACAAGACCGGCTTCGATGGGATCTCCTTTACCCTTGCCAGTAAATCCCTGACCGTCGGGGAGCAGACCTGGCAGATGATCACCGCCACCGCGCTGGTGGTCTCCTACTTCTCCGGGCCGCTGCTTAACTTCGGTGACTTCTCGCGCTACGGTAAAAGCATGGGCGAGATCCGCCGCGGCAACCGCTGGGGACTGCCGTTTAACTTCCTGCTCTTCTCCGTGGTGACGGTGGTGATTGTCTCCGGCACCCAGTCGCTGTTTGGCCGCATGATCACCGATCCTATCGAGACCGTGAGCCGCGTCGGCAACGATCTGGCGGTCGCCATCGGCCTGCTGACCATGATTACCGCCACTATCGGCATCAACATCGTGGCCAACTTTGTCTCGCCGGCCTTTGACTTCTCTAACTGCTCGCCGCAGAAGATCAGCTTCCGTACCGGGGGGATGATCGCCGCCGTTGGCTCGATCCTGCTTACGCCCTGGAACCTGTTTAACTCGCCGGAGCTGATCCACTATACCCTGGACGTGCTGGGTGCCTTTATCGGTCCGCTGTTTGGCATCCTGATTACCGACTTCTATATCATCAAGCGCGGGCGGGTCTCGGTTGACGATCTCTTTGACGATACGCCGAAAGGTAAATACTGGTACCGCAACGGCTTTAACCCGAAAGCCATTGCCGCGCTGGTGCCTTCGGTTGCGATCGGCCTGGCGATCAGCTTTATTCCTGCGCTGCATGAGGTCGCTAACTTTAGCTGGTTTATCGGCGTCTTCCTGGGCGCGGTAGCCTATCGCTGGCTGGCCCGTGACGAAGTTGCCGTTGCCCCGGCAGCAGGGTTCAACGCGGGCGTCATGGCCCAGAAAGAGTAACCTTCCGCCTGGCTGCGGTGTCCTGCCGCAGCCTCTCTGTCCTGGCACCAATTTTGCTCATACATTTCTACCAACAATAAAAAGAGAAGGCAGAGCTTATGATTGCTTACGATACGGCGATTCGCGGCGCATTTTTTGACGTTGCCCAGGTGGCAGACAGCGCCGACGATATTGCCCGCCACGCGCGCTATCTTCCTGACGGGCTGCTGTTTATTGCCGGGGGACATATTCAGGTGCTGCTGCCGTGGCAGGAGGGCGAACAGTATCTCGATCCGCATAAAGGTTATATCGACCAGAGCGGCAAGCTGCTGCTGCCCGGTTTTATCGACGCCCACGTGCACTATCCGCAAACCGAAATGATCGGTGCCTTTGGTGAGCAGCTGCTGGAGTGGCTAACCACCTACACCTTTCCGGTCGAGAGCCAGTTTTCTGACGAGGCCTATGCCAAAGAGATAGCTGAATTTTTCCTCGGTCAGCTGCTGAGCCACGGTACCACTACCGCGCTGGTGTTCTGCACTCTGCACCCTGAATCAGTCAACGCCCTGTTTAGCGAGGCGCTGCGCCTTAATATGCGCATTATTGCCGGCAAGGTGATGATGGATCGGCATACGCCCGACTATCTGACAGAAACCGCTGAGGAGAGCTATCTACAGACCCGGGCGCTGATCCAGCGCTGGCACCAGCAGGGCCGCCTTGGCTACGCCATCACGCCGCGCTTTGCCCCTACCTCAACGCCGGAGCTGCTGTCGGCGGTGCGCCAGTTACGCCAGGAGTTTCCGGACACCTGGCTTCAGACTCACCTGAGTGAAAACCCGAACGAGGTCGCGTGGGTGAAGGATCTCTGGCCGGAGCACGAGCGCTACCTGGATGTCTATCACCACTACGGGCTAACCGGCGAGCGCAGCCTCTTTGCCCACGGTATTCATCTGGAGGATCGGGAGTGGCAGTGCCTGCATGAGACCGGTTCAGCGGTTGCCTTCTGCCCTACCTCTAACCTGTTCCTCGGCAGCGGTCTGTTCCGCCTGCCCGCCTGCTGGCAAAACCGGGTGCGGATGGGCATCGGCACCGACGTTGGTGCAGGCACGACCTTCAGCATGCTGCGCACTCTGGGAGAGGCCTATAAGGTGGGACAGCTGCAAAGCTATCGCCTGCGCGCCAGCGAAGCCTTCTATCACGCCACCCTCGGCGGGGCGCACGCCCTGCGCCTGGACGAGAAGATCGGTAACTTCCAACCGGGCAAGGAGGCTGACTTTGTGGTGCTTGACCCGGCGGTGACGCCGCTCCAGCAGCTGCGAATCAGCCGCTGCAAGGATATCTACGAGCAGCTGTTTGTGCTGATGACGCTGGGAGACGAGCGCAATATTCGCGAGACCTGGGTTAACGGCGAGCGGGTATGGCAGGCCTCAGCTTCCCCGGTAGGTTGACCAGCCGCCGGGGGCGATGAGAAACGGCAGATGGAAATGTACCTCTGCCGTCCCGGCAAGCACAAAATCGATCTGCGCGCAGGGGAAGATACTCTCCCGCCCGCCTGCGGCAAACCACTCGCCCGTCTCGGCCACCAGTCGATAGCGGCCAGGGGCCAGCGCCGCCGGGGTAAACTCGCCGATGCGGCCGTTACTATCGGTTATCTGGCTGGCGATGGCCTGCTCCTCCCGCAGCAGGCGAACCGTAACGCCCGCTGCCGGTTTGCCAGTTGAGATATCCAGAATATGGGTGCTCAGGGTGCTCATTCGCTAATCGCTCCTTCCAGTCGTAATAGAGTAATTTCACGCAGCTGCGCCAACGCTTCCGCACTCTCCTGCGCATCGCTATTTTTCAGACGCTGCTCCAGGGCAGCCAGGATCGCCTCGCCGCTGCGCCCTTTGGCGCGGATCAGAAATACCCGGCCAAAACGCGCTTCATAGCGGGCGTTACCCTCCCTTAACGCCTGCGCGAGGCGGGCGTCGCTGGCGTTAACGGCCCCCTGCTCCTGACGTGACAGCGCAGCATGGGCCTGCTGGCCAACAGGCTTCTCGCCGATCCGGGGGTGGGCGCTAAGCGCCTGCGCCAGCTCTGCCTCGCCCCACGCCTGTGCGGACTCCCGCGCCGCGCTCATCAGCGCCGGGAGATCTGCATAGGGCCGCCCCTGAACCAGCGCAGCCGTCCACGCCGGGATGGCAACGCAGGGCTGCAACAGGGCCGCAGCCTCGTCATTATCCAGCTGGTTAAAGCGTTTGAGGGCGATCATCATTGCTCCTTGTCACCGCCGCAGCGGTCAGTTTCTCTTCCGGAATAAGCAGGTTCAGCACAATCGCCACTAGCCCGCCGCTGGTCGCCGCCGAGCCAAACAGGTTGCCAATAATCGGCGGGAAATGGGTGAGAAACGTTGGAACTGCCTCCACGCCAAGCCCGAAGCCAAACGCCAGGCCAACAATCAGCATATCCCGGCGAGTGAGCGGCGTCTGGGTAATAATACGGATCCCTGCGGCTACTACGCAGCCAAACATCACCATCGTCGCTCCGCCCAGCACCGGGGTCGGGATCTGGCGCAGGATCTCTCCGAAGGGCGGAAACAGCCCCAGCAGGATCAGGATGACGCCAATATAGCGCCCTACGTAGCGGCTGGCGACGCCGGTCATCTGGATCACGCCGTTGTTTTGCGCAAAGGTGGTGTTGGGAAAAGCACAGAGCATCGCGGCCACCATACAGCTGATGCCGTCGGCCAGGATCCCGCCCTTGAGCCGGGAGCGAAACGCCCCGTCATCAATGGACTGCCGTGAGATCAGGCAGTTGGCGGTCAAATCCCCTACCGCCTCAAGTATGCAGACCAGCGATACCAGCGCGATGGGCAAAAAGATGGCGCTGTTAAACTGAAAGCCAAACGGGAAGAGCGCCGGAACACGAAACCAGGTGTTACCGATGCCGCTGAGATGAAAGTTACCGCTCAATGCCGCGCCCACGCAGCCCGCAGCTATCCCTATCACCACCGAAGAGAGCCGCAGCCAGCGATTTTTCGCACAGCTTAGCAGGACGATAACCCCCAGCGTCCCCGCACCAAGGGCGATATTGCTCATGCTGGCAAAATCCTTCGCCCCTTCGCCGCCGCACCAGTTGATAACGCTGACCTTGATCAGGCTGATGCCGATCAGGGCGATGACGCTACCGGTGATCACCGGCGTGAAAATCTTCTTCAGCGGCTCGATAAAGCGGCTAACAATAACCGGCACCAGCGCGGCAACGAAGTTAACGCCAAACAGCATCGCCATCACATCCTGGGCGCTGCCGCCCTGCCCCTTAACCCACATTCCGCCAGCAATCGCCACGCCGAGAAAAGCAAAGCTGGTTCCCTGCATGCAGATCATCCCTGCGCCAATGCCCCAGATGCGGTTGGCCTGGAGAAAGGTACCGATACCGGACGCCAGCAGCGACATGCTAATCAGGTAAGGCATCCACTCTCCCAGCCCAAGGGTCGCACCGATAATCAGCGGCGGAGTAATGATCCCCACCAGCCCGGCCAGCACGTGCTGCAGAGCGCTAAAGAAAGCCGGAAGCGGCGGGATCCGCTGCTCAAGGCCATAAAGCAAGGTGCCGTTCTTTTCATCAGACATGGTCAATCCATCCCGTTGTGAATAAGCGTTGGCTCTCTTATGCACAAAGCAGGCCAGAGTCATTCCTAAGTCAGTTGTCCCGGCGTTGCGCAATGAAACTAAAAATTCCGTAGTGCTTTTTTGGAAATTTTTGATTCAAAAAAAGGCAATCCGTGCGCACTAACGCACTGCGGCGGTGCAATTACACACTTTTTTTGTTGCGCAATGCCCATACCAGGCTGTTGCGCAACCTGGTACGCAAATTGCTCCTGTTTGTAACACGCGTGCAAAAGGAGACAACAATGAAAGCATTAGTAATTGGCGCAGGAATAGGCGGCCTGAGCGCGGCCGTAGCGCTAAAGAACGCTGGGATTACCTGTGAGGTGTTTGAAGCGGTGAAAGAGATCAAGCCGGTCGGCGCGGCAATCTCCGTCTGGCCCAACGGGGTCAAGTGCATGAACCATCTCGGCATGGGCGAGATTATGGAGACCTGGGGTGGCCCGCTGCGCTTTATGGCCTACAAGGATTATCGCCAGGGCGAGACCCTCACCCAGTTTAGCCTTGCACCGCTGGTTGCGCGTACCGGCAGCCGCCCCTGCCCCGTCTCACGTGCCGAGCTGCAGCGCGAAATGCTCGATTTCTGGGGGCGCGAGCGCGTGCAGTTTGGCAAACGCGTGGTGCGCACCGAAGAGAGCGCTGCGGGCGTGACAGTCTGGTTTACCGACGGTACCACGGCCCAAGGGGACTTTCTCATTGCCGCCGATGGCAGCCACTCGGCGTTACGTCCCTATGTGCTGGGCTACACTCCCGAGCGCCGCTACGCGGGTTACGTTAACTGGAACGGGCTGGTGGAGATAGATGAAAGCATTGCGCCAGCGGATCAATGGACCACCTTTGTCGGTGAAGGTAAACGCGTTTCGCTGATGCCGGTCTCCGGCGGACGCTTCTACTTCTTCTTCGACGTTCCCCTTCCCGCCGGACTGGCGGAGGACCGCAGCACTCTACGCGCGGATCTGACCCGCTATTTTAGCGGCTGGGCACCGCAGGTGCAGACGCTTATTGCTGCTCTCGATCCCGACACGACCAACCGCATTGAGATCCATGATATTGAACCGTTCGACACGCTGGTGCGCGGCAAGATCGCGCTGCTGGGTGATGCCGGACACAGTACCACACCGGATATCGGCCAGGGCGGCTGCGCGGCAATGGAGGATGCTGTGGTGCTGGGAGAGATTTTCCGTGCGACCTCAGACATCACGGCCGCGCTGCGCCAGTACGAAGCGCGTCGCTGCGACCGGGTACGCGATCTGGTGCTAAAGGCGCGCAGGCGGTGCGACATCACTCACGGCAAAGATATGGCGCTGACCCAGGCCTGGTACGCCGAGCTAAAAGAGGAGACCGGCGAGCGCATCATCAACGGCATGTGCGACACCATTCAGGGCGGGCCGTTAGGCTAACGCTCTGCTTCAGAAACCTTTGTGAGCAGGAAGAAAACATGAAAAAAGAACGCCCCACGCCACCCGCCCATTGCACCTTTGAGCCAGAGGACTGGCTGCGCCTGGCAAAATGCTGGCATCCGGTTGCCCGCGCCTGCGACGTCGGCCCCGCACCGGTAAAAGCCACCCTGCTGGATGAGCAGCTGGTGATCTATCGCATTAAGGATGAGGTGGTGGTCGCCCGCGACGTCTGTCCGCATCGCGGCGTGCCGCTGACCCTTGGGTTTCATGATGAGGAGGGGATCGTCTGCCCCTATCACGGGCTGCGCTTCGGCGAAGGTGGCCGCTGCAACCGCATCCCCTCCAGCCCTGGCCAGGCGGTACCGGCGAAGCTTAACCTTACCAGTTACGCGGTAGAGGAGCGCTACGGGTTGATCTGGACCTGTCTGGATTTCGACCCGGAGAACCCGATGCCGCTACCCACCATGCCCCACTGGGATGAGGAGGGCTTTCAGCAGATCAACTGCCCGGCCTTTCAGGTTAACGGCTTTGCCGGTCGGCAGGTTGAGGGGTTCCTTGATGTGGCCCACTTCGCCTGGGTGCACACTGACACCTTCGCCGATCCCGATAACCAGCTGGTACCAGACTACATCCCTCAGGAGACGCCGTTTGGTTTTGTTGCCGACTACTGGAGTTCGGTAAGCAACTATGCCCCCAACGCACGCGATCGTGCTCCGGAAGGGTTTCAGTGGCTGCGCCATTTTGAGATGCATCTACCCTTTACCGCCACCCTGACGATCCACTTCCCTGGCGAGGATCGACTGGCCATCATGAACGCAGCGTCACCGGTATCGTCGCGAATAACACGCATGTTTGCGCCTATCGCCCGGAATTTTGATCTACATATTCCTGTTGAGGAGGTTCACGCCTTTAACCTGCGGGTATTTGAGGAGGATCGCCTGATGGTGGAGACCCAGCGCCCGGAGCGGCTACCGCTGGACTTGACCCTGGAGGCGCATATTCCTGCCGACCGTAGCTCGATTGCCTATCGGCGCGGCCTGAAGAAGATGGGTTTTGGTGATTTTTTTCTGGTGTGACGGAGAATAGCTGATGAGTGACGTACTGGAAGTGGTTGTCGATGGGATTTGGTGCCAGGGGAAAAGAAGTCTGGCTGTCCGGCTGGTTGCGACGGGTGGCGAGCCGCTGCCCGACTGGCAACCGGGCGCGCATATTGATGTGCATCTCCCCTGCGGAATTATCCGCCAATACTCCCTGACCGGATCAAATACGGCAGCAGAGGGCTATCTGATCTGCGTAGCCCGGGAGAGCGCCTCCAGGGGCGGCTCGCGTTATATCCATGAGACCCTGCGCCCGGGGCAGCGGCTGCTGATCTCCCCGCCGCGTAATCTGTTTGCGTTGCAGGAGGCGGATCGGGTTCTGCTGCTGGCGGCCGGGATTGGCATCACACCGCTCTACGCGATGGCACTGCACCTGGAGGCGGCGGGCAGGCCGTTTGAGCTGCACTACTATGTGAAAAGCCGTGAAGATGCGGCGTTTATGCGCGAACTGACGCAGCCGCTGCGGCACGGCGCTTGCGTTATCCACCGTTCCGACGCGGGAGAGAGTCCGCGCCACACTCTGGCCGCCGCGATTAAAGCACCCGAGGCCGGTTCGCGGCTGTACGCCTGCGGGCCATCAGGGTTTATGGCGGCGGTACGCAACGCCGCTGCTGCCATAGGCTGGCCGGAAACAAAGATCCATACCGAGGCCTTTCAGCCGCTGGTTATGCCTGCCACGCCTGCTGAGGAAAAGACGTTTACCGTTACCCTGGCGTCATCGGGCGAGAGCTGGCCGGTCCCGGCCAATAAGAGCATTGCTCAGATACTTATGGATAACGGCGTTGCCGTTCCGCTCTCCTGCGAGATGGGGATCTGCGGCGCCTGCCTGACGCCAGTGATCGACGGCGATATCGATCACCGGGACACGGTGCAGTCCGATGCGGAAAAAACCGCCGCCAGACAGCATATCGCCCTGTGTTGCTCCCGCAGCAGGTCGGGGAACCTGGTGATTGATTTATAGGGAAAAATTAGGGTGCATGGCATGAGAATTTTTCTGCACTGACATAACCTGTCAGGAGCAGATGGGATACTATCTCAGTAGATAAACGATCCCTATTCGGAAGACATAATAACAATGGACAATAATCAGACGTCATCAGCCATTAAAGAACAAGATTTCCTGAACAATAATCTCGGCTTAATTGAAAAAATTTGGCATTTTCATCAGCTTGATGCCGAGCGGCTCGCCCAGTTTACCGCCGAGCTACAGCACTTCTCAGTGCGCCTGCCGCTGGTAGGATCGTTTAGCGCCGGTAAATCCTCACTGATCAACTTCCTGGTAAAGGATCGCCTGCTGGCTGCAAACGTTAATCCGGAAACCTGTTTGCCCGCCGAAATCCGCTATGCGGCTAATGAGCGCATCACGCTCAATGTGCCAGGCAAATCGCCTGCTGTGCTTCATCGCAGCGACCTGCGAGAAGGGAATTTCAGCACGATGCCGGAAAATAGCTGGCTGGATATCGCCGCCCCCTTCCCTTCCCTGAGCGACATGGAGGGTATTACGCTCGTCGATATGCCAGGCTGGTCTTCGGGTAACGATCGCCACTCGCAGGCCATTGATAACTATCTCTGGCGTAGCTCCGCCTACTGTCTGGTGGTGAGTGTCGATGAGGGCGGGCTGAAAGAGAGCCTGAGGCGAATTATTGAAGAACTTGCCCTGAATAAAAAGCCGATGATGCTGGTCATTACGAAAGCAGATAAAAAACCAGCCGATGAAGTCGCTAACGTCAGCGCGCATATCCAGCAGGAGGTTGAAGCCATTACCGGGACGCCTCTGCTATCGGTCAGCATTGCCCGTCGCGCAGATGCCGATAACTTTGTCGCAGCGTTACAAAAACTGGCCCCGCTCAATGCCCAACTTTTCCACCAGCGTGTAGGGATGGCAGGTCAATCTCTGTTAAGCGATCTGCTGCATCATCTGGATAAGCTGCGCAATAGCAATAACTTCACGCTCGATGAAATCAAAGACCAGCGCGAAAAAGTAATTCAGGAGCAGCAGGCTCTGAATCAGGAGCTTGTGCAGACCGAACAGCAGCTGCACGGTGAGATGAACAACGTTGAGCGCTATATCGAGCAAGAGTTTGAAAACCGTCTAAAAAACCAGCTGGAGTCACTGACTAGCGAGGTGTTAAACGGCGGAGACATTAAAGGCTCGGTAGGGACGGCGTTGCGTATGGCCTATACCTCTGGCGTAGAAAACAGACTTAAGCCGCTGATCAAACGTAAGCTGACTCATTTTGAAAAACTCTCGGCCGAGTCGCTAAGCGGCGTAAACATTAACCACAGCTTCGCTTTAAATAACGACAACAGCAGCCTGGTCAACAGCATTTTGACGCAATTCCTGCCAATCCTCTTGAATGTGCTGGCAAAAACGCCCTGGCTAGCTCCGGTTGCCGTGATATTGAAAACCCTTATCAGCTCGATTTTTAACAAGATAGAGCAGGATATGGCGCGTGAACAACAGCATGAAAGGGCAAGACACTACGTGCTGCATGACTTAATTCCAGACTGCATGGCGAAAGTGCGTCCGCATATCAGCAATACGCTGCTGAAAACCACCGACGATATTATGCAGAGCATCCGGGAAGAGATTGACAGCAAGGTTGCCGCCTATCAGTTTTCACTCCGTCAGCTAGAGCAGCAGCTTGCCGCCGAAGAGGCCGCCGATAACGATAATAGAGCGCGGATCCAGCGGGAATATGATGCTATTAGCACCCTTCAGCGCGAGTTGAAGGAGTATGCGGATGCTTGATCCTAAGAGTGAGCAGCTTAGTGAGGAGGCGCTACGCGACCGCTATGCGCTTCTCTGTACCGCATGCGAATCCGCACCGCTGGATAAAAACAGGCACCTTGAGCAGCAGCTCAGGGTACTGGAAGCGATTGTCGAACGTGATCTTCCGGCACTGGCTCTAAAAGGTAGCCCGGATAATTTCACGGAACTACACCGCGCGCTACGCCTGGAACTCGTGCGCTTTCGTGAGTTTTGTGAATACCCGGAACTGCCCGGCAAGGTGGTTGTTGGCCTGGGCGGCAGCTTCAGCTCGGGTAAATCCTCGCTGATTAATGCGCTGGTTAAGGACCGAAAGTGCCTGGTAACGGAGGTCGATCCAACCACTTCCCTGCCCACCTACTTGATTCAGGGAAAAAGCGAAGAGACGGGGGTTCGTGCCATCAATCTGTTTAATCGCGTGGTACCGTTAACCCATCAACAGTTCCGTACGTTGACCCACGAAGAGAAGCAGCGCTACGGCAGCAAGGTCAGCGACCTGCTGAAATCCGTAGTGGTAGATCACCCAGGCCTACCGTGGCAGAACCTTGCGCTTCTGGATACGCCGGGCTACAGCAAGGCGGATGAAGCCGGGAGCGAGCGCACCGACGCCAACCTGGCGCGAACCCAGCTTAACAGCGCTCAGTTTATCGTCTGGCTGGTTCCCGCCGATAAAGGCACCATTACCGAAGAGGATATTGCCTTTCTCTCCTCTTTATCGCGTGATATTCCCAAGCTGGTGGTGGTGAGTCGTGCGGACAAACACCCGCAGGAAGATATTGTTCGCATTGTGGAGCTGGTGCGTGAAACCCTGCGAAAGCGCGGTATCGCTGCGCTGGAGGTGCTGCCGTTCACCAACCGTGGCAAAGGGACCTACCCGCTGGAGCCGCTGCTGGCCTGGTTTGCACAGTGGAACAGCGCCACGCGCGAGCTGGGCTTTGCCGAGCAGTTCAAGCGCCAGTTTATGGCTTACCAGCGCTTTATTGATGAGACATGCCAGCAGGAGCAGCGGATGCTCAGCAAGTTTAACCGTATCCTGACGTTAAGTGACGATGTGGATGTCCAGGCAGATATTGTCAGCCTACAGCGCCGCAGCAGGAGCGAGCTGGCAACTGTCGAGGCGCTTAAGCAGGGTTTAACCGCACTGCAAGTCGATTTCTTTACCCAGCTTAAACAGATTGGCGATGCGGTGGGCATTCCGCTGCCGGAACCTGACGCCATGCGCCTGCTGGAACTGCCGAGTATTAACCTGGCGGATATGCTGCACGATCTGGCCGGGGAGCAAGAGATGGCAATTATGGAGATCGATCCTGCCATCTGGCAGCCGATGACTCATGATATGCCGCTGGCAAATCTCACCACGCTGTTGCGTCGCAATATGAGTTACAGCGCCGAAACGTGGGAGCCACTGACTCAGCCACAGCCGCTGGCAAACCTTGAGCGTTTACTCCGTCAGGAGAAGCCGCACTACTCAGCGCTGCATACGCTACAGGCTAACTGAAGGAATTATCATCGTGAGCCAACTATCAAAACTGATGGATCAGGTCCGCCCTGAGCTGGAGCCGCTGGCTGACCATACCCTGGCAAAAAGAGAGCTGGTGGTTAAAGAGCGTTATCTGGTACTGCTGCTGGCAAACCTGCTGGAGCATGGGGCATTAACCGAGCCGCAGACGCGCCTGCTGGAGATGCTGCTTGCCTCTGTTCAGAACGTGCAGTCGCTGGTGTTCTATATCCAGCAGGCCGCAGAGCTTGATAAGCATGCCCTGCGGGCAAGCCTGGAGATATTAAAAAAGGATAAGGCGCTGAGCAATGCGCTGATTTTCGATCTGCTGGTGGTGTTACGCACCGCAGGTGCCCTGGCAGATGCGCAGATGCGCCAGCTTAACCAGCTCGCCATGCTGCTTAATATGCGCAATGAAGAAATCTACAAGTTAGTCTATTGCTGCATGCTGCTTTTAAATGGCAAGGTAGAGATGGATAGCACGCCTTGCGTAAAACATATCTATGCTGAACCCTCATTTATCAGCATGATAGAAGCAAAAGCTAAAGCCGAAAACATTGAGCTGGGCAATAATGCCTCCTTTAAGAAACCCTCCACAAGTAATTCATGGCTTAACTCTCTCTCGACGTTTACATCAAATGTTGTACTCGCAGAAATAACAAAAATTGAAGAAAACTATATTGCAAAGAAAAATCTAACGTTGATGAAGGTTTTCCCGTTCAGAGCTAACCAGCTTATCCACGGCAACGATTTCATCGTGCGCGCCGTAAGAGTTGGGTTCTATAAAAGGGTAACTTTTCCCAAAGGAATAGTCATTGAGATATGCAAGCCTGACTGGTCGCCGTTTACGTGGTCAGAAAATAAAAATGACCTGGTTGCTAAAGTGCTGACTTTTCCTGAGGGTCTTGACGCGTGGATACCTCTTTTCGATATAAAGGATAAAAAATGATCGCCGTGCAAAATATTTTAAATCAGCTTGATGAGCTTAGCCTTCAGCAGCAACCCTACAGCGATCACTACGCGCTTAAATATGACGAAAACACCCGGACGCACTACAGCGCGCTGTTTTTGATGGCACTGTTGCAGGAGGGGGCTATCGCTGAGCAGCAGCAGCGGATGCTCGAGTCCTGGCTACCGGCAATAAACCTTGCCGGGCGACAGGTGGAACTTTGTGAAATGGCCGCTCGTCTGGCGAAAAGCGGTCTTGCCGAGGCCATAAAATTAATTCAAAAAGATGAACAGCTTGCTAACGCACTGCTGCTGGATATGATGATTTTTTCTCGCGTAGCGAAGCCGTTAAGCGACAGCACTATTCAACTCCTCGAGGCATTAGCAGGCTTTTTTAAATTAACCGAGCGCAACGTGGCTGATATTGTCTATTTTGCGGCGTTTATTTTGGGGTTGAACGTCGATAAACTAGAGCGGCCAAATGCGCATTTAAGCCTGGACGCCTACTCTGTCTACGCGGAGTTTCTTTACGATCTTCCCACATCAAGGGAAAAAAGATTGTTTGCCTGGGTGGAAGAGAATAATTTACATCACTATATCTTTTGCTATCACAACCGCTTATTGGAAGTGTCAAAAATCACGCTGGAAGAACACCACTTTCCACTGCCAGCAGAGATAGATTTGTTAGAAAACTTAACGCATATTCACGTAGTGCTTGCGAGAAATACGTTTAATAATACCTCTCTGCCGGGCTTAAAACATGTTAAAAACATCAAAACACTACAGCTGGACACGTCAAAGTTTTATGAAAGCAATAATAATCTATTCTGTACGCTGCCAGATGAAATACTCTGTTTAAATCAGCTCTCTGAGCTTAGGCTGTGGGATGGCACGAGCGAATCCCCTTCCAGGATATACGTTAATTTTGACTACATCAGTGACGAAATGAAAAGTTTTATTAAAAACAAGGATATTCGTATCGTCACGCCGAATGCTCCTATAAAGAACTTCTTCCAGTAAGGTTTGCTATGAACATCACCGCTATTTCATCCTTTCTGAATAACCAGCAGGAGAGCCTGCGGCCCTTTGCCAGCAATGCCGGCGCCCTGCAAGAGATCCTCAGCGACTACCAGACGAAGCTGCACCGCTGGCAGCAGGACGAGCAGACGCTCAATATCGGTATTATGGGACAGGTAAAAGCAGGCAAAAGCTCCTTCCTCAACGCGCTGCTGTTTGACGGCGTGCCGATCCTGCCTGAAGCCGCCACGCCCAAAACGGCTAACCTGACCAAAGTGATCTATGGTGAAAAATATAGCCTTGAAGTGGAATACTACAGCCAGGAGGAGTGGCAGGCGATTGCACAACTCGCTGCCCAGAGCGGCGACAGCGACCGGGAAAAAGTAGCCCGGGAGCTGGTGGCGATGGCGCAGCAGCACGGCGAACGCGTAGATGGCAAAGATAAAGAGACGTTTTTTGCTGACGATCTGCAGGGTTTACAGGGGCTACTAAATCAGTACACGGGCAACGATGGCGACTATACCGCGCGGGTAAAATCTACCGTCCTGACGCTGCCGGATGAGAAACTTCGCGGCTTTGCGGTGGTGGATACGCCGGGGATGAACGATCCGGTGCAGAGCCGCTCCCAAAAAACACGCGACTATATGGCAGAGAGCGATGTGGTCTTTTTCCTCTCCCGCTGTAGCCAGTTCTTTGATGAACCTGACGTACAGCTGCTGTTCCAGCAGCTGCCTGCCAAAGGGGTAAAGCGACTGGTCGTTGTGGCGGGCCAGTTTGACTCCGCTATTCAGGACGACGGCTACGATCGCGATTCGTTAGCCGAGACCCTTGCCAACCTGCATAAGCGTCTGCGCGACGTTGCCGGGGATAAGATGGCAGAGCTGCGCAGGCACCAGCAAGAGAAAGAGAACCCGCGCCTTGCCGCTATCCTTACCCAGCTAGCCGACCCTATTTTCGCCAGCACCTTCGCCTATGGCTTTGCCCACTGGCCTGAGGAGAAATGGGGCAATTCCATGCGCCACACCTACGGTCAGATTCAGGATATGGCCGAAGAGTGCTGGGGCAAGCCAATCACCCAACCAGAGTGGCTGCAAATCGCCAATTTTGATGCGCTAACCGGGCAGTACCAGCAGGCACGAAAGGATCGTAAGGCTTTGCTGCTGGCGCAACGCGAAGGGGTAGAGCGTGAAACGGCTGACCAGCTCGAGCAGTGGCGCTCCGGCTTTACGCAGACTATTCAGCAGCGTATTCACCTCCTCAACAGCCAGGATCTGCAATCCCTGGAAAAACAGCAGGCAGGTTTTAAAAAGCGGATTTCGTCCATCGCTAACGAGCTTGAAAGCATCATTGATGATGTTCGTCTGCATGCCAGCCGTGAAAGCCAGAAGATGTTAAATACGCTGAGCAGTGAACGACAAGAATATTCCCGACAGCATACCCGCACAGGCTCACGTACGGTCAGGCAATCCTATGAAGAGTCGGACTCTACCTGGTATAAACCCTGGACCTGGAGGGATACCCGCACCGTCTACTACACCACGACCGAAAATTACGAATATATGCTGGCAACGGACGCGATTGAACAGGTACGCGAATATGGCAACCGGTGCGCCACTAGCCTGCGCGATCACGTGAATCAACTGCTTGACCCGCTGACGCTGCGCAGCAACTTACGTAAGGCGCTGCTGCCTCACCTCGACACCGCAAGCGACGACTTTGACCCTGCCCTGTTTAAAAGTACGTTGAATAGCGTCATCGATAATCTGAAACTGCCGGAGCTAGACCTGACGCTGGGCGATGCCGCCGCCGTTATTCCCGACAGCGGTGAGATCAAGCAGCGGGATGAGATGGACAGGCTTAGAAAAATGCAGGAGCAGGCGCTGGCAAACGTGCTTGAGCAGCTGCGTTCTAACCTGGCGCGTGGGGTTGATGACGTGCTCAGCCAGATGGCGCAGCTGCAAAGCTCGCTGGAAGATAAGCTCACCAGCAGCATTCAGGCTGAGCTTGACGCGGTACGTATGGCCCTGGCCAATAAAGAGCAGGAGAAGCAGGCGTACCAGCAGCTGCTGGCTCAGGTTACCGCCCTGTAACCCTGTACCCGCTACCGACCTGGTAGCGGGTTTAAGGCTTTATCCCGCCGCAGGGCGATCGGCAGCAATCACTATCAGGATCCCGGCCAGAACCAGCACGGCGGCAAGCACCATCCGGATGCTCGGGATCTCCCCCAGAAACAGCGTACCGCCCAGCGCGGCCAGACAGGGTACGCTCAGTTGCAGGGTGCTGGCCGTTGCGGATGAGATGTCGCGGACGATGACATACCAGAGAACATAGGCCAGTCCAGAGGTGACACCGCCAGAAATGAGGGCAAGCAGGATGCCCCACCTGTCGGCTAAGGCGTGATCCGGCAAGAGCAGAAACAGCGTAGCGATAATCGGTACGCTGAGGAGAAAATTCCCGGTGGTGGCCCCGGCGGGGTCGGACACGCGCTTGCCTCTCACTGAGTAAGCGCCCCATGCCAACCCGGAGGCGATCATCATGATGGCAGGCAGCGCAGAGGGCATGCTGGCACCCGGCAGGAGCAGGATCGCAATACCTGCAATGGCTACTGCAATACCAGACCACTTACGCGGACCCGCTTTCTCTCCCTGCAATGCTCCCCACAGCACCATACAGACCTGAACGGCACCGAAAAGCAGCAGCGCCCCGGTGGCGGTATCAAGGTGAACATAGGCCAGCGAGAAGAGAAAAACATACGCGGTAAGCAGGCCTGCGTTAACCACGTTCCAGCGGATGCCGCCCCATCCACGTGAAGCCAGCTGGAGAAGCAGCAGCACGACCGCCCCTGCCAGCAGGCGTAGAGCGCTGAAGGTTTCAGGATCGGCATGCCCTTCGCGCAACGCGATGCGGCACAGAACAGAGTTTGCGGCGAAGGCCATCAGGGTAAAAGCGATAAGCAAAAATTTTTTCATCAGTTTCCCTTCGCCAGCGGCTGCTTAGACACTCACCCCGTTCAATTTTTCCATTACCTCGTCTGACAGGGTTAAGTGTACGCTTGCCAGGTTCTCCTGCAAATGCTGCGGCGACGACGTGCCAGGGATTAACAGAATATTGGGCGAACGTTTTAGTAGCCAGGCGAGTGCAACCTGCATCGGCGTTGCCTGCAATTCGGTGGCGACATCGTTGAGTTGTGCAGACTGTAACGGCGAGAACCCCCCGAGCGGGAAGAACGGTACGTAGGCGATCCCCTGAGCGGCCAGGTGATCGACCAACGCATCGTCCTGTCGGTTGGCAAGGTTATACATGTTCTGAACGCAGACAATCGGCGTCATCTGTTGCGCATCGGCGACCTGTTTAGCGGTAACGTGACTCAGACCAATATGCTGGATCAGTCCACGCTCCTTGAGCTTAATTAACGTTTCCAGCTCTCTTTCCAGCGAGCCTTCCTCTGGATGATGAACGTTAAACATGCTGCGCAGGTTTACCACAGGTATCACGTCCAGTCCCAGGTTCTGTAAGTTACTCTCTACTGCACGAGTCAGCTCTTCCGCACTGAACGCCGGCAGCCATCCGCCTTTTTCATCGCGACGGGCACCGACTTTAGTGACGATGCACAGGTCATCAGGATAGGGATACAGCGCTTTTTTAATCAGCCGATTGGTCTCATGCGGGCCGTAAAAGTCGCTGGTATCTATGTGGTTAACGCCAGAAGCGACGGCATCACGGAGTACCTGAATGGCCCGCGCTTCATCTTTAACAGGTCCAAAAACCCCTGGGCCTGCCAGCTGCATAGCACCATAGCCTAAACGGTTTACTTCGCGGTCGCCGAGGCGGTAACTCATAATAGGTTCTGACATGGTGATCTCCGGTGTGAGTGTGCATTGATTGTACAACCGAACGCTCTGGACGACTATTCGGCTTATCACGGAGAACCAGTAGGCGGGAGAGGAGCGCATTAGCGCGATCTTAACGTAGTCTGAAATTCCCAAAACAAAAAAGCCCTGCGATATTGCTATCGCAGGGCTATTCCGTATTTGGCGGAAGCGCAGAGATTCGAACTCTGGAACCCTTTCGGGTCGCCGGTTTTCAAGACCGGTGCCTTCAACCGCTCGGCCACACTTCCGGAATGAGGCGCACTATAAACACCTCGATGCGTCGTGTAAACCCCTATGTTATCCGTTTGCCTGAAAAACAAGCAATATGCTGTTAATCGGCTGAAAATACAGCGTATTGACCATTTAACCGGCACAACTATTAGTGTTTAGTGATGTAGAGATCCTTTGTATAGACGTAACCAAGGTTGTTGGGATCGAATCCGCCTACCCATGGTTTCACTAAACGTGCCCTGACGTAGTGGTAAACCGGAATGGCCGGCACGTCCTGCGCCAGAATCGCCTCGGCCTGCTGATAGTATTTACCGCGCTCGCCTACGTCCTGCGCCTTCGCCGCGTTCTGCATCAGCTCGTCATAGGCCGGATTGCTATACTGAGCGGTGTTCTCGCTGTCACCGGTGCGCAACGTATTCAGGAAAGTTGCCGCATCATCATAGTCCGCTATCCACGCATAGCGCACGGCGTCGAAGTTGCCGGTGTGCATGGTATCAAGCATGGTTTTCCACTCTTGATTTTGCAGCTTCGCAGTCACGCCAAGGTTTTTCTGCCACATAGAGCTGGCGGCAATGGCGATACGCTGGTGGGTCTCCATGGTGTTATAGAGCAGGTTGAAGGTCAGGGGATGCGCCGCGTCGAACCCGGCTTCCGCCAGCAGCTTTTTCGCCTCGGCAATGCGCTTTTCATGAGACCACGAGGCGTAGTCCGGAGAGGCAATAGTCACACCGCCGATCTCCGGCTGGCTGATGACCCACGCCGGGCGCTGCCCCTGCCCCATCACCTTGTTGGCGATAATATCTTTATCCAGCGCCATATTGAGCGCCCGACGCACCCGCGCATCGTTAAAGGGCGGCTTCGTGGTATTGAACTGGTAGTAGTAGGTCGCTAGCTGCGGAGTAATATGTACCTCTGCGCCGAGGGTCTTTTTCAACTGGGCAAACTGGTTTACCGGAATGGTGTTGGTCATATCGATTTCGCCCGCCCGGTAGCGGTTGACGTCGGCAGTCTCGGAGCTGATAGGCAGATAGGTCACGCGGTTGATAACGGTATGCTTGTCATCCCAGTAGCGGGGATTGCGCACCGCGACAATCTTCTCGTTTACCACCCAGTCAGTGATTTTGTACGGTCCGCTGCCGACGAAGTGCTCCGGTTTGGTCCACTTCTCGGCAAAACGGTTAATCAGCACCTTATCAACTGGTACCAGCGACGGGTGCGCCAGCATCGCCAGGAACGACGCCGTGGGCTGGCTGAGCGTCACCTGTATCGTGGTATCGTTCAGCGCCTTGACGCCCAGCGTATCCGGGGCTTTTTTTCCCTGCGCAATATCTGCTGCGTTGACGATATGCATATTGCCCGGATAGGTGGCATAGGGCGAACCGGTAGCCGGATCCACCAGACGCTGCCAGCTCCAGACCACGTCCTGGGCGGTGATGGCCGTCCCGTCGGACCAGGTAATGCCTGGCCGCAGATGGAAGGTCCAGACGGTGTTGTTCTGATTATCCCACTTCTCTGCCAGGCGTGGCTCTACGCTGCCGTCTTTTCTAATTGCCACCAGCCCATCGAATAAGTCGCTGATAATATCAAATTCGACGTTGCTTTCTACCTTATGCGGATCGAGGGAGGCTGGCTCGCTGCCGTTGTTGCGGACCAGCGTTTGTTGCTCTGCCAAAGTCGTTCCCGCCGGAACCTGCGCCGCCAGCGTGCCGGTGCTTATACTTATTATGCCCGTTGCCAGTAGCGAGAGGGCAAAACGGTGACCTGTCTGTCGTTTCATATCCTTTGCCTTAATAGTGTACTGATTAACGATATCCCTGACACTCTTAGCGTCCACCAGGCAAGAAATCAATACTTTTCAGCGACCTATAAGAGGCTGATCTGTTTAAGCTGCGCAAAAGCGCAATAACGCTAGCAAAAGCGAAATTTAAAGCAGACTATGCTAACCGTAAGTTATTGTTGTTCTGGTAAAGATGGGTAAAACCGCTTTAAGCTGCCGCTCTGTTTCCCTATCCTTCATCCTTAATTACATCTGTCATAAGAGAGTGACTCATGGATCGTATTGTTAGCGCTTCACGCGGGCGTACATCGCTGCTCAGCACGCACAAAGTGCTGAGAAACACCTATTTTATGCTCAGCCTGACCCTGGCCTTCTCCGCGATCACCGCGACTGCCAGTACAGTACTGGGCCTGCCGTCGCCGGGGCTGATCCTGACTCTGGTCGGCATGTACGGCTTAATGTTCCTGACCTATAAGCTGGCGGATAAACCCGCCGGTATCCTGGCCGCCTTCGCCTTTACCGGCTTCCTGGGCTACATCCTCGGTCCGATGCTTAACGCCTACCTCTCGGCAGGCATGGGCGATCTGATTGGCCTGGCGCTGGGCGGTACCGCCCTGACCTTCTTCTGCTGCTCGGCCTACGTGCTGACTACCCGCAAAGATATGTCCTTCCTCGGCGGTATGCTGATGGCGGGGATCGTAGTGGTGCTAATCGGCATGGTAGCGAACATCTTCCTGCAGCTGCCGGCTCTGCATCTGGCTATCAGCGCGGTGTTTATCCTGATCTCTACCGGGGCGATCCTGTATGAGACCAGCAACATCATTCACGGCGGCGAAACCAACTATATTCGCGCCACCGTCAGCCTCTACGTCTCGCTGTACAACATCTTTGTCAGCCTGCTGAGCATCCTGGGCTTCTCCAGCCGGGACTAACCGCTTAAGCATCCCATCAAGCCCCGCTTATGCGGGGCTTTGTTTTTTGTTACACTGCGGCGGTTTTTAGCTAATTCGTGAATGATTATGTTGAGCTTTGAAGGTAAAGAGATAGAGACCGATAACGACGGCTATCTGAAAGAGAGCAGTCAGTGGAGCGAAGGCCTGGCAGAGGTCATTGCGGCGCAGGAGTCCATTACCCTCTCGCCCGAGCATTGGGAAGTGGTGCGCTTCGTGCGTGAGTTCTATCTGGAATTTAACACCTCGCCAGCGATCCGCATGCTGGTCAAGGCAATGGCCAACAAGTTTGGCGAAGAGAAAGGCAACAGCCGCTACCTCTACCGCCTCTTTCCGAAAGGCCCGGCTAAGCAGGCCACTAAGATTGCTGGCCTGCCAAAACCGGTGAAGTGCATTTAATAGCGGATACCAAATTTAGTCCACTCCCTGGTGGGCTGGTGCGGCTCGGTTAAAACATTATCAACCCGGGCGCTGCGCGGCCCTCCTGCTTTCAGCCACTCAAGCAGCTCGGCTATCTTCTCCTCTTCGCCGCAGGCCAACACCTCTACGCTGCCGTCGTCAAGATTACGCGCGTAGCCAGTCAGGCCAAGGCGATGCGCCTCACGCTGGGTGCTGTAGCGAAACCCCACCCCCTGAACGCTGCCGTGAACCCAGCATTTGATGCAGGAGGAGGCTTTGTCTTTTGTAATGTTCTCTTGGGCCATGATGACACTCCTTCTTTGATTCACTAAGGGTAGCGTATGCTGGCAAAATTTTTCTTACATTAACGTGTGTACTTTCAGGAAAGGGACCGGGCGGTAAAACGTGCCCTGCACGCCCCAGATCCCCGCCTCCTGAAGAACTGGAATATAGCGCCTGTTTTCCAGGCCCTGAACAATAATCCGCTCGCAGTATTTTTTCAGGTTTTTGATCAGTATGGTAAAAGTCGGCTTAATAATTTCATCATTGAAAAAGGTGGTTTCCAGTTTTACGGCCTCGTAACTGCAGGCGACCAGGCCCGATACATCCGCACTACCCTTACCAAGATCGTCCAGCCAGATAGCGTTAGATGTTCCCGTAATTTCATCCCGTACCGAACAGATCTTCTCAGAGAGCGCCAGCTTAACGAAGGGCAGCGCCGACAGCGCGCCGCGTAGGGCATTGTCATAGCTGAGCAGCACCGCCGACTCTTCATCATAAACGGGCAGCGAGACAAAGATGCCCCGCCTGCGGATCCAGGCCGCCTGCTGAGAAATCGCTGCCAGCTGCGCATAGAGGAAATTGCGTTTCGCCTCGGGGTTCCACGTGCTGACGATCAGTTCAGGATGCTGCGTGCGTTGACCTTTACTCTCCAGCTGAGTGTTCAGCTCAACGCCCAGCAGCTGACCTGCTACAGAGGTCACAGGCTCTGCCATAAACTGGTAGTGATACGCTTCCGTCGCCATCTTTTTATCCATTGTTATCAGGGTATACAACAATGTTATTGAAGGCTGCGACAGGTTGTGTCACTCCGTACTGCTACTATCAGACTTTTCCCTACATACCGCTTCGCTTAGCTGTACCAGACTGAAAGTATTAACTCTCATTGCCTGTCTGTCTTGCCAGTACCTTGATGGTACTGGCATTTTTTTACCCACCGATTGCTGAATTGCTTTTCCTGCTCTAACCCAGGAAAATGGCGGCCATTTTCTTCATAAAGACAATACAATTTATTATGAGCGTACGTTTAGTGTTAGCCAAAGGGCGCGAGAAGTCGTTGCTGCGCCGTCATCCCTGGGTCTTCTCTGGTGCGGTTGCCCGCATGGAAGGCAAAGCCAGCCTCGGTGAGACCATTGATATCGTTGACCATCAGGGAAAATGGTTAGCGCGTGGCGCGTACTCGCCTGCCTCGCAGATCCGCGCCCGCGTCTGGACGTTCGATAAAAACGAAAGCGTGGATATCGCCTTCTTTAGCCGCCGCCTGGCCCAGGCCCAGCAGTGGCGTGACTGGCTGGCAAAGCGCGATGGTCTCGACAGCTATCGCCTGATCGCCGGGGAGTCCGACGGATTGCCAGGGGTGACTATCGACCGCTTCGGCAACTTCCTGGTACTGCAGCTGCTGAGCGCAGGAGCAGAGTATCAGCGCCCGGCGCTGGTGGCGGCCCTGCAGGAGCGCTACCCTGAGTGCGCAATTTACGATCGCAGCGACGTGGCGGTGCGTAAAAAAGAGGGCATGGAGCTGACCCAGGGGCCGGTAAGCGGTGAGCTGCCGCCGCCGCTGCTGCCGATCGAAGAGAACGGCATGAAGCTGCTGGTGGATATCCAGGCCGGGCACAAGACCGGCTACTACCTCGACCAGCGCGACAGCCGTCTGGCTACCCGCCAGTACGTTGCGGACAAGCGCGTGCTGAACTGCTTCTCCTACACCGGTGGCTTTGCCGTCTCCGCGCTGATGGGCGGCTGCGCTCAGGTCGTGAGCGTCGATACCTCTCAGGAGGCGCTGGACGTGGCGAAGCAGAACGTGGAGCTGAACAAGCTCGATCTGAGTAAAGCCGAGTTTGTACGTGATGATGTCTTCAAGCTGCTGCGCAAGTATCGTGATAACGGCGAGAAGTTCGACGTTATCGTGATGGATCCACCCAAGTTCGTAGAGAACAAAAGCCAGCTGATGGGTGCCTGCCGCGGCTATAAGGATATCAATATGCTGGCGATCCAGCTGTTGAACCCTGGCGGCGTGCTGCTGACCTTCTCCTGCTCGGGCCTGATGACCACCGATTTATTTCAGAAAATCATCGCTGATGCCGCAATAGATGCGGGTCGTGATGTACAATTTATAGAGCAGTTCCGTCAGGCCGCAGATCACCCGGTGATCGCTCCCTACCCGGAAGGGCTGTATCTTAAAGGGTTTGCCTGTCGCGTCATGTAGCTTGATTTCTGGAACCTTATCCCCATATTGGGGATAAGTACTGTTTCCTGGAGGTGACTATGATTGCCAGCAAATTCGGCATTGGCCAGCAGGTGCGCCACTCGCTGCTGGGATTTTTGGGCGTGGTCGTGGATATCGACCCCGAATACTCTCTTGATGAACCCTCCGCTGACGAGCTGGCCGTTAACCCGGATCTGCGCGTCGCCCCGTGGTATCACGTTGTGATGGAAGATGATGACGGACAGCCGGTGCACACGTACCTGGCAGAAGCTCAGCTTAGCAGCGAAGCGCAGGATGAACATCCGGAACAGCCCTCTATGGATGAGCTGGCGCGCTCTATCCGCAAACAGCTTCAGGCCCCGCGGCTGCGCAACTGATAAGACCCCGCCACAGCGGGGTCTGTTTTTTATCGACCTGCCATTAACGGCTGAGGCCCAGCCGTGGGATCTCAATCGCCGGGCAGCGATCCATCACCACGTTTAGCCCCGCATCACGCGCCAGTACCGCAGCCTGCTCGTTGATCACCCCCAGCTGTAGCCACAGCGTCTGCGCCCCGATGGCGATCGCCTCCTGCGCTACTCCCCAGGCCGCCTCCGACTGCCGGAACACGTCAACCATATCGACCTTCTCCGGGATCTCGGCCAGCGTCGCGTAGCCTTGCTGGCCCAGCAGCGTCTTCCCTGCCACCTTCGGCGACACCGGGATCACGTGATAGCCCTGATCGAGCAGGTATTTCATCACCCGGTAGCTGGGACGGTCGGGCTTGTCGCTTGCCCCCACCAGCGCAATGGTATGGGTTGATTTCAGAATGCCAGCAATATCGGTCTCTTTCATAATCATCTCCAGGCGTTTTTCTCAAGTGTATGCCAAACCGGGACGGACAACCATCTATCCCATACCTCTGCATGAGGGTAATAAGAGGCATAACTCTATATGTTACTAAGCATACTTTTTGACATGTTCAGACACGCTTTTAACCCTTAAAAAACAGCGGAGATTTTATGAGAGCCGGCTTTGCCACCGCACTGATTGTCTGCTTAATGCCGGTTACCGCTTTTGCAACGACCCTGCGCCTGGCAACGGAGATCGACCTGCTGATCCTCGACGGCAAAAAAGTCTCCAGCTCGCTGCTGCGTGGCGCGGGCAGTATTGAGCTGGAGAACGGTCCGCACCAACTGGTGTTTCGTGTGGAAAAAAGCATCCGCATGAACAACCGCGAGCAGCGGATGTGGATCTCCCCGCCGCTGATCGTCAGCTTCAATACCCGCTCTATCAATCTCGTTAACGTGACGCTGCCCCGGCTGGAGACGCAGAGGGAGTCAGAGATGTTTGACGCCGCGCCACAGATTTCACTGCTGGATGGGCACGCGGTGCCTATTCCCGCCAGGGTCGATATTCTGCCGGTAACGGAGACGCCGGAAGGGATTGATTATGAGCGGGATACCGAACGCTATAACAAACAGGGACAGCACGCTTCGCTACCCCAGTTTGCCAATAAAATGGCGGATGACAGCACGCTGCTCTCCAGCGTATCGGAGCTGGACGTGCCGCCGTCGCAGGATCTGACCGAGCAGCGGCTGAAGTACTGGTATCAGCAGGCCGATACGCAAACCCGCAGCCGCTTTATGGAGTGGGTAAAGTTGCAGCCCCCCTCCTGAGAGTGCGTTAAATCACATTCCCTTTTCCAGCTGCGCTTTTTTTACGCCTTTCTCTTGCAGCATCAAACGCTTCCAGTAATCTGTAGAAAATTCAATAATGGAAACGGATTATGGAACTGACGACACGTACGCTTCCGGCGCGGAAACACATTGCACTGGTGGCTCACGATCACTGCAAAACGATGCTAATGAATTGGGTAGAGCGTCACCACGCGCTGCTGGCCCAGCACGAGCTGTATGCCACCGGCACAACGGGCAATCTGATCCAGCGCGCCACCGGCCTGCCGGTAAACGCCATGCTGAGCGGGCCGATGGGCGGCGACCAGCAGGTGGGTGCGTTAATCTCTGAGAGCAAAATTGACGTGCTGATCTTCTTCTGGGATCCGCTCAACGCCGTGCCGCACGATCCCGACGTGAAAGCCCTGCTGCGCCTGGCCACGGTGTGGAATATCCCGGTCGCCACCAACGTCTCTACCGCAGACTTTATCATTGAGTCGGCGCACTTCGGTGAAAGCTTTGATATACAAATCCCGGACTACAAACGTTATCTGGCAGATCGCCTGAAGTAGTGCCAACGCCGGGTGGCGGATCCGCTTACCCGGCCTGCAACATCACGGCTTACGAACCACCGTTACGCCCAGCTGCTTTAACTCTTCCACAAACGGTGACGGCGCGTCTTTACTGAACAGCAGCCAGACGCGCTTGCGGGCGCGGGTCAGCGCCACGTAAAGCAGACGACGCTCCTCAGCGTCCGGGTAATCCTCCGGTGCAGGCAGCAGCGCCTGCTCCATAATCGACTCCCGCGCCGGGGCCGGGAAGCCCTCCTTGCCCTCCTGCAACCCCAGCACGATGACATAGTCCGCCTGCTGCCCCTTGCTGGCATGGATCGTCATAAAGTCGAGCGTCAGCTGCGGCCAGCGCGTCGCGGCCTTCTCCAGCACCGCTGGCTTCAGGTAGTGGTAGCGGGCCAGCAGCAGGATCCGCTCGTCCGGCTTTGCGTAGCCGCTGAGCTTGTCCAGCAGCGCATCGAGCCGATCTTCGGCCAGCAGCGTCACGGCGTTCTTCTCCCCTGCCGCTAAACTGTTGAGCGGCTTTCTCAGCTGGTGCGGATTCTGCTGGATAAAGCGGTTGGCCACGTCACCGATACGGTGAGTAAAGCGGTAGGTGGTATCCAGCACGCAGCTTTCGCCCTCGCCGAAGTAGTGATGAAATGCGGTTGTCAGAGAGAGCTGCGCCCCGCTGAAGCGATAGATCGCCTGCCAGTCATCACCGACAGCAAAGAGCGTGGTGCTTGAGTTCTGCTTGCGCAGCGCCGCCAGCAGCGCCGCACGCTGGGGAGAGATATCCTGAAACTCATCCACCAGAATATGCTTCCAGGGGCTGATAAAGCGTCCCTTCTCCAGAATATTGATCGCCTGATGGATCAGCCCGGAGAAGTCGACGGCATTTTCTGCCTTAAGCGCCGTTTTCCACGCCTTAAGCAGAGGGGCCATCAGCTTCACCCGCTTTGAGAAGAGGTTACGCACCTCCTCCGGCGCGCTGGCGATCATCTCCGCCTGGGCACCGCCGTGCATGCGCATCAGGCTGACCCAGCGATCGAGGCGTCCGGCAAGGCGGCGCTGTAGGGCTTTATCGTCCCAGAAATTGCCTTCGGGCACCTCCCACTCCAGCTCCTCCTCCAGCCACTGCCGCCAGCCCTTGGCCTGGGCCTTTTTCTCGCTGCACTGCTGCTGCCAGGCCTCAATAAACAGCGCCTGACGGGCGTCGGTATCATTCTCCAGGGCACTGATGGTGGGCACCTTTTTGCTGCCGTGCTGAATGATGGCCAGCGCCAGAGCATGGAAGGTCTGGGCGGCAATTTCATCGGTATTCAGCCGCTCGCGGATACGCTCGTCCATCTCCTGGGCTGCTTTGCGGCCAAAGGCCAGCAGCAGGATCTGATCCGCCGCCGCTTCACCGCGCATCAGCAGCCAGCCCGCACGAGCCACCAGTACCGAGGTCTTGCCGCTGCCCGCCCCGGCCAGCACCAACAGCGACTGCTCACCGTTCACGACCGCCTCCGCCTGAGCTGGATTAAGCGGTGAGGATTCGACGCTGGCAAAAAACGGCGCGTACTGAACCAGCATTTTACGGGTGTACTCCCGGTTATGGGCGGCCCGACTGGCTTCGACATCCACCAGCCAGCTCTGACACTGCTGCCACGCCTCGCGACAGTTATCAAACTCATCAAGACGGGCCAGCGGCAGCGGCAGCGCCGCAAAAGCGTTACGGATCCGATCCTGCAAGCCCGTGGTCTGCTGGCGAGTAAGCCACCTGCTGGCCTTCATGCCGCTGGAGAGGGTCTCGACCGTCTCCTGCAATACGCCCGCGGCCACCTCGCTCATCTGGCTGCTCCATGCCTGCCAGTGGGCATTGAGATGCTGATAAAACTGCTGGGTCTGCGCCCACTCGGTGCCATGCAGGCGCACTACTTTGGCATCTGAGAGCACGAATTCCAGCTCGCCCCAGACCAGGCCGCGTTTGCAGACAATGGCTAAAAGTTGATTATAAGGGATAAGGTACTCATGGCGATCGCCGGAAACCTTCACGCCTGCATGAAGCATGACCGCCCGGTCATAGGGGTGTTGAGCCAGACGTTTTCCGAGTGAAGTCGCTTTCAGTTCCATGATGTGCCGTTTCTCTGGTCATAACGTTGCCGTCAGTGTACCCGCCAGAGAATTTACGCTCCAGCGTAAAAAGACGTTACACTTAGCGGGCCTTTCCTTTATGGCAGATAACTTCGAGGATCTATGCGTACTGTACTGAATATTCTTAACTTCTTCCTGGGCGGTTTCGCCACGACGCTAGCCTGGATTCTGGCGACGCTGCTGAGCATTGTTTTTATCTTCACGCTGCCGCTGACCCGCTCGTGCTGGGAGATTACCAAACTGTCGCTGGTGCCATACGGCAACGAAGCGGTACACGTTGATGAGCTTGATCCGTCCCGCCGTAACGTACTCATGAACACCGGCGGTACGCTGCTGAACATTTTCTGGCTGGTGCTCTTCGGCTGGTGGCTATGCGTCATGCATATCCTGGCCGGCATCACCCAGTGCCTGACCATCATTGGCATTCCGGTAGGCATCGCCAATTTTAAAATCGCCGCCATTGCCCTGTGGCCGGTTGGACGGCGGGTCGTGTCGGTTGAGACGGCGCAGGCCGCCCGCGAAGCCAACGCCCGGGCGCGTTTTTAATCAGAAAGGATGCGTAGCTCATGTTAAGCCCCCTGCTTCGCCGATACACATGGAACAGTGCCTGGCTCTATAACGTCAGGATTTTTATCGCCCTGAGCGGTACGGTCGCCCTGCCCTGGTGGCTGGGGGAGGTGAAGCTCACGATCCCACTAACCCTGGGCGTGGTGGCCGCCGCGCTGGCCGATCTTGATGACAGGCTAACCGGGCGGCTGCGCAACCTGGTCATCACCCTGGTCTCGTTCTTTATCGCCTCGGCCTCGGTGGAGCTGCTCTTCCCCTGGCCGTGGCTGTTTGCCATTGGGCTTATCATCTCTACCTGCGGGTTTATTCTGCTGGGCGGCCTTGGGCAGCGCTATGCCACCATTGCCTTTGGCGCGCTGCTGATTGCTATCTATACCATGTTGGGGATCTCTCTCTTCGACCAGTGGTACCAGCAGCCACTGCTGCTGCTGGCGGGAGCGGTCTGGTTTAGCCTGCTGACGCTGGTGGGACATCTGGTCTTTCCGGTACGCCCTCTGCAGGACAATCTCTCCCGCTGCTACGCGCAGCTGGCGAACTATCTGGAGCAGAAATCGCGCCTTTTCGATCCGGATTTTGATGATGAGCATGAGAGCGAGGCCCCGCTCTACGATCTGGCCCAGGCCAACGGCCAGCTGGTGACCACGCTCAACCAGACTAAGGCTTCGCTGCTGACGAGGCTGCGGGGAGATCGCGGCCAGCGCGGTACCCGGCGCACGCTGCACTACTATTTCGTCGCCCAGGATATCCATGAGCGTGCCAGCTCGTCGCATATTCAATACCATGCTTTGCGCGAGCGCTTTCGCCATAGCGCCCTGATGTTTCGCTTTCAGCGGATGCTCTCCATGCAGGCGCAGGCCTGCGCCCGACTGTCACGGGCTATCCTGCTGCGCGAGCCGTATCAGCACGACCCGCAATTTGAGCGTGCCTTTGCCCACCTTGACGCGGCGCTTGAGCACGCCCGCGCTCAGGGTACCTCTGCCGACTATATAGAGGCGTTGAGCTTTGTGCGGGATAACCTGCGGGCTATCGACGCCCAGCTGGCGACCATCGAATCTGAGCAGGCACTGATGCAGCAGCCACAGAGTACCGAAAATGAGCTTGCCGATGACAGCCTGACCGGCCTGGACGATATTTGGCAGCGTTTAAAGCGCAATCTGACGCCGGAATCGGCCCTGTTTCGCCATGCGGTGAGAATGTCGGTGGTGCTCTGTCTGGGATACGCCTTTATTCAGCTAACCGGCTTACAGCACGGCTACTGGATCCTACTGACCAGCCTGTTTGTCTGCCAGCCAAACTATAATGCGACCCGTCACCGTCTGACGCTGCGTATCATCGGCACGCTGGTGGGCGTGGCAGTGGGACTGCCTGTGCTGCTTTTTGTCCCTTCGCTGGAGGGGCAGCTGGTGCTGATTGTCATCGCTGGGGTGCTCTTTTTTGCCTTCCGCAACGTTCAGTACGCTCATGCCACGATGTTTATCACCCTGCTGGTGCTGCTCTGCTTCAACCTGCTTGGCGAGGGCTTTGAGGTGGCGATCCCGCGTATTATCGATACGCTGATCGGCTGCGCCATCGCCTGGGCGGCGGTGAGCTTTATCTGGCCTGACTGGCGCTTTCGCAACCTCCCGCGGGTGCTGGAACGTGCGCTGGAGGCTAACTGCCGCTATCTGGATGCCATTCTGGAGCAGTATCACCAGGGACGCGATAACCGTCTGGCGTATCGTATTGCCCGGCGCTACGCCCACAACGGCGATGCGGAGCTGGCGTCGGTGGTTTCAAACATGTCCACCGAGCCGGACGCTACGCCAGAGATGCGGGACGTCGCCTTTCGCCTGCTCTGCCTGAACCACACCTTTACCAGCTATATCTCAACGCTGGGGGCGCATCGGGAGCAGCTTCAGCAGCCGGAGATCTTGCAGTTGCTGGATGACGCCGTTTGCTACGTTGATGATGCCCTGCACCATCAGCCTGCCGATGAAGTTCGGGTTGGACAGCAGCTCGCGGCGCTCTCCGAGCGGATCCGCCAGCTAGAGCCAGATCCAAACAGCAAGGCTCCACTGGTTTTACAGCAGATAGGCCTGCTGATTGGGCTGCTGCCGGAGATCTGTCAGCTGCAACATCAGGTTCCGCGCTGATTTATACCACTCTCTGCCTCCAGCTCTTTGAACCACACGGTCAGCTCCCGGCGCGTATCTGCCGGGAGCGCTGCCTCATGCAGGCCAGCAATGGCCCCTTCCAGCGCAAACAGCACTTTGATACTGAGCTGCGGGCTGCGCTCCTTTAACCTGAGCCAGCATGCCTTGGCGCCCAGCTGTTTCAGGCTGTGCTCATCCTTAATCCCGGCTTCCCACAGCAGCGTCTCCAGCTGAAAGTTCAGGTTGGGCAGATCCCGCAGCCGCTTTTGTGCATACCTTGCCACCTTCTCGCGCCGCGCCGCCGCCAGCGAATAGTGGCCGAGCGTCAGCAGCGTTTCGCGATCGTGCCACAGGCTGTCATCGACCCGGTAGTAGTTGAGCAGTACCGGCCTGCCCCGCTTTACAAAGGTCAGGAAAGAAGCCTGAGCGTTGACGCAGTAGGATGCGCTCTCTTCACAGGCGCGCAGGTAGAGCGCCCCTTCGGCAACCATTGCAAAGACGGTATCCTCGATGGCCAGGCTATAGCCGCCAAAGAGTGCACGGTGGTGAATATGCCCCAGCGGCGAAAGATATTCCCGAGATTGATAGATCCTTTGATACGATACGTTTTTCATGCTTATTCCTTTAAAATCAAGGCGTAAAATATCTTTTATTTCGTAAACCATCCGTTGAAAAGGAACATAGGCAAGTTGCCCGGCATCAGCAAGATGATTTTTCTTCTCGCCGCACATTCAGATCATATTTGCGAGACGCTTTCAGAAAATGAGGTTGATCTTTAAACGCTTAGGGGGTACTGTATAGATATACAGTAACTCTCAGGGCTGGAATGACTATGTACACTTCAGGCTATGCTAATCGCTCATCTCAATACGCTTCTTTCGCAGGCAGTCGCGCACAGGTCAATACGCCTGCTGCGGCTACCGGCCTCATCAGTGAGGTGGTCTACCGTGAAGACCAGCCGATGATGACGCAGCTGCTGCTGTTACCTCTGTTACAGCAGCTTAGCCAGCAGTCTCGCTGGCAGCTCTGGCTGACGCCGCAGCAAAAATTGAGCCGCGCATGGGTACAGTCTGCTGGTCTGCCTCTCAGCAAGCTGATGCATATTAGTCAGCTCTCGCCTGAGAGTACGCTGGACTCCATGATCAAAGCATTACAGACGGGGAACTACAGCGTGGTAATCGGCTGGCATGCGCAGGCGCTGTCGGAAGATGAGCATCGCCGCCTCGTTAACGCTGCTCAGGAAGGGAATGCAATGGGCTTTATTATGCGGCCGGTTCGTTTCGATCCTCAGGCTTCAGGACAGCCATCGGGCTTAAAAATTCACTCGAATTTGTTTCATTAAGTAAAAATAAGATAATTCCTGGGATCTATTTTGCACCGGTTCCAGGCCCTTGGTCATTAAGCTAAATTCTCTCGCGAAGCCTGTCTGGCGCGGTAACTGCGATATTTCGATGGCGAATTTATCGTCATAAATGTTAAATATTGTGTCTACAACTCTTTTTTTTTCATATGCCTGACGGAGTTCACACTTGTAAGTTTCCAACTACGTTGTAGACTTTACATCGCCAGGGGTGCTCGGCATAAGCCGAAGATATCGGTAGAGTTAATATTGAGCAATGCCCCCGGTGAAGGATTTAACCGTGTTTTCTCTGGCGAGAATTTCATGGCGATTTTTGGATGATAACGAGGCGCAAAAATGAAAAAGACAGCTATCGCGATTGCAGTGGCACTGGCTGGCTTCGCTACCGTAGCGCAGGCCGCTCCGAAAGATAATACCTGGTACACTGGTGCTAAACTGGGCTGGTCCCAGTACCACGACAACGGCTTCATTCCTAATGATGGCCCGACTCGTGAAGACCAGCTGGGCGCTGGCGCATACGGCGGCTACCAGGTTAACCCGTACGTTGGTTTCGAACTGGGCTATGACTGGTTAGGTCGTGAGCCGTACAAAGGCGACAACGTAAACGGTGCTTTCAAATCTCAGGGCGTTCAGCTGACCGCTAAACTGGGCTACCCAATCACTGACGACGTTGATATCTACACCCGCCTGGGTGGTATGGTATGGCGTGCTGATGCTAAAGCTCAGGTTCCTGGCACTGGCGCATCCTTCAAAGACCACGATACCGGTGTTTCCCCAGTATTCGCTGGTGGCGTAGAGTGGGCAATGACCCGTGACATCGCTACCCGTCTGGAATACCAGTGGGTTAACAACATTGGCGATGCTAAAACTCTGGGCACCCGTCAGGACAACGGTATGCTGAGCGTAGGTGTTTCCTACCGCTTCGGCCAGCAGGAAGACGTAGCTCCGGTTGTTGCACCGGCTCCGGCTCCGGCTCCGCAGGTTTCTACCAAGCACTTCACTCTGAAGTCTGACGTACTGTTCAACTTCAACAAAGCGACTCTGAAACCAGAAGGCCAGCAGGCTCTGGATCAGATGTACACCCAGCTGAGCAACCTGGATCCGAAAGACGGTTCCGTTGTTGTTCTGGGCTTCACCGACCGTATCGGTTCTGACGCTTACAACCAGGGTCTGTCCGAGAAACGTGCTCAGTCTGTTGTTGACTACCTGATCTCTAAAGGTATCCCGTCCAACAAGATCTCCGCACGTGGTATGGGCGAGTCTAACCCGGTTACCGGCAACACCTGTGACAACGTGAAAGCTCGCGCTGCACTGATCGACTGCCTGGCACCGGATCGTCGCGTAGAGATCGAAGTTAAAGGTATCAAAGACGTTGTAACTCAGCCGCAGGCTTAAGTTCACGTTTTATAAAAAAACCCCGCCATGCGGGGTTTTTTATTGCCTGCTGTTTGCTGACTAAGCCGTTACTCTTTGCCCAACAGCGCCTGCAGATCCTGCTTCAGGGTGCTCATCTGGCTGGCATACTTCTCTTTATGCTCGGCATCTTCAATCAGCTGCACAATCGTCTCCGACAGGGTTTTCCCCCGCCGCTGGGCAAGGCCCGCCAGTCGCTGCCAGACCATAAACTCCAGATCGATAGATTTTTTACGCGTGTGCTGGTGCTCGGCATTGAAGTGCCGCTTACGCCGGGCGCGGATGGTCTGCTTCATGCGGTTCATCAACGCGGCATTCATATGCTGCGCAATCCAGTCATTAACGCGAACCGGTTCGTATTCGAGCTTCAGCAATAAATCGACAGCCTCTTTAGCCGCACTGGTTTCTAAATAGCGCGTGATGAGTTCACCTTCACGGTGCTTTTTCACCAGGTACTTCCATTTCCAGCCGCTTTCAAGATTTTCCAGTTGTTGATATTTCATTGCGATCTCAGTGTTACCGTGTAACTTAGTTCAGAATATCAGTTTTTTGCCAATCTGCTGAAAAGAAATCACATCCTGTGAGCCAGACGGTAGCCGGATAGCGGTAAAAGCATCTATTCCGCGTGTGCTGAATTGCCGCTTACGCTATAATTCCGCCTTTTACAGCTGACGATAAAACCTCGACATTGACCATTACTAAACTAGCCTGGCAAGACCTTGTTCCTGATACCGACAGCTATCAGGAGGTGTTTACACCGTCTGACGTTGACCTTGAGTCTGAGCTTTCTCTTGGTGACACGCAACCTCGTTTGCACTATGCGCTGGAGCAGCTGCTGCATCCTTCTGCATCATCACGCTTTTTACTGGCTAAAGCGCCGGAGGAGCCGGAGTATCTGGCCCTGATCGCCGCCGCCGCCCGTGAACTCCAGCCCGCGACGTCGCCAGTGGTTGGCGTTGAGTATAGCGTCGCCGGCCGCACGGTGAGCGCAAAGCCTGCCGCCAGTGCAGAGGCGAACTTTGCCGGAAAGAGTGATGTGGTGGTTGCTGACTGGGTAGAAGCCGAGCAGCTCTTTGGCTGCCTGCGCCAGTTCAATAATGAGATCACCCTTGAGCCAGGGCTGGTGCACCAGGCCAACGGTGGCGTGCTGATTATCTCCCTGCGCACCCTGCTGAGCCAGCCACTGCTCTGGATGCGTCTTAAATCACTCGTCACCCGCCAGCGTTTTGACTGGGTCTCTTTTGATGAGTCCCGTCCCCTGCCCGTTAGCGTACCCGCGATGCCGCTCACGCTGAAGGTTATCCTGGTGGGCGAGCGCGAGTCGCTGGCGGATTTCCAGGAGATGGAACCCGATCTGGCTGCCCAGTCTATCTACAGCGAGTATGAAGAAAATATTCAGATTACCGATGCAGAAGATCTTGCCACCTGGCGTCAGTGGGTGATCCTGAACGCCGAGCAGGCTGGATTGCCTGTGCCTGCTGACGATGCTTGGCCGGTGCTGATCCGCGCCGCAGTACGCTATACCGACGATCAAGAAACGCTGCCACTCTGCCCGCTGTGGCTGGCTCGTCAGCTGCGCGAGGTCTCCGCCTTTACCGAAGAGAGCACCTTCGACGCAGAGCAGCTGCGGACCATGCTGACCCAGCGCGAATGGCGTGAAGGCTATCTGCCGGAGCGTATGCTGGATGAGATCCTGCTTGAGCAAATCTTGATTGAGACCGAGGGCGAGCGCGTCGGGCAGATCAACGCCCTCTCGGTGGTTGAATTTCCTGGCCATCCTCGCCCCTATGGCGAGCCTTCACGCATCAGTTGCGTGGTGCACATTGGTGACGGTGAGTTTCATGACATCGAGCGTAAAGCCGAGCTGGGGGGCAATATCCATGCGAAGGGCATGATGATCATGCAATCCTTCCTGATGGCCGAGCTGGAGCTGGAGCAGCAGATGCCGTTCACCGCGTCGCTGACCTTTGAGCAATCCTACAGCGAAGTGGACGGCGACAGCGCCTCGATGGCCGAGTTGTGCGCGCTGATCAGCGCCCTGGCCGATGTCCCGCTGCATCAGCATATCGCCATTACCGGCTCGGTGGATCAGTTTGGTCGCGCGCAGCCGGTGGGCGGTCTGAATGAGAAGATCGAAGGCTTTTTTGCGATTTGTCAGCATCGGGGCCTGACCGGCAAGCAGGGGGTGATTGTCCCCGCCGCGAACGTGCGCCATCTCTGTCTGCACCAGGATCTGCTGGATGCGGTACAGGCAGAACAATTTTCCATCTGGGCCATTGATGACGTGACCGATGCACTACCCTTACTGACAGACCTGGTGTGGGATGGCGAAGGGCAAACGACCTTGATCCAGACCATTCAGGAACGTATTACGCTGGCGACGCAGCAGGAAGCGCGTCATCGCTACCCGTGGCCGCTGCGCTGGTTGAGCTGGTTTTCAGCCAACTAAGAATAGCGATGAGAGACGCATCATGACCGGGTTAGAAGATAGTCGTCAAGCAATTTGTGACTTCTTTATGACCCGATTGTGGCTCATTTGTGACTTCGGTAGTGGTCTTGCCGTGGTTCCTGATGGTCCTATCGAGACCCATAGGGGGGATTTTCCTCAAGGCTTATCCTTATGATACCCACTCAGAAATTTCTGTAGAATTTTCATAAAGGGTCCTTTTAGGCTCAAGCTAATAGCAATAACCATGTACGTGACATGAGCCAGCATCAATAAAAATTCATAGGGTAATCCCTCTGTATTCATGGTTAAAACCTATCAATAGTAAAAGCTAGGGCATCCCTTTTAGGACACCCTTAGCTATTATTTAGTTACTTCCAAGTCAACTGAGTGATGAGCGGTAGGCTCACTGTGACACCGTCAGCATCCTTAGCGGTCGCAGAGGCCACCAGGTCAACCACTCCACGAGCTTCAATGACCCACGCTTGTTTATTGGCATTTCGTGACAGTGTGACCGGGAAGGCATCACCATCAGCGGTAGACCGGAAAGATAGCGCAGTGAAGCGACGAGGTAACAGAAAGAGGCCACGGTCAGTACCGCTATATTCCATTACACCGCAGCCCAGTAGTTCCTCCACGTCCTCTACGCCAGCCCGCTGAGCTGCTCGCTCAAGGATAGCTTCCAGTGAAGCCGGAATGAGTAACGTGTAGTCACTCAGCGTCGCACCATAAGCAGGTGTCAGGTTCACAGACAGCAGATCGATAATGTCTTCGGCCTGCTCACGTGGAATACCCGTAGGCTTAGTAACTTCAATCTTTTGGGTCAGCTCTGCATTAACCAGCAGGTCCACACAGTGTGAACTCATCGAGGCGCAGATATCCACCAGAGCCTGTCCAATCGCGTGGCGGAGGGAGGCCTCAGTGAATCCTGCGGTATCCATATGGAAGTCGAGCAGCTCCACAGAGTGGTTAAACATAACCGCGTCATTCGCTTTATCGACAGTGACCATCTCACCAAACTTAATAATGGAGGTCGGCTTGTCAGAATCGGCGTAACGCTGGGTCGGATTAAAACGAACAGAGTTATCAGCCAGCACGGCCAGAGTAATGGGCGTAGGCTCGGTACGATATGGTCGAATCTCGGCGGTCAGGCACTCGTTAAGACGCTCAATAAAATCAGGGTCATTCAGGCTGACATCCAGTGACTGAGCGAAACTCTCAGCGTAAACAGAAGCATCTACGTTAGTTGTTACGTGCATAGCGCCACCGCCATCTACAGACCCGTCGCCATTGCGCACTGGGGCTACAGAAGCCATGTTGATTTGCTCCCAGCCGGACTCAGCGTGAGTTGAGATGGTCGCATGTTGGGTCTGCAAGTTTACTTTTCGAGTGATTTCGGCATCTCGTTGAGACTGGGTATTGGTGTCACTGAATTGTTGGCGGCTCATAATAAGTATATCTCCTTAAGTGTCGTTATCTCCCTTTAGTTACAGAGAGTTATCTGGTGGCATTAGGCAAAAGGCTGATGTTGCTGCAAGCGACCATTGAGGCCGCTCACTTTAGAATTTGAATCAGGGAAGGCTGATGAAGGTTAAGACGCTACTAGAAACCAGCAGAGGCTTTGCGGAACCTTGCTACCACTTCGGCTTGTCGAGCTTTACGTTTAGCCACATCCTCAGCGATTTCCTCAGGGGTCGCATGTATGGCTGCCATGCGTTCTGCCTGTTCGTCTGCAAAGCGCTGAAGGGCTGCTCGCTGTTCTTCCTGTTCGGAGCGGTAATCCGCGTAGTCCCGCGAGAACTTGCCGTAGCCTCTGGGGATAATGTTTACGTTCATCATGGCATCGAACAGACGCCGCGAGACTTCGAAGCTATTCCACGAGGCGTTAAGACACATGGTTACAAAGACTTGTTTGAAGTAATCCAGCGTCATCTTTTGGCCGTTCACTTTGATTGACGTATCGGTAACATCAGTCAGGATAAATTTAGGAATTAACATTGTAGGGGTCCTCCTTGGGCGGGGAATGTCAGTGTTGATAGTTATGGTCGGGCTGTGAAACGTAGTCTCGTTAATCCTCTACTGGCACAGCATCGAGCAGATGGCCCAGAGACTCGTAGCCAAGCCAGCGACTGAAGGCCTCAAGGCATTCACTATCAGCCCAGTACGTCATTCCCGTTTGTTCCTCAAAGGAGGATGACAGGCGACCGCAGGCGTTGAAGTGATGAAACTCTGAGTCTTGCTCGAATAGAGCCGGATGCTTTGAGCCACCTAGTTTTAGAGCCGCGTGGATAGCCGTAAGGCTGTAGACCTCACTGGCGTCTCCAGCTTCAGCGATATCATTATTTAGGGAATCAGTAATTAAAATGGACATAGTGGATTCTCCATATTCAGGTGAACCCCTATCGGTCTCCTCGATGGCGCAATCTGGCTACTTACAGGCAGCACAGAGCGCCGCTGAGGGTCTCCCCGCATCGGTCGGTGTTCGTATTCAGTGTTTAAGTTAGTAAGATGCTAAACGAGAGGGCGCTTGATGCCGCGCTCAACGCACATCAGACACAGCTCGGCCTTTGGGTAATGCGGTCGGCTTTCAGGACCAGCCGGATCGATGCCTAGCAGGTCCAAAAGTGTCCGTGTGGGGATAGTCAGGAAGCTCAGCGCCTTGCGGCCCTCAGGGGTCCTTGGGTCAATCTTTCTGGCTTCACTCATGCGGCCACCTTACGGCTACGTTTCGCAGCTCGCTTAGCGGCAGCCTTCTGGCGGTCATCACGGGCAATAGCTTCTCGCCACTTAGACGCATTCTCTTGCATCCAGGCGACACCACGAGCGGTTACTTGCCATTCCTGACGGTCCATTACGGTCTTCCAGCGGAAGTAATCCCCACGGAATGCCTCAGCAGGTGGCTGGATATAATAATCGCCACGGTCATAATCGAACTTCTTAATGAACTTACCGGACCCCAGTAGACCCGCTATGAGTTTACGTGGAGGAATGCTCAGCGCTCTACAGGCTTGGGTCCATGGTACAGCGCCACCATTGGCAAGACGCTTATCGAAGATATCAGCTTTAGGTGCCGCGATGGACAAAGCAGCGTTAGCCTCATCAGCTTGCAGCACAGCGACACGCTCACGGAGAACGGCATCGTTACGCATGAAGATGAACGCATTGATGACCATCAGGTAGAAATCGGTCGAGACCCACATAGCATATGCAATAGCGCCAGCCTCAGTCGCCCAAGTACCCCCGTTGTCACCGTTAACGGTCTGCAAATTTGCAGAGCGGTCCATGTGTCGAGAGACCTCGGTTCGCCACTGTGAAGGAGCTTTACTATCTGGCAGATTGAGCACTTGGTGAATCTCGTTGAGGTTCCACATACGCTGGTCATTGCACGTGAACGAGTGATTCTCGATGACGATTGGCAGAGCCTCAATAGTGTTGGTGTAAACCATGGTGTCGTAATTCCTTATGTAGTGCCTCTACGTTCGCACCCGCTACCAGCCATCCAGACCCACGACAAGGGCACTGGCAGCAGCATAGAGGCACGACATAAAGACTGGATTGATGGATATAGCCTGCGACGGCTTTGGGTGATTCAGAGGTTGCTGTTCTAACTTGGGGAATTTCCATGTGATCGACCCAGCGAGTCCACTAACAACGTAGATGAACAAGAAGCTGGATTTCACAGGGGGTCCTCTCCCTATAGTGAGTCGTTAGCTTAACTCTTTGTTTTATTATCGTTATTTCCTAGCGACCAGTGGGGACCCAGTAGTAGTTATGTACAGGATTTATTTACGTTACGAGCGGCCCGCATTTTTTGCGGTCGGCTGGAGAACCACAGGCCCCGGAAAACAGGGTCTGTCTCAAGGACATTCGCAACAAACACCAAGAAATGGTGTCTGACTCATTACGTGACTCGTTAGATCGAGCGCTGCGTGGTAATCCGGACGTGGTGCTGATGCGTTGTCAGATATGCCTACTGAAATTCAGAAGTCATTAGTGGTGCGTGTCTCAGAAATTCCTACACAGATTGTTAACTCACTCGTTGATTACCCACGGTTGCAGGCTGTGAGCTGGACGTTGTGATAGGCCACCCGGACCATGAGTTGCTCTTTGTGGCTAAGCAGGTGGCTGATATGGCTGGCTTCAAGAATGGCAGTAACGCTGTCTATTCTTTCATGCAGAATAATGGGATAGAGCCTTTACGTATCTCAGACCTATCTCCCATTTTATGGGAGACACTCGTGCGACATCCTCGCGTGCTGCCCCGCTCCACATTAATGAATGAGTCTGCCACCTACCGTATGCTCCTTCGCGGACATGCACCGCAATCCGAGCCGTTCCGCAAGTGGGTCACTGAGGAAGTCCTACCGTCAATCCGTAAGACTGGCTCCTACGATATTGCTAAGTCAGAGACACCGGAGGGCCTCCAGTTCGCTGAGGAGTTCGGTAAGCTCCGTGCGGAGATCGGAATGTTAGCCAGTGAGGACACAGTTTGTGTCTGTGAGACCACATGACCAGTACGAGCAAGCTATGACCACCCAGCTCAATAACCTGAAGGGCATACTGAGGAGACCCTTGTTCCAAGGAAGTTCTCATAGTTTACCTTCAGGTTTTCCTCTAAGAGAGGATGGTAATTATAATTTTAACCATCCATCTAAGGGTCTATCCTTGAGCGTCAGCTCTGAGGGTCTTCTTGTTCCAAGGTCTTCTCAGAGGTAACTCAAGATATCCCAAAGAGCAATCACTTAGAGTTTCCATGCCCTGTATGGGAGTCCTAGATACTACGTCTGTCTTCACTTCCCCTACCCTAATCTGTATTCCACGAAAGAAGGACCCGCTGGCCCGTGTGGTGTCTTTAGTTACCCGCCCTGAAAGGTGCGGTAGGTTACGTTAATAGGATGCCCGATAATGCTGCTCTGGTTGGAAGCATGGCGCGTGTCGAGGAGGTTTCCAATCGCCCTCAGTGGCCCCAGCATTACGAACGGTAAATGTTATTTGCAAGATGGTCGCTGGTCGAGGCGTGCGGTATATAAATTATTTTCTTGGGCCTCTCCCTATAGTGAGTCGCTAGCTTTTAACCTTGACACTTACAAAAATCCATGAGTGAAGCTAGCACCCTCACCTAGCATAAATTAAATTGTAAAGTCAAACACAATTCAACCATGAAACATCCTTCGCAGGCTACCTCAGAGAAGAATAGCTTTTAAGACCTCAGACGAGCGTTGCGTACTCACAGCGGAACCGTAAAGCCCAAAAGTGATCTCACCGGAAGCATGACCAAGTATGCCCCCCACATCTGCTTCAGTGACTCCTCTCGCTCTCGCACGAGTCGCCATGTAATGACGAAGCGAATGAAAAGAGACCTCGCCAGTGCTGGTCGTATGGCGCTTAATGAAAGCATTCAGGTCGCTGTAAGTGCGGCTATGCTCCCGGAAGATATCCTCCCCATCCCGCTGACGCTCAAGCCACGCCCGGAATTTGTCTAATGAGAACCCGTATGCGCCATCTGTCAGCGGTACTTTGCGTATACTTGCTTTGTTCTTCAGGCCCTTAGCATTGTTATCGTGAATATCTATAAAAGTAATACCATCTTGCTCTTGGATATCCGCTTTGGTCAGCTGGAGCAGCTCCCCTATTCTTGCCCCGGTAATCATTCCGACCCGGATGGCCCACTGCTGGCTTAACGTAAGGTTTTTATCCGTGGTAAGAGCTGTAATGAGAGTGCTCATCTCCGGGTCCGTAAAGGCCCTGCGGTTATTTCGAACGCCTCTGAGCTTCAGGCCTTTAGTATAATCGTTCTGTATCAACCCGCTGTTAACCGCCCAGTTAACTACGGACGAGACTTTCTGAAGAATCTTGTTAACTGAAGCATAGACGTAATTGCCAGACTCAATCAGGTCAGCTCTTAACTCAGTTATATCTTCACGCGTATAGGTTCGCATATTGAGATGCGCAATGTACTCACTTAACCGCCTACGAATTGTATTGTGGTCAGAAATGGTAGACTTCTTCATGTTGATTGAGTTTTCAGCAAGAAATTTCCCATACAACTCGTCAAATGTAAGCACAGTCGCTGGTGATGCTTCTTGGCTTACAGTAATTGGAAGCGGCTCTACCAATCTGAGGGATTCGGCCGGAGAAAACTCCTCTACCAGCGCTAGAAGCGGCCCCGCATTTCCACACAGACGTTCTTTAGTAGCCTTAAGTATTTCCTGAGCCTTGATGATTGCCTTGTGCTGATTAAGTGAAAGTCCGGCGGTTGCCACAAGGTCCATTAGAGCTTCTCTGCTGTCATCTATAGTAGAGATCTCCACGCCATCCCAAAACTCATCAGGCTTGTCCATAAGTAAGGATTCAGCGAGGTCCCTGAGATACTCCTTCATCTCGTCCCAGCAAGCCTCGGGATTGTTAACAATAAATGTCCTGACGGCACTGTTATAAAATTCCTGATGCTTCATCGCTGCGGTCCTGCTAGTAGTTCTCATTGAAATGGTAATGGTATCACTCGCAGAGCCAACCCTACGATATCTCGTCTGGTAGATTCCTGAAGATTTCTTCCTGAAAAGATAAGGTATTGCCAACCGTAACCTCTGCTGTAAAGGTTGTGTCTTTATTGTGCCCCCTTGTGCCTGCTTTACAGATAAGGACAGATTGGCATTGTCTACGCACGAAGTCCGGCCCATTGAATCCATTAGGTATATCCTCATTACATAATGAAGCTATCCTTTATGTATGTGGTTTTCAGCCAACTGATCGGAGTTGTTCAGCGTACACGTGTTAGCTATCCTGCGTGCTTCACTAAAATAAGGCTTACTGAGAACATGGTAGATAAACGCGAATCCTATACGAAAGAAGACCTCATTGCCTCTGGTCGTGGTGAACTGTTTGGCGAAAATGGCCCACCGTTACCGGCAGGAAACATGCTGATGATGGACCGTGTGGTCAAGATGAGCGAGACGGGCGGCAATTTCGATAAAGGCTATGTTGAAGCAGAACTGGATATCAATCCGGATCTGTGGTTCTTCGGTTGCCACTTCATTGGCGATCCGGTAATGCCTGGCTGCCTGGGCCTCGATGCCATGTGGCAGCTGGTAGGTTTTTACCTCGGCTGGCTCGGCGGCGAAGGTAAAGGCCGCGCCCTCGGCGTGGGCGAAGTGAAACTGGCTGGCCAGATTTTACCGAATGCGAAGAAAGTTACCTACCGTATTCACTTCAAGCGCGTTATCAACCGTAAGCTAATCATGGGCATCGCGGATGGTGAAGTGCTGGTTGACGGTCGCCAGATCTACACCGCAACCGATCTGAAAGTGGGTCTGTTCAAGGACACCTCCGCGTTCTGATCCCCCTGACAGGCGAAACCTCCGCAAGGCGGAGGTTTCTTTTAAAGGGACAGAATCAGGCGATAACTACCCTGTCCTCCATGGCTTCTCGCCAGCCTCCAAGCCAGTATGATCTCTGATTCAGCGTCTGATAAGGACACAACTCTTTTGAGCGTCCGGCGATGCCGGCCTGATAACCACGTTGATGTGCCCGTTCCAGGCGATCTCGTTTTTGTCTCTTCATGCCTCGTTTCCCTCATTATTTGAGTCTGGTGGAAAAGAAAACAGTGGTTACAAAATGTGCAGCCACGCCTAAGAAATAGCGCGATCGCCACGCAGAGTCAATGCACAAAATTCATACCAATGTCATAAATGTGAGATATGCGAGGGTTCGTTTGTACAAAAAATGTGAGCAAGCACAGGTTTTACCCCTGCCTGTAGCATAAAAAAGCCACGCGACCATAAACGAAAGCGTGGCTTTTTTAGGATTAGTTGCAGATTAAGGTAAGCGATTTATCTCCCGGGCCATATTGCTGGCCTGCTGCGCCCACGCCTCGCCAAGCACCTTCACCATTGCGTCATAGCCATCCTGCGGCTGCGTCATCTCCACATAGAAGGGACGCTTGATTAGCGTGCCCTGGTGGTTGAGAAGCCACTCGCCGCTCACAATGACGTGTCCATCGTAACGACCATGAAAACCGGTCACGGTGACGTTAAGAGTATCCTGCTCGCTGCCCAGCGGCTGGGAGGCGACCACCCAGCCCGGAAGATTGCGGCTGAGGTTGGCCACCAGCGAGGTTCTCAGCTGCTGGTCGAGGGGGCTGGCCCACAGGTTATTGCTGGCAATAACGTACTGCACGTCGCTGGTCTGATAGACCACCCCATTCCCCGCCAGATAGTCCGGCACCGAGACCTGCTCTATCCACAGCTGACGCTGCCCCTGGCCGGGGCTGGGTGCCGTCATCGTACTCTGTGCCGTTACCGATCGTGGGCTTTCTGGTAGCTGATAGTAGCGAGTCTCCTCGCTGCTGCTGCAGGCGCTGAGCAGCAGCACTGCCATGGCGATTATCCCTTTTTTCACTGTTTTGCCCCCTTCGGCTCAGGATCTTTTTTGCCCTTCGCCTCAAAGACCAGGGCGTTGCTCTTCTGGTTAAGGGTTTGCAGCACCGGCTGCAGCTCGCGCAGAACCTGATCCAGACGCTGCATATCCGCCACCATCTTGTTATAGGCCGCCGATCCCGGCTGGAAGCCCTGCATGCTGCGGTTCAGCTCACGTAGCGTTTTCTGCATATCCTGCGGCAGACTCTGCACCGACTGGCTGGCGGTCAGCTTGTTGAGGTTGTCCAGCGTGGTTTGCAGGCGGCGCATTGTGCGCTGGCTCTCAGCGAGCGTGCCGGTTGCCTGCTCAAGCATCGGATTCAGCGGCAGATTGTTAATCTTATCCAGCGTATCCATCAGGCGCTGCTGGATCTGTGCCAGACCGCTGCTCACCGTCGGAATAATGCTGTAGCCGCCAAACTCGCGGATGCCGGTAATCGGCGGCGGTTTCGAGACGAAATCCAGATCCACATAGAGCGCGCCGGTGACCAGGTTACCGGTCTTCAGCGAACCGCGCAGCCCTTGATTCAGCAGCTGAGGCAGGTTAGTGAGGATATCCGGGCTTTCACCCATCTGGCTGGCGATCCGCTCTGGCTCAATGCGGATCAGCACCGGAATGCGGTAGTCCTCGTTCAGTGCCTGACGCAGGCCCGGCATAAAGAACGGTACTTTGTCAACGGTGCCAAGGCGCATGCCACGGAACTCCACCGGCGCGCCCGGTTGCAGGCCGCGAATGGAGTCTTTAAAGAACATCAGGAAATCTTTGTGCTCGGTATAAAGCGACTCCTGGATGCTGCGCTGGTTGTCATAGAGATCGAACTCTGTCTTCTCTGCTACCGGCTGGCCCAGGTCGTTGCCCTCGGGCACGTCAAAGCTGACGCCGCCGCCAAACAGGGTAGTCAACGCCCCCATCTCTACGCGCATGCCTGCCGAGGTGAGATCCACGGCGATACCGCTGTCTTTCCAGAAGCGGACGTTGCTGGTCACCAGCCGATCGTTAGGTGCGTTAATAAAGAGCTGATAGCTCATGGTACGCTTCTGCGGATCGAATACGCTGGTCTCTACTGAACCTACACGGTAGCCGCGAAAGAGTACCGGATCTCCCGGGGTGAGCTGGCCCGCTTTTTTACTGTCGAGCACTACACGGATCCCTTTCGCATCCGGCGGTGCCAGCGGCGGCGAGTCCAGTAGCTGGTAATCGTCACGCACGCCGCCTTTGGTTCCCGGCTGAAGCTCAATATAGGCCCCGGAGAGCAGCGTCCCCAGCCCGCTGATCCCTTCCCTGCCGACCTGTGGCTTCACAACCCAAAATACCGTATCGCCGTGCAGCAGCTTTTGCATATCGGCATTCAGCCGCGCCTTGATCTCAACGTGGGTCAGATCGTCGGTCAACGTTGCCGACTCCACCACGCCGACGTCAATGCTGCGGCTTTTGATGGTGGTTTTACCCGCTTCAATACCTTCAGCGTTGGTGGTGATCAGCGTCACCTCCGGCCCCTGGTGACTGTAGTGATAAAAGAGGATCCAGGCCCCAATTAGCGCCGTGATAATTGGGAAGATCCATACCGGTGACCAATTTTTCACCTTCTGCACTTTGGCTTCCCCACCTTTAGTCTCCATGCTTTACGACTCCTCCTGGCTTGATTCTGGCTCACGATCCCACGACAGGCGTGGGTCGAAAGTCATAGCCGCAATCATCGTCATGATGACAACCAGCGCAAACATCAGCGCGCCCATTGCGGGGTAAATGTTCATTAATCCGCCCATGCGTACCAGGGCAGAGAGTACGGCGATGACGAAGACGTCAATCATCGACCAGCGGCCAACAAATTCAACCACTTCATAAATCAGATGCATTCGCTCGCTGTCACGTCTGCCGTGCCCTTTCGCATCCCAGCAGAGCCAGGCGATGGCGATCATCTTCAGCGTCGGCACCATGATACTGGCGATAAAGATCACCAGCGCTACCGGATAAGAGCCTTCGCTCCAGAGCAGGATCACCCCCGCCAGAATGGTCGAGGGCATCTTATCCCCGAGCAGATCGGTGATCATGATGGGCAGAATGTTGGCCGGCAGGTAGAGCAGGATAGAGGTGACCAGCAGCGCCATCGTCAGCTGAATGCTGTTCCTGCGCCGGGCATGGCCGTGGCTATGGCAGCGGGGGCATACCGTCTGGTCGATGGGCAGCACCGCCGTGCAGGAGGCGCAGGAGCGCAGCCCCTGACGAATGCCCGGCACCCCGACTCGCAGCGGCTGGGCAAGCGCTGGTGCAGGGGCGATGTCGTCCCACAGCCAGCGCTTATCGACACACTGAAACGCGCGCAGATGCAAAATACAGAAGAGGCACCAGGGTATGAAACTGCTGCCAACGCCGAGATCGCCATAGGCCAGCAGCTTCACGAAGCTGACCAGCACCCCGGCAAGAAAAATCTCCGCCATCCCCCAGTTTTTCAAAATAAAGAAGATGCGGGCCAGAGCGCGCTTCAGGCCATCGGGCAGCGGAACCTGGTTCACCAGCAGGATAACGGTGACCAGGCAGAACGCGGGCACAAACTGGACAAAGAGCAAGAAGAAGGTGCCGAGGCTGGCATAATCCTCCGAGAACATGACGCCGGGGATCTCCATCAGCGTCACTTCACTGGTGACCCCTGCCACCTTCATGTAGACAAAGGGGAAGAGGTTAGCCAGCGCCAGCATAAACAGCGCCACGACCGAGTAGGCCAGCGGGCGCTGCCGGGGGGCATCCCAGCGGGTGGTCAGCGTATGGCCGCAGCGCGGACAGGTTGCCTTATGCCCGTGCGCCAGCGGTGGCAGCGCCACCAGCAGGTCGCACTGCGAACACAAAATGTGTCGGGCATCATGATGTTGTTCGCACATGCGCACTCCCTGAATTACGTCGCGTTTTTAAGCGCCTCAAGCTGCTCCCACCGCTCAAAGGCCTCTTCCAGCGCCTGCTCAGCGGCGGCCATCTCGTCTAACACCTTTTGCGTCTGCTCATGGGGCTGGCTGAAAAAGGCCCCATCAGCAACCTGCGCCTGCAGTGCGGTGAGATTCGCCTCCAGCTCTTCAAGCCGTTGTGGAAGCTGCTCAAGTTCCCGCTGCAGGTTATAGCTTAGTTTGCTCCCGCCGCGTTTGACAGTTTCTGCTTTTGCCGCCGGGGCGTCGGTCACCTTTTTAGTAACAGACTGTTTTTGCGCCTGAGAGGCAGCCTGCTGGCCTCGCGCATCCTGATAGCCACCCACGTAGCGGCCAATCCGCCCCTGGCCTTCAAAGATCCAGCACTCGGTCACGGTGTTATCGACAAATTGACGATCGTGGCTTACCAGCAGAACCGTACCCTGGTAGCCATCGATTAGCTCTTCCAGCAGCTCGAGGGTTTCAACGTCGAGGTCGTTGGTCGGTTCATCGAGGATCATCAGGTTGCTGGGCTTGAGGAACAGACGCGCCAGCAGCAGGCGGTTACGCTCCCCGCCGGAGAGCGCCCGTACCGGGGTCATCGCCCGTTTCGGGTGGAACAGGAAGTCCTGCAGGTAGCCCAGCACGTGGCGCGGCTTACCGTTGACCATTACCTCCTGCTTGCCCTCGGCGAGGTTATCCATCACCGTCCGATCCGGATCCAGCTCCGCACGGTGCTGATCAAAGTAGGCTACTTCCAGCTTGGTGCCGATATGAATACGCCCGCTGTCAGCCTGCAGCTGGCCGAGCATCAGCTTCAGCAGCGTGGTTTTACCGCAGCCGTTCGGGCCAATCAGGGCAATTTTATCCCCACGCTGGACCTGGGCGGAGAAGTCGGTAACCAGCTTTTTGCCGTCCACGCCGTAGTGCACGTTCTCCATCTCAATAACGATTTTGCCGGAGCGGGCGGCCTCTTCGACCTGCATCTTCGCGCTGCCCATCACCTCACGACGTTCGCTACGCTCGCGACGCATCGCCTTCAGGGCACGGACGCGCCCTTCGTTACGGGTGCGGCGCGCTTTGATGCCCTGGCGGATCCACACCTCTTCCTGCGCCAGCTTGCGGTCAAATTCAGCGTTTTGCAGCTCTTCAACCCGCAGCGCCTCCTCTTTCTCCAGCAGATACTGGTCGTAGTTACCCGGATAGGTGACCAGCTTGCCGCGATCGAGATCGACAATGCGCGTCGCCATATTGCGGATAAACGAACGGTCGTGGGAGATGAAGATAATGGTCCCGTTGAAGGTTTTCAGGAAGCCTTCCAGCCAGTCGATGGTTTCGATATCCAGGTGGTTAGTCGGTTCGTCCAGCAGCAGCACGCGCGGGTTGCTCACCAGCGCACGCCCCAGCGCCGCCTTACGCAGCCAGCCGCCGGAGAGCGAGGCCAGCGCCATATCGGCTTCCAGACCCAGCTGGGCCAGCACCTCGTTGATGCGGTTTTCCATCTGCCAGAGACCGTAGTGATCCAGCAGCTCCTGCAGGCGCGCCATCTCGTTGAGGTTTTTTTCGCTCGGATCGCTCATCACCAGATGGGAGATCTCATGGTAACCCTTGAGGTACTCCGCCTGCTCCGAGATCCCCTCGGCAACAAAATCGTAGACGCTGCCGGCAACGTTACGCGGCGGATCCTGCTGCAGGCGCGCCACGACCAGATCCTGCTCATAGACGATACGGCCATCGTCCAGACCCTGCTCGCGGTTGAGGATCTTCATCAGGGTGGATTTACCCGCGCCGTTACGTCCGACCAGGCAGACGCGCTCGTTGTCTTCGATGTGAAGCTCGGCGTTGTCCAGAAGCGGCGAGTCGCTGAACGACAGCCAGGCGCCGTGCATACTAATTAATGACATCTTATTCTATTCCTCTCAGGCTGCGGTAATCAGCCAGCAGTTATGGATCTGACGGTTGCGGGCGAAATCCTGCGACTGCGTTTTTTGGGTAATATCTTGTGCTTTCAGCCCCAGTTCAGCCAGCCCGTCGTGATCCATGCGGAAACCGCGTTTGTTGTTTGAGAACATAATCGTGCCGCCTTTACGCAGCATCCGTTTTAAGTCTTTCATTAAGCTCAGGTGATCGCGCTGGACGTCAAACGCCTCTTCCATTCGCTTGGAGTTGGAGAAGGTCGGCGGATCGATAAAGATCAGATCGAACTGCTCGTCGGTATCCCGCAGCCAGCCCATCACGTCGGCCTGCATCAGACGATGCTGGCGACCGGTGAGACCATTCAGGCGCAGGTTACGCTCGGCCCACTCCAGGTAGGTGCGCGACATATCGACGGTAGTGGTCGATGCTGCCCCGCCCAGCCCCGCATGTACGCTGGCGCTGCCGGTGTAGGAGAAGAGGTTAAGGAAGTCTTTGCCTTTACTCATCTGACCGAGCATCCGCCGGGCGATACGGTGGTCAAGGAACAGGCCAGTATCCAGGTAGTCGGTCAGGTTGACCCACAGGCGAGCGTTGTATTCGCTCACCTCCATAAACTCGCCCTTCTCGTTCATCTTCTGGTACTGGTTCTTGCCCTTCTGGCGCTCGCGGGTCTTCAGCACCAGCTTGTTAGGCGCGATCCCCAGCACCGTAATGGTGGCGGCAATGATATCCAGCAGGCGCTGACGAGCCTTCTGTGGATCGACGGTTTTCGGCGGAGCGTACTCCTGCACTACTACCCAGTCGGCATAGCGGTCTACCGCGACGTTATAGTCCGGCAGATCGGCATCGTAGAGGCGATAACACTCGATCCCCTCCTGGCGCGCCCACTTCTCCAGCTTTTTGACGTTCTTGCGCAGGCGGTTGGCGTAATCTTCCGCCATGCCGCTGGCCTTGATATCACCGAAGTTCTCCGCAATGGAGTAGTTTTTCTGCACGCAGTCCAGCGGGCCGTTTTTGGCTTTGAACTGGCGATCGGCGCGCAGCTGCAGGCAGTTAAGCAGCTCCGGCGAGGCGCTGAACAGAGAGACATTCCAGCCGCCGAAACTGTTTTTCAGCGTACGGCCGAGCAGGCTATGCATGGCAATCAGCGCTGGTTCGCTCTCCAGACGCTCACCGTACGGCGGGTTGCTGAGCACGGTACCGTGCGGCCCTTCCGGCAGCGGATTAGTCAGCTGGGCGACGTCTTTGACGTTAAAGTCGATCAGCTCGCTGACCCCTGCGCGACGGGCGTTGCTGCGAGCAATATCGATCACGCGGGCATCGCTGTCGGAGCCATAGAAACGCGAGCCGTAGTCCGCCAGCCCTTGACGGGCGCGGGTCTGCGCCTCGGCTTTCACCTCTTTCCACAGCGCTTCATCGTGCTGCGCCCAGCCGTCAAAGCCCCAGTGGCGACGATGCAGGCCTGGGGCGCGGTCGGTGGCGAGCATCGCCGCCTCGATTAACAGGGTGCCGGAGCCGCAGAGCGGATCGAGCAGCGGCGTACCCGGCTGCCAGCCGGAGCGCATTACCACCGCCGCTGCCAGGGTCTCTTTCATTGGTGCAAGTCCGGCCCGGTCGCGATAGCCGCGCAGGTGCAGGCCGTCGCCGCTGAGATCGAGGGCGATATGGGCCGTCTCTTTATTCAGCCAGACGTTGATGCGCATATCCGGCTGCTCGCGATCGACGTTTGGACGCTCCATATTCTTACGCGTAAAACTATCGACGATGGCGTCTTTTACCCTCATGGCACCGTACTGGCTGTTGCGGATCTCCTCATTCAGCCCGCTGAAGTGTACGGCAAAGGTTGCGCCGGGATTGAAAATCTCCGTCCAGTCAATCGCCTGCACGCCCATATAGAGGTCAAGGTCGCTGTAGACCTTGCACTCGTTCAGCGGCAGGATAATGCGCGAAGCCAGGCGACTCCACATCAGGCTCTGGTAAATGAGCCGGGTGTCCCCCTCAAAATGGACACCGCCCTGAACCACCTGAGCATGCTGCGCCCCGAGGTTTTCCAGTTCAGTTTTTAACAGCTCTTCCAGCCCACGGGCCGTACTGGCAAACAGAGAATTCATATCGTCACTTTTACTCTAATAAAATTGTTGCGCATTATAGCCAATATAAGTGGGATGTCATAAAGTTGAGACCCTATTTTCACACCCATGGAGGGCGCAATGGCTACCCTGTCGCGGCTTTTTATTCATCCGGTCAAATCGATGCGCGGAATTGGCCTCACGCACGCCCTGGCCGACATCAGCGGTCTGGCCTTTGACCGTATCTTTATGGTCACTGAACCTGACGGTACCTTTATTACCGCCCGCCAGTACCCACAGCTGGTACGTTTTATTCCGTCGCCGCTGCATGATGGCCTGCATCTCACCGCGCCCGACGGCAGCAGCGCCCTGGTCCGCTTTGCTGATTTTATCAGCGATGCCGAGCCGACCGAGGTGTGGGGAAATCATTTTACCGCATTAATCGCCCCGGAGGCGATCAACCAGTGGCTGAGCGGCTTCTTTAACCGCGAGGTGCAGCTGCGCTGGGTAGGACAAGAACCCACCCGCCGCGTAAAGCGCTTTGAGAGCGTACCGCTCTCCTTTGCCGATGGATTTCCCTATCTGCTCACCAACGAGGCCTCGCTGCGTGATTTGCAGAGCCGCTGCCCGGCCAGCATCCAGATGGAGCAGTTTCGTCCGAACCTGGTGGTGACCGGGGCGCAGGCATGGGAGGAGGATAGCTGGAAAACCGTGCGCATCGGCGAGGTCATTTTTGACGTGGTGAAACCCTGTAGCCGCTGCGTATTTACCACCATCAGCCCCGAACGTGGCCAGAAGCACCCGGCGGGTGAGCCGCTGCATACCCTGCAACAGTTCCGCACCGCGGTTGATAATGGCGACGTCGATTTCGGCCAGAATCTAATTGCCCGCAACAGCGGCGTGATCCGCGTCGGTGACGAGGTAAGCGTGCTGGCGAGCGGTCCGGCGAGAGCGTATGGCGCAGGCGAGCCGGTTGAGACGCTGGAAGTTGAGGAGCAGGCAGCCTCGACGGTGACCATCGACTGGCAGGGAGAGCGCTTTACGGGGAATAACCAACAGGTGCTGCTTGAACAGCTGGAGAGCCAGGGGATCCGTGTGCCCTACTCCTGCCGCGCCGGGATCTGTGGCTGCTGCCGCGTACGTCTGGTGGAAGGAGAAGTCAGCGCCCTGAAGCAGTCCGCCATCGGCGACGACGGCACCATCCTGAGCTGCAGCTGCATTCCTAAAACGCCGCTGGTGCTGGAACCTTAAACTGCCTGCTCCAGGCTGTACATCTGGGGCAGCGGTCGCATACGATCGTTCATGATCTTGATCGCGTCGCCGAGCTGCATCGTACGTCCGGCAATCACCACGCCGGGCTGTGCCAGCAGGCAGAGGGTAGCGTTATCACCCGGCTCCACCACCAGCAGGTTAACCTGTTCGGCGGTGTCGCTGAGCCAGACGCTGGCGGCTTCGCCCAGCTCGGGCTGCCAGCTGTCGCTATATGAATGGAAGTGCCAGCTTTTAGGCATCTGTGGCTTCAGGAAGCGGATCGCCACCAGCGCATTCAGCACCAGCTCGGCCCGCTGCTCCCGGGAGAGATCAAACTCGCGGCAGCGCTCCTCAAAGGAGAAGTAGAGCGCGGCGTCATCCACGCAGAAACCAGAGGGTGCGAACGCGTCCGGCGTCAGCATCCGACGGGCGTAACGGGAGCGAAACAGCATCCCATTGGCGAGATCGAGCATCATCCGATCGTGCTCTTCGTCGTAGTACCAGCGCCAGTTATCGTCAGGTTTGATTCGCATTTTCCTCTCCGCTCCCCCTTAAGCGTCCTGCTGCTTTTGTGTCCGTTGCTAGCGTTCCGCTTACCACAAAAAGTCAATAATGAGAACGTTTAATAAACAACAACGAGGGGAATATAAAACAACCAGGGACGGAAATAAACCCCTGGTTAACATTTAGACGCAAAGGATTAGATATGGTTAACGATTTCTTTAATCAGCGGCGGACCTTTAAATATAAAGCCGGAATAGATCTGCACCAGCGTCGCACCGGCGGCAATTTTCTCCCGCGCGGCGATAACGGAGTCGATTCCGCCGACGCCAATAATCGGCAGCTGGCCATTCAACTCCTGCGCCAGGCGGCGAATAATTTCGGTGCTTTTTAGCTGCAGTGGACGACCGCTTAAGCCCCCGGTTTCATCGCAGTGCCGCATTCCCTGCACCAGACCTCTTTCAAGGGTGGTATTGGTGGCGATAACGCCATCGATATTATGGCGAACCAGGCTGTCAGCGACCTGAATTAACTCCTCAACGGAGAGATCAGGAGCAATTTTCACCGCCACAGGGACATATTTATGGTGAATATTCTGCAGCTCGCGCTGCTTATTTTTGATGGCGGAGAGCAGATCGTCCAGCGCCTCACCGTATTGCAGCGAGCGTAGGCCAGGGGTATTTGGCGAGGAGATGTTAATCGCAATATAGCCCGCGTAGGGATAGACTTTATCCATACAGATCAGGTAGTCATCCTTGCCCTGCTCCACCGGCGTATCTTTATTTTTGCCAATATTAATACCCAGCACGCCGTCAAAATGGGCTTTTTTGACGTTCTCGACCAGGTTATCCACGCCGAGGTTATTGAACCCCATACGGTTAATTAACCCCTCGGCCTCGACAAGGCGGAAGATACGCGGCTTATCGTTGCCCGGCTGCGGGCGTGGGGTCACGGTACCAATTTCGATAGCGCCAAAACCCATGGCACCCAGCGCATCAATGCACTCGCCGTTTTTATCCAGACCCGCTGCCAGGCCAAGCGGATTCTTAAAGGTCAGCCCCATGCAGGAGACCGGCTTTTGCGGCACGTTCTGGCGTACCAGCGCGGCTAAAGGGGTGCCGGAAATACGGCGTAACTGCTGAAACGTAAATTCATGAGCGCGCTCGGGGTCGAGCTGGAAAAGGGCTTTACGAACGAAGGGGTAGTACATGAACTCTCCTGGATTCCCGGTGTGCAAACCGGGGGCGTATTATCTGCGATTGTGACGCGAAAGGGAATTGACCTGGGGCAATTAATTCAGATAAAACGCAAACGATTTCCTGGAGAGAGGTAATAAAGGGGGAAAAACCGGGCAGCAGGCTGCCGCCCGGCGATTTATCAGGCCAGCGCCTTAGCAATCTTCTCGTAAAGATCGCCAGAGAGGTTCTCAAGGCCCTTCAGCTGCTCCAGCGCCGCACGCATCTGCGCCTGACGGCCTTCATCGTAACGTTTCAGGCGGATCAGCGGCTCGATCAGGCGGGACGCTACCTGCGGGTTACGGCTGTTAAGCTCGGTCAGCATCTCTACCATGAAACGGTAGCCGCTGCCGTCTTCAGCATGGAACGCCGCCGGGTTGCTGCCGGCAAACGCGCCAATCAGCGAACGAACGCGGTTCGGGTTGCTGAGGGTAAAGGAGCGGTGGTTAAGCAGACCACGCACGGTCTCCAGCACGTTGCTGGCCGGGCTGGTGGCTTGCAGAATAAACCACTTGTCCATCACCAGACCGTCCTGATGCCATTTGTCGTCGTACTCCTGCATCAGCGCGTCACGGCACGGCAGCTGCGCCGCCACGGCAGCAGAGAGCGCCGCCAGCGCATCGGTCATGTTATCCGCGGTGTGATACTGCTGGGTAACCAGAGCATCGCCCAGCTTGACGTCGCCAAACGCCAGATAGCGCAGACAGGTGTTGCGCAGCGAGCGCTTGCCGATATCCGCATGCTCAACCCGATAGGCATCCAGTTTGTGGGCGTTGTAGACCGCAAGGAACTCGTCGGAAAGCTCGGTTGCCAGGGTACGGGTCAGCGCTTCGCGAACGGCAACGATCGCTACCGGATCGATGATATCGAACAGCTCGGCCATCTCGCCTGCTGAAGGCAGGGTCAGGATCTCCGCCGCCAGGGCCGGATCGATGTCGGCATCCAGCAGGATCGCCCGGAAGGCGTCGGCTACGTGCAGCGGCAGCGACAGCGGCTGGCCCTGCTGATGGCGGGCCACGTTCAGCTTGATATAGGTCGCCAGCAGGCTCTGAGCCGCGTCCCAGCGAGAGAAGTCGTTGCGCGCATGGCGCATCAGGAACGTCAGCTGCTGATCGCTCCATTTATACTCCAGCTTCACCGGCGCGGAGAACTCGCGCAGCAGGGAGGGTACCGGCTGGAAGTAGACCTTATCAAAGACGAAGGTCTGCTCCTCCTGAGTGACGTTGAGCACGTGGTGCACCGGATGACCCTCTTTTTGCAGCGGGATGACCTTGCCTTCGTTATCGTACAGCTCAATATCAAACGGAATATGCAGAGGCAGCTTCTCTTCCTGCTCGGCCGTCGGCGGCGTGCGCTGGCTGATGGTCAGGGTGTACTGCTCGGTCTCTGGATTGTAGTCGTCACGAACGCTCACAATCGGCGTACCCGACTGGCTGTACCAGCGGCGGAAATGGGAGAGATCGACGTTGGAGGCATCCTCCATCGCCTGGACAAAATCGTCGCAGGTGGCGGCGCTGCCGTCATGACGTTCAAAGTAGAGCTGCATCCCGCGCTGGAAGTTCTCTTCACCCAGCAGGGTATGCAGCATGCGGATCACTTCCGAACCCTTCTCATACACCGTCAGGGTATAGAAGTTGTTCATCTCGATCACCTTGTCAGGACGGATCGGGTGCGCCATCGGGCTGGCATCTTCAGCAAACTGCAGGCCGCGCATGGTGCGCACGTTGCTGATGCGGTTCACCGCGCGGGAGCCGAGATCGGAGCTGAACTCCTGATCGCGGAATACCGTCAGCCCCTCTTTCAGGCTCAGCTGGAACCAGTCGCGGCAGGTGACGCGGTTGCCGGTCCAGTTATGGAAATATTCATGGCCGATCACCCGCTCAATATCGAGGTAGTCTTTATCAGTGGCGGTGTCGGTGCGGGCCAGCACATATTTGGAGTTGAAGACGTTGAGACCTTTGTTCTCCATCGCCCCCATATTAAAGAAGTCTACGGCGACGATCATATAGATGTCGAGATCGTACTCAAGACCAAAGCGCTCCTCGTCCCACTTCATGGAATTTTGCAGGGAGGTCATTGCCCACGGGGCGCGATCGAGGTTGCCGCGATCGACGAACAGCTCCAGCGCCACCTCGCGGCCAGAGCGAGTGGTAAAGGTGTCGCGCAACACGTCAAAATCACCGGCCACCAGCGCGAACAGGTAGCAGGGTTTCGGGAATGGATCCTGCCACTGCACCCAGTGACGGCCATTCTCCAGATCGCCCTCGCCCACGCGGTTACCGTTGGAGAGCAGGAACGGATATTTACTCTTATCAGCGATGATTTTAGTGGTAAAGCGCGCCAGCACGTCCGGGCGATCGAGATACCAGGTGATATGGCGGAAGCCCTCGGCTTCACACTGGGTACAGAGCGCTTCGCCCGACTGATAAAGCCCTTCCAGCGCGGTGTTGGCAGCCGGGCTAATCTCGTTAACAATGCGCAGGGTAAACCGATCCGGCAGGTTATTAATAACCAGCGCGTTCTCTTCACTCTGGTAATCTGACCACGGCTGTCCGTCAACATGAATGGAGACGAGAGTCAGATCTTCGCCGTTAAGACGTAAAGGCTCGGCCGCTGCGCCCTGGCGGGAAATTTTGCTTTCAGCCGTGACGACGGTTTTAACAGCATCAAGATCGAAGGTCAGGTCAATATCGCTAATCAGGTAATCTGGCGCACGGTAGTCGTGGCGGTATTTGGCTTGGGGCTGTTGAGTCATAAAAAACCTTTAGCATCTCATTAGGGTAACGACTCAGTCTATTCCTGTTGCCCCTTTCACGCCATGCGCAAAGAGACTCTTTTCAAGGCAAAAAGCCCTGTTTGCTACATTTTGATAACAGGGGCACAAATTGCTCTCGACCATCTCACCTTGTTATGTTGTGATCCAGGTTCATTAAACCGATAATCAGGGTATACTCCTGCGTCTTTATCTGCTTTAGCTTTGATGGAAACGCTCAGGTGAGAGGATGCTACGGCGCACCATGACACAACTCGCTACCCCTATTCTGCAAACGCTGCTGGATACCGACGCCTATAAGCTGCATATGCAGCAGGCGGTTTTTCATCAATACCATGATGTCCATGTGTCGGCAGAGTTTCGCTGCCGGGGCGATGACCTGCTAGGTATCTATGCCGATGCCATCCGCGAGCAGGTCGATGCCATGCAGCATCTGCGCCTGCAGGATGATGAATATCAGTGGCTCTCAGGCCTGCCCTTCTTCCGCGCCGACTATCTCAACTGGCTGCGATCGTTCCGCTATGATCCAAGCCAGGTCGTGATCACCAATGACCAGGGCAGGCTCTCTATCCACCTCGCAGGTCCATGGCGCGAAGTGATCATGTGGGAGGTGCCGCTGCTGGCAGTGATCAGCGAGGTCGTACACCGCTACCGCTCGCCTGAGGCGGGCGTCAGTGAAGCGCTGGCGACCCTTGAAGAGAAGCTGGCGAACTTCTCCCAGATGACCGCTGGCCTGGATATGTCCCGCTTCCGCCTGATGGACTTCGGCACCCGCCGCCGCTTCTCCCGCGACGTGCAGCAGGCCATCGTTGAGCGCCTTCAGCAGGAGCCATGGTTTGTCGGCACCAGCAACTACGATCTTGCCCGCCGCCTGAACTTAACCCCGATGGGTACGCAGGCGCACGAGTGGTTCCAGGCGCACCAGCAGATCAGCCCCGAGCTGGCCACCAGCCAGCGCGCCGCGCTTGCCGCCTGGCTGACCGAATACCCCGACCAGCTGGGTATTGCCCTGACCGACTGCATTACCATGGACGCCTTCCTGCGCGATTTTGGTCCGGAATTTGCCTCCCGCTACCAGGGGTTACGCCACGACTCCGGCGATCCGGTTGAGTGGGGTGAGAAAGCGATCGCCCACTATCAAAAGCTGGGAATCGATCCCCTTAGCAAGGTGCTGGTCTTCTCAGACAATCTTGACCTGAAAAAAGCGCTGGATCTCTATCGCCACTTCTCTGCCCGGGTCAATCTGAGCTTTGGTATCGGTACGCGCCTGACCTGCGATATTCCTCAGGTGAAGCCGCTGAATATCGTCATCAAGCTGGTGGAGTGTAACGGCAGGCCGGTGGCAAAACTCTCCGACAGTCCGGGTAAAACCATCTGTCATGACAAAGCATTTGTCCGGGCGCTGCGTAAAGCGTTCGATCTGCCACAGGTTAAAAAAGCCAGCTAATCCATGCAGGGAGCCTTGCCGGCTCCCTTTTCCCTTATTTATTTCTTATTTCTTCTCTTCTTACTGTTAATTCTGCTTGTCTGATGGCGCACGCCAGGTAACATAGGTAAACCACCCACTGGGGTGGAAAGCGTATTTTTCGGACAATTAACAGAGAGAATATTATGAGCGTTGTGCCTGTAGCCGACGTACTCCAGGGCCGCGTTGCCGTTGACCAAGAAGTCACCGTGCGCGGATGGGTACGTACCCGCCGAGATTCAAAAGCTGGCATCTCCTTCCTGGCCGTCTATGACGGTTCCTGCTTTGATCCTGTACAGGCCGTTATTAATAATTCTCTGCCCAATTACAATAACGAAGTGCTGCATCTGACCACCGGCTGCTCCGTAGTCGTAACCGGTAAAGTCGTCGCCTCGCCGGGCCAGGGCCAGAGCTTTGAGCTGCAGGCAAGCCACGTTGAAGTCACCGGCTGGGTTGAAGATCCGGATACTTACCCGATGGCGGCCAAGCGCCACAGCATCGAGTACCTGCGTGAAGTAGCGCACCTGCGTCCACGCACCAACCTGATCGGCGCGGTTGCCCGTGTCCGTCACACCCTGGCGCAGGCCCTGCACCGCTTCTTTGACGAGCAGGGCTTCTTCTGGGTCTCTACTCCGCTGATTACCGCCTCCGATACCGAAGGCGCTGGCGAGATGTTCCGCGTCTCGACGCTGGATCTGGAAAACCTGCCACGAAACGATCAGGGCAAGGTCGATTTTGACAAAGATTTCTTTGGCAAAGAGTCCTTCCTGACCGTTTCTGGCCAGCTGAACGGCGAGACCTACGCCTGCGCGCTGTCGAAAATCTATACCTTCGGTCCAACCTTCCGTGCGGAAAACTCCAACACCAGCCGCCATCTGGCTGAGTTCTGGATGCTGGAACCAGAGATCGCCTTTGCCGATCTGGAAGATAATGCCGCGCTGGCAGAGGCGATGCTGAAGTATGCCTTTAAAGCGGTGCTGACCGAACGTGCAGATGACATGAAGTTCTTTGCCGAGCGCGTGGATAAAGATGCCGTAACGCGTCTGGAGCGCTTCATCGAGGCGGACTTCGCGCAGGTAGACTACACCGACGCGGTAACCATTCTGGAAAACTGTGGTAAGCAGTTTGAGAACCCGGTTTACTGGGGTGTGGATCTCTCTTCCGAGCACGAGCGTTACCTGGCTGAAGAGCACTTCAAAGCGCCGGTCGTTGTCAAAAACTACCCGAAAGAGATCAAAGCCTTCTATATGCGCCTGAACGATGACGGTAAAACCGTTGCCGCCATGGACGTACTGGCACCGGGCATTGGTGAAATCATCGGTGGTTCCCAGCGTGAAGAGCGTCTGGACGTGCTGGATGCGCGTATGGCTGAAATGGGTCTCAATAAAGAGGACTACTGGTGGTACCGCGATCTGCGTCGCTACGGCACCGTACCGCATGCAGGTTTCGGCCTCGGCTTTGAACGTCTGATCGCCTACGTAACCGGCGTACAGAACGTTCGCGACGTGATCCCCTTCCCGCGTACACCGCGTAACGCCACGTTTTAACGTTCCTCCGGGCCAGCACATGCTGGCCCTTCTTCTTCTCAGTTTTGTCAACTTTCGTTAACAAAACGTCAGTAAAGCCGCCTATCAACCCTTCGCGAGTTAACGTCTGTAAGCATATTTTTCTGAAATAATTTCGCACAGAAATCATACTGCCTAAAACTTGCACAAAAATTTATGCTTTGGCTTTAGCACATTCGGATAAAACCTGCTCAGCTATCCAGATGTCCAAATACGGTAATGAGAAAAGATATCACTGACGCCTTTTCTGAATAACCCAGCCCTTTATCAAAATTAAACATAAGCAATTCATATATATAGTAATGGATCCGCTGATTTTATCGGCAACTCTATTGGAAACATGAAGTGGTTCACAAAGTTCCTTCAAATACACAAATTATTACACATTATTTCTTTTTGTTACCTCTTTAAGACATTTGTAGCACTTTCAAGGTAGCGAAACGTTTATATGAATGGAAAGATGCTTCTCAGACACAAAAAGACACCAAACTCTCATCAATAGTTCCGTAAATATTTATTGACAGGATTTATTGGCGGCGGTGGCAGGTGTTATAAAAAACCTAATGAGGGTAATAAATAATGATGAAGCGCAATATTCTGGCAGTGGTTATCCCTGCTCTGCTGGTAGCCGGTGCAGCAAACGCTGCAGAAATCTATAACAAAGCCGGTAACAAATTAGACCTGTACGGGAAAGCAGTTGGCCTGCACTACTTCTCTAAAAATGATGATAACGACGGCGACCAGACTTATGCGCGTCTGGGCTTCAAAGGCGAAACCCAGATCAACGACCAGCTGACCGGCTACGGTCAGTGGGAATACAACTTCCAGGGTAACAACTCTGAAGGCGGCGATGCCCAGTCCGGTAACAAAACCCGTCTGGCATACGCAGGTCTGAAATTCGCTGACGCAGGCTCCTTCGACTACGGTCGTAACTATGGCCTGGTCTATGACGTCATCGGTATCACCGATATGCTGCCTGAGTTCGGCGGCGACACTGGCGCGAGCGATGACTTCTTCGCTGGCCGTACCGGTGGTCTGGCAACTTACCGTAACAGCAACTTCTTCGGTCTGGTTGATGGCCTGAGCTTCGGCGTTCAGTACCTGGGCAAAAACGAGCGTGATTCTGCAGTAACTCGCTCTAACGGCGACGGCTGGGCAACCTCTCTGAGCTATGAGTTTGATGGCTTCGCGGTTCTGGGTGCTTACGGCGCCGCTGACCGTACCAACGCCCAGCAGGATCTGGTGTGGGGCGAAGGCGACAAAGCTGAGCAGTGGGCAACCGGCCTGAAATATGACGCGAACAACATTTACCTTGCTGCTCTGTACGGTGAAATGCGCAACGCAGCTCGTCTGGGCGGCAATGGCTACGCTAACAAAACTGAGGACTTCTCTGTCGTTGCTCAGTACCAGTTCGACTTCGGTCTGCGTCCGTCCCTCGCTTACTACAAATCTAAAGCGAAAGACGTAGAAGGTGGCATCGGTAGCGAAGATTACATCAACTACGTTGATATCGGCGCGACCTACTATTTCAACAAAAACATGTCCACCTATGTTGACTACCAGATCAACCTGCTGGATGACGACAACAAACTGGGCCTGAGCGATGATGACACCGTTGCTCTGGGTATCGTTTACCAGTTCTAATCTGTACACCTCGTTATTATATGCTTAAGAAACAGGGCCTCGGCCCTGTTTTTTTATGCCTGTAACGTTGGTCAGCCCCACTTGCGATCGCACTCTGTTTCTTTTTGTCGCAAACGGTTGGCAATTGATAAATCTCCCGTTAACCTGATACGCAACGCCCTTCTGTCATCAAAATGGAACCTCGTCATGTTTGAGAATATTACTGCAGCCCCTGCTGACCCTATTCTGGGGTTAGCCGATCTGTTTCGTGCCGACCAACGCCCGACAAAAATTAACCTTGGCATCGGCGTCTATAAAGATGAAACCGGGAAAACGCCGGTGCTGACCAGCGTTAAGAAAGCCGAGCAGTATCTGCTGGAGAATGAGACGACGAAGAACTATCTCGGCATCGACGGGATCCCGGAATTTGGCCGCTGCACCCAGGAGCTGCTGTTTGGTAAAGGCAGCGCGGTGATTAACGACCAGCGCGCCCGCACGGCGCAGACCCCTGGCGGCACCGGCGCGCTGCGCGTGGCCGCGGACTTCCTGGCGAAAAATACCGAGGTTAAACGCGTTTGGGTGAGCAATCCAAGCTGGCCGAACCATAAAGGCGTGTTTAACGCTGCCGGGCTTGAAGTACGCGAATACGCCTACTATGACGCAGCCAACCATAGCCTTGACTTTGATGGCCTGCTGGCGAGCCTGAACGAAGCCCAGGCCGGTGACGTGGTGCTCTTCCACGGCTGCTGCCACAACCCAACCGGCATCGATCCAACGCTGGATCAGTGGCAAACCCTGGCTCAGCTCTCCGTTGAGAAGGGTTGGCTGCCGCTGTTTGACTTCGCCTACCAGGGCTTTGCCCGTGGTCTGGAGGAGGATGCAGAGGGGCTGCGCGCCTTTGCCGCGCTACATAAAGAGCTGATCGTTGCCAGCTCCTACTCGAAAAACTTTGGCCTCTATAACGAGCGCGTCGGGGCCTGCACGCTGGTGACCGCCGATGCTGACACTGCCGACCGGGCCTTCAGCCAGCTGAAGTCCGTGATCCGTGCCAACTACTCCAACCCGCCGGCGCACGGTGCTTCCGTAGTCGCAACTATTCTCAGCAATGACGCCCTGCGTGCCATCTGGGAGCAGGAGCTGACCGATATGCGTCAACGCATTCAGCGCATGCGCCTGCTGTTTGTTAACACGCTGCAGGAGAAAGGCGCTAACCGCGACTTCAGCTTTATCATCAAGCAGAACGGCATGTTCTCGTTTAGCGGCCTGACCAAAGAGCAGGTGCAGCGCCTGCGGGAAGAGTTTGGCGTCTATGCAGTGGCATCCGGTCGCGTTAACGTCGCGGGCATGACCCCGGATAATATGGCTCCGCTGTGTGAAGCCATCGTTGCCGTGCTGTAAGGCAGGTGCAAAATAAAAAGGGTCGCCAAAGCGACCCTTTTTTATGAGGTGAACTACCAGATCGGCTGCTCATCCTGCAAAAACGGATTGTGCAGACGCTCTTCCCCAAGGGTTGACATTGGTCCGTGGCCGGGAATAAAGGTCACATCGTCGCCCAACGGCAGCAGCTTGCGCTTAATGGAGTCGATCAGCTGACCGTGGTCGCCGCGCGGAAAATCGCTGCGTCCTACCCCACCCTTAAAGATCACATCTCCCGACACCAGCAGGCGTGACTGAGCGTCAAAGAAGACAATGTGTCCCGGCGTATGGCCCGGGCAGTGCAGCACCTGAAGCGTTACCTTGCCAACGGTCACGCTCTCGCCTTCGTCCAGCCAGCGGTCAGGCGTCAGAGGCTGACACTCAGCCAGGCCAAACATACGGCTCTGGGCAGGTAGCCCCGTCAGCCAGAACTCATCCTCTTTTTCCGGGCCGACAATAGGCACACCGTAGTGCTGCGCCAGCTCGGCGGCGGCGCCCACGTGATCGAGATGACCATGGGTGAGCAAGATCTGCGTCAGCGTGACGTCAGAGGCCGCAACCACCTCTTTGATACGCTCGGCGTCACCGCCGGGATCCACCAGCGCGGCCTCTCGGCTCTCCTCACACCAGATTAGCGAACAGTTCTGGGAAAACGCGGTCACCGGAATAAGACGATAGTTCATACTGCTCCTTTTTCATTAAGCCCTGGGCTACCAGTGCCGAACCGGCCCGGTATCAATATGCACAAAGTTGCTGCGTGGGTAATATCCTACACCACCCGCGCCCATAGATAACGCCGCTTTGCGAATATTGCTTAATGCGAGGCCTTCAATATGGAAATCCATTGCCTGGCCTTTCGTGTGGTAGCTCTTCTTTGCCACGCCGCTGCTGTGGGCGCGTAGCTCGTTATTGGTATCAAGTGAACGATAACCAGAGATCAGCTGAACCGGTTTACGGGTGCAAAGCAGCCCCTGCAGGCGATACAGCTGATCGAAAAGTTTAGGATCGATGGATTTCACCTTATTCGCGCGAAAGTCGCGGAAAAAGTGGTTAAGTTTAGCTAATTCATCCTGAATATAGCCCTTGCCATCAAAAAACTCGGCTTTGATTGACTCTCCGGTATGTAAGTTGTTGAGAGTCAGGATCCGTGGGCGTGGAGTAGAAAGGGTAGCGAACGCAGGCGTTGGCAGAATGGCTGCACCAAGTGCAACGCCACCTAACGCCAGCAGTTTGCGGCGATTAGCGTCAAATTTATCCATGATAATCAGGTCTACAGGTAAAAAGTTTGCTTAATTAATGCACTTCTGGCGCGTGAAAAAGCACATTACCGGGCAAAATTTCTTACGTCAAGGAAGGTCAAGCCCGGTAAAGACGGGCCGTGTAGCCTGGGCAGCCCGTTTTTACCAGTAATTTAGAGAATGGATTAATCTGAACTACTTCATTTATCTGATTAATTGTTCCGCCTTTGGCAAAACGTCAGCCCCGGAACGGGCAGTCAGATCGTAATTGTAAATATCTGTACGATACTGGGTGCGCCCGTCGCTACCGACGAACGCGGTCAGGTAGTAGAGGTTTACCGGAATATTCTGGCGAATATTCACGTAACGTGTATTCCCCTCCTGCAGGGCGTCTGAGATACGCGTGTCGTTCCAGCCCGCATCCTGCAACAGCATACTGGCAAGCTCAGAGGATTTGTTCACGCGAACGCAGCCGGAGCTAAGCGCCCGCTCGTTTTTCTGGAACAGATTATGATTCGGCGTATCGTGCAGATAGATAGCATCCGAGCTGGGCATATTAAACTTATACCGCCCCAGCGAGTTGTGCGCCCCAGGTGCCTGCTGGAAGCGGAATGGCAGATTAGATGGGGTGATGGTGCCCCAGTCAACCCGCCATGGATCGATGGTCTCTTTACTGTTCCAACCGCGCAGCACAACATAATTATGTCGCTCCAGATAGCCCGGGTCATTCCACACCTTCGGCAAAATATCCTTGCGTGCCAGCGTTGGCGGTACGTTCCACGGTGGATTAACCACGACGTTATTAAGCGCGCTGCTCATCATCGGCGTCTTGCGATCCGGACGGCCAACGATCACGCGGGAGGCCAGCACCTCGCTGCCCTGCTGATAATAAACCAGCGAGTAGGCCGGAATATTCACCATAATACCGGTCGAAACCGTCCCCGGCAGCAGGCGCAGACGCTGAATGTTGAGCGCCAGTACGCCTGCCCGCTGGGCTGGCGTGACGTTCAGCCAGTCGCGGGTGGATTGTCCGATAGCGCCATCGCTTCCCAGGCCTTGCCAGGTCTGAAAGCGTTTTACCGCCGCGACCAGGTCGCGATCGTAGTAACCGCCGCGGGCAGGTTTCGCTTTCTTCGGCTGGTCTCCCGGCAGGACGATGTTTTCGGCACTGTCCAGCATGCCGGTGCGGGAGAGAATTTCACGTAGGGCCGGAATATCGTTGCTCCACTGTCCCGGACGCAGCGTGGCGTTGCTCGTAAGGGTAGGCCAGGGTCGGTTATCACCCAGCAGCTTCAGCAGTGACTGGTGCATAGAGGCGTACTGAGCGTGCTGCGGCGCCAGACTGCTAACAAAGTGGGCCAGCTGGCCGTTATCCAGCGCTAGCTGCCACTGATTGATCACCGTCAGCGGCGGCGTCGCCAGCTGATACGGTTTCGCACTGTAGAGCCAGCTGTTGCCCTTAACGGGAATACCAGCGATAAAGTGCAGGTAGCCCAGCATGGCGTCGGAAAGCACTACATCCCGGGCCTGGCCGGTCACGGCAGGATCGGTTAGCAGCTCAACCCATTTTGTAAACTGCGGCTGGAAGCCGGCGATAGCCACCTCGGCCAGCTGCTGCTGAAACGCTTTAACCGCATCGCGATCGTCCCACATCGCCTTTTGCTCACGAGCAGCATAGATCGCCACCAGCTGGTTCATATAGACCGGCGTATAGCCTGCTGGCAGCTGAGCCTGGATATCGGTACGGGTTTTAGCCATCAGGCCAGCATCGGCCAACGTCTCTACGCCCGCCATTACCGCGGTAGCGTGAGACTGGGCCAGCGGCTCAGCCAGCGCGGTAGGCTGCACGCCCAGGCTGGCAGAGCTGTCGGAAGGCACGACCTCAGGCTCATCGGCCATGGCGCTAAACAGCGGAGCAAACGCGAGGGCCAGACACAAACTGAGTGTGGATACCCGGCGACTCTCTTTTTTCTTTAGCAACATCCCTTGCCCCCTGTTTAAAAACGAATCGATTAATCCGTCTGATTCTATGAGTATATAAAGACAAAAATACATTTGCCCGCCGAAATGTAAAGAAGATTAAAGATTGATCTCCCTCTGGTTGGGCCAGCGGGCAATAAAAAAGGGCGGCTATGCTGCCGCCCTTTTGCCCTGTTAATCGTCAGGTTACGCTGGCATCCGCCGTGCCGGGCAGCGGCTCGGGCAGCTGTGGCGCAAAGCCGCGCAGGCCCACCACATGGACGTGCTCCTGATTGTTAAACACCTTACGCACCAGCTTATAGGTGGTTCCTTTCTCCGGACTGATGTTCTCAGGGGCAGCGATGATCAGCTGCATCTCCAGTCGCTCGCACAGCTCAAACAGCGTGGCGATAGAGCGGGCATCAAGACGGGCAGCTTCATCAAGGAACAGCAGGCGGCACGGAGAGATATCCTTCCCGCGCAGGCGACGGGCTTCGTCCTCCCAGCTCTGGACCACCATCACCAGAATCGACATCCCGGTACCGATCGCTTCCCCGGTTGAGAGCGCGCCGGACTCGGCTCGCAGCCAGCCGTCGGAGCCACGGTTAACCTCAACCTCCATCTCCAGATAGTTGCGGTAGTCGAGCAGCTCTTCGCCGATGGTCTGCGGCGTGCGCTGGCCCATATCAATCTGCGGGTTCAGGCGCTGGTAGAGCTTCGCCAGCGCTTCCGAGAAGGTCAGACGGTTGCTGTTGAAGAGATCCTGATGCTGCTCGTGCTGCTCGGAGAGCACGTCCAGCAGCGTGGCGTGGGTTTCGCGCACGTTCACGTTCAGACGCACGCTGTTCACCTGGCCAAAGGAGACGCTCTGCAGCCCCTGGTTGAGCTGGCGGATACGGTTCTGCTCGCGCTGGATGGTCTTGCGAATGATGTTCGCCGCGCTGCGGGAGCTGATCGCCAGCTTCTGCTCGCGGGAGGTCAGCTCTTCGGTCAGACGGCCCAGCTCGATCTCCATCTGCTCAATCGCTTCAACCGGATCGTCAGTGCGAATGATATCCTGACGGATACGCTCGCGAAGATGCTGGTAAACTGCGACAAAAAACTGGATCTTACGTTCAGGACGCTTCGGATCTTCTGACATGCGCAGCACGTCGCGCAGGTGTTCGTTATCGGCTACCGCCAGGCGCAGCGCACCAAGCGCCTTATCCGACATCGAGCGCAGCTCGTCGGCAGAGAGGTAGGCCAGCTCGCGACGGTGCAGGCGGCGTTCAACGCCGTTGTCTTTCACCATCCGCATCACTGCGCACCAGCCCGCTTTGGCCGTCACCACCTGCTCGCGCTTCTCATGATAGTCACGTTCAAGACGCTTGAGCTTGCGGGTCAGGTTATCCATCTCTGCTTCACAGAAGGTCAGGGCTTTCTCCAGCTGGTTGCGGCGCGCGCGGTTACCAGAGAGCTGGGCATAAAGCTCATCGCGACGGATGCGCGCCCGCTCTTCCGAGCCGCTGTCTGCCCGGACGCCAATCTCCTGCAGCTCTTTATGCAGATCGTTGAGCAGCTCTTTTTTGGTGTCATAAGAGCTTTTCAGCGACGCCTGCACCTGACCGTATTGGCTCAGCTGGGCGGCGTGGCTGCGCAACGCCTCACGGGCGCGAGCGCGTTCGCTCTCCGCCTGCTCCAGACGCTGGCGCAGCTTCTCATTAAGATCGCTGTTGCCGGTGAGCATCGCGGCGGAGTCGCTGTAGCTGAAGTGGGCGCGACGCTGCACGACTTCGGTGAGGGCAAACGCCTGCTGGCGAGCGTCACGCTGCACCTGCTGCGAGTAAGCGTAGTCCTCTTTCAGCTGTTCAAACTGCTCCGGGTCGCTCTGCAGAACCGAAACCACCGGCTCCAGCTTCGCCAGCTGGTTGCCGTACTGCTGAATAAAGCGTGCCGCTTCCTGGGCCTCGTCAAGACGCTCGCGGATCTCATCCACACGATCGGCAAGGGTGTCATCAGTCAGCAGGTTAATGCGGGGCAGCAGACGGTTAAGAGCGCTGACGCCCTCCTTCGCCTGATCGTACTGAACGCGGTTCTGCTGGTTATCGCTCTCATGGGCGCTGATGGCCCGCTCAAGCTCACCCCGACGGATGGTCAGGGTACGGATCTCCGCCTCCGGATCGTCCTCGAAGGCCACCGCCAGATGGCTACCGATAAAGCGGCTGAAGGCCTGGTGTAGACGCTGGGTCTTCTGGACGTCAAACGACAGGGTGGCAAAGCGTTCCGCCAGGGTTTCACGCTCGGCGTGCAGGCTCTCGATGCGGTTCTCGCGTGCGGCACGGCCAAACAGCGGCAGCGACGGGAAGCGGGAATAACGCCACTGGCGATCGGCAACCTTAACGATCACCGCTTTTTCCAGCTCGTCGACGGCAAAGACGCTGTCGTCAAAGGACTGCGGATCCCCCTCGATCAGGTAGAGATCTTCCGGACAGTCGGTTAATCCTTCAAGCTGGTCGGCGATCAGGGAGAGATCCGGCACCACGATGGCGTGACGCGACGGACCATACAGCGCCGAGTAGTAAGGGGCATCGTCGAGGCTGACGTCGTCATAGATTTCAGAGAGCAGCACCCCGCCGAAGCGTTCCGCCAGGGCGTTGAGGCGGGCATCTTCTGCCCCGCCCGGCTGGCTCAGACGTTCAATCTCATCGTCCACCGCCTGTTTGCGAGCGCCGATTTCATCCCGCTCAACAATGGCTTCGCGCTCGCGCTCCAGCAGCTGTTGCAGGTACTCGGTTACATCCTGGCTCGATTCAAACTCTTGCCCGCTCTGCTCACAGAGCTGGTTGAGGCTATTCTGCGCGGCCAGCCAGACCGGAGCGCGCTTCAGCAGACGCTGAATACGCGCCTGCAGCTGCTCCAGCTCCTGACGCAGGGCCATGCGCTGCTCGCCGGCGTTGGCAACCGTCTCAGAGAGGGCAGCAATCTGGGCTTCAAGCTGCTGATGCAGAGCCTCCAGCTCGTCGGCATCGACGCGCTTGTTGTGGCGTTTGCAGAACTCGGCCAGCAGACGCTCGGCCTCCTGCTGCTCGCGCAGGCGCTGCTCCAGCTCATTAAGACGCATCCGCAGCGGCTGCACCTGTTCGGCCAGATGACGCTGATTGACGGCGTCGCGCAGCAGCTCACGGGCCACGCTCCAGGCTTCATCCCGCGACAGCGGGCCGTTAATGGCCGCCACCAGCTGGTACGCCTGTTCAAACTGGCTGTGCGCGGTCTGGGCCACGCTCATCTTCTGCTCCAGCGAGAGCAGTTTTTCGGTTGCTTCCTGCTCTTTGGCCTGGAAGGTCTCCTGCCATTGCTGGGCGCTCTCCGGGGTCAGATCCGGAAGGTGACACAGGGCCTGAGCGCGCTCCAGCGCGGCCAGGGCCTGGTTATACTGGATGGCACGGGTCTGCTGCACATCGAGGGCCTGCTGATAGTTGGCAAGCTGACTCTTCAGCTCATCCACCTCCAGCTCGGCGGCTTCCGCCCGGGCCTCATTCTCCTCCTGGCGATCGGCGGCTTCCGCCACCACCTCGTTCTGCTCCTCCAGACGAATTTGCAGCTCGTCGAGATCCGCTTCGTAGCGCTCAATTTTTTCCTGCTGACGCAGCGCGGTTTGCACCAGGTTCAGGTGGTCGCTGGCAGCCTGGTGATCCGCCTCGAGATCCCCCTCCGCACCGGTATGCTCATGCAGCTCCCGCGCCATCTCAACGTGCTTATACTGCTCGGCGGCCAGCTGCGATCGGGAGGTGAAGAGATCCCGACGGAAGGCCAGAGCCTGATCGAGATGCACCCGACGCTCGTTGGCGTGGCGCATGTAGTCTGAGGCCACGTAGTTGGTGGCTTCACTGATCAGGTGCTTGAAGAGATCCCTGTCGGACTGGGTAACGCGGATTGCCTCGAGCGTCATGCGGTTCTCGCGCAGCGCGGCTTCCATATCCTGGAATGCCTTCCGCACGCCGCCGTTTTCCGGCAGCAGGTAGTCGCGCAGCGAGCGGGTAATGGCGCTGGAGATCCCGCCGTAGAGTGAAGCCTCGATCAGACGGTAGAACTTGCTGCGATCCGAGGCGGAGCGCAGACGACGCGCCACGATGCCCAGATCGAACATCAGGGCGTGGTAGTCGGTAATCGAGTTGAACTGCTTAAACTGAACGCCTTCGATCTCGTCCAGCTTCTCTTTCAGCTCGGTCAGGGTTAATACGCGCGCCTGGCGCTCGTTAAGAGTCTCGGTCAGCAGCGTTGTCGGCTGGATGCTGGTCGGCAGGCCCTGAATCGCAAAGGGCTTAATATCTACCTTGCGGTCGCGTCCGGCGACCTGCTGCAGGCGCACGCCTACCACTACGCGCTGGTTACGTGAGTTGATCACGTCCAGCACCGAATAACAGACGCCCGCCTTCAGCTTGCCGTGCAGACCCTTGTCGCGCGAGCCGCTGGTGGCCCCCGCTTCGGTGGTGTTACGGAAGTGCAGCAGGGTCAGATCCGGGATCAGCGCCGTGACAAAGGCCGCCATGGTGGTGGATTTACCCGCCCCGTTACCGCCGGAGAGCGTCGTGACCAGCTCGTCCAGGTCAAAGGTCCGGGCAAAAAAGCCGTTCCAGTTAATCAGCGTTAGCGAGCGAAATTTACCGCGATCAATCATTACTCTTCCTCCGCACTGTCCGGCTGATTCTCGTCTTGCTCATCATTGAGCTGCAGGTGGTTCTCTACCGGCATGGCCTCGCCGTCGCGGATCATGCGCAGCTGCGCTTCACGCAGGTCATCCCCGCCGCGCACGTCAGCGCCAAAGCGGAACACCGACTCGGTGATACGGAACTTGCTGCTGTCGTTGCCCATAAACCAGACCATGCCCAGGCGGCGCAGACGGTTCAGCGAGGAGCGCACTTTTTCCTGAAGCTTCTGGCGATCGACGTCAGAGCCGGTGGAGCGGTTGTTGACCAGCTTCAGCAGTTTGCTCTCGTCCGCCAGCGCCAGCAGCTCGTCGTACAGCTCCTGCTGGGTAAAGATGCCTTCGTTGGCCAGACGCTCCGGGCTGAGATAGAGGTAGCAGAGGATCTTGCCGACCATCATATCCAGCTCAGAGAGCACCGAGCGCGGGATAAGCGTCGTGGAGCGTGGGCGCAGATAGAAGAACCCTTCCGGCGCGCGGATCAGCTCCACGTTATAGCGAGCGTAAAACTCCTCCAGATACTCCTGGAAGTCCATCAAAAATGCGTGATTATCCAGCTCATCAAGACCAATGTGGCGACCGGCGCGCAGCTGACTGTCCAGCGCCGGGAACAACGGGTTAGCCAACGCCTGCGCCAGCTTGACTGGCATCACTTGTTCAATATTTGTCAATGACATGCGCCTGTACCCTGGCTCCGTAATCATTAATTGGCTGCCATTTTGCTGGCAGCCCGGTGAAATCGCCCTGCGCTACGCCGAGACGTACCGCCTGATCAACCACAATTCGCGCAACGTCAAAGTGACGCGCCCGCGGATATTGCGCCAGATATTCGCGCACCACGAGACCAAGATCCAGTGGCACTTCTCTGGTTTTATACACCGCCAGCTGCGCTTCAATCATGGCGGCAAGCTGCTCGCGAATTTCGTTAAACTCTTCAAACTCGAGATCCGGCGGCAGTTCGCCGGTCACCTCTTCATCGCGCAGCGTCATCTCTTCGTCGCGCATATCCAGCAGACGATCGGCGCTGGCGTAGGTCAATGCCCACGGCGCATCGAAGTAGGACTGCACCGACTGGCGCAGGCGCTGAGCAAAGACGCGGTTTTTATCCATATCAATAGCGGTACGGATAAACTTATGCACGTGGCGGTCGTAGCCAATCCACAGATCGATAGCCTGTTGACCCCAGCTGATGATGCGATCCAGCTTGCTTTGCAGATCGAACACCAGCCGATCGACAAACTCGAGATCGTTATGGGCGAGAGTTGCATCCTGGATACGCAGCAGGTTGGCCTGCAGCTTATCCCCCGCCGCCTCCAGCGTATCCTGTAACTCGCGCAGGGTCCCAGAGGTCTCTGACAGCAGCAGCTCACAGCTGGAGATCGCCGCCCGCCAGTCTTTGTTCAGCAGCTGGGCGATGTCATCCTTCACCAGCTGCTGCTGCTCATCCATAATGCGCTGGGTCAGATCGATACTGTCGAAAATCTCAGCGACGGAGTATTTGAGCGGGGCGTAGACGTGACGATGCCAGTGGAACTCGTCCCCGCCTTCAGCCGCAGCGTCAGCGGCGCGTTTCAGCTCGCTGGCAACGATAGAGAGCTGCATTGAGAGGCGCAGGGTAGAGAACTCGCGCTGGCGAATGTAGTAGTCCGTGATACCGATCCCGAGGGGCGTCAAACGGTAGATGGCGTTCCCCTCGGCCTGCTCGCTGGTAAAGCGGTTCAGCAGGCGCTGGCGCACCATATCGTTGATGGCGTTATTGGCGCGCACGCCGATGGTTTCGCTGGTCTGCTCAAACGCCTCGCTGACGTGGCGAAACGCGTCGATCAGCTCCCCTTCGCTCATCTCACCGTCCAGCCGCTCGCCGTTAAGCGTGGCGACGGCCAGCAAAAAGGAGAGCCTGTCCACCGGCAGCGCGATCGAGAAATCGTTTTTTCTGGCCCAGGCAACCAGTTCGGGGACTGTCTGGGAAAATTCACTCATCGTTAATCCTTGTATCTACCTGCGGCTTCTGCGCGGTAACGTGTATATAGCGGCCCAGGCTCAGATAAGGCTCCTGCCGGCAGTAACGCGTCTCTAGCTCCACTAATGCAGCAAAACAGTCATGCTGTTTTTGCTTATCGCGCAGATAGTCGTGAAAAACCCTGATACCGGTTTTACCGGTGATCTGCCAGCCCATCTCTTCGAGCCAGCCGTAGACCTGCTGCGGATCGCGCGGAAAGTCTGGCGAAAGCGTCCGTCGTTTCTTTTTGTACATGCCCTGCTGCACATAGCCAAAATTGCCCACCAGCACGTTCCGCATCAGCAGGCCATTGGCATTGTAAAACATCAGCGATAGCGCGCCGCCGTGACGCAGCACCGACCAGAGCGTTTGTAGAACGGCAACCGGCTCGGCGACCCACTCCAGCACGGCATGGAACAATATCAGATCGACCGGCGATTCCAAATGCCGGGCAATGTCCTGAGCGGCACAGTGGATAAAATGCATGTTGTCGATCACACCTTCCGCCTCTGCCGCCGCGCTGGCCCGGGCGACCATCTCACCCGACAGATCGCAGAGCGTGACATGATGACCGAGCTTCGCCAGCTTGATGGCCGTCTGCCCCTCTCCGCCCCCGGCATCGAGAATGCGCAGCGGCCGCGTACCGAAGGTCGCGAGCAGAGCGTTAAGATCCTGCCACAGGATCGCCTGGCGTAGCTGCCCTTTCGTGGTGCCATATATATTGCGGGAAAACTTCTCCGCGATGTCATCGAAATTGCGATCCTGCATCTGCTACTCCGCGATCCTGGCAAAACCGCTATTTTGTCACACCCACGTTAAGAAGGAACCTATCTGGTGTAAGATCCACAGAATAACCTGCTGTATGGTCAAAAAGGAAACGGAAGCCATGCTTTTTACGCTGAAGAAATACATTGGTGGGATGCTGCTGCCCCTGCCGCTGCTGCTTTTGCTGATGGGGATTGGCCTGGCGCTGGTCTGGTTTACCCGCTACCAGAAGTCAGGTAAGGCGCTGATGAGCGCAGGCTGGCTGGCGCTGGTGCTGATCAGCCTGCAACCGGTGGCGGACGGTATGCTCAGGCCGATAGAGCAGACCTACCCCACCTGGCGCGGCAGCCAGCAGGTAAAATACATTGTGGTGCTCGGCGGGGGCTACACCTGGAACGATACGTGGGCGCCCAGCTCGAACCTGATCAACAACAGCCTGCCGCGCCTGACGGAGGCGGTACGCCTGTGGCGGCAAAATCCAGGCGCCAAAATGATCTTTACCGGCGCACCGGCGGTCACCAACCCGGTCAGCACCGCTGAGGCCGGGGCGCGGGTGGCGGAAACCCTGGGCATCCCGCGCAGCGACATCATGACCCTCGACAGCGCAAAGGATACCGAAGAGGAGGCTGCGGCGGTGAAGCAGGCTATCGGTGAGACGCCGTTTTTGCTGGTGACCTCGGCATCGCATCTGCCTCGGGCGATGATCTTTTTCCGTCATGCAGGGACAAATCCCCTGCCCGCTCCGGCTAACCAGCTGGCGATCGACTCACCGCTTAACCCCTGGGAGCGTATTATCCCCTCCCCGGTGTGGCTGATGCACAGCGACCGGGTCGGATATGAGACGCTGGGTCGCGTCTGGCAGTGGCTTAAAGGTTCGTCAGGCGATCCACGGCAGGAGTGATTTTGAGGCGAGATCAAAATTGCTGCGGCTGAAGTGACCGGTATTGACCAGCTGTGCCACCTCGTCCCACAGAGTGTAGAGCCAGCGCCGCCAGATAAATGACTCGGAAACCGGGGCGTGCTGAAGGTAGTGCCACAGCAGCCCTTCCGCCAGCGCGCTGTCAGAGAGGCGAAACAGCTCGTACTCCCGCGGCGCCCAGAGCATGACCCCCGGTCCCACCACTGCCACTAGCTGGTCGGTGCGGGCATCTTTTAACATACTGCGCAGGTTGAGATTGCCGTGCACCAGCACGCAGTTGTCGTTAAAGCCGTCAAACAGTTTCGGCAGGCACTCGCGGGTACGGAACAGGATCCGTTTATCCTGCATCGTTAAGCCGGTATTTTTAAACTGGTTGAGGGTGTTCCATAGCACCTCTACCCGCTGGCGATACCATGAGGGCCAGATGTTCTCCTGGGTGCTATCCACGACGCCAACGCAGCCGTGACTGTCCTGCCGATGCCAGGCGAGCAGCGCCTCAACAATTTGATCTTTAAGCTGTTCCCAACGCTCCGGCGTGCGGGCCGGGGCTTCAACGGGGACACCGTGCAGACGCTCGATCAACAGCACGTCAGGGCCGGGGTGCTCGTCGTGGGTCATAACTCCGTAGACCACTGGCATACGTACCGTACCGCTGCGGGCCAGCATCGACATTTTCCACGCCAGCTGGCGCGCCAGCCCTGGCGTGGTAAAGCTTCTTGCCAGCAGCGGCATAGGGTGGCCGTGGCTGTCATAGAGCGACCACAGCGCAGTATCCGCTTTCTCATTGACACACTCCACGCGGCTGAGTTTCTCCCCCAGCAGGTGGCTTAGTTCGGCACGCAGCTGTTCCATTTACGCTACCTCTCAGGAATACCCTTACGCAGACTACACCTTTTATAATGGGCGTCCGTCACAGAGATGTCACCCCGATCAGATCAAAACAGCGGTAGAAAGTGAAGAAATTCCCCTCCGGCCGGAGGGGAGAGAGGAAATTAGCGTAGCTCGGCGCGCACGCGGGCCAGATCCTCTGCGGTATCCACGCCGGTGCCCGGGATGGCTTGCGCCACGGCAACGTGAATTTTTTCACCGTGCCAGAGCACGCGCAGCTGTTCGAGCATCTCGATCTGCTCCAGCTGGCTCGGCTGCCAGGTGACGTAGCGGCGGATAAACCCGGCCCGGTAGCCGTAGATGCCGATATGGCGCAGGAAGGTATCACCGATCGCCTCGCGCGATTGGGCAAAGCGGTCGCGATCCCAGGGAATGGTCGCCCGGGAGAAGTAGAGCGCGTAGCCCTCGCTGTCCATCACCACTTTTACCGCGTTGGGGTTAAACGCCTCTTCTGCGCTGTGTATCGGCACGGCCAGCGTTGCCATCCCCACCTGGCGCTGGGCAAGGTTCTCCGCTACCTGGCGAATAATCGCCGGAGGGATCATCGGCTCGTCGCCCTGAACGTTAACAATGACCGTGTCATCGCTAAAGCCGCAGGTCTCTACCACCTCTGCCAGCCGCTCGGTGCCAGACTGGTGATCGGCGCGGGTCATGCACACTTCGCCCCCGGCCGCCTCAACCGCCAGCGCCACGTCAGGGTGATCGGTGGCAACGATGATCCGCGCTGCCCCGGACTCGCGCGCCCGCTCCAGCACGTGCACGACCATCGGTTTGCCGTTGATATCCACCAGCGGCTTACCCGGCAGACGGGTTGAAGCGTAACGCGCCGGAATGATGACAACGAAACTCATGGACGGCTCTCTTCAGCCGCGAGCGAACGGGCTTCGTTTTCCAGCAGTACCGGAATGCCTTCCCGCACCGGGAAAGCGAGGCTGTCGACTTTGCAGATCAGCTCTTGTTTATCCTGGCTGTAGTAGAGCTTACCGTTGCAGACCGGGCAGGCAATGATTTCAAGTAGACGGTGATCCATAGTTCCTCCTGAGGGACCGAAAGGGGTATGCCTTAAATGTTACCATATTCCCCTAATCCGCAGCGGCAATTTCCCATTCGCCTTGCCTGTCGGTGAAGAGACCGTCCGGAAGACGTTTGCACACCACCTGCCGCGCGCCCTGCCAGCGGGCAAAATCCTCAATGGCTGCGGTGAGTCCTCTCTCCAGCCTGCGGGCCGGCTTGATGTCCGGCTCCAGATATAGGGCAATAATTTCCAGCACGCCCGTTTTCCGGTGCATCTTGGCATCCATCCGCCCCACCATCTGCCCACAGTGCAGCAGCGGCAGAACAAAATAGCCGTACTGGCGCTTCGGTGCGGGAGTGTAGCACTCCAGCCGGTAGGTGAAGTTGAAGAGCTGCTCGGCGCGCTTGCGATCCCAGACTACCGGATCAAAGGGCGACAGCACCGCGCTATGGGTAGCATGCAGCCTGCCCGCCTGCGCCAGCTCAAGCTCCGGCAGCAGATCGGCGTGCACAAACGCCTCCCCCAGGGTTTCAACCTCCACGCGCACGACCTTCTGCTCGGCCTGCCAGCGCGCCATCAACGCAGGCAGCGCGGGCTGACGCAGGCGGTAGTAGTCCGCCAGCCAGGCGGGGCGAAAAAGACCTAAACTGCGGGCGCTCTTCTCCAGCATTCGATCCTCCGCCACCGCCTGCGAGAGAAGATCCCGCTCGTCATCCCAGTGGGGCATGACGCGGTGGGTCAGATCGTAGACGCGCTGAAAGTTGCGCCGCTCCACCACCATTACCTTACCGGCGGTAAACAGTCCCTCAAGATGCCGCTTGTGCGGCTTCCACGCCCACCAGCCGCTGCTGCCTTTGCGCGGGTGTTCGAAATCCGCCGAGCGCACCGGGCCATTCTCATGGATATGGGCAATCAGCTGCTCAATTTCATCCGCGTGCTCATCCATCCAGGCCGCACGATATTTCCAGCCCATATTTTCCGGAGCCAGCATCCGGTGGCGTACCAGAGAAAAATCCTCACGCGGCAGAAAGCAGGCCTCGTGCGCCCAGTACTCCATCAGCTCGCCCCGGCGAAGCGCCTCGTCAAGCCATGCCTGCGGATAGTCGCCGAGGCGGCTGAACAGCACCAGATAAGGGCTGCGGGCCACGATATTGATGGTATCGATCTGTAAAAGCGACATGCGCTGGATGGTTGTCAGAATATCGGCAGGCCTGGCGCGGCGGCGCGGCTTTTTCAGCAGGCCCTGAGCGGCAAGATGGATATGGCGGGCGGCGGTAAGCGAGAGTTGCGGCACAGACATACGGGTTCCCGTGGTTAACAGGGCGCTGTCGGCACTGTGCCGCTAGCGCACCAGAGTGAGCAGTTCCTGTAGCAGGCGTTCGGGTTTATCACCCTCCAGATGGGCATCAACCGGCAGATACCACCAGCTAGCGTCGGCAAAGGTGCGGCACTTGACCGCATCCTTCTCGGTCATCACCAGCGTCTGGCCGGGTTGAATAAACCCGCTGACCTGCGGATAGCTGAGCGCCTGATGATCGGCAAGCGCAATGCTTTTCTCGATCGCAACACCGCAATCGGCCAGGGTCTGGAAAAAGCGCGGCGGATGACCAATACCGGCCATCGCCACCACGGCAGGTAGTTCATCAACCGGGCGGCGCTCGCCGCTCTTCAGGTTTACGGCAAGGCCAGGCTGCAAACGCATCGGGATCTCTCCTGCCCGCGCCTCGCCGCCGTTGGTTATCACCGCATCGACGGATTGCAGACGTGAGGCCCGCTCGCGCATCGGCCCGGCAGGCAGCCACCAGCCGTTGCCAAAGCGGCGCGCGCCGTCGATCACTACAATCTCTTTATCCCGGGCGAGACGGTAGTGCTGGAGGCCGTCGTCGGTGACAATGAGTTGGAGATCGTGCGCGGCCAGCAGTGCTTTCACGGCTTCGCTGCGCTCCGGGGAGACCGCAACCGGTGCGCCGGTACGCTGATAGATCAGCACCGGCTCGTCCCCGGCCTGCTCCGTGGTCGTCTGTTGATCAAGAACCAGCGGATAGCGCTCCGCCTTGCCGCCGTAGCCGCGAGAGACTACGCCAACCCGTACGCCGCGCTGGCGCAGCTGCTCAACCAGCCAGATCACCACCGGCGTTTTGCCGTTGCCGCCCGCCGTAAGATTGCCCACAACGATAACCGGCACCGGCGCGCGCCAGGCTTTTTTAATGCCCAGCCGGTAGCAGAGGCGAATTGCCCCGCTCACCAGGCCATAGAGCCAGGAGAGCGGCAGCAACAGCAGCCACAGCGGCGATTCACCTGACCAGATGCGGGCTATCATGCGCCAAACTGCATCTTATGCAGCTGGGCGTAGACCCCCTGCTGAGCCAGCAGTTCGCCATGGCTCCCGCGCTCAACGATACGGCCGTCTTCGACCACCACGATCTCGTCTGCTTTCTCAATAGTTGAGAGACGATGGGCGATCACCAGCGAGGTACGGTTTTTCTGCAGCTCGTCCAGCGCGGCCTGGATAGCGCGTTCAGACTCTGTATCCAGCGCAGAGGTGGCCTCATCGAGGATCAGGATCGGGCTGTCGCGCAGCAGGGCGCGAGCGATGGCGATACGCTGACGCTGGCCGCCGGAGAGCAGCACGCCGTTTTCACCGATGATGGTATCGAGGCCGTTATCCATCTTGCTGATAAAGTCCATCGCATAGGCCATGCGGGCGGCGTTCTCGATCTGCTCCCGGCTGTACTCTTCAGTACGGGCGTAAGCAATATTGTTCGCCACCGTGTCGTTAAACAGGTGCACGTTTTGCGATACTAGCGCTACCTGATTACGCAGCGAGTGCAGCTTGTACTCGCGCAGATCGTGGCCGTCCAGCAGGATCTCGCCGCTGTCGGTGTCGTAGAAGCGGGTGATCAGGCTGGCCAGCGTCGATTTACCAGAGCCTGAGCGGCCCACCAGCGCCACGGTTTTGCCTGCGGCGATGTTCAGGTTGATATCGCGCAGCGCCGGGGTTTCACGACCCGGATAGGTAAAGGTGACGTTGCGGAACTCCACGTTGCCTTCGGCACGCTCAATTTCACGTTTGCCTTCGTCCTTCTCCTGCTCGCTGTCAAGAATAGCAAACAGCGTCTGGCAGGCTGCCATCCCGCGTTGGAATTGGGCGTTAACGTTGGTTAACGACTTCAGCGGGCGCATCAGGGCGATCATCGAGGAGAAGACGACGGTAATGGTCCCGGCGGTCAGGGTCTCCATCACGCTGGGGAAGCTCGCCGCATAGAGTACAAAGGCCAGCGCCAGGGAGGCGATAAGCTGAATAATCGGATCGGAGATCGACGAGGCGGAGACCAGTTTCATCCCCTGCAGGCGCATCTTATTGCTGACTTTGTCAAAGCGTTCGGTTTCGACCTGCTGGCCGCCAAACATCAGCACCTCTTTGTGCCCCTTCAGCATCTGTTCAGCACTGGTGGTCACCTGACCCATGGTGTTCTGCATATTTTTGCTGATGCTACGAAAACGCTTCGACACGACGCGAATAGCGATCGAGACGATGGGTGCCAGCACGATCAGAATGACCGACAGCTGCCAGCTGTAGTAGAACATCATGATAAACAGGCCGATGATCGATGCCCCTTCACGCACGACGGTGATCAGTGCGTTGGATGAGGAGGAGGCAACCTGTTCAGAGTCATAGGTGATACGGGAGAGCAGCGTCCCGGTGGACTGCTTGTCGAAGAAGGCGACGGGCATGCCCATCATGTGGCTGAACAGGCGGCGACGCATACCCATTACCACTTTGCCAGAGACCCAGGAGATACAGTAGCTTGAGATATAACTGGTGATCCCGCGCAGGATCATCAGGCCGATGATCACCAGCGGCATCCACAGCAGTACGGAGCGGTCCGTTTTGCCAAAACCGTCATCGAGAAGCGGTTTCAGAAGCGATAGCATAAAGGTATCGCTGGCTGCGTTGAGGATCAGTGCTACCCCCGCCACGAACAGACCCGCTTTGAAAGGTGCAATCATTGGCCAGAGGCGGCGGAACGTTTGCCACGTAGAGAGATCTTTGTCGTTATGCATTCAAAAAACCAGCACTTGTTGAAATAGCCGCATATTCTACCCGTTATCTGCAGGGACGCCAAACCGCTGATGATACCAGCGGGGTAAAAGTTGCTCGCGCAGGCTGAGGATCTTCCAGCCGTTACTGGAAAAATAGAGGCTCATTTGTCCTTCGTGCGGCGTGTCATACCAGCGGTAGCCCTGCTGTCGATAGCGGCGCATCACCTTTGTCGAGGGGAGCCGCCAGGCGTTGTAGCGCGAAGCGGAGGCCAGTGCCGCCTGTCCGTTTACCCGCTGTAACAGCGGCAGTGACGAAGAGGTGCTGCTGCCGTGATGCGGGACCTGGATAAGTGTAGCCTGAAGATGCTGCCAGTAGCGGCTGAGCATGCGCCGCTCGGCGGGCGCTTCGATATCGCCGGTAAGCAGGACGCTCTGGCGACCATCATCGACTTTAACTACGCAGGAGCCGTTGTTCCCCTTCGCCGCCTCCCCCGCCAGCGGCCAGTGCGCGGTAAAGGTTAGCCCCTGCCACTGCCAGCGCTGGCCACGAAAACAGGGCAGATGCCCGGCCCACCGTAGCGGGCTGCGGACGGTCATTTCCGGCCACGCTTTTTGCAGCGTCTCCAGTCCGCCCCGGTGATCGAGATGCTCATGGCTGAGGATAACGCCATCGGGCCGGAGATTGTGCCAGCGTAGCCAGGGAACGATCAGCTGCTGAGCGCTGTCCCCGCCGGGCCATGCCAGCCCGGTATCATAGAGTATGGCCCGCTGGTTGCGGGTAATCACCATCGCCAACCCCTGCCCCACGTCCAGCATATGTATGGCCCACTCGTCGCTGCGGGCAGGACGCCCACGTGGCAGTGCCAGCAGCATGGCAATCGCCAGGCACAGAAACGGCGCGTTGGCGTAGAAGCGCAGCCGCCAAAGCACTATCCCCACCCATGGCAACCAGACCAGCCCCAGCCAACGCTGGTCAATGTCATACCAGCCGTCCGGCAGCTGGCGTAAAAACCAGAACAGCAGCGCCAGGGTTCTGTCCGCCAGCAGCCAGCTACCGCTTTCGATTATTGCCGGCCCGCTCAGGTGCAGCAGCATTCCGGCCAGAATCAGCGGCACGGTGACAAAGGTCACCAGCGGTACGGCAAGCAGATTGGCAACGATTGAGGTCAGGCTAATGCCATGGAAGATCGTCACCTGGATGGGCAGAAGCAGGATCATCATCCCCGCCTGCAGATGCAGCAGGCTCAGAACGCTGCGCGCAATACGCCCGCCGGGCAGATACGGTAGCGGAAACCACTGATACCAGAAGATCAGGGCGGCGACGGCGAAGGCCGAGAGCCACAGGCTCTGGGAGAGGATGGCAACAGGATCGATAAACAGGATCGCCGCTACGCAGCAGAGCCAGACCTGCCAGGGCGACCACTGCCGACCCGAGAGGCGCAGCGCGCTCCAGACGGCGAGAGAGACAACCGTGCGCAGAGCCGGAGGCTGCATACCGGTAAGCCAGGCGTAGTAAGCGGCGCAGGCAAGGCCAAACAGCAGCGGCAGCCGCCAGCTAATCCTGTTACCGGGGAGAAAAAACTGCACGCCGCGCATCAGCAGCCAGCCCAGCGTTGCCGCCAGGGCAATATGCAGACCCGAAATAGCCATCAGATGTGCGGTGCCGGTCTCGCGCATCAGCGCTTTAACATCAGCACCGAGCGCGGTGCGCTCTCCCATTCCCAATCCCAGCATAACCGACTGCCATGCATAGGGTGCCAGGGTCGCGTTCAGGGAGGCAAGATAGCGGGCGCGCAGGTCACAACGGAGATCGATCGGCATGGCATGGGTAAAACGCCCGGTAACGGGACGATGCTGGGCCAGGGCATAGCGCTGGGTGTCAAAGCCACCCTCGTTAAGCTGCCCATGTACGGCACGCACCTTCAGCGTCATCTCCCAGCGCTGTCCGGCACAGCCCGGCTGCGGCAGGTACTGCCCGTACAGGTTGATTCCCGGCGCGGGAACAAGTTGCCTGCCGTCCAGCTGCTCGATAACGCCCCGGTGCGCGGTCATCGTATCGGTAGCCATAATCTTGACTACCGCCCGCCGGGCCCCCCCCGGCAGCGCCTGTGCTGGCCAGAGAGCCTCCTGCGCCGCCAGCAGCCCCCAGGCAAAAAAGAGCAGCCACAGCGCCAGCCAGCGTACGCTCCGCCAGCGCATAAAACCCAGCATGCTCCCAACACCAGTGATGGCTATTATCTTGCTTATCTCTGGCAGAGCCGGAAGCCATAGCAGGGGCAGAACGGCGGTAATTAGACAAAACGCAACGGCGGGCAGACCCATAGCCACCTCCTTGTGCCGCGATTATGCAGGCACTGGACGGTGCTGTCGGCAAGGGCTTCGCGATTTTACGAGGCGGCTTCAGAAAGAGGGGAAAAATTGTAGAGGTGAGAAATGAAAAAAGCACCCGTAGGTGCTCTCTTCAGAGAAGTACGTTTTCGCCGCTACGGCGTAAAACCTACCCTTCGTAAATGTTGGCGCGGTCGCGCAGTTCTTTACCCGGCTTAAAGTGCGGAACGTATTTGCCTTCCAGATCCACTTTATCGCCCGTTTTTGGGTTACGCCCGGTGCGAGGTGCCCGATAGTGCAGAGAGAAGCTGCCGAAACCGCGGATCTCGATGCGCTCACCCTGGGCCAGGGTCGAGGCCATATGCTCCAGCATCTCTTTCACGGCGTCTTCTACAGACTTAGCCGGAATATGAGATTGTTGGCTTGCAAGTCTTTCGATCAATTCTGACTTGGTCATGATTCCTCCGGTTTCCTTAATCAGGAATATTCACTAACAGCAGATTAGACAAGGGCGGCCGTAGCCGCCCTTTGTTATTGATTACAGGACTAATCTTGTAATCTGTCAAGCTACCCGAGGGTAACTTATTCGCCTTTCGCTGCTTTGAACGCTTCAGCCATAGCGTTAGAGAAGTTGCCTTCTTCCTGTTTGTTGTTAACAGAAGCGATTGCATCTTTCTCGTCAGCTTCGTCTTTAGCACGAACAGACAGGCTGATGGCGCGGTTCTTACGATCAACACCGGTGAACTTAGCTTCAACTTCGTCGCCAACGTTCAGAACCAGAGTTGCGTCTTCAACGCGGTCACGGGAAGCTTCAGAAGCGCGCAGGTAGCCTTCAACACCGTCGGCCAGCTCTACGGTTGCGCCTTTCGCGTCAACTGCAGTCACTTTACCGGTTACGATTGCGCCTTTCTTGTTCAGGGCAACGTAGTTGTTGAACGGATCTTCTGCCAGCTGCTTAACGCCCAGGGAGATACGCTCGCGCTCTGCGTCAACCTGCAGAACAACCGCAGCGATTTCGTCGCCTTTTTTGTATTCACGAACTGCTTCTTCGCCTGCAACGTTCCAGGAGATGTCAGACAGGTGAACCAGGCCGTCGATGCCGCCGTCCAGGCCGATGAAGATACCGAAGTCAGTGATAGACTTGATTTTACCTTCAACACGGTCGCCCTTGTTGTGGGTTTCCGCGAACTGCTGCCATGGGTTATTTTTGCACTGTTTCAGGCCCAGGGAGATACGACGACGTTCTTCGTCGATATCCAGAACCATCACTTCCACTACGTCGCCAACGTTAACAACTTTAGACGGGTGGATGTTTTTGTTGGTCCAGTCCATTTCGGAAACGTGCACCAGGCCTTCAACGCCTTCTTCGATCTCAACGAAGCAGCCGTAGTCGGTCAGGTTGGTCACGCGACCGGTCAGCTTGGTGCCTTCCGGGTAACGTTTAGCGATAGCTACCCACGGATCTTCGCCCAGCTGTTTCAGGCCGAGGGATACACGGGTACGCTCGCGGTCGAACTTCAGCACTTTAACAGTGATTTCGTCGCCAACGTTCACGATTTCGCTTGGGTGCTTAACGCGTTTCCATGCCATGTCAGTGATGTGCAGCAGGCCGTCAACGCCGCCCAGATCAACGAATGCACCGTAGTCAGTGAGGTTCTTAACGATACCTTTAACTTCCATGCCTTCCTGCAGGTTTTCCAGCAGCTGATCGCGCTCTGCGCTGTTTTCAGACTCGATAACCGCACGACGGGAAACAACAACGTTGTTGCGTTTCTGGTCAAGCTTGATCACTTTGAACTCAAGCTCTTTGCCTTCCAGGTGCAGCGTATCGCGTACCGGACGTACGTCAACCAGGGAACCTGGCAGGAACGCACGAATACCGTTCAGCTCAACAGTGAAGCCACCTTTAACTTTGCCGTTGATAACACCGGTAACAGTTTCAGCGTCTTCGTATGCTTTTTCCAGCGTGATCCAAGCTTCGTGACGCTTAGCTTTCTCACGGGACAGCAGGGTTTCACCGAAGCCGTCTTCTACTGCATCCAGAGCAACGTCAACTTCGTCACCAACCTGGATTTCCAGCTCGCCCTGGGCGTTTTTGAACTGCTCAGCCGGAATGGCAGACTCAGATTTCAGACCGGCGTCAACCAGTACGATATCTTTGTCGATAGCAACAACAACACCACGAACGATGGAACCCGGGCGGGTTTCGATTTCTTTTAAGGATTCTTCAAAGAGTTGAGCAAAAGATTCAGTCATGTTTAATCTTCAGGTTAATATAACGTCCACCTGGCTCCATGCCGGATGGGGTTGTTTCACATACCCACTGTCACTCCGTTGCAGCGGGGGTACTACAAATTCGGTCGCTTTAAGCGAGAGCCAACTTTTGGCGCGCGTATTGTAACGCTTTTTCAATCACTTGCTCAATGCTTAAACTGGTGGAATCCAGAACTAATGCATCGGCAGCAGGGACCAGCGGCGCTACAGGGCGATTACGATCGCGATCGTCGCGTTCTTTGATCTCGGCCAAAAGGCGTTCAAAGTTAACACTAAAGCCCTTCTCCTGCAACTGCAGCATGCGGCGATGCGCGCGCTCTTCCGAGGAGGCGTCGAGGAAAATTTTCACCGGCGCGTCCGGGAACACTACCGTGCCCATATCACGGCCGTCGGCGATCAGGCCCGGCAGCTCGCGGAACCCGCGTTGGCGGCGTAGCAGCGCTTCACGTACGCGGGGAAATGCAGCGACCTGAGACGCGGCATTGGCCACCTCCTGGGTACGGATTTCACCGCTCACGTCTTCGCCCTCAAGGATCACCTCCAGCCTGCCGTCGGTGGATACAAAGCGGACGTCGAGATGGGCAGCCAGCGGGACCAACACCTCTTCCGAAGTGACGTCCACATGGTGATGCAGCGCGGCCAGCGCCAGCACGCGATAGATCGCACCCGAGTCGAGAAGATGCCACTGCAACGCTTCAGCCATCGCCTTGCACAGCGTCCCTTTGCCTGCACCGCTTGGCCCATCAATGGTGATTACCGGGGCAGTTGCCGCCATCTTTTTCTCCTTATTAAAGGCTTACCATGAACGTAAACGCCGCGCATTATACGCGCCAACGTACGCAACTGTTATCTTTGCGTGTAAATAACGGAATTTATGAGACTGAGTGTAGAAGAAATGGGCGAAGATGAGTGTGAGAAAGCGTAAGGAAATGCCGCATCAGAGGATGCGGCAGCAATATATCATGCTAAGGTGCTAATACGCGCCAGCTGGTCGAAATAGTCCGGGAAGGTTTTCGCAGTACACTTCGGATCCAGGATAGTGACCGGTGTGTCTGACAGCGCCACCAGCGAGAAGCACATCGCCATTCGGTGATCGTTGTAGGTGCCAATTTCCGCGAACTGCAATTTCGCAGGCGGCGTGACGCGAATATAGTCTTCGCCCTCTTCTACTTCCGCACCCACCTTGCGCAGCTCGGTCGCCATGGCAAACAGGCGATCGGTCTCTTTCACGCGCCAGTTATAGATGTTGCGCAGCGTGGTGGTGCCGCTGGCAAACAGCGCAGCGGTGGCGATAGTCATTGCCGCATCCGGGATATGGTTCATATCCATATCGATAGCCTTCAGCTCGCCGCGCGTGCAGGCGATGTAATCCTCGCCCCATGTCACGGTCGCGCCCATCTTCTCCAGCACGTCGGCAAAGCGAATATCGCCCTGCACGCTGTTGCGCCCAATGCCGGTCACCTTAACGGTGCCGCCTTTAATGGCCGCCGCCGCCAGAAAATAGGAAGCCGATGAGGCATCGCCCTCTACCAGGTAGTGGCCCGGAGAGCGGTACTGCTGCCCGCCGCGGACCACAAAGCGCTGGTAGTGCTGGTTCTCTACCTCAACGCCAAAGGTCTTCATCAGATGCAGGGTGATGTCGATATAGGGTTTGGACACCAGCTCGCCTTTAATGGCGATCTCGGTGTCCTGCGACGCCAGCGGCGCGGTCATCAGCAGCGCGGTAAGAAACTGGCTCGAGACGCTGCCGTCTACCGCCACCTGGCCGCCGGTAAAGCCGCCACGAAGGCGCAGCGGCGGATAGTTTTCCTGCTCAAGATAGTCGATCTCTGCTCCGCCCTGACGCAGCGCATCCACCAGATGACCAATCGGACGCTCTTTCATGCGCGGTTCGCCGGTCAGCACAATGTTGCTGCTGCCCAGACACAGCGCTGCTGCTAGCGGACGCATCGCCGTACCGGCATTGCCGAGAAACAGCTCAACTTCTTCAGCAGACCGTAGCGCGCCGCCGTTGCCGGTCACTTCACAGCGGGTACGATCGTCAGAGAGCGTGTAATGAACGCCTAACGCTTTCAGCGCATTGAGCATATGGCGCACGTCATCGCTGTCCAGCAGGTTAGTGAGGACGGTAGTGCCGTTTGCCAGCGCAGCCAGCAGCAGAGCGCGGTTTGAGACACTTTTAGACCCAGGCAGATTAATGGTGCCATCTACCCGCGCGATAGGTTGTAACGTCAGGGATTCCATGAAACTAAACTCTCAACTCAACATAATAAAAACCCCGCAGCAGGCGTGCGGGGGTGAAAAACAGCGCGATTAACCGTGGCGGCGTTCGAAATCGATCATGAAATCGGTTAGCGCTTTAACGCCTGCCAGCGGCATCGCGTTATAGATAGAGGCACGCATCCCGCCTACCACACGGTGGCCTTTCAGCGCATGCAGACCGGCAGCGAAGGACTCTTCCAGGAAGAGGCTGTCGAGCTTGCTGTCCGCCAGCTGGAACGGAACGTTCATGCGGGAGCGGTTCGCTACTGCTACGTCGTTACGGTAGAAGTCGCTGCCGTCGATAACGCCATACAGCAGTTCGGATTTTTGCTGGTTAATAGCGTTCATTGCCGCGACGCCGCCGTTTTGCTTCAGCCACTTGAACACCAGGCCAGAGAGGTACCAGGCGAAGGTCGGCGGGGTGTTGAACATGGAGTCGTTGTCGTTCAGCACGCTGTAATCCAGAATCGACGGGCACGATTTGTGGGCTTTCCCCAGCAGATCCTCGCGCACGATCACCAGCGTCAGGCCCGCCGGGCCGATGTTTTTCTGCGCACCGGCATAAATCACGCCGTAGCGGCTGACATCAAGCGGCGCGGAAAGAATTGTTGAAGAGAGATCCGCAGTCACGATCACGCTATCGTCAAAGTTTGGCTCTTCATGAATGGCAATGCCGTCGATGGTCTCGTTCGGGCAGTAGTGCAGATAGGCCGCATCGCTGGAGAGCTGCCATTCACTCATCGGCTTAACGGCGCGTAGGCCGTCAACGGTGACTTTGGCATCAATAACGTTTGGCGTGCAGTATTTATGCGCTTCTTTTACCGCGCTGGCGGCCCAGTAGCCGGCGTCAACGTAATCCGCTGTGGTTTTGTCGCCCAGCAGGTTTAGCGGAATGCCCGCGAACTGGCCGCGGCCGCCGCCGTGGCAGAACAGAACCTTATAGTTCTCAGGAATAGCTAACAGGTCACGAAAGTCTTGCTCTGCCTCTTCCGCGCACTGGATAAACGGCTTACCGCGGTGGCTTATCTCCATGACCGATGTGCCAAGACCTTGCCAGTCGCAAAGCTCCTGCTGAGCCTGCTTAAGCACCTCTGTCGGCAACATCGCCGGACCAGAACTAAAATTAAAGACCTGTGTCATTTCCTCTCACCACGCTGAAAGCAATAAGTTATTCCTGTGACATCGGTTGTACCATTGCGCGCCACGCGCCGCAACGGGTATTCCGACGAGGGGAGGAAATGTGCGCTCAGTCACATAGCAGATTATTTTGCAGCGTTCTTTAGCGGTGGCGAAAAAACCTGTCAGGTGATGCGAATCGCCCGGCTGGCCTTCGTCCATTCTGGATTTTTGCAGCGCGGACAAGGTTGTTGCTCTCCTGCCTGCATCACGATCACCTCGCTGCATTTTACGCAGGCATAATCGCCCGTCTCCGGCGCGACGATAAAGCGCGGCACAATCCCTGCTGGCAGCAGTGAAAGCCCAGGGCGTACGTCTTCATCACGGTAGAAGTAGGTGCTGATCTGCCCGTTAGTCTCCATAATAGCTAGCCGAATCTGCCCCAGCTGCTCTACGCCATTCACCCGCAGCTCCATAAAGAACTCAACCTCGGTCAGGTTTGCCGCTTTCAGCTTGTCCCACGCCAGCTCGCCCTCCTCCACGATGATAATCGGCTTACCCTCCAGCAGATCTTCCAGCTTCTCGCTATGGGACATTAGCCACATCACCAGACGGTAGCAGAGCGCCAGCGAGATAAAGACTACCAGCACCGGCAGCATCGGCACGTCGTCATAGAAGGCGACGTCCCCCGCCGCAGAGCCGAGGGTCAGGATGATGAGTACCTCAAAAAGCGACATCTGCCGTACGCCGCGCCGCCCGGCTATCTTCAGAAACAGAAAAACGAGGATAAAGGTGTAGACGCTGCGCAGGGCGACCTCGCCCAGAAAGTCGAGCGGCGCCTTGTCCAGTATCATGCGTTGCAGATCGAATGCTTTCATTTTCTTATGCCTAAACAGGAGGTTACTTACTGTAATCATAGCCCGTGCTTTTATTTTCGCCCCCCGGCGCAGGAAGATAGCGTCATTCACCTAAAACCCGTATGATTGCGCGCTTTCCGTACGAATAAAGTGACGCCCATGACGCAAACATTTATCCCCGGCAAAGATGCCGCCCTGGAAGACTCCATCGCTCGCTTCCAGCAGAAACTGCTCGATCTTGGCTTCGATATCGAAGAGGCCTCCTGGCTGAACCCGGTTCCGAACGTCTGGTCCGTGCATATCCGCGATAAGGCCTGCGCACTCTGCTTTACCAACGGTAAAGGCGCAACCAAAAAGGCAGCGCTGGCTTCCGCCCTCGGCGAGTATTTCGAGCGTCTTTCTACTAACTACTTCTTTGCCGACTTCTGGCTGGGCGATGAGATCGCTAACGGCCCGTTTGTGCACTACCCGAATGAGAAGTGGTTCCCGCTGCCAGAGGATGACTCCCTGCCGGAAGGCATTCTCGACGCCCGCCTGCGCGCGTTTTACGATCCAGAAGGTGAACTGGCCGCCGGTATGCTGATTGACCTGCAGTCCGGCAACGAAGATCGTGGCATCTGCGGTCTGCCGTTTACCCGTCAGTCAGATCAGCAGACGGTCTACATCCCGATGAACATCGTTGGCAACCTCTACGTCTCCAACGGCATGTCCGCCGGTAACACCCGTAACGAAGCCCGCGTGCAGGGTCTGTCGGAAGTGTTTGAGCGTCACATCAAGAACCGCATCATTGCCGAGAGCATCAGCCTGCCGGAGATCCCACAGGTGGTACTGGACCGCTACCCAGGCGTGGTGGAGTCTATTGCTACCCTGGAAGCGGAAGGTTTCCCGATCTTTGCCTACGACGCTTCGCTGGGCGGCAAGTACCCGGTTATCTGCGTCGTGCTGTTTAACCCGGCTAACGGCACCTGCTTCGCCTCCTTCGGTGCGCACCCGGACTTTGGCGTGGCGCTGGAGCGTACCGTTACCGAGCTGCTGCAGGGCCGTGGCCTGAAGGATCTCGACGTCTTTACGCCGCCAACCTTTGACGATGAAGAGGTTGCCGAGCACGCCAACCTGGAGACCCATTTTATCGACTCCAGCGGCCTGATCTCCTGGGATATGTTCAAGCAGGACGCTGACTATCCGTTCGTAGACTGGAGCTTCTCCGGCACCACCGAAGAGGAGTTCGCTACCCTGATGGCGATCTTCCGTGCCGAGGACAAAGAGGTCTACATCGCTGACTACGAGCATCTGAGCGTTTACGCCTGCCGTATTATCGTGCCGGGCATGTCGGACATCTATCCGGCAGAAGATCTCTGGCTGGCAAACAACAGCATGGGCAGCCATCTGCGCGAAACCCTCCTTGCCCTGCCGGGCAGCGAGTGGGAGAAAGAGGCCTACCTCGATCTCATCGCCCAGCTGGACGAAGAGGGTCACGATGACTTTACCCGCGTGCGCGAGCTGCTGGGTATTGCCACCGGTAAAGACAACGGCTGGTACACCCTACGTATTGGCGAGCTGAAGGCGATGCTGGCTCTGGCGGGTGGCGATCTCGATCAGGCTCTGATCTGGACCGAGTGGACGATGGAGTTCAACGCTTCCGTGTTTACTCCAGCGCGTGCGAATTACTACCGTTGCCTGCAGACTTTGCTGCTGCTGGCGCAGGAAGAGGATCGCCAGCCGCTGCAGTACCTGAATGCCTTTGTACGCATGTACGGCGCTGAAGCGGTTGAAGCGGCCAGCGCGGCAATGAGCGGTGAAGCACCGTTCTACGGCCTGCAAGCGGCAGACGGTACGCTGGCGGCCTTCCCGGCTCATCAGTCGCTGCTGGCGGCCTACGAAAAGCTGCAGCGTGCTAAAAAAGCATTCTGGGCAAAAGAAGCGTAAATAACACTATAAGCTGTAGGCGTATCTCTATAGCCAGGCTATATTATGGGGCAATTTTATTGCCCCGTTTTTTATATATTTTTGCAGTAAATTATAAATGTAATAATTAGGTTACTCATAAGTAATATTCTTTATTAATACTCAGGCGTATTGTTACTTTTTTGCAGAATTACTCCATTGTAATTAACGCGGCAGCAGCGACAACAAAGAAATATTCAAAATATTTTATAATTCTTAAAATTTATTTATTAATTTAAAATCAACTAGTTACGCATAAAAACACCTAAAGCCACAGCATCGAAGAGGTTATAAGACGGGCGAGATATGATCCATATCAAGTTCTCTCCTATAATGCTTTGTTAGTATCTCATCGCCAACTTAATGAAGAGAGAGTTAGTGTGAAAGCTGACAACCCTTTTGATTTGATACTTCCCCCTGCGATGGCAAAAGTTGCCGAAGAGGCGGGTGTCTATAAAGCGACAAAGCGTCCGATGACGACGTTCTTCCTGGCAATCACCGCCGGGGTGTTCATCTCCATCGCCTTCGTTTTCTATATTACCTCCACCACCGGTACGGCCGCGATGCCTTACGGCGTTGCCAAACTGATTGGCGGGATCTGCTTCTCACTGGGCCTGATTTTGTGCGTTATCTGCGGTGCGGATCTCTTTACCTCGACGGTACTTATCGTGGTGGCAAAGGCCAGCGGCAAAATCACCTGGGGCCAGCTGGCACGCAACTGGATCAACGTTTACGTTGGCAACCTGGTTGGCTGTCTGCTCTTTGTGCTGCTGATGTGGCTCTCTGGTGAGTACATGACCGCTAACGGCGGCTGGGGGCTTAACGTCCTGCAAACCGCTGACCACAAAATGCACCATACTTTTATTGAGGCCGTCGCCCTCGGCATTCTGGCAAACCTGATGGTCTGTCTGGCCGTGTGGATGAGCTACTCAGGCCGCAGCCTGATGGACAAAGCCATGATTATGGTTCTGCCGGTCGCCATGTTTGTTGCCAGCGGCTTTGAGCACAGTATTGCAAACATGTTCCTGATCCCACTGGGTATCGTGATTCGTGATTTTGCTACGCCGGAGTTCTGGACCGCAGTCGGTTCATCTCCAGACAATTTTTCTCATCTGACCGTGATGAACTTCATTACCGATAACCTGATCCCCGTTACAATTGGGAACATTATTGGTGGGGGTTTACTGGTTGGGTTGACATACTGGGTCATTTACCTGCGTGGCGATAACCATCATTGATGGCTGTCCCAGGCAGTAAATAAAAAATCCACTTAAGAAGGTAGGTGTTACATGTCCGAGCTTAATGAAAAGTTAGCCACAGCATGGGAAGGTTTCGTTGAAGGTGACTGGCAGAAAGCGGTCAACGTCCGTGACTTTATCCAGAAAAACTACGCTCCTTACGAGGGCGACGAATCTTTCCTGGCCGGTGCAACTGAAGCTACCACCACGCTGTGGGACAAAGTGATGGAAGGCGTCAAACTGGAGAACCGCACCCATGCGCCAGTTGATTTCGACACCTCTGTTGCTTCCACCATCACCTCTCACGACGCTGGCTACATCAACAAAGCGCTGGAGAAAATCGTTGGTCTGCAAACTGAAGCACCGCTGAAACGTGCCATTATCCCGTTCGGCGGTATCAAAATGGTTGAAGGTTCCTGCAAAGCGTACAACCGCGAGCTGGACCCGATGCTGAAAAAGATCTTCACCGAATACCGCAAGACCCACAACCAGGGCGTTTTTGATGTCTACACCAAAGATATCCTGAACTGCCGTAAGTCCGGCGTGCTGACCGGTCTGCCGGACGCCTACGGCCGTGGCCGTATCATCGGTGACTACCGTCGCGTTGCGCTGTACGGCATCGATTTCCTGATGAAAGACAAATATGCCCAGTTCGTCTCTCTGCAAGAGAAGCTGGAAAACGGCGAAGATCTGGAAGCGACTATCCGTCTGCGTGAAGAGATCTCCGAGCAGCACCGTGCGCTGGGCCAGATCAAAGAGATGGCAGCAAAATATGGCTGCGATATCTCCGGTCCGGCGACCACCGCTCAGGAAGCCGTTCAGTGGACCTATTTCGGCTACCTGGCCGCGGTGAAATCACAGAACGGTGCTGCCATGTCCTTTGGCCGCGTCTCTACCTTCCTTGACGTTTACATCGAACGCGACCTGAAAGCCGGTAAAATTACCGAGCAGGACGCGCAGGAGATGATTGACCACCTGGTCATGAAGCTGCGTATGGTTCGCTTCCTGCGTACTCCTGAGTACGATGAGCTGTTCTCCGGTGACCCGATCTGGGCAACCGAATCCATCGCTGGTATGGGCGTTGATGGCCGTACGCTGGTTACCAAAAACAGCTTCCGTTTCCTGAACACCCTGTACACCATGGGGCCGTCTCCGGAGCCGAACATCACCGTACTGTGGTCTGAAAAACTGCCGCTGGGCTTCAAAAAATACGCAGCGAAGGTCTCTATCGACACCTCCTCCCTGCAGTATGAAAACGATGACCTGATGCGTCCTGACTTCAACAACGACGACTACGCTATCGCTTGCTGCGTAAGCCCGATGGTTGTTGGTAAGCAAATGCAGTTCTTCGGCGCGCGTGCTAACCTGGCGAAAACCATGCTGTACGCTATCAACGGCGGCGTTGACGAAAAACTGAAAATCCAGGTAGGTCCGAAATCTGAACCAATCAAAGGCGATGTTCTGAACTTCGACGAAGTCATGGATCGCATGGATCACTTCATGGACTGGCTGGCTAAACAGTACGTGACTGCTCTGAACATCATCCACTACATGCACGACAAGTACAGCTACGAAGCTTCTCTGATGGCGCTGCACGACCGTGACGTTATCCGCACCATGGCCTGTGGTATCGCTGGTCTGTCCGTTGCGGCTGACTCCCTGTCTGCTATCAAATATGCGAAAGTAAAACCGATTCGTGATGAAGATGGTCTGGCGACTGACTTTGCAATCGAAGGTGAATACCCGCAGTTTGGTAACAACGATTCACGCGTTGATGACCTGGCGGTTGACCTGGTTGAACGTTTCATGAAGAAAATTCAGAAACTGACCACCTACCGCAACGCTATCCCGACCCAGTCCGTTCTGACCATCACCTCTAACGTCGTGTATGGTAAGAAAACCGGTAATACCCCGGATGGTCGTCGCGCTGGTGCGCCGTTTGGCCCAGGTGCTAACCCAATGCACGGTCGTGACCAGAAAGGTGCCGTTGCCTCTCTGACCTCCGTTGCGAAACTGCCGTTCGCTTACGCTAAAGATGGTATCTCCTACACCTTCTCTATCGTGCCGAATGCGCTGGGTAAAGATGATGAAGTGCGTAAAACCAACCTGGCAGGCCTGATGGATGGCTATTTCCACCATGAGTCCTCTATCGAAGGCGGTCAGCACCTCAACGTCAACGTCATGAACCGTGAAATGCTGCTTGATGCGATGGAGCACCCGGAAAAATATCCGCAGTTGACCATCCGTGTTTCCGGTTACGCGGTACGTTTTAACTCCCTGACTAAAGAACAGCAGCAGGACGTTATCACCCGTACCTTCACGCAAACCATGTAATGGTTGACTGAAAAAGCGTACAATAAAGGCTCCACGATCGTGGGGCCTTTTTAGTAAACGCGCCCTCTCCTACGAGCCTGCTTTGCCAACTGTCCTGCCCGGGGCCGCTGGCAAAACAGACTTAAACATAGCGGAAAGCTGTGCAAATACAGGCCCGGGATGGGCCATATCCGGAGAACCTCGCAATGTCAGTTATCGGTCGCATTCACTCCTTTGAATCCTGTGGCACAGTTGATGGCCCGGGGATCCGCTTTATCACCTTCTTTCAGGGCTGCCTGATGCGCTGCCTCTACTGCCACAACCGTGATACCTGGGACACCCACGGCGGCAAAGAGATCACCGTTGAAGAGCTGATGAAAGAGGTCGTGACCTATCGCCACTTTATGAACGCCTCCGGCGGCGGCGTAACGGCATCCGGCGGTGAAGCAATCCTGCAGGCTGAGTTTGTGCGCGACTGGTTCCGCGCCTGCCATCAGGAGGGTATTCACACCTGTCTGGATACCAACGGCTTCGTACGTCGTTACGATCCGGTCATCGACGAACTGCTGGAGGTCACCGATCTGGTGATGCTCGATCTCAAACAGATGAACGATGAGATCCACCAGAATCTGGTCGGCGTATCCAACCACCGTACGCTGGAGTTCGCCCAGTATCTGTCGCAGAAAAACGTTAACGTCTGGATCCGCTACGTGGTGGTACCGGGCTGGTCAGACGACGATGACTCGGCGCACCGCCTGGGCGAGTTTACCCGCGATATGGGCAACGTTGAGAAGATTGAGCTGCTGCCCTATCACGAGCTGGGCAAGCACAAATGGGTGGCGATGGGCGAAGAGTACAAGCTTGACGGCGTCCACCCGCCGAAAAAAGAGACCATGGATCGCGTGAAAGGCATCCTTGAGCAGTACGGCCACAAGGTGATGTATTAACAAAAAGCCCGGTCTACGCCGGGCTTTTTTATATCAGGCGTGCGCCACAGGCGTCGGATGCTGGCCCGCTTTACGCAGCAGCATCATCAGGTAGATGAACGACACGCTGGCGATCATGACAAAGAGCAGGTTGTCGGAATAGTTCTGCATCAGCATTGAGGTCAGGGTCGGCCCCAGCAGACTGCCCACGGTGTAGCTAAGCAGCAGCGCCTGGTTCATCGCCACCAGCTGATGCGGCTCCACTTTCTCACAGGCCCAGGCCATCGCTACCGGGTAGAGCGTAAAGCCAGCCGCTCCCAGCACGAACAGCGCCGGAGCCATCGCGGCGTTGCCAAGCATCGCCAGACAGCCGACGATCACCACAAAGACCTGCACGCGCAGCACCAGCAGGCGGCCAAAGCGATCCGCCAGCTTACCCACCGGCCACTGACCGAAAATACCGGCGCTGATCAGCACCGCCATCCAGAAGCCGATCCCGGCATCGCTAACGCCATGGTGGTTCAGCCACAGCGGCATCAGGCCATACAGCGAGCCAAGAATAATACCCGAGATGACGCAGCCGTTAACACCCAGACGCGCCTGGCGCAGCCGCAGCATCGGCCACATCGTCGTCGCCTCCTGATGCTCGCTATGCTCGTTGACAATGCGGGTAAAGAGCATCGGCAGAATAGCGGCAAGGATCAGCGCGGTAGCCCAGGGGAGAACCTGCATCAGCCCGGTCGGCAATTTGCTGACCATCAGCTGGCCCAGCACCGTACCAACGTAGTAGATCATCATATAGGCAGCCAGCAGGCGGCCACGGTTGCGGGAGGTGCCGCTGCACATCAGGCCGCTCTCTACTACCACCCAGATCATTGCACAGCCAACACCAGCAACGAACCGCCATATCATCCAGCTCCAGAAGCCCACCATCAGGCCCATCCCGACACAGCCAGCAGCAAAAATCAGCGAGGCAATGTAGTAGCTGCGATTAAAGCCGAAGCGTTTGATCAGGCGTCCGCAGAGCAGCGTGCCTAACAGGTTGCCGGTAAAAAAGGCAGAGCCAACCATACCTACCTGCCACGTCGGCAAGTTTTCATGGGCGAGCCAAAGCGGCACGAGCGTATTTAGCGTCGCGATTGACAGAGTCAACAACAGCAGGCCACAGAGCAACATAAGCACTGGGCGAGTATAGATAGGCATGGATATAAACCGTGAGGAAGTTCTGATTTCGAGCGCATCATGCCACTAGCAAAAACATTGTCAATCGGCCTGAATGGCCGTAATACGCCCTTTTTGACCGATCGATTTGAAATACTGATTATCAACGAGAAAACGCAGCGGGATAATATCATTAACTAAATGATTATATTGTGAATATCAAAATATCCCGGGCCTGCGTTTAGTCGAAAAATTTCATGGTTAAGGCCGCCTGAATTTTGCGGTCTCTTTACCTTTAGCCAGCAACCGCCATCCCTACGGTCATATGCAGGCCGTAAAAGACGCCGCGACCAATTAGCTCCCCTACCAGCAGCAGTACAAATGCCATCGAGAGCAGCGGCACCGCTGGCACTTTTCCGGCAACCTGCGGTACGATCCAGCAGCACAGGGCCACCGCAAGCACGACGGTACGCCACGCCATTAAAGAGCCGTAATCAGGCACCAGGGCAGATGCCTGCTGTACGGCGCTGTGGATCGTCGCTAACTCAGCGCCCTGCATGACGGACACAATAGCGCTGGCAATCAGAGCCAGAACAGAGACCGCTGGCAGCAGGCGCATCGCCCAGCCATCGATCCCGGCGATACGCAAAAGCAGATAGCCCAGCAGCGGTCCCCCCATCAGCATGGTCAGGAAGAAGCTCAGCGGTGTCCAGACGCTGTACCAGGTGGGTACCGTATCGATGCTGTTATAGACGCGCACCATCATCCAGACAAAAACCACGCCCAGTATCATCGTGACCACCAGCCAGAGCGCGCGTACCCCTGGAGCCAGCTTGCGCACCACCGCCAGCAGCCAGCCTAGCCCACCCACGGCAAAAAAGAGCGACCCGCTGGCGATCTCATTGCTTAAGGGGGATGCGCCTAGCCGGTTAAGGGAGTTGAAGGCGCGTATCGGCGAGCCAAGGTGCAGCACGGAAGCGATAAACCCAATTCCCATCAGCACCCACAGCCCCAGCATACCGGCAATAATCCGCTGCTGCGCCACGGGAGCAAGCCCCCCTTTCAGCAGAGCAAATGCCAGAACGATAAAACCGCCTACTACACACTGCCCGAACACCGTAAAGATCATTAACGGCCACTCATGCCATCCGCTTCCCATCTCACACCTCCTCCGGATTCGCCAGATAGCCCGTTGTATCCCCGATTGGGCGGCAGTTGGCGTTGGGTTTAATAACGATGCTGGGTTTTGTAAAGTGTGCGCCCGGCAACGGGGCAACGGCGGCCAGTTCACCGTGCTGTTTACGCAGCGTCTCGATGGGGCCAAAATCCAGCGCCCGCAGCGGGCAAGATTCAACGCAGATCGGTTTTTTCCCCTCCGCAACGCGATCGTGGCAGCCGTCGCATTTGGTCATATGCCCCTTATCGGCGTTGTACTGCGGCGCGCCGTAGGGACAGGCCATATGGCAATAGCGGCAGCCGATGCAGACCTCTTCGTTGACGACCACAAAACCGTCGTCACGCTTGTGCATCGCTCCGCTCGGACACACCTTCGTACAGGCAGGATCTTCGCAGTGGTTGCAGGAAATAGAGAGGTAGTAGGCGAAAACGTTTTGCTGCCAGACGCCGTTATCTTCCTGCCACTCGCCGCCTGCATACTCATAGATACGGCGAAAGCTGACCTCCGGCGTCAAATCTTTATAGTCTTTACAGGCCAGCTCGCAGGTTTTGCACCCGGTGCAGCGGCTGGAATCAATAAAAAATCCATACTGTGTTGCCATCGGTTACTCCTTAAACCTTTTCCACCTGAACGAGGTTGGTATGGGAGGGATTTCCCTTCGCAAGCGGAGAGGGACGCTGGGTGGTCAACACGTTAATGCATCCGCCCCGATCCACGCCTTTGCCATCCGGGTCGTACCAGGCCCCCTCACCTAACGCAACGACGCCAGGCATCATGCGCGGTGTCACCTTCGCCTCGATATGCACTTCACCGCGGCCGTTAAAGATACGCACCTTGTCCCCGTTGCTGATTTGTCGTTTTTGCGCATCGATCGGGTTGATCCACATCTCCTGGCGGCAGACAGCCTTCAGCACGTCTACGTTGCCGTAGGTCGAGTGAACGCGAGATTTATAGTGAAAGCCGGTGAGCTGGAGCGGATATTTTTCTATTAAAGGATCGTCATAGCTTTCAAAGCCTGGGGTGAAGATGGGCAACGGATCGATAACGTCTCCGTCTGGCAGATCCCATGTCGCCGCAATCTCTGCTAATGACTCAGAATAGATCTCAATCTTACCGGAGGGAGTAGAGAGCGGATTAGCCTGCGGATCTTCCCGGAACGCCTTGTAGGCGACGTGATGCCCTTCAGGGTCGCGCTTTTTAAAGATCCCCTGCTGGCGAAACGCCTCAAAGGATGGCAGCTCGGGGATGGCTTTTCGCGACGCTTCATAGAGGTAACGCAGCCACCCCTCCTGGGTACGCCCCTCGGTAAACTGCTGCTCAACGCCCATCCGTTTAGCCAACTGGGTGGTCATTTCATAAATTGTCTTGCACTCAAAACGCGGTTTGACGGCCTGTTCGGTGAAGATGACGTAGGACATGTTGCCGCTGGAGGCATCCAGCGCGAAGTCCATCTGCTCCGAGGCGGTGCAGTCCGGGAGCAAAATATCGGCATATTTTGCCGAGGAGGTCATATGGCAGTCGATAACAACGATCATCTCGCACTTTTTATCATCCTGTAGGATCTGATGGGTGCGATTGATATCTGAGTGCTGGTTTACCAGGCAGTTACCCGCATAGTTCCAGATCATTTTGATAGGGACATCGAGCTTATCCTTGCCACGTACGCCGTCGCGCAGGGCAGTCATCTCCGGGCCGCGCTCTATGGCATCCGTCCACATAAACATAGAGATGCTGGTGGCGACCGGATTTTCCAGCGTCGGCATACGTTCAAAGGGGATCTCATAGGATCCTTCGCGCGCACCGCTGTTACCCCCATGAATGCCTACGTTGCCAGTGAGAATGGCCAGCATAGAGATAGCCCGGGTAGTCACCTCACCATTAGCGCGGCGCTGCGGTCCCCAGCCCTGGCTGATATAGGCCGGTTTAGCGCTGCCAATTTCACGCGCCAGCTTGATGATGCGATCGGCGGGAATCCCGGTGATCGGCGCTGCCCACGCGGGCGTTTTAGCGATCCCATCTCTGCCCTGACCGAGAATATAGGCTTTATAATGGCCATTTTCTGGCGCACTGGCGGGAAGGGTTTTTTCATCGTAGCCAATGCAGTAGCGATCGAGAAACGCCTGATCGACCAGATTTTCAGTAATCAATACCCATGCCAGGGCGTTGACCAGCGCAGCATCCGTACCCGGCTTGATGGGGATCCACTCATCCTCACGTCCTGCGCCCGTATCGGTATAGCGCGGATCGATGATGATCATTCTGGCGTTTGACTTCTCGCGGGCCTGCTCAAGGTAATAGGTGACCCCGCCGCCGCTCATCCGCGTTTCGCCTGGGTTATTGCCAAACAGCACCACCAGCTTGCTGTTTTCGATATCTGACGGGCTGTTACCATCGGCCCAGCCGCCATAGGTGTAGTTCAGGCCTGCCGCAATTTGCGCCGAGGAGTAGTCTCCGTAATGATTCAGGTAGCCGCCACAGCAGTTCATCAGGCGCGCAATCAGGGTTTTTCCCGGCGGCCACGAACGTGTCATGGTACCGCCGAGCGTGCCGGTGCCGTAGTTCAGGTAGATTGATTCATTGCCGTAATCTTTAATAAGACGTTTCATATTATCGGCAACGATGTTGAAGGCTTCGTCCCAGCTGATACGTTCGAACTTGCCCTCGCCGCGCAGGCCGACACGCTTCATAGGATATTTCAGACGATCCGGGTTATAGACGCGACGGCGCATTGAGCGGCCACGCAGGCAGGCGCGAACCTGATGTAACCCCTCATAGTTGTCGTCACCTGTATTATCGGTCTCGACGTATTTGATCACGCCGTCTACCACGTGCATACGCAGCGGGCATCGACTGCCGCAGTTAACGGTGCAGGCGCTCCAGATAATTTTTTCACTGCCCGGGCTGAGGCTTTCTGCGGCGTTAGCTATGCGAGTGAATGGCGCGGTAAAGGTTGAGCTGGCAAGAGCCAGCCCGCCTATTGCCGTCGTCTTGACTAAACTGCGTCGGCTCACCTCTGCTGTCAGTAGTGCATCGGAGATCTTCTTTTTCATAGGGGCTCACTTTGCTGCCTGTAGGAAAATAAAAAGCAAACTGCCGTTATGTAGTTTTTTATATACCGAATTTGGTTAAAGCCAGTAGCACGCTCTGGCTTTCATACGAAGGCAGTATTACCCCTAAGGGAGTAAGAATTGTTGTTTGATATCAAACAGGCATAAAAAAAGCGCCCGTAGGCGCTTTTTTAAGAGTGAGGGTGGCTTAGCTTAGCCAATGTACTCCAGACCCTTCATATACGGACGCAGCACGGCCGGGATCTCGATGCGGCCATCGGCCTGCTGATAGTTTTCCAGCACGGCGACCAGAGTACGCCCTACCGCCAGACCAGAGCCGTTAAGGGTGTGCACCAGACGGGTTTTCTTGTCTGCTTTGCTGCGGCAGCGAGCCTGCATGCGGCGCGCCTGGAAATCCCACATGTTAGAGCAGGAAGAGATTTCACGGTAGGTATCCTGCGCCGGCAGCCACACTTCCAGATCGTAAGTTTTGCGTGCGCCAAAGCCCATATCGCCGCTGCACAGCAGCACTTTACGGTACGGCAGGCCTAACAGCTGCAACACCTTCTCAGCGTGGCCGGTCATCTCTTCCAGCGCATCCATGGAGTCTTCCGGACGCACGATCTGCACCATCTCAACTTTATCAAACTGGTGCATACGGATCAGGCCACGCGTGTCACGACCGTAGGAGCCTGCTTCTGAGCGGAAGCACGGCGTATGGGCCGTCATCTTCAGCGGCAGCGCCTCTTCCTCGAGGATCTCGTCACGCACCAGGTTGGTCAGCGGTACTTCCGCAGTCGGGATAAGAGAATAGTTGCTGCTCTCTGCCTCTTCGTCCAGAGGACGGGTATGGAACAGATCGCCACCAAATTTAGGTAGCTGACCGGTACCGTACAGCGTGTCCTGGTTGACCAGGTACGGGACGTAGTTTTCAATGTAGCCGTGCTGTTCGGTGTGCAGATCGATCATAAACTGGCTCAGGGCGCGGTGCAGGCGGGCAATCTGCCCCTGCATCACAACAAATCGGGAGCCGGTCAGCTTAACCGCAGCAGCGAAGTCGAGGCCTTTAGCCATCTCGCCCAGCGTAACGTGATCGCGGACTTCAAAATCAAACTTACGTGGCTCACCCCAGCGGCTAACTTCCACGTTTTCGCTGTCGTCTTTACCCAGCGGCACACAGTCATCCGGCAGGTTCGGCAGGGTCAGCGCGATGTCACGGATCTCCGCCAGCAGCGTCTCAAGCTCGGCTTTGGCGGCATCCAGCTCTTCGCCCAGCTTGTTCACTTCCAGACGTAACGGCTCAATGTCTTCCCCACGCGCTTTCGCCTGGCCAATGGATTTCGATCGCGAGTTACGCTCCGCCTGCAGGTTTTCCGTGTTGACCTGCAAAACTTTACGACGCTCTTCAAGAGCGCGCAGTTTATCTACATCCAGCTTAAAGCCCCGGCGTGCCAGTTTTTCTGCGACTGCGTCTGGCTCGGTACGCAGCAGATTGGGATCGAGCATGCTTATCCTGTGCTTATCGAATTGATATTAGAGGGAGTGGCCGCAGACGCAGCCACAAGAATTCACAGGTAACCTTACCGCAACGCCTCAATTAGCGATAGCGTTTTGTGGGGCTTTTATTGTCCTGATCGGCCAGCCAGGCGAGCTTTTCGCCAATCTTGCCCTCAAGACCTCTGCTGGTGGGGTGATAATAGCGCGTTTGTGCTATTTCGGGCGGGAAGTAGTCTTCGCCTGCGGCATAGGCGTTAGGCTCGTCGTGGGCATAGCGATACTGCTGGCCGTAGCCCATCTCCTTCATCAGTTTAGTTGGCGCGTTTCGTAGGTGATCGGGTACGTCATAGTCCGGCTTGTCGCGGGCATCGGCCATCGCCGCTTTAAAGGCGGTGTAGACGGCGTTGCTTTTTGGCGCGCAGGCAAGGTAGACAATCGCCTGGGCGATAGCGCGCTCCCCTTCTGCCGGTCCGACGCGGGTAAAGCAGTCCCATGCCGAGAGCGCAACCTGCATCGCACGGGGATCGGCGTTGCCGACATCTTCAGAGGCGATGGCCAGGCAGCGACGCGCGACGTAGAGCGGGTCGCCCCCGGCGGTAATAATGCGGGCATACCAGTAGAGCGCCGCATCCGGCGCGCTGCCGCGTACCGATTTGTGCAGGGCCGAGATGAGATCGTAGAAGCGATCGCCTTTGTTATCGAAACGCGCACTGCGTTCCCCGGCAATTTCGGTCAACAGCTCAGGCTTGAGCACCCGCTTGCCGCTTTCGTCAGCCTCGGCCATGTCGGCCATCATCTCCAGCGTATTCAGGGCGCGTCGGGCGTCACCGTTGACCAGTTGGGCAATCGCCAGCCGGGTCTCATCCGGCAGGACGATATTCTGCCCGCCGTAGCCACGCTCTTTATCGCTAATAGCCTGATCCAGCACCTGTTCGATATCCTCAACGGAGAGGGATTTCAGCAGGTAGACGCGGGCGCGGGAGAGCAGTGCCGAGTTAAGCTCAAACGAAGGGTTTTCGGTCGTGGCCCCGATAAAGGTGATGGTGCCGTCTTCAATATGCGGCAGGAAAGCATCCTGCTGGCTCTTATTGAAGCGGTGGACCTCGTCCACAAAAAGAATGGTACGGCGACCGGCGTTGCGACGCTGGCGGGCGCGCTCAATGGCCTCTCGGATCTCTTTAACGCCAGAAGTCACCGCGGAGATACGCTCAACGTCGGCGTTAGCATAGTGGGCAATCACTTCGGCAAGGGTTGTCTTACCGGTACCAGGCGGCCCCCAGAGGATCATCGAGTGCAGCTGCCCGGCTTCAATAGCCCGGGGCAGCGGCTTACCCGGTGCCAGCAGATGCTGCTGGCCGATATACTGCGCTAAGTTTTCTGGCCGCATACGGGCGGCCAGAGGTTGAAACGCGTTGTCTGAAAAATCGAGCGACAGATTGCTCACTCAGGCCTCTACTTGCGTTGGTCGTCCACCGTTACGCCCTGCGGCGGGGTAAAGGTAAATTTAGAGGGATCCACAGCGCCATTCTGCTGAGACTGCAGCTGGTAAGTGCTGCGCTGATCGTCCTGCTCAACGGCGCTGAACTGGTTAATAGTACCGTTCTGGCTCACGTTAATGGTGAACTGTTTCAGGTTACCATTTTTGCTTTTCGGCGTGAGCACGAAGTCGTTACCGGTTTGCTTAATATTGTACTGCTGCCAGTCGCTGGTCTGGTTACGGGCAATCAGCATGAACGGCGTATTGCTGGTAGCAGAGCTGAGATTGGTGGCCGTCGCCTGCTCAACGAACGGGTTATAGAACCACAGGGTTTTGCCGTCGGAGACCAGAATGCTTTCGTCCGGCTGCGTCATGTGCCAGTTAAACAGGTTCGGGCGCTTGACCCATAAATCCCCCTGACCTTCCTGCACCGCCGCGCCGCTGCCATCGGTTACTTTTTGCGTGAAGCTGGCGTGGAAGCTGCCGACTTTATCGAGGCGGCTTTTCAGATCGCTGGCGGCATCAGCCCAGACGCTGCTCGCTACCAGTGAAGAGAGTAATGCACAGGTCATTGCGATTTTTTTCATTATTAGTCCTTTTGCTACGTCTGCTACGTCGCTCCCGATCCGGGAGAACCTCTGACACTCATTGCAGGCTAAATCGGCAAAGAGTGAAAGAGGAAAAAGCTGATTTTTGACGAATTTACCCAAATTTGCACTCAGAGGCGCTACTCAAACGGCGGCGGAGCAAGCACCTCACGGTTGCCGTTATGGCCCGCCTCGCTGACGATGCCCTGGGCCTCCATCTGCTCGATGATACGCGCAGCGCGGTTGTAACCAATGCGGAACTGACGCTGAACCCCGGAGATCGAGGCCTTGCGCTTTTCGGTAACAAAGTTGACCGCCTGGTCGAACAGCGGATCCAGCTCTTCACCGGAGTCCAGTCCGCCGCCGCCGCCTTCGCTTTCACTGTCAGAGGTGATGCCTTCGACATACTGCGGACGGCCGCGCGCTTTCCAGTCCTGCACCACGGCATGAACCTCTTCGTCACGAACAAACGCACCGTGTACGCGCACCGGTGCCGAGGAGGAGTTAGGCCCGGAGTAGAGCATATCCCCCATGCCCAGCAGCGACTCGGCACCGCCCTGATCAAGGATGGTACGGGAGTCAATTTTGCTCGATACGGTAAAGGCGATACGCGTCGGAATGTTGGCCTTGATCAGACCGGTGATCACATCCACCGACGGACGCTGGGTAGCGAGCACCAGGTGGATACCGGCCGCGCGCGCCTTCTGTGCCAGACGGGCAATAAGCTCTTCGACCTTCTTACCTACCGTCATCATCAGGTCAGCAAATTCGTCTACCAGCACCACGATATACGGCAGCTTCTCCAGTACCGGATGGGTGGCGTCCATGCTGTCGCCCGGCTTCCAGTACGGATCGGGGATTGGACGGCCCATGCGTGCGGCTTCGGCAATCTTCTCGTTGTAGCCCGCAAGGTTACGCACCCCGAGAGCGGACATCAGTTTGTAGCGACGCTCCATCTCGTTGACGCTCCAGCGCAGGGCGTTAGCAGCGTCCTTCATGTCGGTAACGACCTCGGTCAACAGGTGCGGAATGCCTTCATAGACCGACAGCTCAAGCATTTTCGGGTCGATCATGATGAATCTCACGTCTTCCGGTCGTGCTTTATAGAGCATGCTAAGGATCATGGCGTTGACCCCTACCGATTTACCCGAGCCGGTGGTACCCGCTACCAGCAGGTGCGGCATTTTAGCCAGGTCGGCAATAATGGGGTCGCCCGCGATATCTTTCCCCAGCACCACGGTCAGCGGCGACGGGCTTTCGCGGAACTTCGCGCAGTCCAGCACCTCACGCAGATAGACGGTCTGGCGCTTTTTGTTCGGCAATTCCAGGCCCACGTAAGGCTTGCCTGGGATCACTTCCACCACGCGGACGGCCACCGTCGACAGAGAACGGGCCAGATCGCGGGAGAGGTTAGAGATACGCGCCGCTTTTACGCCCGGAGCCAGGTTCAGCTCGAAGCGGGTGATCACCGGACCCGGCGAGTAGTTCACCACATCGGCTTTGATGCGGAAGTCGTTCAGGCGAGCCTCAACCAGGCGCGCCATCTGCTCCAGGGCAAAAGTATCTACCGGCTCCACCTCTGACGGCGGCTGGGTCAGCAGATCCAGCGACGGCAGCGGCGTAGTCGGCCGCTGCGTTGGGCGGCTGTCGCCGTTACGCATCAGCAGCGGATGGATCAGACTCTCCTGCGCAGCGGGCTGCGGCGTTACGGGCGCGGCGGCAGGCTGATGCACAGGCTGATACTGCTGCTGTGGCTGTACTGGCGCAGGTGCGACAGGCTGCTGATACTGCTGCTGCGGTGGCGACACAGGAGCCGACGGCTGGGCAGGCTCTTCCGGCGGCAGCGTAAAGAGCGGCTCGCTTGGGCCGTCGTCCACCAGCGTTTTCATTGGGGAAAATTCAAAGTCAGCCAGCGAGAACGGATTTGCCGACGGCGGCTGCTCTGTTGAATAGCGCTGCTGCTGGGAAGCGGCAAACTGACGGGCCAGCTCCGCTTCGGCTGCATCATCTTCATCATCTTGCCACGTGTCGCCTTGCTCCCCGTGCTGATACTCTTCACCATAGCGCGACTGCTGGGAGGCGGCAAACTGGCGGGCCAGTTCGTCCTGATGCAGCGTATCAGCTTCATCATCGCTAAAAGGCTCAGGCTGCTGACGCTCGGCTTCACGAGCGGCACGTTCTTCGGCGATACGCTGCGAAGGCAGCTTGATCCCGTAGGAAGCCAGCTCTCGGCGGGTCGGCACGCGAACCCGGTTCGGACGCGGTAGCTGTGGGCCAATGCCCTCTTTGACCTGCGGACGCGGCGCACCACCGTCGGCCAGGCCGAACGCAGGGGCAGCGGTAGCGGACGCAGCAGCCGTCGTGACCGCTGCCGCAGCCTGTTTAACATCCGGTACGGCTGGGGCAAAGGTCGGCTCTGCTACCGGCGGCGGCGTCATCGCAGGCGCGGCTGGTGCAGGGGCAGGAGCAAATGGCTCTGGCGCAGCGGGTTCTGGCACTGGCTGATACCAGGCAGCAAGCTGCTCGCGTTCGCGGGCGCGTCGCTCCTCAACCTCTTCAAAATAGTAGAGCGGCGGACGGGTATGCTTAACCTCTTCCTCCGGCTCGGGTTCAGGCCCAGGTACTTCAGGCTCCGGCATGGCGGCTGGCGCAGCGGTGGCAACCGGCTCCTGCTGCCAGGCTGGCTCTGGTGACCAGACAGATTCCGGCTGCGGCGCAACGCTGGCGACGTGCATCTCGGGTGGATTCTGCGCCTGCATCGGTGGAACATAGTGCTGTTGCGGCTCAGGAGCGGCAGGCTGCCACTGGGCTTCAGGCGCAGGCTCAGAGAGAGTAGCAGCGGCCGGGATCGGGGCCGTTTGGGTCATCGGCGGCGTCGGCATAACCGGCTGCGATGGCGCAACGTACGCCTGGGCATCAGCGGTTGCCAGCGCGGCGGCGGCAAGCGGTTCAGCTACGCTCGGGCCGCTCAGGAGCGGATCGTACTCGTCATACTGCTCCCCCTGAGTAGCGCGATGGCCTGAGAAAAGCACGTCATTAGGATCGGCGGCTACGCCACGGGCGCTGTACTGCACCTCTTCCTCGTCGTCCATCCGTCGGCCTGAGAAGAGCGCTTCATCGGTTTTACGGCCCAGCGGGTTGGCAAACTTCTCTGCCACGCGCTTACGGCGGGCCAGTACCCCACGCATGATGCGGGTACGGCGAGACTCGCGCCGTTGTGCGGCTGGCTCGTCATCGTACTCCTCTTCGTCTTCGTACTCTTCGTCATCGACCCAGGTATCATCCCGACGGGTACGGTTGCTGGCGAAGGTAAGAATGTTGAGCAGCACGCTACCTATTTTCTCGGCGATGCTGACCCAGGACCAGCCCGTAAACAGCGTCAGACCGGCAGCCCAGACGCAGAGCAGCGCGATTGTGCCGCCGCTACTGTGCAGCAGCGGCATCATGGTGGTGCTGAGCAGGCTGCCGATCACCCCGCCGGAGGCAAAGTACCAGATATCATCGGCGTTGATGGCCGCAAGGCCACAGGAGGTGAGGATCAGGGCCAGCACGCCAATCAGACGCAGCGAGACGGCGAAGTAATCAATATAGTCATCGTTGGTGCGGTGCCGCCAGGCAAACCAGCAGCCGCCGACGATCATCACCGGGATGGTGTAGGCCATCACGCCAAAGATGAAAAATAGCGTATCGGCAAGCCACGCGCCCGGCGCGCCACCCAGATTATGGATAGGCTCATGCCATGCGGTTTGTGACCAGCTGGGATCGGAAGGGTTGAAGCTGAGCAGCGCGACCATCAGCCAGACTGCAAAAAGGGCGACAAGTATCAGTAACGCCTCAAGGAGCCGGCGTCCGCTGCTTAACTTGCTTAATGTGACTTCTTTGTCTTCAGTATATTCCTGGCTCAAGAAAGGCTCTCCAGGTCCTTGTTGCTAAAACGGAGAACAGTGTCAGGTTGCCCCGACACTGCTGCTGTATGGATTACCAGGAGTGTAATCAAACTGCGTCGATTTTGCACCTGTTCCGTGTTAGCGGGTTTTAATAACCAGACGATTACTCTGTTTGACCTCTTCCATCACCACATAGGTACGTGTGTCGTTAACGCCCGGCAGACGCAGCAGGGTTTCACCCAGCAGTTTGCGGTAGGCCGACATATCTGGCACGCGGGTTTTCAACAGGTAGTCGAAATCACCGGAAACCAGATGACACTCTTGAATCTCTTCAAGTTTTTGTACTGCGGCGTTAAATTGCTCAAACACATCCGGCGCGCCGCGATTCAGAGTAATCTCAACAAATACCAGAAGTGATGCATCCAGATAATGCGGGTTCAGCAGCGCCGTATAGCCCTGGATGAAACCCTGTCTTTCCAGCCGGCGCACACGCTCAAGGCACGGCGTCGGAGAAAGTCCCACTCGCTTTGAAAGCTCGACGTTAGAGATGCGCCCATCCTTCTGCAATTCATTCAGAATGTTACGATCGATGCGGTCGAGATCTTTGCCAGGACGCTTTTTGCTATCTACCATTATTATTGTCTCTCTGTATTCCTTCCCTACTCCTGTCTTGACCCTGTGCACTTCACTGTTCAGAGTCTTTGCCCGTCGCCATACGTTCCGCATTATCGTTATTTGCGCGGAGTATATTGGGGGCCTGCATTAAGAAGACGGTTGCCAGGCGCAGCCGGTGATATTGCCCGGAGTGTCTGTCCACGCCCCGTACGATGTCACTGGTTTGGTTACTGGCCTGGTTAAGGGCATCTTTATGCGTGATTTTATCCCACGCGCGAAACGCTGCTCTTGTCTTCCTCGAATGTTTTCGCAAATGCGCAGCGGATTGTCAAAGTAAAACATCTTTTTTTAGTACAACATGCCAGATATTCATCATCGACCCTGCCTAAAACTCATGTAATCTTCTTATAAAACTACCAATTTCAGTAGAATTAGTTATGGCCGCAGTTAATGAAAGGCTGTAGATTATTGGCCCTGCCTATTGCACATATCGTTAACAAAACTGCCATACCCTTTTTTTACCGCCGTAAATTCCCTACAATCCAGCCCATTGTCTGCCACCAACTATGGGGATCTCATGGGCACAGCTAAACATACTAAGCTGCTTATTCTTGGTTCTGGACCTGCTGGCTATACCGCCGCAGTCTATGCCGCACGCGCTAACCTCCAGCCGGTACTGGTGACCGGTATGGAGAAAGGCGGTCAGCTTACTACCACCACTGAAGTGGAAAACTGGCCGGGCGATCCGCACGATCTGACAGGTCCGGTGCTGATGGAGCGTATGCACGAGCACGCGGCGAAGTTTGAGACCGAAATCCTGTTTGACCATATCAACAAGGTCGATCTGCAGAACCGTCCGTTCCGCCTGACCGGCGACAGCGGTGAGTACACCTGCGATGCGCTGATCGTAGCAACCGGTGCGTCTGCCCGTTACCTTGGCCTGCCGTCAGAAGAGGCGTTTAAAGGCCGCGGCGTCTCCGCCTGTGCAACCTGCGACGGCTTCTTCTACCGTAACCAAAAAGTTGCGGTCATCGGCGGCGGTAACACCGCAGTTGAGGAAGCGCTTTATCTGGCGAACATTGCCTCTGAGGTGCACCTGATCCACCGTCGCGATACCTTCCGCGCGGAGAAGATCCTCATCAAGCGCCTGATGGACAAAGTCGCCAGCGGCAACATCGTGCTGCACACCCACCGCACGCTGGAAGAGGTGACCGGCGACCAGATGGGCGTGAGCGGCCTGCGCCTGCGTGATACGCAGAATGCCGACAACGTCGAGTCATTAGAGGTCGCGGGCCTGTTCGTGGCTATCGGCCACAGCCCGAACACGGCGATTTTTGATGGTCAGCTGGAGCTGGAGAACGGCTACATCAAAGTACAGTCCGGCATCCACGGCAATGCTACCCAGACCAGCATTCCGGGTGTCTTTGCCGCTGGGGACGTCATGGACCACATCTACCGTCAGGCGATCACCTCTGCGGGCACCGGCTGCATGGCCGCGCTCGATGCAGAGCGCTACCTCGACGGACTGGCTGAACTTTCTAAATAATCTTTACAAGTCAGTAACAAAGGTAAAAAAGGCGACTATAAGTCGCCTTTATTTTTGTCCCGTTGTAACATTGCGCAGCTCAAAAATCTGACAAACCACCTGCTAAGCGCGCAATGAATAAAACCCGTCAACAAGAATTAACCCGCTGGTTAAAACAGCAAAGTATTTTCTCCCGCCGTTGGCTGCTGGTGTCACGCCTGCTCGGCCTGGCTAGCGGTTTGCTGATTGTCGCCCAGGCCTGGCTGCTGGCGCGTATTCTCAATCACCTGATCATGGAAAATATCCCGCGCGAGGCGCTGCTGCTGCCGTTTATCCAGCTGGTGCTGGTATTTGTGCTGCGCGCCTGGGTGGTCTGGCTGCGCGAGCGGGTTGGCTTTCATGCGGGCCTGCACATCCGGTATGAAATTCGTCGTCAGGTGCTCGATCGCCTGCAGCAGGCGGGACCGGCATGGATTCAGGGCCGGCCCGCAGGCAGCTGGGCTACGCTGATCCTTGAGCAGATTGACGATATGCATGATTACTACGCCCGCTACCTGCCGCAAATGGCGCTGGCAGTGAGCGTGCCGCTGCTGATCGTGATTGTTATCTTCCCCTTTAACTGGGTTGCCGCATTGATCCTGCTGGCGACGGCCCCGCTGATCCCCACGTTTATGGCAATGGTAGGCATGGGTGCTGCTGACGCTAACCGTCGCAACTTCAAGGCGCTGGCCCGTCTGAGCGGCCACTTTCTCGATCGCCTGCGGGGGATGGAGACGCTGCGTATTTTTGGCCGCGGCGCGGCAGAGACCGACAATATTCGCAAGGCCTCGGAAGATTTTCGCAGCCGCACCATGGAGGTGCTGCGCCTCGCTTTCCTCTCCTCCGGCGTGCTGGAATTTTTCACCTCGCTCTCCATTGCGCTGGTAGCGGTCTACTTTGGCTTCTCCTACCTTGGCGAGCTGAACTTCGGCCACTACGGCACCGGGGTAACGCTGTTCGCCGGTTTCCTGGCGCTGATCCTTGCCCCTGAGTTTTTCCAGCCGCTGCGTGACTTAGGCACCTTTTACCATGCGAAGGCGCAGGCCATCGGCGCGGCAGATAGCTTGAAAACGTTCCTCGAAACGCCGCTTGCCCACCCCGAGGGGGGGGAAGCGCTGCCCGATGATAGCGACGGGATTAGCCTCTGCGCTCGCGACCTGTGGATCACCGCTCCAGAAGGCGCAGTGCTGGCCGGTCCGCTCAACTTTACCCTTGCCGCCGGACAGCGTGTGGTGCTGGTGGGTCAAAGCGGCTCGGGTAAGAGTTCGCTGATCAATACCCTCTCGGGCTTCCTCTCTTATCGGGGTTCGTTACAGATTAACGGTACGGAGCTGCGCGATCTCAACCCGGAGGCCTGGCGACAACGCCTGAGCTGGGTGGGGCAAAACCCGCAGCTTCCGGCGGCTACGCTGCGCGAAAACGTGCTGCTGGCGCGCCCTGATGCCAGCGAAGCGGAGCTGAACGCCGCGCTGGAGAGCGCCTGGGTGAGTGAATTTCTGCCGCTGCTGCCGCAGGGAATCGACACCCCGGTTGGCGACCAGGCCGCCCGGCTTTCCGTCGGTCAGGCCCAGCGCGTGGCGGTGGCGCGCGCCCTGCTCAACCCTTGCCAGCTGCTGCTGCTGGATGAGCCTGCCGCCAGCCTGGATGCCCACAGTGAACAGCGCGTGATGCAGGCGTTAAACGTCGCTTCCCAGCGTCAGACGACGCTGATGGTCACCCACCAGCTGGAAGGGCTTGCCGACTGGGACGCCGTCTGGGTGATGCAGAATGGTTCGATCGTCGAACAGGGTACTTTTGCCGAGCTTTCCGCCGCCAGCGGGGCCTTTGCCGCCCTGCTCGCCCACCGTCAGGAGGAGATTTAAATGCGCGCACTTATCCCGTTTCTTGCGCTCTACAAGCGTCATTTCTGGCTGCTGGCGCTCGGCGTCGTGCTGGCAATCATCACCCTGCTGGCAAGCATCGGACTGATCACCCTTTCGGGCTGGTTCCTCTCCGCCTCGGCGGTGGTGGGCGTGAGCGGGCTGTATAGCTTTAACTACATGCTGCCCGCTGCTGGCGTGCGCGGGGCGGCGATTACCCGTACTGCAGGACGCTACTTTGAACGGCTGGTCAGCCACGACGCCACCTTCCGGGTGCTTCAGCATCTGCGCGTCTCGACCTTCAGCAAGCTGTTACCTCTCTCCCCCGCCGGACTGGCGCGCTTTCGCCAGGGCGAGTTGCTCAACCGCATCGTGGCGGACGTGGATACCCTGGATCATCTCTACCTGCGGGTAATCTCCCCGCTGGTCGGGGCGCTGGTTACTATTGTGGTGGTGACCATCGGCCTGAGTATTCTCGATGTCACCCTGGCTCTGACCCTCGGCGGCATTATGCTGCTAACGCTGCTGCTGCTCCCTCCCCTGTTCTATCGCGCCGGTAAGCCCACCGGTGAGAAGCTGACTACCCTGCGCGGCGAGTACCGTCAGCAGGTTACCAGCTGGCTGCAGGGCCAGGCGGAGCTGACGATTTTCGGTGCCAGCGAGCGCTATCGTGCGCAGATGGAGAATACCGAGCTAAGCTGGCACGACGCCCAGCGCCGACAGTCAGAGCTTACCGCGCTGTCGCAGGCGGTGATGCTGCTGATCAACGCGGTTGCCGTGCTCGCCATGCTGTGGCTGGCGGCAGGCGGCGTTGGGGGCGATACCCAGCCTGGGGCGTTGATCGCCCTGTTTGTCTTCTGTGCGCTGGCCGCCTTTGAGGCGCTGGCACCGGTAACGGGGGCTTTTCAGCATCTGGGCCAGGTCATCGCCTCGGCTGTGCGGATCACCCAGATCACCGAATGTCCGCCCGAGGTGCACTTTAGCGACAGCCAGATGCCACCCCCCGCGCAGGCAGCGCTGACCCTGGATAACGTCAGCTTTAGCTATCCCCAGCAGCCGCAGAGGGCGCTGGACGGCCTATCGTTACAAATTGATGCCGGAGAGCACGTTGCTATTCTGGGCCGCACCGGCTGCGGTAAATCCACGCTTCTGCAGCTGCTGACCCGCGCCTGGGATCCTGTTGCGGGCGAGATCGCCATTAATAACCAGCCGCTTGCCTCTCTGAGCGAGCCGGCTCTGCGGGCGTCCATCAGCGTGGTGCCCCAGCGGGTGCATCTGTTTAGCGCGACCCTGCGCGATAACCTGCGGCTGGCTTCACCGACGGCGACGGATGACACCCTGGCGGCGGTGCTGGCTCAGGTGGGACTGGAGAAGCTGCTTGATGAGAGCGGTCTGAACAGCTGGCTCGGCGAAGGTGGCCGTCAACTCTCTGGCGGCGAGCTGCGGCGGCTGGCGGTAGCGCGAGCGCTGCTGCATGATGCCCCGCTGATGCTGCTGGACGAGCCTACCGAGGGATTAGACGCCACTACCGAAAGCCAAATTCTTGATTTACTTGAGCGCGTTACCCGGGAAAAAACCGTGCTGATGGTCACCCACCGCCTGCGCGGATTATCGCGCTTCGATCGCATTATTGTGATGGACAATGGTCAAATAATTGAGCAAGGTAATCACACAGCGTTACTGGCCAAACAGGGGCGTTATTACCAGTTTAAGCAACGGCTGTAGACGACTGACCAGGCACGGGGTGCCTGGTTCTATGGATCAATCATTGTTGCGTTGCGGAGCGTTGTCGCCATGCGCCTGGTTCAGCTATCACATCACTCTCTTGCTTTTCCCTCCCCGGAAGGGGCGCTACGTGAACCCAATGGACTGCTGGCGCTGGGTGGCGATCTCAGTCCGGCTCGCCTGCTGATGGCCTATCAGCAAGGCATCTTTCCCTGGTTTTCCGCTGGCGATCCGATCCTCTGGTGGTCCCCCGATCCACGGGCGGTGCTGTGGCCTGACCGCTTTCACATTAGCCGCAGCATGCAGCGTTTCCATAAACGTTCGCCCTATCGCGTGACGCTGAACCACGATTTTGACCAGGTGATTACAGGCTGCGCGACCGACCGGAATGAAGGAACCTGGATAACGCCCGCCGTGGTGCTGGCCTATCATCGCCTGCACGAGCTGGGCCATGCCCACTCCATTGAGGTCTGGGAAGGCGATGAACTGGTCGGGGGAATGTACGGCGTCGCCCAGGGCGCGCTGTTCTGCGGCGAATCGATGTTCAGCCGTCGGGTTAACGCCTCCAAGACCGCTCTGCTGGTATTTTGCGCCGAATTTTTACGCCAGGGAGGCGAGCTGATCGATTGCCAGGTATTGAACGAGCATACCGCCTCGCTGGGCGTGGATGAAATACCGCGCCGCGAATACCTGCAGCATCTCGATCGCCTGCGTCATCGGTCGTTGTCTCCCCGCTGCTGGCTGCCGCGCACCTTATTTACGCCAGCCCTATGAATGTTTTCGGCATATTTTCTTCCAGAGTGCTATAATAGCGGCGCAGAGTAGCTTCTGCCTGTTGCCCCGCCGCCGCTTGGGAATAGCTCGAATCAGGTAACGCCCATCGTTTATCTTATCGCTCCCCTTTAGGTTTGCGCTTTTTTGCGCCGCTTCGCTGGTGCGAGGGTAATACGCCAAGGTTACTTTGCTGCGTTTTATCAGCACAAATCTTTACTTAACAGACGAACTTCGGCATTATCTTGCCGGTTCAAAAATTTTGGTAGTGATACCCCGAGGACTAGATGGCCAAAGAAGACAATATTGAAATGCAGGGTACCGTTCTTGAAACGTTACCTAATACCATGTTTCGCGTAGAACTGGAAAACGGTCACGTGGTAACTGCGCATATCTCCGGTAAAATGCGTAAAAACTATATCCGCATTCTGACGGGCGACAAAGTGACTGTTGAGCTGACCCCGTACGACCTGAGCAAAGGCCGCATTGTCTTCCGTAGTCGCTAATCGCATCGCTGCTGTGCGGTAATTGCACAGATTATGAATAGTAAAAGGCCGGGAATTATCCCGGCCTTTTTTATTGGCGTTAGTGAGAGATTAATGCGCCGCTTCCGGCTTGTGCTTCTGCGCACCCTGGAAGCCGTAGGTCAGCTCGTTTTTCTCTGCGTCCAGCTCGACCGTCACCTGACCACCGTCCACCAGCGTTCCAAACAGCAGCTCGTTGGCCAGCGGTTTTTTCAGGTTGTCCTGGATCACACGCGCCATTGGACGTGCGCCCATCGCGCGATCGTAGCCCTTCTCTGCCAGCCAGTCGCGTGCTTCCTGACTGACCTCCAGCGAAACGCCCTTCTGATCCAGCTGTACCTGAAGCTCGACGATGAACTTATCCACCACCTGATGAATAACCTCGGTAGAGAGGTGATCGAACCAGATAATGTTGTCGAGACGGTTACGGAACTCCGGCGTAAAGATCTTTTTGATCTCTTCCATCGCATCGGTGCTGTTATCCTGGTGGATAAGACCAATGGATTTACGTTCGGTTTCACGTACCCCGGCGTTGGTGGTCATCACCAGCACCACGTTACGGAAGTCCGCTTTGCGCCCGTTGTTATCGGTCAGGGTACCGTTATCCATCACCTGCAGCAGCAGGTTAAAGACATCCGGGTGCGCCTTCTCGATCTCGTCAAGCAGCAGTACCGCGTGCGGATGTTTGATCACTGCGTCCGTTAACAGCCCGCCCTGATCGAAACCAACGTATCCCGGAGGCGCACCAATCAGGCGGCTCACGGTGTGACGCTCCATATACTCGGACATATCAAAACGCAGCAGCTCAATGCCGAGCGCTTTTGAAAGCTGAACCGTGACCTCGGTTTTACCGACCCCGGTCGGCCCGGCAAACAGGAACGAGCCTACGGGCTTATGATCCTGTCCGAGACCCGCGCGGCTCATCTTAATGGCTTCGGTTAAGGCCTCAATGGCTTTATCCTGCCCAAAGACCAGCATTTTCAGGCGTTCGCCAAGGCTCTTCAGCGTATCGCGGTCGCTCTGAGAGACACTCTTCTCAGGAATACGGGCGATGCGGGCCACCACCGTTTCGATATCCGCCACGTTGATGGTTTTTTTACGCTTGCTAACCGGCATCAAACGCGCACGCGCTCCGGCCTCGTCAATGACGTCGATAGCCTTATCCGGCAGATGACGGTCATTGATGTATTTCACCGCCAGCTCTACCGCAGCACGTACCGCTTTTGCGGTGTAACGTACGTCGTGGTGCGCCTCGTACTTCGGTTTCAGCCCGTTGATAATCTGCACCGTCTCTTCGACAGACGGTTCGGTGATATCAATTTTCTGGAAGCGACGCGCCAGCGCACGGTCTTTCTCAAAGATGTTGCTGAACTCTTGATAGGTTGTAGAGCCCATTACGCGGATCTTGCCGCTGGAGAGCAGCGGTTTGATCAGGTTGGCAGCATCGACCTGACCACCCGAGGCGGCACCCGCCCCGATAATGGTATGGATCTCATCGATAAACAGGATGCTGTTGCTGTCCTGTTCAAGCTGCTTCAGCAGCGCCTTGAAACGTTTTTCAAAATCACCGCGGTATTTGGTACCCGCCAGCAGCGAGCCAATATCCAGCGAGTAGATAGTGCAGTCGGCCATCACTTCCGGCACGTCACCCTGCACGATACGCCAGGCCAGACCTTCCGCAATCGCCGTTTTACCGACGCCGGACTCGCCCACCAGCAGCGGGTTATTTTTACGACGACGACAGAGTACCTGGATAGCTCGCTCAAGCTCTCTGTCACGGCCGATCAGCGGATCGATACCGCCGACACGAGCAAGCTGATTGAGATTGGTGGTGAAGTTTTCCATACGTTCCTCCCCGCCTGCCTGCTCTTCGTGATTTGCCTGGCTGCCGGGATCGGAAGCCTGATTCGGTTCGTCTTTCCGCGTGCCGTGGGAGATAAAGTTCACCACGTCGAGACGGCTCACCTCATGCTTACGCAGCAGATAGGCAGCCTGAGACTCCTGCTCGCTGAAGATAGCGACCAGTACGTTCGCGCCGGTCACTTCGCTACGGCCGGAGGACTGAACGTGGAATACCGCACGCTGCAATACGCGCTGGAAGCTGAGCGTCGGTTGCGTATCGCGCTCGTCTTCGCTGACGGGCAGCACGGGTGTGGTTTGTTCGATGAAGGCTTCGAGTTCCTGACGCAGCGCCACCAGATCAACGGAGCACGCTTCAAGCGCCTCGCGAGCCGATGGGTTGCTGAGCAGAGCTAGCAACAAGTGCTCGACGGTCATAAACTCATGTCGGTGCTCGCGCGCTCTGGCGAAAGCCATGTTTAAACTGAGTTCCAGTTCCTGGTTGAGCATTGGGCACCCCCTCAATAGTTTGCCTTAATCAGGCGAGTTCCTGCGTACACAACAACGGATGTTCGTTCTCCCGGGCATACTTGTTCACCATCTCCACCTTGGTCTCTGCTACTTCAGCAGTGAAAATGCCGCAGATGGCTTTCCCGTGATAGTGAACCGTGAGCATCAATTGCGTAGCGCGTTCTACATCATAAGAAAAGAACTTTTGTAGCACGTCAATAACAAATTCCATCGGCGTGTAGTCATCGTTCATTAACATAACTTTATACATAGCGGGCGGTTTTAGCGCGTCGCGCAGCTTATCTGCCGCCAATTGGTCAAAATCCAGCCAATTATTAGACTTACCCATCGTTCTTCGCTTTCATCTAAGGTTGCCATTTCCGACAGAGTGCACCCTGTCGTTGACTTGAGTCTAGATGCATTTTGAATCTACATCAGGATTCAGATAACTAACATCTATCATTGCCATTCGCGAGGGCTGTCACAAACCCAGGCAATAGCGTTAACTGCTTCAAATTTTCGAGTGAATCATCCTGTTGGACGCTGCCAAACGCTTGACGCTAACCCCGATTTATCTAAATTGTACAGGCGAGAGTTGGCGAGGTTTTGAACAAACCCAGACTCTGCCACCGGTTCATTCCATCTTACTCAAAGAAGATTAACGAAGGATGTCGAAGCATGGAAACGGGTACTGTTAAATGGTTCAACAACGCTAAAGGGTTCGGTTTTATCTGCCCTGAAGGCGGCGGCGAAGATATTTTCGCTCACTATTCTACCATCCAGATGGATGGTTACAGAACGCTCAAGGCCGGGCAAACCGTCCATTTTGATGTACATCAGGGGCCGAAAGGCAATCATGCCAGCGTCATCGTGCCCGTTGAAGCAGTGGCGATCGTCGACGCTGTTGCCTGACGCCGCTTAGCTTTAATTGTGTACATCCCGCTCCTAAAATGCCAGCCCGTATGCTGGCATTTTTATTGCTCCTACTCCCGCGCCAGTGCCTCGACCGGATCGAGTCCGGCAGCGTTGCGCGCTGGCAGCCAGCCAAACAGCACCCCGGTAAAGGTTGAGCAGACGAAGGCCGTTACCAGCGCTACCGGGGAGAAACCGATCTCCCAGCCGGGTAAAAAGAGCTGAAGCGTAAAAGCAATCAGCATCGACAGACAGACGCCCAGCGCGCCCCCCACCAGGCAAACCAGCACCGCCTCGATCAAAAACTGTGACAGCACGTCGCTTTTGCGCGCCCCGACCGCCATGCGGATGCCAATCTCCCGGGTGCGCTCGGTGACCGAGACCAGCATAATGTTCATTACGCCAATACCGCCCACCAGCAGCGAGATTACCGCCACCAGCGTCAGGAACAGCTGTAAAGTACGTGTGGTCTTTTCCGCCGTTTTCAAGATCCCATCCATATTCCAGGCGAAGAAATCTTTTTTACCATGGCGCAAGGTAAGCAGCCGGGTTAACTGCAGCTCGGCCTGCTCGCTGCTGTAGCCCTCGTTCACCCGCACGGTGATGGAGTTGAGCCACGACTGGCCCATAATGCGCCCTGACATGGTGGTATAGGGCAGCCAGACGCGCAGGATCTTGCTGCTGCCGAACATGCTCTGCTTCTCTTTCGCCACGCCGATGACCGTTGCCGGCATATTCCCCACCAGCACAATCTCACCCACTACCCTGGCCTTATTGGGGAAGAGCTGACGCCGGGTATTTTCGTCCAGCACGACCACCTGCGCACGGCCAGTGAGCTGCTGGTCATTAAAGGTCGTCCCCTCGCTGAAGGTCATGCCGTAGACGTTGAAATACTGCCCGCTGACACCGTTCGCGCTGGCGGCAACGTCGATACCACCGTAACGCAGGCGCAGGTTTTGCGATACCGCCGGGGTTGCCGAGCGAACCCAGGGTTGTTTCTGAATGGCGATCAGATCGTCATACTTCAGTGCCTGCTGGTACTGCGGATCGTCATCACCGAAATCTTTTCCCGGATAGACATCAATGGTGTTCGTCCCGATAGAGCGGATATCCGCCAGCACCAGCTGCTTGGCAGCATCGCCCACCACCACAATCGATACCACCGAGGCGATGCCGATAATAATCCCCAGCATGGTCAGCAGGGTACGCATCTTATTAGCCGCCATCGCCCGCCACGCCATGGTCAGCGCCTCGCGAAAGCCGCTGCTGAACTGCCGCCAGCCGTTATCCGGCTGTACGCTGGGCTGCTGCCGAATGGCTCCCGACGTCGGGGCCGGCGGCGGGTTGCGGATGATCTCGCCGTCGCGGATCTCTATGATCCGCTCGGCCTGCGCCGCCACCTGCGGATCGTGGGTAACGATGATCACCGTATGGCCCGCGTCGCGCAGCTGATGGAGGATCGCCATCACCTCCTCCCCGGAATGGCTATCCAGCGCCCCGGTGGGTTCATCGGCAAGGATCACCTGACCACCGTTCATCAGCGCCCTGGCGATACTGACCCGCTGCTGCTGACCACCTGAGAGCTGAGAGGGCTGATAGCTCTCCCGCTCTGCCAGCCCAAGGCGTTGCAGCAGCTCATGGGCGCGGGCCAGGCGTGCTTTGCGTTCTGTACCAGCGTAGACCGCAGGCACTTCCACGTTCTGCGCCGCCGTCAGATGGGAGAGCAGATGGTAGCGCTGGAAGATAAAGCCGAAATGCTCCCGGCGCAGGCGGGCCAGCGCATCCCCGTCCAGCGTGGCGACGTCTACCCCCGCCACGCGGTAGTGGCCGCCGGTGGGTTTATCCAGGCAGCCGAGAATATTCATCAGGGTCGATTTACCGGAGCCGGACGCGCCGACAATGGCAACCATCTCTCCGGCGGCGATATCCAGAGTGATGCCTTTCAGCACCTCAACCATACCATCGCCAGAGGGGTAGCTGCGGCGAATATCCCGCAGCTCAAGCAGCGCCGTCATGGCGTGGCTCCGGCGCTGTCCTGACCGATGACGACCTCATCGCCCTCCTCCAGGCCTTTCACCACCTCAACGTCAGTGTCGTTGCGCGCTCCGAGAGTCACTTCCCGTTCACGGGTTTCGCCGTTGCGCAGCAGCGTGACCTTGTAACGGTTATCGCCAATAGGCTCACCCAGCGCCGCCAGGGGAATAGTCAGCACGTTTTTCACCGTCGAGAGCTGGATATGCACCTGCGCAGTCATCTCCAGACGCAGCACCCCCTGCGGGTTCGGCACCTCAAAACGCGCATAGTAGAAGATGGCATCGTTGACCTTCTCCGGCGTTGGCAGGATGTCTTTCAGCACCCCTTCGTAGCGCGTCAGCGGATCCCCCAGCACGGTAAACCACGCCTTCTGCCCCGGCTTTAGGTGAATAACGTCCGCCTCGGAGACCTGAGCCTTAACCAGCATGGTGCTCATATCCGCCAGGGTCAGAATATTAGGCGCCTGCTGGGCGGCGATCACCGTCTGGCCTTGCAGGGTGGTAATCTGCGTCACTTCCCCCGCCATCGGGGCGATAATGCGCGTGTAGTCGAGGTTGGTTTTTGCCGTGTCGAGGGTGGCCTGGTTACGCTTGATCTGCGCCTCGATGGTGCCAGTCTGGGCCTCCTTCACCGCCAGCTCGGTGGCGGCGCTGTCGAGATCCTGGCGCGATACCGCCTGGGTCTTCGCCAGCTGCTGCTGACGAGAGAGCGTTACCGCAGCAAGCTTCTTCTCCGCCTCTGCCTGGCGTCGCTGGGCGCGCAGCTCCATCAGGGTCGCCTCTACTTCCCGGATCTGGTTTTGCGCCTGCTCGGGGTCGATCACCCCCAGCAGCTGATCCTTTTTCACCTTGTCGCCAATGTTGACGGAGAGGGTTTTTAGCTGCCCGCTCACCTGGGCACCCACATCAACCTTGCGTAAGGCGTCCAGCTTACCCGTTGCCAGCACGCTCTGCTGAAGCTCCCCTGGACGCACGATCAGCGTCTGGTACTGCGCGATCGGCGCATTGAGCTGCCGCCATCCCCAGACGGCGATAACCAGCAGGAGCAGCGCCAGCGCGACGTAAATCTTCCTGCGTTTTCCCTTAAGATTCATAAAAATTCCGGATAGTTAAGCTGACTACACTGAAACAATTCTATATGAACCGCCCGCGGCTGAAACCCTCTCTTTTTTTGCCTGAACGATTCAGGATTAGTCTGCCCGTCCGCGCGCCAGCCACAGCACGCGGGAGAACATATTGCGCAGCAGAGGCGGCACCGCCTCTATGCCCCGCCGTCCCGCCTCTAGCGCCACCTCGATGGCCAGATCCGGCTTCGATGAGTGGTGGATCGCTTTAATGATTACCCGCCGCTCGTTCATGCGGATCCCCTCCGGCAGCTGAGCGATGCGGTGGTAGACATCGGCAAAGCCCTGACGGTACATAAAGTGCTCCATATCGAGGGCGGGCAGCGCGGTCAGATGCTCCCGCTCAAGGCCTTTGTCATTATCAAGCAGGCTGCGCACCATGGTGGCATACTTCTTTCCCGCCTCGTCGCCATCCACCAGCACATGCCATGCGATGCCCATCCGTCGGGCGAACTTCACTAGCGGCTTCAGGCCAGACTGAGCGAACTCGATTACCTTAATCCCTTCAGCATCAAAATGGTGGCCGCACTGGCGCGCCAGCTCGCTGATGGTCCAGGTCTCCGTCTCCCCCTCCACCAGCAGCCAGCAGCGGGCAAAGAGCGACGAGGGGCGGTTGGCGCGAATATGAAAGGCGATGCGGCGACCATCCTCCGCGCTCAGCCCGCTCGGTCCCAGCCGCCAGGCGGCTACCCGGGAGGCCTCGCGCACCAGCCGACAGAGGTGCTCGACGGGCGTCAGGGAGAGCAGCTCCCCGGAGTTGGTGGTGGTGATGCGCTGGAGCGGCAGCAGATTGAGCAGGTGCCAGGCCACCGACAGCATGATCGGGTGTAGGCGCGTCTCCGGATCCTCAATCAGCAGCAGCGGGCGCGCATCCCTGTCCAGCTGTACGGTCCCCTTAGCTTTTAGCAGGGTGGCGAACAGGCCCAGCAGGATCACCCGGTGGCTGCGACCGCCGGGACGGTCGATCATTCGGTTAATGATATCGAGATAGCGCCAGCTGCGCTGCTCATCGTGAGAGTGACGGCGCATCAGGCGCTGACGGGCCTGTCCGGTGCCCTGCTCGGCAAAATAGTGCTCCAGCAGCTGCACCATCGCTGACAGCCCCTGGCGGATCTGTCCGTCGCTAAGGTTCTGCGGGCGTGACATTAGCTCCTGGGCCAGCACGTCGAGCTGGCGGGCAGTGACGTCCACTTCCGGCAGATCCGGCACGCTGCCATCGCGGATGCGACGCATAAAGCGAGCGTCGCGCAGGCGCAGGACCGGCATCAGCCGCACCAGATGCTGGGCAAGATCGTCGGACTCCCCCAGCGCTAACGTCTGGCCTTCGGCATCCAGGAAGGTGCGACGAGTAGTGACATCCCCGTTGTTCGCCTGCTCCCCCTCCAGACGGTAGAAAATCCGTCGGTAGCCGTCCGTACCTTCAGCTATACAGCTCACCAGCGGACGATAGCGACGGGCGCGGTAGTTACCCGGCTCGGCTTCACAAAAGGTCAGAATAATATGCAGGTGGCGCTCACGGCCCTGGATATCGCCGGGGGGAAACCAGAAGTCGTTGCGGGTAAAGGTATACAGATCCGTTTCCGGTGAAAGCAGCAGCGTGAGCGCATCAAGCAGGCTCGATTTTCCCCACGCGTTTTCTCCTATCAGAACGTTATTATGCTCCAGCATCAGCGACAAACGATTGATGCCGCGAAACCCTACAATCTCTACCCGTTCAAGTCGCATTTCGCCTCCCACAGAGTGATTTTAAATAATTACATAAATTTGCGGGATGCTTAACGATATTCTTCCCCTGACTACCCCTTTATCGGTAGGCGACCCTTGCCAAAATTGCGCTAAATCAATCTCTCTTCAAATAGCATAAATATCGCTTTAACCGCCTCTCGCCGGGGAATAACCTTAAACATGTATTTAAAATATAACTTTATAGGTGTGACCATGTTTTGTGTGCAATGTGAACAAACTATCCGTACCCCGGCTGGCAACGGCTGCTCTTATGCGCAGGGTATGTGCGGTAAAACCGCAGAGACCTCTGACCTACAGGACCTCTTGATCGCAGCGCTGCAAGGCTTGTCCGCCTGGGCGCTAAAAGCCCGCGACTACGATCTGATCGATCATGAGATCGATAGCTTCGCCCCTCGCGCCTTCTTCTCCACCCTGACCAACGTGAACTTTGACTCACCGCGCATCGTCGGTTATGCCCAGGAAGCCATTGCCAAACGTGAAGCGCTGAAAGCGCTCTGCCTGAGCATCGATCCCACAGCCTCCGTTGATAACCCGATGGCGGGATTACAGCTGGTAAGCGACGACCTGGGCGAGCTTCAGCGCCAGGCCGCTGTGTTTACCCCTAACAAAGATAAAGCCGAGATCGGCGACAATATTCTTGGCCTGCGCCTGCTCTGCCTCTACGGCCTGAAAGGTGCCGCGGCCTACATGGAGCACGCCCACGTGCTCGGCCAGTACGACAACGCCATCTACGCCCAGTACCATAAGATCATGGCGTGGCTCGGCACCTGGCCATCCGATATGAATGCCCTGCTTGAGTGCTCCATGGAGATCGGGCAGATGAACTTCAAAGTGATGAGCATCCTCGACGCCGGTGAGACCAGCGCTTACGGCCACCCGACCCCAACCCAGGTTAACGTCAAGGCGGTTGCCGGGAAGTGTATTCTCATCTCCGGACACGATCTGAAGGATCTGCACAACCTGCTGCAACAGACTGAAGGCACGGGCGTGAACGTCTATACCCACGGTGAAATGCTGCCGGCCCACGGCTACCCGGAGCTGCGTAAGTACAAGCACCTGGTGGGTAACTACGGCAGCGGCTGGCAGAACCAGCAGGTGGAGTTTGCCCGCTTCCCTGGCCCTATCGTGATGACCTCCAACTGCATCATCGATCCGGCTCCGGGTGCCTACGACGATCGTATCTGGACCCGCAGTATCGTGGGCTGGCCGGGCGTGAGCCACCTTGAGGGTGATGATTTTGCGCCGGTGATCGCCCAGGCCCAGCAGATGGCTGGCTTCCCCTACAGCGAGATTGAACACCTGATCACCGTCGGCTTTGGTCGCCAGACCCTGCTTGGCGCGGCCGATACGCTGATTGACCTGGTGAGCCGTGAGAAGCTGCGCCATATCTTCCTGGTGGGCGGCTGCGACGGCGCACGCGAGGAGCGTAACTACTTTACCGACTTCGCCACCAGCGTGCCGGAAGACTGCCTGATCCTGACCCTCGCCTGCGGTAAGTACCGCTTTAACAAGCTCGACTTTGGCAACATCGAAGGGCTGCCGCGTCTGGTGGATGCCGGTCAGTGCAACGACGCCTACTCGGCGATCATTCTGGCGGTAACCCTGGCAGAGAAGCTGGGCTGCGGCGTAAACGACCTGCCGTTGTCACTGGTGCTCTCCTGGTTCGAGCAGAAAGCGATTGTGATCCTGCTGACCCTGCTCTCCCTGGGCGTCACCAATATCGTTACCGGCCCGACCGCGCCGGGCTTCCTGACCCCGGATCTGCTGGCGGTGCTGAACGAGAAGTTTGGCCTGCGGTCGGTCACCACCGTTGAACAAGATATGCAGCAGCTGCTGAGCGCGTAAGGAGTAGACGATGACGATGCCAACCTCACAATGTCCATGGCGGATGCAGGTTCACCACATCCATCAGGAGACGCCGGATGTGTGGACGCTCTCCTTGCTGTGCCACGACTACTATCCGTACCGCGCCGGACAGTATGCGCTGGTCAGCATCGGCAACGCCGCCGATACCCTGCGCGCCTACACAATCTCCTCCACGCCGGGGGTGAGCGAGTACATTACGCTGACCGTCCGTCGTCTTGACGATGGAGTAGGATCGCAGTGGCTGACGCGGGAGGTGAAGCGCGGGGACTATCTCTGGCTCTCTGACGCACAGGGTGAGTTTACCTGTGATGATAAGCCTGACGACCGGGTGCTGCTGCTGGCGGCGGGCTGCGGCGTTACGCCGATTATGTCGATGCGCCGCTGGCTGGCAAAATACCGCCCGCAGGCTGACGTGCAGACTATCTTTAGCGTGCGCTCGCCGCAGGATGTGATCTTCGCCGATGAGTGGCGTGACTATCCGGTCACCCTGCTGGCAGAGCACAACGCCACTATCGGATTTATTGCCGGTCGCTTGACCACCGGGCTGCTGCAGAGCGTGCCGGATCTCGCCTCGCGTACCGTGATGACCTGCGGTCCTGCCCCCTACATGGAGTGGGTGGAAAGCGCGGTGAAGGCGCTGGGCGTGACGCGCTTCTACAAAGAGCAGTTCTTTGTGCCGGTCGCCGCGGCGGCCAGCAGCGGGCTGAAGATCAGCGCCCTGCAGCTGGCACGGGAGTTCTACGCCCCGGTCGGCACCACCCTGCTGGAAGCGATGGAGAGCAACAAGGTGCCGGTTAACGTGGCCTGCCGGGCGGGCGTGTGCGGCTGCTGTAAAACGAAGGTGGTTGCCGGGGAGTATTCAGTAACCAGCACCATGACGCTGACGGATGCCGAGATTGCCGAGGGGTACGTGCTGGCCTGCTCCTGCCAGCCAGAGAGCGATTTGGTGTTAGCGTAAGGTAAACGCCCGGCGAGCCTGCCGGGCCTACACCAACCGGCACCGTATTCTCTTTTTCATCTAAGCTTGTTAGCAACATCACAAAATGGAGATGAAAAGATGAAACAAACCGTCGCTGCCTATATCGCAAAAACGCTGGAGCAGGCCGGGGTAAAACGCATTTGGGGCGTTACCGGCGATTCACTGAATGGCCTGAGCGATAGCCTGAACAAGATGGGCACCATCGACTGGATGTCGACTCGTCATGAAGAGGTAGCCGCCTTTGCTGCCGGAGCCGAGGCGCAGCTGACGGGCGAGCTGGCGGTGTGCGCAGGCTCATGTGGCCCAGGCAACCTGCACCTGATTAACGGCCTCTTTGACTGCCACCGCAACCATGTGCCGGTGCTGGCCATTGCGGCGCACATTCCTTCCAGCGAAATCGGCAGCGGCTACTTCCAGGAGACTCACCCGCAGGAGCTGTTCCGCGAATGCAGCCACTACTGCGAGCTGGTCTCCAGCCCGGAGCAGATCCCACAGGTGTTAGCCATCGCCATGCGTAAGGCGATCCTCAATCGCGGCGTCTCGGTGATCGTCCTGCCCGGCGACGTGGCGCTGAAGCCCGCGCCGGAGAGCACCAGCAGCCACTGGTACAGCGCGCCACAGCCGGTGGTGACCCCAACCGAAACGGAGCTGCAAAAGCTAGCTCAGCTGCTGCGCTACTCCAGCAATATCGCCCTGATGTGCGGCAGCGGCTGTGCCGGAGCGCATGACGAGCTGCTCGCCTTCGCGGAAAAGCTGAAGGCACCGATTATCCATGCCATGCGCGGCAAGGAGCACGTCGAGTATGACAATCCCTACGACGTAGGGATGACCGGGCTGATCGGCTTCTCATCCGGCTTCCATGCCATGATGAACGCCGACACGGTGATATTGCTCGGCACCCAGTTCCCCTATCGGGCCTTCTACCCCACCGATGCCAAAATTATCCAGATCGATATCAACCCGGCCAGCATCGGCGCGCACAGCAGGGTCGACATGGCGCTGGTAGGCGATATCAAAGCCACGCTGGCCGCCCTGCTGCCGCACCTGGAGGAGAAAACCGACCGCCGCTTCCTTGATAAAGCGCTGGAGGACTACCGCGACGCTCGCAAGGGACTGGACGATCTGGCCAAGCCCAGCAGCAAGGTTATTCACCCGCAGTATCTGGCCCAGCGGATCAGCGACTTTGCCGATGACGACGCTATTTTCACCTGTGATGTCGGGACGCCAACGGTGTGGGCCGCGCGCTATCTGAAGATGAACGGCAAGCGCCGTCTGCTCGGCTCGTTCAACCACGGCTCGATGGCCAACGCCATGCCGCAGGCGCTGGGGGCGCAGGCGACACAGCCCGGCCGCCAGGTGGTAGCGATGTGCGGCGACGGCGGCTTCAGCATGCTGATGGGCGATTTTCTCTCGCTGGCGCAGATGAAGCTGCCGGTAAAAATCATCGTCTTTAACAACAGCGTGCTGGGCTTTGTGGCAATGGAGATGAAGGCCGGGGGCTACCTGACGGACGGAACCGATCTGCATGAGACCAACTTCGCCCGCATCGCCGAGGCCTGCGGCATTACCGGCATCCGCGTCGAGAAATCCGCCGACGTCGATAGCGCCCTGCAGCGTGCGTTTGCCACCGAAGGGCCGGTGCTGGTAGACGTGACGGTGGCAAAAGAGGAGCTTTCCATTCCACCTCAGATCAAGCTTGAGCAGGCCAAAGGCTTTAGCCTCTATATGCTGCGCGCCATTATTAACGGTCGCGGCGACGAGGTTGTGGAGCTGGCGAAAACCAACTGGCTCAGGTAAAACAGATGGCACGATCCTGAACCTGATAAGGAAGTGCCGTGATAGATTTACGTAGTGATACCGTTACCCGCCCGAGCCGCGCCATGCTGGAAGCGATGATGGCCGCCCCGGTCGGGGACGACGTCTATGGTGACGATCCCACCGTTAATGAACTGCAACGCTACGCCGCCGAGCTTTCGGGCAAAGAGGCGGCGCTGTTTCTGCCTACCGGCACCCAGGCCAACCTGGTGGCGCTGCTTAGCCACTGCGAGCGCGGCGAGGAGTATATCGTTGGTCAGGGGGCACACAACTATCTCTACGAGGCCGGCGGCGCAGCGGTGCTGGGGAGCATTCAGCCGCAGCCCATCGACGCCAGCCCGGACGGCTCTCTACCGCTGGATAAAGTGGCGGCGAAGATCAAGCCGGACGATATCCACTTTGCCCGCACCCGCCTGCTGAGCTTAGAGAACACCCATAATGGCAAGGTGCTGCCCCGTGGTTACCTTGAAGACGCGTGGAACTTTACCCGTGAGAAAGGCCTGGCCCTGCACGTTGACGGCGCGCGCATCTTTAACGCGGTGGTCGAGTATGGCTGTGCGTTAAAAGAGATTACCCAGTACTGCGATACCTTCACTATCTGCCTCTCGAAAGGCCTCGGCACGCCAGTTGGCTCGCTGCTGGTCGGCAGCCATGAGTACATCAAACGCGCTAACCGCTGGCGGAAGATGACCGGCGGCGGCATGCGTCAGGCGGGGATCCTGGCGGCGGCAGGTCTCTATGCGCTGAAAAACAACGTTGAGCGCCTGAAAGAGGATCACGCCAACGCCGCCTGGCTGGCAGCCCAGCTGCAGGAGATTGGCGCAGACGTGATGCGTCACGATACCAATATGCTGTTTGTCCGCGTGGGCGAGCAGAACGCTGCCGCCCTTGGCGAATTTATGCAGGCGCGCGGCGTGCTGCTTAACGCCTCGCCCATTATCCGCATCGTTACCCATCTCGACGTGAGCCGTGCGCAGCTGGAAGAGCTGGTTAGCTACTGGCAGGCATTCCTGAAACGTTAAGGGTGTAGAATAATTGACAGATAAAGTCTGAAATTGGGCTTTATTCTGTCATCTTTCCATTGCATAGCGGCGTAATTCACGGAAGAATGCGCACGAAATTCTTTTCAACACAGTGGATTGCTATGAAGGTTCTGGTCACCGGCGCAACCAGCGGTTTAGGCCGTAACGCGGTCGAGTATTTGCGTCAGAGAGGCGTGAGCGTCAGAGCAAGCGGTCGCAATGAAGCGATGGGCAAGCTGCTGCAAAAGATGGGCGCGGAGTTCGTCCATGCCGATCTCACCGAGCTGGTCTCCTCGCAGGCAAAGGTGATGCTGGCCGGCGTTGACACGCTCTGGCACTGCTCAAGTTTCACCTCCCCCTGGGGTACTCAGGAGGCGTTCGACCTTGCCAACGTGCGAGCGACTCGTCGCCTCGGCGAGTGGGCCGTGGCCTGGGGCGTGCGGAACTTTATCCACGTCTCCTCCCCGTCGCTCTATTTTGACTATCACCATCATCATGATATCGACGAGAACTTTCGTCCGGCGCGTTTTGCCAACGAATTTGCCCGCAGCAAAGCCGCAGCTGAAGAGGTGATCCAGCTCCTGGCCCAGGCGAACCCCAACACCCGCTTTACCATCCTACGGCCGCAGAGTCTGTTTGGCCCGCACGATAAGGTCTTTATTCCCCGGCTGGCGCAGATGATGCACCACTACCGCAGCGTGCTGCTCCCGCGCGGTGGGGATGCCTTAGTGGATATGACCTATTTTGAGAACGCCGTTCATGCCATGTGGCTCGCCAGCCAGGAGAGCTGTGATGGACTGCCCTCCGGACGCGCCTACAACATTACCAACGGCGAACGCCGCACCCTGCGCAGCATCGTGCAGCGGCTGATTGACGAGCTGGAGATCCACTGCCGCATCCGCTCGGTGCCCTACCCGATGTTGGATATCATCGCCCGCAGCATGGAGCGCTTCTGCGACAAGCGGGCCAAAGAGCCGGCGTTGACCCACTACGGCGTATCGAAGCTTAACTTCGACTTTACCCTCGACACGACCCGCGCCCGCGAGGAGCTGGGCTATGCTCCGCTGGTTACGCTCGATGAGGGGATCCGGCGCACCGCTCTGTGGCTGAAGGATCACGGCAAACTGCACCGCTGAGCTTAGCCCTGGCCGTACTTCTCCAGCAGCGCGTTGGCAATGGCCAGGCTTTCCGCGTCGGCGACGCCGTCGTAGCGTGCCGGACGGAAGTGCATCTGGAAGGCCATAATCACCCTCTTCTGCTGGGCAAGGGTCATGCCCGGCACAACCTCATAGCCGTAGCGGTAGAGCACGTCCAGCAGCGCTGCGCTATCGACTCTCTCAGAAGGCGCACGACCATTGAGGTAGAAGGTCACACGTTGGGCGTCGGGCCAGGCGCCAATCCCCTGCGCGGCCAGTTCACGCCACGGAAAGAGCGGACCGGGATCGACCTTTCGCTGAGGCGCAACGTCCGAGTGCGCCACGACGTTAACAGGAAGTATGTTGTAACTATTAATGATATCCTTCGCCAGCGGAATCAAGGCGGCGATTTGATCCGCCGCGAAGGGGGTAAAGTCTTTATCTCTGCCTATCTTCTGCCAGCCGTGGTTCTCTAACTCAATGCCGATTGAGGTATCGTTAATGCGCGTGGCCCCCCGCCAGTAGCTCACCCCAGCGTGCCACGCCAGCTGATCCTCAGGCACCAGCTGCCAGATGCGCGGCCTGCCGTTATGAACGGGCGGATGTTCGGGGATCAGATAGTGCGAGCTGACATTTTTATCCGTCAGGGTTGCAAGAGAGGTATCGAAGTCGCCCGCCGTGTAGTGGATCACCAGCACTTTGATTCTTGGGTAGGCGGCCTGGGCCTGACGCTGGGTATCCAGCTCATAGCTCACTTTCTTAACCACGCCCTTCTCACTCATCTCGCTCTTCTTGCTCGCACAACCGGTAAGCAGCAGGGCTAGCATCAGCAGCCAGAAGCGTTGCCAACCTGGCTGCGGGGCAGAGACGGGGGATAGCTGCATCTTTACTCTCCTTTTTAACCTTCGATGCCACAGGCGATGCATAATCAAACAGCCAGGGCTATGATTGATGAAACAGTAAATCTGTCATTAGCTTATAAGGAAATCATTATGCGCTACTCTTTTTTATCCGTCATTGTGCCCTGTGCACTGGTGCTCTCAGCGTGCACCACGCCCGTGACGCCCGCGTTTAAGGATATCGGCACGCGCAACGGTCCCTGCGTGGCTGGCGGTCCCGATGCCGTGGCGCAGCAGTTTTATGACTACCGCATCCAGCACCGCAGTAACGATCTCACTGCGCTGCGTCCCTACCTCAGCGACGACCTGGCCGCCATGCTGACCGCCGCGTCCCGCGACAGCCGCAACAGCGCTCTGCTGAGCACCGATCCCTTCTCCAGCCGTACCACACCAGCCCAAACGGCCACGGTCGCCAGCGCCTCGACCATTCCCAACACCGACGCGCGTAATATTCCCCTGCGCGTAGAGCTGACACAGGGTAACCAGCGCTGGCAGGATGAGGTGTTGATGATACGTGAAGGCCAGTGCTGGGCAGTCGATGATGTACGCTATCTCGGCGGCAGCGTTCATGCCCCGGCAGGCTCGCTGCGTCAGTCAATTGAGCATCGCTAATCTTCTGTGCAGGCCGGACCTCCGCGATTTTGTGCTATTTTTAAGTAGGAAGACGGCCTGTAGTTAAGTTTTAACGCATAAATATTGCATAACTATTCTGTCAACGTTACTATTTGCGGCCTCAATTGCTATCAGATTGCCTCGATGAGTATTAAATTAAACGGCATTAACTGCTTCTACGGCGCACATCAGGCGCTGTTTGATATCACACTCGACTGCCCCGAGGGCGAGACGCTGGTGCTGCTTGGCCCAAGCGGCGCAGGCAAAAGCTCGCTGCTGCGGGTGCTCAACCTGCTGGAGATGCCACGCTCCGGTACGTTAAGCATCGCCGGTAACAACTTCGATTTTGCCAAAACGCCCTCTGATAAAGCGATCCGCGAGCTGCGGCAAAACGTCGGGATGGTGTTTCAGCAGTACAATCTCTGGCCCCACCTCACCGTGGTGCAGAACCTGATTGAAGCGCCCTGTCGCGTGCTGGGCCTGAGCAAAGAGCAGGCGCACGCCCGTGCCGATAAGCTCTTAGAGCGCCTGCGCCTGAAGCCCTACAGCGATCGCTACCCGCTGCACCTCTCCGGCGGTCAGCAGCAGCGTGTGGCCATTGCCCGGGCGCTGATGATGGAGCCGCAGGTGCTGCTGTTTGATGAACCAACGGCGGCGCTGGATCCCGAGATCACCGCGCAGATCGTCAGCATCATCCGCGAGCTGGCCCAAACCAAAATTACCCAGGTTATCGTGACTCACGAAGTTGAAGTGGCGCGTAAAACCGCCAGCCGTGTGGTCTATATGGAAAATGGCTATATCGTTGAACAGGGCGATGCCAGCACCTTTACCGCACCGCAGACCGATGCGTTTAAAAACTACTTATCTCACTGATATTTTTTTGGGAAGTGACAATGAAAAAAGTATTGATTGCCGCGCTGCTCGCCAGCGTTAGCCTCTCTGCTACAGCAGCCCAAACCATTCGTTTCGCTACCGAAGCGAGCTATCCTCCGTTCGAATCCACCGATGCCAATAACAAAATTGTTGGCTTCGACGTCGATCTGGCGAACGCGCTGTGTAAAGAGATTGATGCGACCTGTACGTTCACTAACCAGGCGTTCGATAGCCTGATCCCAAGCCTGAAATTCCGCCGCTTCGACGCGGTGATGGCGGGAATGGATATTACGCCGGAGCGTCAGAAACAGGTTCTGTTCACTAACCCGTACTACGACAACTCGGCGCTGTTTATCGGCCAGCAGGGTAAATTTACCAGCATCGACGCGCTGAAAGGCAAACGCGTTGGCGTGCAGAACGGCACTACGCACCAGAAATTCATTACCGACAAGCATCCGGAAATCACTACCGTACCTTACGACAGCTACCAGAACGCGCGTCTGGATCTGCAGAATGGTCGTATTGACGCCGTATTTGGTGATACCGCAGTGGTGACCGAGTGGCTGAAGGCCAATAATAAGCTGGCTGCGGTGGGCGACAAGGTGACGGATAAAGAGTATTTCGGCACGGGTCTGGGCATTGCGGTGCGTCAGGGCAATACCGACCTGCAGCAGAAATTTAATACCGCACTGGAAAAAGTGAAGCAGGATGGTACCTACGAGACCATCTACAAAAAATGGTTCCAGAAGTAATCCTTGATGAATGAACTTTTTCCTTTAGCAAGCGCCGCCGGGATGACCGTCGGCCTTGCCGTTTGCGCCCTGGCCATTGGCCTGGTGCTCGCTATGCTCTTTGCCGTCTGGGAGTCCGTTAAGTGGCGTCCCATTGCATGGCTCGGCTCAGGGCTGGTGACCATTCTGCGCGGCCTGCCGGAAATTCTGGTGGTGCTCTTTATCTATTTTGGCTCGTCACAGCTGCTGCTAATGCTCTCGGATGGCTTTACCCTCAACCTCGGGTTTGCGCAGATCCCGGTGCAGATGCAGATTGAAAACTTCGACGTCAGCCCGTTCCTGTGCGGGGTGATTGCCCTCTCCCTGCTCTATGCTGCCTATGCTTCTCAGACCCTGCGTGGGGCGCTGAAGGCCGTGCCGCAGGGCCAGTGGGAGTCCGGCCAGGCGCTGGGGCTGTCTAAAAGCGCTATCTTTTTCCGCCTGGTGATGCCGCAGATGTGGCGTCACGCTCTGCCGGGGCTGGGCAACCAGTGGCTGGTGCTGCTGAAAGATACGGCGCTGGTGTCGCTGATCAGCGTTAACGATCTCATGCTGCAAACCCGCAGCATCGCGACCCGTACCCAGGAGCCGTTTACCTGGTTTCTGGTGGCGGCGGCTATCTACCTGGTGATTACGCTTCTCAGTCAGTACATTCTCAAACGCATTGACCAACGCGCGACACGTTTCGAACGGAGGCCTGGCTGATGCTTGAGTACTTACCCGAACTGATGAAGGGGCTGCACACCAGCCTGACGCTCACCGTGGCGTCGATTGTGGTGGCGCTGATCCTCTCCCTGATTTTCACCATCGTCCTGACGCTGAAAACGCCGGGTCTGGTGTGGATTGTGCGCGGCTACATCACGCTCTTTACCGGTACGCCGCTGCTGGTGCAGATCTTCCTGATCTACTACGGGCCGGGGCAGTTCCCGTCGATCCAGGCGTATCCGTGGCTGTGGCACCTGCTCTCCGAGCCGTGGCTCTGCGCGCTGATCGCCCTGTCGTTGAACAGCGCCGCGTACACCACCCAGCTCTTCTACGGCGCTATTCGGGCGATCCCTGAGGGGCAGTGGCAATCCTGCGGCGCGCTGGGGATGAGCAAGAAGGATACGCTGGCGATCCTGCTGCCGTACGCCTTTAAACGCGCCCTCTCCTCCTACTCCAACGAAGTGGTGCTGGTATTCAAAAGTACCTCCCTGGCCTACACCATCACGCTGATGGAGGTGATGGGGCACGGACAGCTGCTGTACGGTCGCACCTACGACGTGATGGTTTTCGGCGCGGCGGGGATTATCTATTTGGTAGTCAACGGCTTGCTGACGCTGCTGATGCGGCTTATCGAGCGGCGAGCGCTGGCGTTCGAGCGACGCAACTAAAACTCTTTGAGGCGGGGCAACCCGCCTTTTTTACGTCGACATAAATATAATTAATCAATAATATTGCATACCCATGCATTAGATGGCATTGTAACTCCATGCCGCAGACACGGTAAAAAAACGATAAGATTGACAGACAGGAGTTCCATAATGAAAAAGTTAATTCTGGCCGCCATCCTCGCCACCTTCGCCGCCGGTGCCAGCGCAGCAGATAAGATCAGCTTCGGCTCCTCTGCCACCTACCCGCCGTTTGAGTCACTGGATGCCAGCAACCAGATCGTTGGCTTTGATATCGACCTGGCAAAAGCCCTCTGCAAGCAGATGCAGGCCGACTGTACCTTTACCAACCATGCTTTTGACTCGCTGATCCCGGCGCTGAAGTTCAAGAAGTATGACGCGGTGATCTCCGGCATGGACATCACCCCAGAGCGTAGCAAGCAGGTCTCCTTCACCGACCCGTACTACGCCAACTCGGCGGTGGTGATTGCTAAGAAAGACGCATTTAAATCCTTTGAGGATCTGAAAGGCAAGCGCATCGGCATGGAGAACGGAACGACCCATCAGAAGTACCTCCAGGATAAGCATCCGGAAGTGAAGACCGTGGCCTATGACAGCTACCAGAACGCGATCCTCGACCTGAAAAATGGCCGTATCGACGGCGTATTTGGGGATACTGCGGTAGTGAACGAGTGGCTGAAGAACAACCCGCAGCTGGGTACCGCCACGCCGAAGGTGACCGACGCGCAGTACTTTGGTACTGGCCTTGGCATCGCGGTGCGTCCGGATAACAAAGCCCTGCTGGAAAAACTGAACGCTGCCCTGGCGGCCATCAAAGCCGACGGCACCTATCAGAAAATCAGCGACCAGTGGTTCCCGCAGTAATAAGTATTTGATAAACGCCCGGTGGCGCTCTCGCTTACCGGGCCTACAAATTCTACTCTACTTCCCGCACCAACAACGTTAACACCTCATAATGCGCCGTGTGCGGGAACATATCGAATAGCTGCACGCGTTCGATGCGGTATCCTGGCAGCTCGCGAATATCCTTCGCCATCGTCTCGGCGTTACAGCTGGAGTAGATAATCCATTGCGGAGCCATCGCGCTCAGGTAGTCGCACAGCGGCTTGCCGATGCCACGCCGCGGCGGGTTGACCAGCACCAGATCTGGCACCGCCCCCTGCCCCGTGGCGAATGCGGTCGAGTCCAGCGCCTGGAAATGCACATTATGCAGGCCCAGCTCTTCAGCAGACTGCTTCGCGCAGGCGATGGCTTCCGGAGCGATCTCGATCCCGGTCAGCGTCATCTCCGGCGTCGCGCAGTGCAGGCCAAAGCCGCCCACGCCGCAGAAGAGATCCCACATATGCTTCACCGGCAGCGCCCGCACCCAGTCGCGGGTAGTGGCGTAGAGGCTTGCCGCCACGCTGGGGTTGGTCTGGAAGAAGCTCTGGGGGCGGATCCACAGCGGCACGCCGTTAAAGCGCTCCGCCAGCGCCCGCTGGTCGGTGAGCCAGATCTCCTGCTCCCCCTCCATAATCGCCATATGCACCGGCTGGATGTTTACCGAGATCACCTTTAGCTGCGGCAGCTGGGCCTGTAACGCGGGCAGCGCGGCGCGAAGCTGGTCGAGCTTGGTCTCTGAACGCAGCACAAAACGCAGCATCAGGCCGCCGTCGAGCTGGCTTTCGGTGAGCAGCAGGTATTTCAGCTCCCCGCGTTTGCGCGCCACGTTATAGGGCGTCAGGCCCGCCTGGGCAATAAAGGGCTTCAGGGCAGCGAACACTGAATAGAACGACGCCGGATAGAGCGGACAATCGGTAAGATCCTCCGGCGAACCGTCCCTGTGCAGCATCCCCAGCAGCGGTTTCTCCACGCTGCCGCTAACGACCATCTTGGCCTTGTTGCGGAACCCCTGCTCCGGGCCGCCCACTGGCGTGCACCACTCAGCGACCGGCAGACCGTCCAGCAGCGTACGCAGGCTCGCCATCTTCACGGCAAGCTGCTGTGGGACCGGCTGGTCGATCCATTGACAGGAGCGACAGCGACCGGCGTCATAAAGGGCGCACTGCATGATAGAAACCTTCTTTTTTGCGGGGCGGGGATTGTACCACCGTTACTGGAAGCGGAAAAAGCGTCTACAGGGCGATGGGATAAACAGCAGGCCAAGCACCAGCATATCCGGCAGCTTCTGCATCACCAGCGAGTGGAAGATCTCCCGCTTCGAGCCACCGGCAATGCTGAACAGCTCCGGGTAGCCATAGCCCAGCGAGGCCGCCCACAGGTAGCCTGCGGCCACTACCTGGGTCAGAAGATAGAGCCAGCGCGCCCAGTTGCGGCCTTTAACTACCGAGAAGGCGCAGAGAAACTCCAGAAACAGCAGCAGCAGGCTGCCAAGAAAAACCAGCGTCAGGCTCCAGGTCTGGGCGCTACGGTGGATAAAGTCCAGGGTCCCGCGCAGCCCCAGCAAGTTAAACAGCAGCAGCAGATCGAGGCAGCGGATCGCAATAATAGCGATAGCCGCCACCTGTACCAGTGCTGGCACGTTAAGACGCGCATGGCCCTGCTGCGTTTTTTTGAAAAATCCCACTGCGTAGCCTTCCCTGCGAAACGATGCCGCGACCGGCGCGGCACCTGTGACCCATGACCTCAGCAAATTTTAGTGGGATCACCCCCGTCTTGCACGCTGGATATCGCGCGTTCGCTGCTTTTCTGCGCGGGCCATCAACAGCCAGGCGATAAAACCAACAATCCCTACCACGCCAAGAATTATCGACGCCAGGGCGTTAATCTCCGGATTCACCCCCATGCGTACGCTGGAGAAGACCAGCATCGGCAGCGTGGTGGCCCCCGGCCCGGAGACAAAGCTGGCAATAACCAGATCGTCCAGCGACAGGGTAAAGGCCAGCAGCCAGCCAGAGATCACCGCCGGCATGATCATCGGCAGGGTGATGATAAAGAAGACCTTCAGCGGGGTGGCACCGAGATCCATCGCCGCCTCCTCAATGGAGCGATCCAGCTCGCGCAGGCGGGAGGAGATCACCACCGCCACATAGGCGGTACAGAAGGTGACATGGGCCAGCCAGATGGTGAGCATGCCGCGATCCGCCGGCCAGCCGATGGCGTGGGCCAGGGCGACAAACAGCAGCAGCAGCGACAGGCCGGTGATCACGTCCGGCATCACCAGCGGGGCAGTGATCATAAAGGCAAAACCGTTTGCCCCGCGAAAGCGGCCGAAGCGCACCATTACCACGGCGGCGATGGTGCCGAGGATCACCGCCATCGTCGCCGCACAGGCGGCAATGGTCAGGCTCAGCCCTACCGCGCTCATCATCGCATCGTCGTGGAACAACGTGCTATACCAGCGCGTGGACCACCCGGCCCACACCGTCACCAGCTTCGAGCTGTTGAAGGAGTAGATCACCAGCATCAACATTGGTGCATAGAGGAAGGTGAAGCCGAGGACAAGGATCAGGATCCGCCACGGCGAACGCACTACCGGTAAGTTGTTCATGCGTGGTCTCCCGTGCCTTTGCTCTGATGTTTATGGAACCACATGATCGGTACAATGAGCAGCAGCAGCATAATGATGGCAACCGCCGAGGCCACCGGCCAGTCGCGGTTGTTAAAGAACTCTTGCCACAGTACGCGACCGATCATGATGCTGTCCGGACCGCCGAGCAGCTCCGGGATCACGAACTCACCCACCGCCGGGATAAACACCAGCATTGAGCCAGCGATAATCCCGCCCTTGGTCAGGGGCACGATCACGCTGAAAAAGGTCTTCAGCGGCCGCGCGCCGAGATCCAGCGAGGCTTCAACCAGCGAGTAGTCGATGCGCGTCAGGGCGGTGTAGATCGGCAGCACCATAAACGGCAGATAGGCGTAGACGATGCCGATATAGACCGCGAGGTTGGTGTGCAGAATGGTCAGCGGCTGGTCGATGACTCCCAGCCAGAGCAGGAAGTTATTCAGCACACCGTTATTTTTCAGGATCCCCATCCAGGCGTAGACGCGGATCAGGAACGAGGTCCACGACGGCAGGATCACCAGCAGCAGCAGGATATTGCGCGTCGAGGGCTTGCTGTGCGCCACCGCCCAGGCCAGCGGATAGCCCAGCAGCAGGCAGAACAGCGTTGAGATGCCCGCTACCTGCAACGATTGCAGATAGGCCTCAAAGTAGAGCGGATCGTCAGTGAGCTGGAGGAAGTTCCCCAGGTTAAGGGTAATCGAGAGCTGGCCGTCGGCCCACTCCATCAGATCGGTATAGGGCGGGATCGCTCGCGCCATCTCGGCCAGGCTGATTTTAAAGACGATGAGAAACGGCAGTAAAAACAGCAGCGACAACCAGATGTAGGGCAGCGCGATCACCAGCTTGCGGCCGTGCTTCATCTGCATCCGCGCCAGCCAGAGGGTAAAGCGGGACGTTTTTTCCACGCGGGCCGGGGGTTCTAATGTACTCATCACCGCTCCTTAAACCGTTAACACAACGCAGCTGTCGGCGTCCCAGCAGAGGCGCACCTCATCGCCCCACGTCGGCAGGCCCTTGCGGTAGCGATGTTCGTTTTGCAGCTGAGCGCTGATCATCTGCCCGCTCTTCAGGCGGACGTGGTAGATGGAGAGATCCCCGAGGTAGGCAATGTGCACCACCTCACCCACGGCAAAGTTATAGCCGTCGGCAGGCGGCTCGTCGCAGAGCATGATCTTCTCCGGGCGCAGGGCCACGTAGACCGGCACGTTGTCTACCACCGACGCATCCGGATCGACCTTCAGGGGATGCATCAGCCCCGGCGAGTCAATCACCAGGCCATCCTCCCGGCGCTCCTTCAGTAGCCCTTCGAAGACGTTTACCGAGCCGATAAACTCTGCGCTGTAGCGGGTGGTAGGGTGCTCGTAGATCTCCTCCGGCTCGCCGATCTGCACAAACTTACCGCGGTTCATGATCGCGATACGCCCGGCCATGGTCATTGCCTCTTCCTGATCGTGGGTCACCATCACGCAGGTCACCCCTACCCGCTCAAGAATATCGACCACCTCCAGCTGCATCCGGTCACGCAGCTTCTTATCCAGCGCGCCCATCGGCTCGTCGAGCAGCAGCAGCTTTGGCCGTTTCGCCAGGCTGCGGGCCAGGGCCACGCGCTGACGCTGGCCGCCAGAGAGCTGATGCGGCTTACGCTTAGCAAACTCGCTCATGTGCACGAGGCCCAGCATCTCCTCTACCCGGCTGGCAATCTCCGCCTTCGGCAGCTTGTCCTGCTTCAGGCCGAAGGCGATGTTCTGCTCGACGGTCATGTGCGGAAAGAGCGCATAGGACTGGAACATCATATTGATGGGGCGCAGGTAGGGCGGAACGTGGGCCAGATCGACGCCGTCGAGCATAATCTGCCCGGTAGTAGGCTGCTCGAAGCCTGCCAGCATGCGCAGCAGGGTCGATTTACCGCAGCCGGACGCGCCCAGCAGGGCAAAAATCTCACCCTTGTAGATGGTCAGGTTGACGTCATCCACGGCGTGTTGTCCATCAAAGGATTTGGTCAGGTTACGAATTTCCAGCAGCGGGGTCAGCGCCTTACGAGGTTTCGCCTGTGGGCGGGGGGTTGCGTCATTCACGGGATGCTCTCCGGCATACAGATAAACAGGTGCAAATGCACTAAAACGGTGCCTGATGTCCGGTGGCGCGAACGCCACCGGATACGGTCTTATTTACCGCTCTTCACTTTGGTCCACGCGCGGGTTCTTACGCGGTCGATTTTCGGCTCCTGTACCTTGAGGGTAAAGAGCTTGGCGAAGACATCAGCCGGTGGGAAAATCGCCGGGTTCTCACGTACTTCGGCATTGATTAGCGGCACAGAGGCCTTGTTACCGTTAGCGTAGAAGACATGGTCGCTAATGTGGGCGATAACGTCCGGACGCATCAGGTAGTTAAGGAATTGATAGGCCTCTTCCGTGTTTTTAGCATCTTTCGGCATGGCGAAGACGTCAAAGAAGGCCAGCGCCCCCTCTTTCGGAATGATATAGGAGACGTTGACGCCGTTTTTCGCCTCTTTTGCCCGGTTCGCCGCCTGCCAGACATCCCCTGCCCAGCCGATCGCCACGCAGATATCGCCGTTAGCCAGATCGTTAATGTACTGGGAGGAGTGGAAGTAGCGGATATTTGGACGCAGCTTCAGTAGCAGATCGGTCGCCGGGCCGGTGTAGTCGTCCGCTTTGGTGCTGTTGGGATCTTTGCCCAGATAGTTCAGCACGGTGGCGAAGATCTCCTCCGGTGCATCGAGGAAGGAGACGCCGCAACTCTTGAGCTTCTCAAGGTTTTCCGGCTTCAGCACTACATCCCAGCTGTCCACCGGCACGTCGCCCAGCACGGCTTTTACCTTATCGACGTTATAGCCAATGCCTGTGGTAGCCCACAGATACGGCATCGCGTACTTGTTATCAGGATCGTGCTTCGCCACCAGCTTGAGTACTTCTGGATCCATGTTCTTCCAGTTTGGCAGCTTGCTCTTATCCAGCGGCTGGAACACGCCTGCGGTCAGCTGGCGCTCAAGGAAGCTGGCTGAAGGTACAACCAGATCGAAGCCGGTGCTACCCGCCATGAGCTTGCCTTCCAGCACCTCGTTGGAGTCAAACACGTCGTAAACAACCTTAATACCGGTCTCTTTTTCAAAGTTTGCCACCGTATCCGGGGCAATATAGTCAGACCAGTTATACACGTGCAGCGTCTTCTGCTCAGCGGCCAGCGTGCCGGCGGAGACCGCCATCAGCGCACACGCCACCAGACCGGACAACCATTTTTTACTCAGGGTGGTCATATCTCATTCCTTCTGGAAAGCTCGTGAATATACGAACTAAATATACGCATTAAAGATATGCAAGAATCGTGCATACTTTATCACTCTGCACAGCTTCGGGTTTGAGACGCCACCCGGCAGACGCTGCAAGCTTTTTAAAGCAGCGCAAGAATAACTGTAGCCAGGGTTAGAGGCTATAGGTCAGGTAAAAAACCGGGTTTTATCAATTTTTTATTCACTATTTGTCTATGCCATCGTCCGATAGCGGCATCATGGCGGTGAATAAAACTGCCAGGGGGCAGAAAAGGCAGAATAAAAGCGGGGAAGAATGCAGCCGCTATGGCAGCGACTGCGCTAATGTCATCAGGGTTTAGTGAAGAAAATTGCGCACCGTTTCACCGGCAACGGCCTCGTCTTCCTCTGCATTAAACAGTAGCTGCTGCGCACAGGCTTCGAGGATCACCATGGAAACCTGTTCCTCACTGTGACGCATAAACCAGGCAAACTGCTTCAGATTCACGCCCGGGGCGGCGAACAGCGACTGGCACACCACCAGCTTCGGCAGATTATCATCCTGGATGTCGAGGAAGGCTTTAATCGTCAGCGAGCTGGCGTTAATTGCAGAGAGATCGGCCGCCAGCGCCAGCAGCGCCGTGGGCTTGACCTCTGCCATCGCTGAGAAGAGAACAATATCATCAACCAGATCGATCTTGGCGTCGTAGATGCCGTCAAAGTTTTGCATATGCGGCAGGTGTAGCGCCTGGCAGGTGTCACACTCATAAAAACTGATGCCCAGCTCGTCAAGCCAATGACGCAAGGTATCCAGACTGGGTACGACGAGTGAATCCATAATAGGGGGTGACCTCTGTAGAAAAATTTGCGGGCATAGCTTACGCAAAAAACGCCCTGTATACCATTTATACTGCCGGAAAAGCGCCTAGCCGCCCGTTTTCAGACAAAAGCCGGGGGTCGCCTGCTGCTCGATCCAGGCGATCATCTTCCCGGCGATGTCCACCCCGGTAGTTTTCTCAATGCCCTCAAGGCCCGGCGAGGCGTTGACCTCCATCACCAGCGGCCCACGATCGGCACGGAGAATATCCACCCCGGCCACGTCCAGCCCCAGGGTACGTGCCGCCAGCAGGGCCATCTCTCGCTCGCGCAGAGTAATGTTAGCCACCGTCGCCACGCCGCCCCGGTGCAGGTTAGAGCGGAAATCGCCCTCTTTCGCCCGCCGTTCGATGGCGGCAACCACCTCATCCCCTACTACCAGGCAGCGGATATCACACCCCTTCGCCTCTTTAATGTACTCCTGCACCAGGATGTGGGCGTTCAGGCCGCGAAAGGCGTCAATCACGCTCTCCGCCGCCTGCCGCGTCTCCGCCAGCACCACGCCGATGCCCTGGGTACCCTCCACCAATTTGACCACCAGCGGCGCGCCGCCGACCATGTCGATGAGATCGCTGGTGTCATCCGGAGAGTGGGCGATGCCGGTAACCGGCAGATCGATCCCCTGACGCGCCAGCAGCTGGAGTGAGCGTAGCTTGTCTCTGGCGCGGGTAATGGCGACGGATTCGTTAAGGGGGTAGCTGCCGAGCATCTCGAACTGGCGCAGCGCCGCCATACCGTAGAAGGTGATAGCGGAGCCAATGCGCGGGATCACGGCATCAAAGTAAGGGAGCTGACGACCCTTATAGTGGATCGACGAGGCCGCCGGGCTAATGTTCATATAGCAGGAGAGTGGATCGAGGATCTCGACCGTATGGCCCCGCTGCTGCGCCGCTTCACGCAGACGTTTACACGAATAGAGCGTTCCGTCCCGGGACAATATGGCAATTTTCACCCTGCACCTCTCTACAATGACAGTGTCACAGCTGCGCCACTATCATACACCCAGCGAGACGCAGGATGAACGGGATTTATCGCGTCGCCCCGCTTTAGAGAAACATAGCCTTTTGGCATCGAAACGACAGGCAAAACCTTCTTTCTATTACCTGTGGTAATCGGCATGATACCCCTAATCACTATCAGGCTTAACGTTAAGGAGAGAGTATGTTTGCTGTAATCTTTGGACGCCCTGGCTGTCCCTATTGCGTACGCGCAAAAGAGCTGGCAGATAAACTGAGTAACGAGCGTGACGACTTTAGCTATCGCTATGTCGATATTCATGCGGAAGGGATCACCAAAGCCGATCTGGAAAAGACCGTTGGCAAGCCCGTTGAGACCGTGCCGCAGATCTTCCTCGATCAGAAGCATATTGGTGGCTGCACCGATTTTGAAGCCTATGCCAAAGCGCATCTGGGTCTCTTTGCCGAGCAGTAAGCCATTTAGGGGGCGTTAGTCGCGCCCCCGCCTCACCAGCAGGCTGCGAATAAACAGATAGCAGAGCGCACCCAGCGCGCACCAGAATACTGCGCTAAACAGCCACGCCATCTCCTGCCAGACCGAGCGTATCGGCGTCAGGAAGAGCAGCATCAGCACAAAGCAGACCGTTGCCCCCAACATCGCCCCGACCACAGGCAGCACCACGCGACGTTTTGTCGAGACAAAGCTGGCGATTGCGCCGGGAATGATAAAAAAGAGCAGCCCCAGCTCGGGATGGCCGGCAGGCTGGAAGGCCCCTCTCACGTTCAATATATGTGACAGGTAGACCACAATAAAAAGCAGGAAGCAGCAAAAAGCGCCCGCCCAACCACGTTTAGACTTCAAATAATCCTCCTGACATCGCCTCTATCGAACATTTCTTCGCCCCAAAGGAACGTTCGGTTTGATAAAGCAGTGTGGCAATCCTTGCCCAAAAAGCACCCACGCGAATGCACGATTCTTAGCTAGCCGTTGTTTCTTAATACGATTAAACTAACGGCCTGATCTGTTTTGCGGTCATTGTTTTATTTTGCAGTAGCGCGACGTTCAGGTCCGCTGCCGTAAGTAAAACATTAGCGTAAATCATCATTTCTTTCAACAGCTTACTAGTAAACAAGAAGTTAGCCTCCGTGAATATAAACGTCGCAGATTTGTTAAATGGGAATTACATACTGTTATTATTTGTGGTGCTGGCGCTGGGCCTGTGCCTCGGAAAATTACGGTTAGGCTCGGTACAACTCGGTAATTCCATTGGCGTTTTAGTGGTTTCGCTATTATTAGGCCAGCAGCATTTCGCCATTAACACTGACGCCCTGAATCTGGGCTTTATGCTGTTTATTTTTTGCGTGGGCGTGGAAGCCGGACCCAACTTTTTTTCAATTTTCTTTCGCGACGGCAAGAATTACCTGATGCTGGCGCTGGTAATGGTCGGCAGCGCGCTGCTGATTGCGCTGGGGCTGGGCAAGCTGTTTGGCTGGGATATCGGCCTCACCGCCGGGATGCTGGCCGGCTCGATGACCTCTACGCCGGTGCTGGTGGGTGCGGGGGATACGCTACGCCATTTGGGCATGCCCAGCAGTCAGCTCACCACCGCGCTGGATCACCTCAGCCTCGGCTACGCCCTGACCTACCTTATCGGGCTGGTTAGCCTGATCTTCGGCGCGCGCTATATGCCGAAGCTACAGCATCAGGATCTCCAGACCAGCGCCCAGCAGATCGCCCGCGAGCGCGGTCTCGATACCGACGCTAATCGCAAAGTTTATCTTCCGGTGATCCGCGCCTACCGCGTAGGGCCGGAGCTGGTGGCATGGGCCGACGGCAAAAACCTGCGCGAGCTGGGGATCTACCGCCAGACCGGCTGCTACATTGAGCGTATTCGTCGCAACGGCATTCTGGCGACCCCGGACGGCGATGCAGTTTTACAGATGGGAGATGAGATCTCGCTGGTGGGCTACCCTGACGCCCATGCCCGCCTCGACCCCAGCTTCCGTAACGGTAAAGAGGTCTTTGACCGCGACCTGCTCGACATGCGCATCGTTACCGAAGAGATCGTGGTGAAGAACCACAACGTGGTGGGCCGCCGCCTCGCCCAGCTGAAGCTCACCGACCACGGCTGCTTCCTGAACCGCGTGATCCGCAGCCAGATCGAGATGCCTATCGACGACAGCATCGTGCTCAATAAAGGCGACGTGTTGCAGGTGAGCGGCGACGCGCGACGGGTAAAAACCATCGCCGACCGCATCGGCTTCATCTCTATTCACAGCCAGGTGACCGACCTGCTGGCATTTTGTGCCTTCTTTATCGTCGGCCTGATGATCGGCATGATCACCTTCCAGTTCAGCTCGTTTAGCTTTGGCATCGGTAACGCAGCGGGCCTGCTGTTCGCCGGGATCATGCTCGGCTTCCTGCGTGCCAACCACCCTACCTTCGGCTATATCCCTCAGGGGGCGCTGAACATGGTGAAGGAGTTTGGCCTGATGGTCTTTATGGCGGGCGTCGGCCTGAGCGCCGGGAGCGGCATCGGCCACGGTCTTGGCGCGGTGGGCGGACAGATGCTGGTCGCCGGGCTGTTGGTGAGCCTGGTGCCGGTAGTGATCTGCTTCCTGTTCGGCGCCTACGTGCTGCGGATGAACCGCGCCATGCTCTTCGGCGCGATGATGGGGGCACGCACCTGCGCCCCGGCGATGGAGATTATCAGCGACACCGCGCGGAGCAACATTCCCGCGCTCGGCTATGCGGGCACCTACGCCATCGCCAACGTGCTGCTGACCTTAGCCGGGACGCTCATCGTCATCATCTGGCCCGGCCTCGGATAACTCTGAAGAAAGGCGGTTGCGTAAAAATTTTCTGGCATCACGCGAACTTTTTATAGAAGTGCCAGTCATAACTATTGCCACTGCTTTTCTTTGATGTCCCCATTTTGTGGAGCCCATCAACCCCGCCATCTTTGGTTCAAGGTTGATGGGTTTTTTGTTTGTAGGGGTTAGTCACTTTAGAGCTACAGGCTTGCAGCATCTTGTGTGAACTCTGATATGAAAAATTTGCGCTCATTTTTCAACCAACAAATAACATTTGGCCAAGCAACTCTGGCTATCAACATCTTAAAAAATATATGCTTATAATTACTTTTTATCTTTGCGTACCCTCTCCATCCATCGCGAGCAGGCAAATAATATAGGAATACATACAACCAGCATTATTACTGCAAAAGAACGATCGGAGGTCCAGTTTTGAGCATTGCTGTCAGAAAGAATTAAAAGTATTGTAGATGCTATGCCTAGCATTAATGGCTCGACTGCTTCATCAGGGCCATCGGTAATCAACATATATGCCAATTGAATCCCACACGATATTGCTAACGCTGCGGCAACATAAACAAGAGTCTTCATTTCCAAAAAATTAGCGACATAGGCGTGAGAACTTCTTAGCTCATAAAGATTTTGGCTAAAAATACCAACAGATTGAAGGATCTCAAAAAAACCTTTAAGGCATAGAATGAATATTAATCCTAAGAAAATCAACTTCTGCAGTCTAAATTGAAAATGATTTGCAGCCCGACTAATGTTTTCAAGAGTTCCTTCATCTGTGTTTTTTGAGCTTGAAAATATGATAGCCAGCTCTGCACAAGCGTCGCTGAACCCGCCTTTAACCACATAGAAAATTTTTGCCAAGTTTTTAAAACGACGGCAAAACCAAATAATGGCAACAATAGCGAGCATCGTTAACATACCGTGTACATATGCGCTATTAAATATCAAATTAAAAAAACCCTCTCGAGACAAAATGAAACCCCTCATCTAATATAACAGTCCGCCATTGATATTTGACTTATTGATGAATCTTCTGAAGCTGCTCCAGCGATTTTAACAACAACGGCTGGAAAAGTAAGCTTTAATTTATTAACAGCTTTATAGTTGCCTAATTTTTTATGCGCTTCTTGTAGCCAATGGCCGCTAGCTGGTAACGAATTAAATATATCCTTTTTGCCTGGTTATAGCCTGCCCGGCGACGCTTGCGCTTGCCAGGCCTACAAGCTGGCCTCCTTTCCCCTGCAATCCTCGCCAAATCTTGCTACTGTTAAGCGACGCCAAAACCGATAACAAAGATAAACGCTATGACTTCCTCTTCTCGCTCTGCCCTGAACCATCGTCTGTGGGCTTTATTCACCTTCTTCTTTATACCCGGTCTGCTGATGGCCTCCTGGGCTACGCGCACGCCGGCCATTCGCGACATCCTGTCGGTCTCCACCGCTGAGATGGGTGCGGTGCTGTTTGGCCTCTCTATCGGCTCGATGAGCGGCGTTCTCTCCTCCGCGTGGCTGGTCAAACGCTTCGGCACCCGCAACGTCATTCGCGCCAGCATGTCACTGTCGGTCTTCGGGATGATGGTGCTGAGTCTCGCCCTGTGGTTTGCCTCACCGCTGCTGTTTGCCGTTGGGCTAGCGCTGTTTGGCAGCAGCCTGGGGGCAGCCGAAGTGGCGATTAATATCGAAGGCGCGGTGGTAGAGCAGAAGATGAACAAAACCGTGCTGCCGATGATGCACGGCTTCTACAGCCTCGGCACGCTGGTGGGGGCGGGTATCGGCATGACGCTCACCGCCTGGGGGGTAACCGCAACCCTGCACGTGCTGCTGGCGGCGCTGGTAGCCATCGTGCCAATCCTGATTGCGATTACCGCTATCCCTGACGGCACCGGGCGCAATGATGCAGGCGAAGCGCAGCACGAACGCAAAGGTCGTCCCTTCTATCGTGATGCCCAGCTGATGCTGATTGGCGTGGTAGTACTGGCGATGGCCTTTGCCGAAGGCTCCGCCAACGACTGGCTGCCGCTGCTGATGGTCGACGGCCACGGCTTTACCCCAACCTCCGGATCGCTGATCTACACCGGCTTTACCCTCGGCATGACCGTCGGACGCTTTACCGGCGGCTGGTTTATCGACCGCTACAGCCGCGTTACGGTAGTGCGGGCCAGCGCCATTATGGGCGGGCTGGGGATTGCGCTGATTATTTTCGTCGACAGCGCCTGGGTGGCTGGCGTATCGGTGCTGCTGTGGGGTCTGGGCGCGTCTCTTGGCTTCCCGCTGACCATCTCCGCCGCCAGCGACACCGGGCCGGATGCCGCGACCCGCGTAAGCGTGGTGGCGACAACCGGTTATCTGGCATTTCTGGTGGGGCCGCCGCTGCTGGGCTTCCTGGGTGAGCACTACGGGCTGCGCAGCGCCATGATGGTGGTGCTGGCGCTGATGGTGGTTGCGGTCATCGTGGCGCGGGCAGTCGCAAAACCGGGCCAGACTTCTGCTAGCCGTTCAGAGAGCGCCCCACCGACCGGTCCTTAAGGAAGATAACCATCAGTCCCAGCCAGAGCAGGCCGTTTACCAGGTTGAAGAGGCTAAACAGCCCTTCGCCGCCGCTGAGGTAAGCGTGCTTGCTCAGCTCAATGCCGACGGTAAATATCGCCATCTGCAGCATGCCCATGGCGGCGGATACCGTTCCTTTACTGATGTCGCTGGCGAACAGCGTCAGGCGCACCAGTCCGGCGTTGGCGAGGCCAATACCAAACGCGTAAATGCTCAGCCCGGCAGTCATCCACAGGTAAGCGTGAGATGCAACCATCGTCGCCACGGCCGCCACCAGCAGTCCGATAACAATCGGCCAGCCGCCCATGATAATCAGCGATCGCACGCTGCGCCGGGAAGTTAGCCGGGCCAGCACCAGGTTACCCGCAATCAACGCGCCGAAGATCGGCACCTGCAGCAGGCCATACTCATAGCTGCTCATCCCTTCGCCGCTGATAATAATGATCGGCGACTGGGCGATCCACGCCAGCAGCGGCAGGCTGACAAAGCCCGTCGCCAGCGCCCCGGCCACGAAACGGCCATTTTTCAGCACCGCCTTATAGTCCCGGCCCAGCTCCTTCAGGGAGAGCTTCTCCCCGAGACGCGTGGCGGTCTCCGGCATCGCCCGTTGCAGGCCGAAGAAGGCGATGGCCGCCAGCAGTGCGAAGAGAACAAACATCCCCTCCCAGGGCGCAACGTGCACCCAGGCCGCTCCCACCAGCGGACCAAGCAGGGGCGCAATCAGCGCCACGTTCGCCATCAGGGCGGTGATCTTGATGCACACCGCCTCCTCGAATGACTCCTGGATGGCGGCATAACCTACCGCGCCAATAAAGCAGAGGCTCACCCCCTGCAGGAAGCGCAGGATAGTGAACTGCTCAATGTTCTGCGCCAGCAGCGTCGCCAGGCAGGTGACAATAAACCACACCACGCCGGTGAGCATCACCGGACGGCGGCCAATGCGGTCCGACAGCGGCCCGAGCAGCCACTGTAAAAACATCCCCCCGGCCAGATAGGCGGTCATGGAGGTCGGCACCCACTCGATGCCGGCATTGTACTGAGCAACCACCGCCAGCATCCCCGGCTGGATCATGTCGTTGCCGATATAGGTTGAGAACTCATAGAGCACCAGGCAGAGGGGAAACATCAGTGCCTGGCGGCCTAAACGGCCTCTGGAAGATGAACGATTTTGCATGTAGCCTCTTTATCCTTAAGATCGCGCAGAGTGTAGTTAAATCGCCGCGCTGGCGGTAGTAAATTCTCTATGGCAGCGCACGTTTAATACGCTTTAATAGCTTAAGGTTCGTTTAAGGTACGCGCTGCACAATGGAAGCCTTAATTTATGGTCAACAGGAGTGACGACACCCCATGCTGGAAAATCTCAACCACACGCTATTTTACTGGCTGAATGCCACCCCCGACTCGCCATCCTGGCTGATTGCCGCTGCGATATATATCGCTAAAGATTTGATCACCCTGCTGCCTCTGCTGGCGGTGGCGCTGTGGCTATGGGGACCACATGACCAGGTGAGCGCCCAGCGTCAGCTGGTGATCAAAACGGCAATGGCGCTGGCGGTGAGCATGTGTCTCTCCTGGCTGATAGGCCATCTTTTCCCCCACGACAGACCCTTTGCTCAGCAAGCAGGCTATAATTTTTTACACCACTCGGCGAACTACTCTTATCCCAGCGACCACGGCACGGTGGCGTTTACCTTCGCGCTGGCGTTTCTGTTCTGGCATCGGCTCTGGTCTGGCTGCGTGCTGCTGGCCGTGGCGCTGAGCATCGCCTGGTCACGCGTCTATCTCGGCGTCCACTGGCCGCTGGATATGCTGGGCGGATTGCTGATTGCTTTCAGCGGCTGCCTGGCCGCGCAGATGCTCTGGCAGGTTTGCGGGAGGGGGCTGCACCGAACCCTGCATCTCATCTACCGCCGCTGTTTTGCTCTACCTATCCGCAAAGGCTGGGTGCGTGAGTGACTTAACCTGGCCGCGCAGGTAATATTGGATGCCCTGCCGTATGCAGGGCTTTTACTATTACGCCAGGGGACTTATGGAAACGAAACGTGACGAAAGGATCGGCCAGCTATTGCAGGCGCTGAAACGGAGCGACAAACTGCATCTGAAAGAGGCTGCTACCCTCCTTGGCGTATCTGAGATGACCATTCGTCGCGATCTGAACGCCAAAAGCGCACCGGTAGTGCTGCTGGGGGGTTACCTGGTGCTGGAGCCGCGCACCGCCAGTCATTATCTGCTGAGCGATCAGAAAACCCGCCTGGTAGAGGAGAAGCGCCTCGCAGCCCGCCATGCGGCGACCCTGGTGCAGGCCCACCAGATGGTGTTTTTTGACTGCGGCACCACCACACCGTGGATTATCGATGCTATTAGCGACGAGCTGCCCTTCACCGCCATCTGTTATGCCCTGAACACCTTCCTGGCCTTACAGGAGAAACCGCTCTGCCGGACCATTCTCTGCGGCGGCGAGTTTCACGCCAGCAACGGCATCTTCAACCCGCTCAACTTTAAAGAGACGCTTAACAATCTCTGTCCGGATCTCGCCTTCTATTCTGCGGCGGGCGTGCATCCAGAGATGGGGGCGACCTGCTTTAACCTTGAGGAGCTGCCGGTAAAGCGTTGGGCATTGACCCGAGCGCAGTACCACGTGCTGGTGGTCGATCACAGCAAGTTTGGCAAAGTGCGCCCGGCGTGCATGGGCGAACTCAGCCAGTTTGATGCCATCGCCAGCGACGTTCGCCCGGACGATAACCTGTTTGCGCTGGCAAAAGCGCAGCGCATCGCCCTGCTCTACTGATACGGTCTATGAGAACCAGCTGCCGAACCACTCATGGAACTTCATCAGCACGAAGTCCCACATCCGGCTCAGGAATCCGCCCTCTTCCACCGCTTCCATAACAATCAGTGGACGCTGCTCGATGGATTTACCGTTAAGCTGGAAGTCGATAGCGCCTACCACCTGGCCCTTCTTCAGCGGTGCGGTAAGCTGCGGGTCATTTAATTTCCAGGTCGCCTTCAGGTTTTTCAGCTGCCCTTTAGGAATAGTGATCGAGCCGGCTTCGCCTGCGCCGAGCTTCGCCTCGCTGCTGTCGCCAAACCAGACGCGGGTGGTGGCGAAGGTGGCATCGGGCTTGATAGGGGTAACGGTTTCGAAGAAGCGGAAGCCCCAGGTCAGCAGCTTCTCTGACTCGTTGAAGCGGATACGATCGGTTTTACTCCCGAGCACCACCGAGATAAGCCGCATATCACCCTGCGTGGCCGAGGCCACCAGATTGTAGCCCGCCCCTTCGGTGGTGCCGGTCTTCATCCCGTCGACGTTGAGATTCGTGCTCCACAGCAGGCGGTTACGGTTCGGCTGACGGATCTTGTTGAAGGTAAACTCTTTCTCTTTGTGGATGGCGTACTCTTCCGGCACGTCGTGGATCAGCGCCTTGCCCAGCAGGGCCATGTCGCGGGCGGTGCTGAACTGTCCCGGCGCATCGAGGCCGTGCACCGTTTTAAAAGTGGTGTTGGTCAGCCCCAGCCGCTGGGCATAGTTATTCATCAGGCCGACAAAGGCATCCTGGCTTCCCGCCACGTAGTCAGCAATGGCGATGCTGGCATCGTTCCCCGACTGGATGATCACCCCTTTATTCAGGTCCGCCACTGAGACCTGATCCCCAGGCTTGAGGAACATCAGCGACGAGCCGCGCAGCGCCGGGTTGCCGGTAGCCCAGGCATCTTTACCCACGGTAACCATATCGGTGAGATGAATTTTTCCTGCCTTCAGCGCCTGACCGGTGACGTAGCTGGTCATCAGCTTGGTGAGGCTGGCTGGATCCAGCTTTTCATCGGCGTTGCCTTCCGCCAGCACTTTACCGCTGGCATAGTCCATCAGGATCCACGCCCGGGCATCAACCGCAGGTGCAGCGGGGGCCGCGACCTGCTCGGCGGCAAAGAGAGAGGGAGAAAAAAGAACCACAAGCGCCGAGGCCGTAGCCAGGCCGCGAAGGGACAGAGAGAAATGCGTCATAAAGGCCACCCGAGTATCCATTCTAAAAAACCGCGTTAGCTCACCGCTACGCGCTAAACGGTGAGTAGTAACGTACAAAAGCGGTGAAGAAAACCGCCTGCTGGTAAAGTTTTTTAAAGTTTACGCAATATCACATCCCCACGCTGCTGTGAGCGGGATTTTTTTGTTTGTCGTTGCCTGAATGTTAACTTTATCCCACTATGTCAGCCATATGGTGCTGATGACAGCGCCCGGTTGCTGACGGAAAGAAGGAGTTTTTATGATCACGCTGTGGGGCAGAAACAACTCGACCAACGTAAAAAAAGTCTTATGGACCCTTGAAGAGCTGGAGCTGCCGTATACGCAAATTCTGGCCGGGCTGGAGCATGGCCTGAACCATAGCCCGGAGTATCTGGCGCTGAATCCCAACGGGCTGGTGCCGCTGTTCCGCGACGATGAGACCGACAGCGTGCTATGGGAGTCAAATACCATTGTGCGCTTCCTGGCAGCACAGTATGGTCAGGGTCGCCTGTGGATCGAGCCGCCTGCCGCCCGTGCCCAGGCTGAAAAGTGGATGGACTGGGCCAACGGCACGCTCTCCCCCGCTCACCGGGTGCTATTGATGAACCTGGTCAGAACGCCGGTAGAAAAACGCGATCCGGCGGTGATTGAGGCGGGCATTGCCGCCTGCGAGCCGCTGTTTGAGATTCTGGATAACGCGCTGGCAAAAACGCCGTGGCTCTCCGGAGAGGAGTTTGGCCTCGGGGATATCGCCGTGGCGCCCTTCGTCTATAACCTGTGGAATGTTGGCCTGACGTGGACGCCGCGTCCGCACCTGCAACGCTGGTACGACGCCCTGAGCGAGCGCCCTGCCTACCGTAAAATTGTGATGATCCCGGTGACCTAATTTCCCGTCGGGCTAACCTTTAACAGCTCGCCGTCGGACTCGTCGGTGAGCACATAGAGGTAGCCGTCGGGACCAACCCGCACGTCGCGGATGCGCTGGTTGCGATCCCCCAGGATACGCCCATCTTCGGTAACTTTATCTCCGTTCACGCTCATCACAATCACGTCCTTGTCCTTCAGCGCGCCAATGAACAGCTTGTGCTGCCACTGCGGGAAGGTTGATGCGTTATAGAACGCCATCCCGCTCACCGCCGGGGAGTCTTTCCAGTAGAAAGCAGGCTGCTCGGTGCCGGCCACAATCTCTCCCTTGGCCTCCGGGATCTTCATCCCGCTATAGTTGATGCCCCAGGTTGCCAGCGGCCAGCCGTAGTTTTTGCCTTTCTGTGGGATGTTAATCTCATCTCCGCCACGCGGCCCGTGCTCGTTTAACCACAGAGTATCGGTCCAGGGATTCATCGCCATCCCCTGCGGGTTACGGATGCCGTAAGACCAGATCTCCTTGCGGGCGCTGGCGTTGTTAGCGAAGGGGTTATCATTTGGTACCGCACCCTCATCGGTGAGGCGCACCAGCTTGCCCTGGAGCTTATCGAGATCCTGGGCTGTAGAGCGCTGATTGTTCTCCCCCAGGGCAATATAGAGGTAGCCTTTGCCATCAAAGACCAGCCGCCCACCGAAGTGGTTGCCGGTGGAGAGCTTAGGCGTCTGGCGAAAGACGACCTTAAAGGCCTCCAGGCGGGTGAGATCGTCGCTTAACCGCCCGTAGCCCACCGCCGTTCCGGCCTTGCCGTCGCTGCCCGCTTCGGCGTAGCTCAGCCACACCCGGCGCGACTGAGCAAAGTCCGGGGCCAGCACCACGTCAAACAGTCCGCCCTGCCCGTTAGCCCATACTTTCGGCACGCCGGAAAGAGGATCGGACAGTCCGCTCCCCGCCTGCCAGTGGCGCAGCTGGCCGCCGCGCAGGGTAATGAGCATGCCTTTATTGTCAGGCAGGAATGCCAGCGACCACGGGCGATCGAGTTTGCTTTGCAGCACATCGACCTTTACCGGCGCGGGCGCGGCAAAAACCGAGGCGGACAGAAACAGCGCGGGGATAAAAATCAGGGCGTTGCGGTGCATGGGGCACTCCTTTAAGGGTCTCTGGCATAAAGCGTAGCCAGCGGAACGTTGCGTGCGCCCATTTTTACAAAAGCTTAAGCAGAAGGGGGAGTTGCCTCCCCCGGGGATTCAGGCTTCCACAACCAGCGGTTCATGCTCGTTGAGGTTCTGAATGCATATGTTAAGGGTTTTGAGACAGCGGTCGAGCGTCTCTACGTTCACAGCAATGTAGTTTGGGCAGTCATGGTGGCCGCTCATCATACATATACCCGCAGAGGAGAGTGCCCCCTCTGCCCGGCACAGCATTTCACGTTCTTTCGCATCCGGGACGGCATAAGCATGCCGCTCGAGATCGCGTATTAGTGTTGATAGTTCAAAAAAGCTGTCACGCAGATAGTTGCTTTCGCTGACCGACATGTAACCCTTCGCCTTTCTGAGCTGGACATACGCCGCAAGATCGATACTGGCGTTAGCAAGTTTTCTCAGCAGACTTCGTCTCAGTCTGTCAACGGTCATACATGATCCTCCCCTTGTCGGCCTAATCGCAGATCAAGCATAAGATCATTTTTTGTTCAAAATTATGCGCTGGGTCAATAATTATCCAGAGTTTAACAATTTTTACAGTGTGACAACGTAAACAAAATTTAACCCGTTGAGTTAGCAGTAGAGAGTCGTTGAAAACCCGTGTAAAATCGCCCGGTTTTTTCTTCTGTTTACTTTGTGAGCGTATGAGCATACAACAACCGCGTATTGGTTTTGTCTCCCTGGGCTGCCCAAACAATCAAGATCTATATTCAGCTCACAAAATAAACAAATGAGTTAAGTGCATGAATCTAGGGTAAAAATAATGAAAAACCTATGTATAACTTTAATTGCATTGACCTTATCAGGCTGTGCATTGGTTCAGTACAATGATGGTAAAACAGTAAGCATTCAATCTGATGGCTGGTATGGTCTCGATAGCTTGCAGAAAACTGCAAATGCAGCTTGTCAGCAGTACGGAAAATCTAAAGCGACTTATACCCATAGTGCTAACGCCAATCCGCGTTTACCTGCTGGGACTGGGGTACAGAATACTATTTGGGAATGTGAGTAAACACCGTTAATTATCATAGGAGGAAATAATGAGCCTTATAGATTTCAGTTTTTCTGGTTTATCAAAGCCTGGGGAAAAATTAGTCGGAAAGGTTTGTGATGCGGTTGGAATCCTTTATGAGCCTACCAGAATTAGAAGAAAGGCTAAGGCTGAAGCTGATGCCAAGCGAACAGAGTTAGTTTCGAAATTGCAACTGGAAGGTATTGAAAAAAGAGCTGCCGAACGTTTTTTGAAACGTGAAACTAAACGGCAAGAGAATATTGAAAGCATTACAATTCAGGCGGCACAAAATCTTAACGATGAAGATAGCGTAAGCGACATTGATGAGGACTGGATCGAAGCTTTCTTTAAAGAATGTGAAGATGTAACTGATGAGCAGATGCAAACATTATGGGCAAGAATCCTTTCTGAAGAGGCAAAATCTAATGGTTCTTTCAGTAGAAGAACTCTTAGACTATTATCTACTTTAAGTAGAGAAGAAGCTGAACTCATTACTTATTTTGGAAAATTTGTATGGCAAGCAATTTATCTTACACCTATCCTAGTAGAAGATGCAGATGGAAATATTGAGGGTATTAACTTTGCACAACTAGCAGCATTGGATTCTATGGGGATAATTCAGCAGAGCATGGGTTATAGTTTAACTTACAATGCAAAAGCATCCCGCATGGATTATTATAATATAGTAATGCGTGTTGAATTTAAAAGCGAAGATAGCAAGGATTGGAGAATAAGAACCGGGACAGCCTTGTTGACACCAGTTGGACGTGAAATTATAGCAATATGTGGCTCAACTCCAGACTATGAATATTTAGATAAGTACTTAAAAAAAATCAATACAAAAGAAAGTCCGGTAAGCATAACGATTACAGAAATAAAATAAACATATACGATACTCGAGAGGTAATGTGTTTCAATAAAAATTCATTCTGTACCATCCCGTGTTGCATTATATTAGACATAAAAAAGTGCAGGTGATTACACCTGCACAATCTTAACTACCACCCAGCAACAAAATCAGTACTTGAAAAATCTGCCCCAGCGGTAGACTGAATATTACGATGCCGAAATAGTCCAGTACTGGCACAATTACGTAATTCCATGCGATGATAAACGCCAGCACGTAACCTAAACATTGACGCCAAGTAAATCCCTGTCGTGTTTCTTCAAGAGTAATCTGGTTTTGTTCATGATTAGTCTGAGCTGTTGATTCACTTTTGCTTTGCTCTTTTTTCTGGAAAAAGCCAAAACCAGTTTTGATTAGATCTAAAATTATACTTATCATTCGATAATTCCTACTGCATATACCCAGAAGTTTCTTCCCTTGACAAATAATTGCTTACTGTCAATGACAAAAACATCTAGATTCTGTCCCTGCATCGACCATGTTAGTACTGAACCGTTTTCGAATATCTGGGGTTTCTCAAAACCAACATTCATAAAGGTGGTTATTTCATGGTCACTGTTTTTTATTGCCTTCTGGAACTTTTTACCCAGAAAGCACTTTTGAATTGGCAGACTATTAGCTACGGGAGTAATCCCCGCCAGGGTAATCTCTTCCGTCAAATCGCCATAATGTTCATCAAAATTCATATTATCCCTTTTTAAAAATAAAAGTTCCCTTAATACCACTAAGAATCATACGAGCACCCTTTTCGGCTTCGCCGTAGAAGTCATAGATTAACTTACGCTTCTTCCTTTCTCGTACTGCAATAATCCGCTTCTCTTTCTTCTTCTGAGTTGTATCGATGAGGCGAACCTTACCATTTTTACCCTTAGCAATTTTATATCGTCCTGTCTGTAAGTTCTTTTGCAGTCCTGAAATATTCCCCTGCTTTGTTAAACGAGCTTTACTGGTAGGGACAAACTTATCAATTGCCTTCTCTTTTACGAGAATGTCATATAAGTACTTGGCCTGTACGTTTTTAACGAGAATGGTAGTACGGACACCCGTACCCGTCTTTTTGTACATGAAGAGGATCGAACGTTGCGTAAAGGGGACACCGCCTTTATCGACGGCATTATTCATATCTTTCTGCATTTTCATTGCTAACGCTTTAGACCGGTTAATTATTTCATTCTGGAAGTTCTTACCGAACTCCCTGCCTTTTTGCTTCAAATAGGCCGTTGCGTTAGAAATGCCATTTACTGTAGCCATATATTTACCTCAACCACGTTCGAACTTCTTGCATAATATTATAAATTTTGAGGCGTTCAGTACTGCCAGGTAGTTTACACTTGTGCATTACTGCATAGTTCAGGCAAAGAGGATGAAGCCCCTCACAGGCGATGAGTGATAACTCTGCAAGAAGCGTTTCATTCATACTGGGAAATGCCCACAGAATGATACGTTCATAAATTGCCCCCTCATCAATAAGTCGATTTACTAACGAGCTTGAACTTGAATATTCCCGCCAGCCATTTTCAACGGATGTGGGTTTAATCTTACTCGCATCCTTCACCCTTTTGTAAATCTGCTTGCTCCCATAGTACACCTGCCCTGATTCGGGGAACCGGAACATGTAGATAAACCCGGCGTAATTGTTCCCGGCTATATCATTCTCTTCCCACTCACCCGCATATTTCCATGCGTTCATAAATACCTCACACATTAATTTATATGGTATTTATGAAATGAATTTAAATGAGAGATTAAAAGCCTATGAGGGCACCCTACAGTATCAGCAGATGAAGAAATACTATCGCAACGGTAAATTCTATCCCTATCCTGATTCACTGGGAAAAATGACTATCGGTTATGGACACCTGATTATGCCCGGTGAAAATTTCAGCAGTGGCCTTACCGAAGCACAAGCTGATGCATTGCTTGACAAGGATATTGCAAAGGCGATTGTTCAAGTTCAAACGCTGGGTTTAAACGTACCGGATGACTGGCAGGCATTTCTTGTTATCATGACGTTTCAGTTAGGATTAGCGGGAGTACGTAAATTTCGCAAGATGATTGACGCCTTGCGAGTGGGGAATTATCCAGAAGCGATACGGCAGGCCAAAGATTCTTTGTGGTACAGGCAGACACCAAACCGCGTCAATGCAATGGTAGCAGAGTTAAAAAACAAATAAGGGGCATTACGCCCCTTTATTGTTTTCTAAAATTGTTAAAATTCGTTCAACCTTGAGATTCATTTGATTGATCTGAGCTTCTAAAGATTTTAAAGTCTTCTTCATTTCGTCCTGCTCTGCCTCTAAACGAGAAATATTACTTTCCGTTAGGAGTACTTTAGTCTCAATTTTAGTGATTCGTTCAAGTACAGTACTGTTATCTCCAGACTTATCACGATAGATTGTCCAGAAAAATCCCAGTACTGAAACCGTCAGAGCAATAATGCTGCCAATTTCCATATACACACCTTTTTATTATTTTTATCAAGTATTTAGTACCCCGTGAAGTATGCGAGGGCAATTCGGATTCCATTGCCGCCCATTGCTGTGCGGTATGGCTTCTGGAACCGGTTCAGGTACTGCAACTGAAACTGAGTGCTAGTGACTCGACGTATCATGAGTCCCGAATAACCACCCTGAGAACCGTCACTGGAGACGTTACCAGGACACTGGCTGATGCAAATCCACGGATCGGCAAATGCCGTGTTGAGTGTAATTGCCGTTGCCAAATCATGTGTTGCAGGTACGGTGAAAAAATCCATGATACGCGGCATTGTCCCGGCACTGGCTGCACTGAACGTTAATTGCCCTCCCGGATCAAACACGTCCAGATAGCCACTCTGGAGGGGCGTAGTATTGTTACTCAGCATGAAACGCCCCGTCCCTGCCTGATAGAGTGACGCCCCCGGAAAACAGTAGCTGCCGTTTACCTGTGGCTGAAACCATCGTAACCCCTCTGCGGGAAAAAAATCGGATGTGAGAAATCCCAGTACAGAACCATCCCCCAGACTGCTATTAAAACGGTAGAACCCAGTATCCAGTAATCCCCCCATCGCCTTGACACTGCTCATCACAATTGATTTCCCCCAACCACTATCAATAGTCAGAGCACCTGCCGAATTATAAACCTCGAAACCTGACATGGCCCCCCCTTAAAAATCATATTTGTATACGTCAAAAATTAGCGTTGTTGCATATGGTGCATATGGTAATAAGTACTGCACCGTGAAAGCGTTATCCCCCGGAATACAATAGTACTCATTCCAGTATAAATTAGTTCGCATTACTGCTAACCAGCCATTAGGACGCATACCCTGTACACCTACAGACCAGGCATTAGCACCCGGTCCGACATTCAGAGTGACAGTACTGACATAACGCATATTATAATCGCCAACGTCAACTATCAGCCTTCCGTACTGATCCCAGCATTGTATTCCCTGCATAAAATCACCATAGTCCCATACGTACACGCAATGTGCCGTTATTGTCATATATGACGATTTGACTGTTACTAATTACCATGCGACCCGTACCACCATTGCCATTTATCAGTAATGTTCCGTCCTTGCCCATATACCAACCAGACTGGTTATAGACATAGTTATTACTGGCAATGTAGTTACCAATTTTGGCGTTACTGATGCTTCCATCCTGTACATGAAGTTCATTTACTGAACCATATGCCAGCTTAAGAGAAGTGATTGCTGCATCGGCAATGTACCCAGTCCCAATACTTGCGGCCTGAATCATTGATGTCTTGATGTAGGTAGTACCGTTAACCACTGCAAATGGTGCAGTCCCGCCAGCTACGGCACTGTCACTTCCATTGACAATGAACTTATCGGCGGCAAAGTAGATCGCACTGTTATAGCTCGTACTCTGACTGGCTACTAAACGCATCCCCGCTACTGTACCGTTGGCATTCACTGAGAGTGTGTAATTACTGTCTACCGTACTTGCCGTGGCCTTAGTGCTCATCTGCTGGTTTACAGTACCGATCTGCCCGTTCACGTCCGTACGTAGCTGGGCTACTGCATTGGCCTGTGCAGAATTGTTATTCGTCACTGTTTGCTCAAGTGATGAGATAGATGATCTGTTCCCGGAAGCCGTACTCTCAACTGTGGAGAGACGTTGACTGAGGCTGTCATTCACATTGGTGATCTGAGTAGTCAATGTCCTTTCACTGGCAGTAATTTTATCACTCGTGCGGGACTCTGCCTGGGACACTACAGTACTGGTATTGTTATTGGCTATCGTGACGGCACTATTCAGCGTTTCCGTAAGTCGATCACTGAGATCGAGAATACTATTGATTTCCGCTGCATCCTCTTCCGTATATACGTACTTGCTATTGAGATTGATTACTTGTTCAGCAGAGTACTGAATATTATCCTGACCAAATACATCATAGAGTCCAAGTTTTACCCTGTATTCACCATCAGTACATGATAATGAATCATGGGAATAAGCTTTTAGTGACTCCAGCCGCGTACTAATCCCATTCGAGATTAACAGTACCGCACCCTCATAATCCCTTTCTGCTGAGGGAGTCCATGAGACGAACAAATTACCGAAACCACCCGTAAAATTTACGCCCTGCACTAATCCACATTGTTTATTCTCTACAGTAATTTTAACTTCCTGTGAATATGTACCGCTATTAAAACCCTGGGCAATAATACCAATGGTAGGTTTTCGGATTCGTGAATCGTTCAGAGCTAATGTGTAGTTAAAGCTGTTTTCCTGAGTATAGAACGTCTTGACTAAGGCACTGCCATTATAGATATTAATTACGTAGTACTTGAAATAGTCCGAGAATGGACGCCCACCAATTACGAGATTCTTCTGGTTATCCCACGTAATATTGAAATCACTCGAATCAGTCTCATAATCCCCTACAGTATGGTTAGCTAGCTGGACACCCGTAATACTAGGTAGTGCAAAGTTGTATGTAGGCACTAAACCATTAAGAGTTGACTTCGTGCTCTTACGCCCAATATTTGAATACGCCTCTACAGCAAAATCATATTTCTCCGTGTCAGACAGTCCAAATAATTCATAATCAGTTTTTTGGATATTTGTACTGCCAGCATACGTCCAGTTTGTTGCAGTACTGAGTTTATAATAAATGTAATAACCTCTGAGGTACGGATCAGTACTGGCATCCCAGGCCAGCTCTACGATAGAGCCACTTGCAACGTTGCCCTTACGAGATGCACGTAGATTAGTGGGCGGAATTACTGTTAGTGCTGACAGGTCAAGTACACCACCCGGCGACCACACACCCGGATCTACTCCATCATACATGGCATCGGGAGCTTCAACGCACGTAATGGTGCAGTACCCGATGCTTTCCTGATTAGTTTCAATATCCTTTGACAGTACCTTGAATTTACCATTCACGGCCAGCTCATCAATTTTGACGTCAATCGAATCCCATACTTTCAAATCCCACCCTTCACTGGTTGTGAACGTAAGAGTACTTAACGCGTATTTAGCCTTGAGAACATCAACGTTTACCATACGTGATAACGTATCCTGGTCGTAACACCACGTGTAATCCCGGCTGATTGGGATTGTCTGGCGGTCAGTTTTAATTAACTCGTCCTGACTCAGTTCCGATGGGATTCGTAATACGTCCGTGGCATACATTGAGGCGGGATTAGTGTACTTCGCATCGACGATATTAAAATAGTCAGTACTTCCCGATGTAGTTAATTGCACCTGTCCAAAGATATTATGTTCATCAAATGAAGCAACAGAGAGTGTTTTACGGTCCGTTGTCATGCAAATCTTGCCTGCATTAACATATATGATAATTCCCGCTACCTGACAGATATTATCAATGTTTTCCTTGAAAGAACTCTGATAGGAAATAGCCCCATTGGCGTAATACTCCATCTGATTACAGTATGCTGCCGTTTCAATAAACGTATCAATATTGATTAATGACGGCTCAATATTCATGCCATAGATATTATTCGTCAGATAATCATAGATAATTGAAGGCGGGCTGGAAGTTGCTAATTTATTCCCGGTGACTAAATCTAAAATTTCCTGGCCTTTCATCTCTGCTGTTAGCGTGAACTGGTCATTGACCAGCAGGCTGTTTTCCATTGAGTCCTGAGTTTTTTTAATAACAACGGATACAGTGACAAGTCCCTTACCGAGAAATTTATCAGTCCATTTCGGACCTGCATATTCTTTTGCCAGAGTTTTTGTATCGGTATAATCACCACCGAAACGCACCTCTAATTGCAATATATCCTGATATTTGCTTGCAATATTCGCACGGGGAACTACTCCATCAGCAGTGACGGGTACTGCAAGTACTGGCTCCTGATCGATGTAAAGTTGTTCGATATGCTTTGCTACGCCCGTATAACAGATTGCCTGTTCACTAAACAGATATTGAGAGTCACCATTGAGTACGTTTACCCAGGGGACAATTGAACCCGTATAGATGAAACTACCCCCGCTAACGCCGTTCTTGTGTGGGTATTGACCACCGTATAGTACTGGCAAGCCCGTAGTGGCTGAGGTACTTCGGCTGGCAGTATCGGCCACGTCCCCATATCCCTGTACTCCAATCTGACTGAGCATAGAAGATGCCACTAAACTAACTGCCCCGGCTGCGGCACCCCAGCCAATTGCTGCCAGTACTGTACCTCCGGTGAAATAGACTGCGGCAGCCACGATGACTGCACTTACAATAGCACCGAAAATGCCCCCTTTAGTTATTTTCCCCATTACTCTGTTTCCTTACTCTGTAATACTTTCCATTTTTGGGCTTTGCCTGAAGTACAAATCCATTGTGCTCTTCATTCACACCCAGTACTCGACCACTAACAACCACTGCCATAATTAATTCATTATCCGGGTCTAGCCAGATATCGCCGTCAATAGTATGTGTAACCTCATCACAGTACTGTTCAACTACTTCTCCAGTATGGTTCCAGCCCTGCTTATTCAGACCCTTGATACCCTGCTTAACGGTCTTATATTGACGATTCGCTAAGGTAGTTGTCCCATTAATCAAGTCGATAAGTCTCAGTACAATAATATTGCAATCGTTATCGCCATACTTATAAGGGTTATCGAGAGCGTACTGAATTATTTCCATAATCTTGTTATGCATCATTTATACCTCCATGTCTGGGATTGATTGATTTGTCCGAGTAGGCTGAAATACTCGTCGCTTGGGAAATAAGATTGATAAACTGCGTTCGCTGCGATTAATGCTGCCTGGCGGTCGAGCTTTTTGTAGACGCTATTAACATGAATTTCCATATCATTAGTTTTCTGGTTAGGATCAACTGAAGCAGTAACGTAATCGATAAAACCCGTAAACATTCTTACTGAATATAATGGTTTACTGTCATATGGATTGAGGATTACCAGTGTGACATTCATTTGGGCGTCTTTGAATTTCCCACCGAAAGCAAGTGCCCGTACTGAAGGATTGACATTACTTACCTTGAAACTGATTGCATCATTATTGATTCCTTTTGCCTCGCTAAACGAGGGCAAAGAACCGCTAATAATATCGGGGAAGCTGGTATACAGATTACCGTTTAACTCAATATCTACGAGTGAATCTGTCCAGTGAAAACCACTTTCACCGCGAGGCATAACATCAAAAAAAGTGACATGAACACCCAAGCTCATGACTTCCATGATTGTTAATTTTGTCTTTGCAGTACCGCGAACGAGCTGCCAGTACTTAAGCAGTGAACTATTTGTTAAAATACCATCATCCATTATGTAATATTCTCCGTAGCCTTCAATGTAATACTCATGAGCTTTCCGACTGTCATCGAATAATCATTATCTGGGTCCAGTACTGCTTCAATCATTAGATTGTTATAAGTTATCAACTCGTAAGGCTGAACGGTATTTTGCAATGCCGGGAAAATCGTCAGGGACGTATCAGTACGGTCCACAATTCGATAAATTTTCTTATGGTTTGAAAACTGAATGAGTTCACCCACTGCCATTGCATTACTGTTTGTAGTAATTAATTTCGTACCTTTCGACGAAGATCCCTGGGAAGTTAATGCACCCACCATCCCACCACGATAGGTACTGATATGCCCCATTGAGAGTGTGAATGGTTTTCCCTGACTATATTCAGCAAGAAAAGCGTTTACTTCGCCAATGTGCTCTACGTTGAAATTTAATTGAAATTGAATCTGATAGTACTGAATGCCCGAACTACGCATAATTCGCTGACCTGTCCATGACTGATTTGAATAGACTGGCTCAACGCTTTTGTACTGAAAGTTATTAACCTTCACGTTATTTGAAAATGTCGCCATATAAAATCCTTTTTATTTTATATAGATATTTATAAGAATAGAGGCCGTAGCCTCTATCTTAAGTGTTCCTTTTCGTAGCTTGTCTTACCGCTTGCAATACACTATTTTGATGTTTTTTCAACATCTGTTGGTACTTAGCGTCATCATCTACAGTGCTACCCTGTATAATTAGATTTGCATTTACAATAATGTCACCAGTACTGCTACCGCCGTTCTTTTCCTGATTATCCAGGAATTTAGTGAGCTTTTTATTTGATTCAGGTTGAACTACACGCTCACCCGCTTTGAGTACAAAGGATTTATTATCCAGGTGAGAAGGGAGTTCATCTATACCACCGTGGAATTGTCCTGATGAAGCTCCCTTTGCAGTACTGATAATAGACATCCCCAGTGAGGCAACCTGTGCATATGCTGCAAGGGAGGCCGGGAATGGAGTTGCAAGAGCCTGGGCCAGTGCTGACTGAATGGACAGTACTGTTTGTGCAATAGTAATTCCGCGACTTGCCATGTATGCGGCCTTTGCAGCACCGCTACTCTTCCCGAATACATCCGTCATACCCTGGGCCAGTGAATCAGCAGCAGTACCAAAGATACTTAGCTGTGCCTGGGCGTTCTGATTAGTAATCGTGATTGCCTGTGCATTATATTTCGCCGTGATCTCCTGTTTCCGCTTCTCATAGTCCTCGTGACCTTTCAGTAGCAAATCATTCTGCTGTAGCTCCAGATTCATCGCTTCCTGGTTCTGTTTTAGTTCCTGCTGAGTATTATCATAGGCGAATGGGTTATCACCATTGATCCGCTGGTTCTGTTGATCTGCAAGGAAGCCAGTCTGTTTCTGGTTCAGGCCACCGCTTGAAATCAGCGTATTGGTGTCTTTCAGTCCCTGATTAGGATCGGTATAGCCAATCATGGAGTTAACGAGGTTAGTACGCTGGAAGTTTGCAGACTGGTTCGCACTGTCAATGTACTTAGCTAACTTATCAGCCGGGAGGCCGAGAGTCTTTGCACTATCCTGGATAGTTTTTATTAGAGCTGCCTGTTGCCTCTCGAAAGACTTCAGGCGGAGATCGCCAGCGTTCTCTCCAATCTGGCTGAGTGCTGCCTCCAGATTACGCTGAGCCTGTAGGCGTTTAGCATCCGCCGCCTTCTGGGCTGCTGCCGCTTTGTTACGTTCGGCTTCCAGCTTCTTAGCAGCGTCTTCGGCATCCTTTTTCTTGTCCCGCCAGCCGTCTTGAGGGGCTGTCGCTACTGCAATGTCATTCTTAAACGTATTAACGAGGGCAGAAAGGTTTTCTTTCTGTTTTGCGAAATCATTAGATTTGCCATTGTCCATGCTCCCTGTATGTAGAGCGGCTCCCTGATAGTTTAGGGCACCTGCCAGCCGTAATTGCTGCCATATATCCAGCATGTCTTTGAGCGAACCCGTGGATTTTTTGATTCGTTCGTTCAGATCCTCAAATAGTCCTGCCTCATGGGGTTTCTGACTTGATGCGTCATAGACCTTATTCATTACCTCAACTAATGGGTTGAGGCCATTCGCAATTGTACCTTTAACATTCCCGGTAAGTCTTGACAGGTTTTTATCAAATTCCGCATAGCTCTGTGCCGCCTCATTGCTCACGGCGGCGTTCTGGCTCTGCACATAATTCATTGCCTCAGTTTCGCTCTTAAACTGTTGCAAGATACTGATCATGTGAGATGAGTCTGAGGCAAGTGTTTCCATGACGTTCACTATCTCAGCCTGAGATTTACCAGCATCACGCATAGCATAGAAGGTATGAATAACTGCTTTCATACCACCATCTGACTGCTTCAGATATTTGTTATAATCCTGAAGGTTTAATCCATATTCTTTCAAATCATCTGCAACACCACCGCCAGCCCTGAAACTATCCCCGAGCTTATCAAGGGTATCTTTATTAAAATCCCCGAATTTATCGATCTGTAGTCCCAGACCCGCAAAAGCACTACTGAGCTGTTGTAACTGAACTACCGATAATCCAGTACTGCGACTGATCTCATTCATCTCACTGACATATTCACGTGATGAATTGATGAGCAGGGCTAATCCTCCAGCACCAACCGCTGCTGCCCCAGCGATACTCGTGAATGAGGTTGCAAGACTTCCAGCCAGGCCGGAGAAGTGCCCCGCGATTTCCTGTACTGCCCCGCCCGCATTGCTGCCGAAATCATTTATTGATGCCTCTCCACGCTGTAACGCCCGCTGCAATCCTGAGATATCGGCATCAATATTAAATTCAATTCTGTTATTATTTGCCATTTTTATTCCTTAACGCCAGCTTCTTAATTTCATTCTTCATGTAATCAAGATCATTGGCCTGTTTTTCCTTTTTCTTTTTATCTCGCAATTCGCTTCGCTCTTTCGTGGTCATGTTTTCACCGAGAATATCCAGAAAATCAAAGTCAGATACCTTAATTTTTTTGCGTGCTTCACTGGTAATGTTTGGATTATTCATTACCGTGTTATAACACTGGTGTGCATGAAATAGCATGTCAATGCCAGTACCGGAAGGTTCTATATAGGCGTCATAGACCATAAGCATATTGAGCACTTCACTATCTAAGTTAAAGTACTCGTCTGGCGACAACCCTCGCTTATTCACCATCTTGCAGAAATGCAATAAATGGTTATCGCCCCTTATTTTTTTTCGATTTCGTCTACTACGTCAGAAGTTTTATAAAGATTCATAATAGCAATATAGATAGTATCAAGATGGCTGCTGTCCAGAATGCTAAGGTTGATTCGTCCCTCAATATCTTCAGTACTGAAGATTGGATCATTATTTTCGTCTTTGACACATACGATTAGAGTACTGTCACGATCAACGCACTTTGCAATATCCATTGACATTGGGCGGTGAATGTAAAGAGTTTCGCCTTCAATTTCAAATTTGTGAAGTTGAGGTTGTAGCTTTTTTTTGAGATTTTCTAAATTCATTTTATCATTCCATTGAAAAAGGGAGAACATCATTGTCCTCCCTGTATTTATTTTTTTATTCTTCGAGCAGACCGCTTTGAATCTCTGCACCGTCAACCGTCAGTTTGAAATTCTTTGTGATGACAGTATCTTTATCACCTTCCAGCGTGGTACTTGACACCAGACACTGATAAACCACATAGAAACCATTGGTACGAGTGGAGTCTTCAAAGTAACTCAAACGGATCTGGCAGCGTTTTTGATCATCAGCCAGTTGTTCTAGTTTTTTATGAACAGCGTTATCAGGAAGGTAATTCACCTTCAGTTCCAGATCTGGAATTGATTTAGTACCCAGCAGTTTACGTGAGTAGCTGGAATTGAAAGTTGTTACCTCAATTACGGTAGATTCGAAACCACTGGTTACGAAACTCGCTACTTCGGGGACTTCTGCAAAATCTGTTGCGAGTGTGCCGCCGCCAGCCGAACCAACTTCAACGCGGAGGTTAGCACCAGAAAAAATATCCATTGCCATTTTATATATCCTTATATAAGTAATTTGGGGCAAATCCTTTACCCCGGTTGTATTTATTTATTATCCAGAAGAGACTGAATTAATGCTTTAAGTTCATCAATCTGTTTCTGCTGTTCGAGCACCATATTACCAAGATAATTAGTAGCAAGAAGGTTATCCAACATGATAGGGTTAGTATCCAGAGTTAATTGCTCAATGGATTCTTCACCTTCTACGTTTTCATTAAAACGAATAGTTTTTACATATTGAGGATCGATCTCCTGGATATCCTGAGCAATAACACCACGGCGAACACGACGTTTTTCATCAGCTTTATAAACATACGTAGCGGGTTTAACCTGCATAATATTATCAAAGGCTTCTTTTCCGTCAGTATATTCAACATCTTCCTTTAGTTTAATATCACAGTTGGGGTTTTTCTGATAAACGTAACCCTGATTATCAAACCCATTGGACCATGATGTAATGTCAGCATTGTATGGTGTGAACTCCCATGCTCTCGACTGTGTGTTATCACCACTGACATATAACGCGGGCCTACTCCAGTTTGTCGTACCGCCTGTGATTAGCCCCAGAGACATTCGAGTGTTATAGCCAGTACTGGCAATTGAGCCAACACTAAGGCCAACTGCAAAGCCCGCGTCATTCCCCTGTGCAGATTTGACAAAATAGGGGCATTGCCCCGCCTCAGCCGCTCCATTCCATCCTGTAGCATAACTGGATGCCTGATGCCTCTCACTATGAAAGACCCCGTGTGGATACCAGTTGAATGAAGAAGTTCCCCGAGTAGGTGAAACCACGTTCATTTGTACGCATTCCTGGCTAGTGTCACCACTGCGAACCAGGCCTAATTGCCAATAATCACTATACCAGTTACCTGTAATATTATTTGCATACCCTCCAGCGACTCCATCCCCTCCAGCGTTTTGGAGAATAATTGTTTTATTACCACCAACTTGAGTCAGTACGCCGATTGCATTACTTTGAGTGGCGTAAAGATTCCCATTAATTTGCCCCCCAGATTTATTATCAACGGTATCTAACCGCCAATCGTTGCCCGCAGCTACTGTTCCTGCTGTACTCCCCACATTCAGTACTGCACTGTTACCCAGCCCTAAATCATTTCGGCGTTCTTGTGCGGCGTAGGCATATACTCGTGTCCATGCAGACCAGCTTGAACCATTACCATCGACCATCAGTCTACGTAACCAAATATCGTCCCGGTCATAGGGGTAATAGATTTGAGTACACGATCTTGGAAAATTGGCTCCATTTTTTAGTACTAACAGGCTGCCTGCAATCGCCAGTGGATATCCGTTTGCGGGAGTCGCAAAAGCATTAGCCGGACAGTAATATTTGCCCTCATGCTCACCGTCTAGATTATTAATATTATCGTATTCAGTGAGGCTGGCTTGACGGCTATAAAATGCATTGATGTCTGATGCACTTGGTTTAAATCCAGTGTGATAAACCATCCAGTCAGATGCATTACCTACATTATCAATTGCCTGTCGGAATACTAATTGAGAATTACCATTGATACCGATGAACTCATCCGACCTTGCCCCTGCACTGTGACGCCATAGCATTGCGTGGGACGATTCACTACTGATAGATCCCCACATTGCACCATTAGTAGCAGTACGCAAACCCTGGCCTGCTGGTACAATTAACGGTCCGAACATGGTATCACCACTGACGTCTACGTAGCGTAAATCACTCTCATATTTGCTGAATATGTCTAAGTTTGTTCGTGCTCCCGCTGCCGTAGTGGCTCCCGTACCGCCAGACTGAATACCCAGTGCATTATTCAGTACCAGATTGTTGATCACTGATGTTTTATTACCAGCGTCATAGGAGAATACGTTAGCCCCACCCGTATTGGTTTCCTGAATGCGGAATGACTGCATATCATTAACGATGACGTATGGAGTACTCCCAGCGTCCGTATCCTGGAACTTGATAGTGGGGTTAGCTGATACCAGCGTGAGGGGGTTATTGGCAGTACTATTGAAGGTTGCATTACCCCCAGTAATAACTACCTGGTCCGCGTTCTGGGTTGCCATTGTACCCAGTCCCAGATTATTACGTGCTGCGGGAACGTCCGGTACATCACTCAGATTACTGGCCTGAACGAGCTGTTTCGCGTTCTGTACGTCTGAAAGACCTACATCACCCTTTGACAGTACTAAATCGTTACTCAGTGCATAGCCGTTTACAGTGCGTTCTTTGGGTACTGCCCCAACATCATCGGGAGTCAGTACAATATCGTCACTCAGAGACTTACGGTTCACTGTTCTTGTGAGGGGCGTATACAGTCCTGCAATTTGGGAGGCAGTATAGATACGTGACCATGCCGTACTCTGGTTTCGTGCAAAGATCCCCAGTGATCCGGTCTTAGTTAATACCAGAGCGGCTGTACTTGAACTATCAACTACACCTACCCCCAGTAGATCTGTACTTGCAGGGTTGCCCGGTGTACTGGACGGTACTTTAATGAAACCATTGCCCGTGGGCGTATCAGTCTCGTACTGGGGGATATCGATACCATTTGAACCTACCCCATAGTCCCCTTCATTCAGAGGCAGTAGGGAGTTGGCAGTAGTGACGCGACTCACCACGTCTGTAATGGAGAACGTATAGGTTTTAGTTACTGCGGCATCCGTACCACCATCCAGTACTGCATTGCTGATTACCCCGTTGACAATGGCGTAATCAATGGTGCCCTCAGTCTGACGGTAATTAATAACTAGTTGAAATTCAGTCTGGTTCTCCGTCGCCTCATCCAGAAACTGATGAGTGGGGTCCGTGGGTACATATGCAACGCCAATTTCAACTGAGTTTGCGGATTTCTCCCCCATGAGTACAGTCTGGTATGAGCTATCGTATGTTTCGTACCGGGCAACCTGTGAATTAATTGCCAGTACTGGAAATGTCACGACGTTTATGATGGGGACGTTGTTTACTCCCTGGGGGCTACGATTCCCCGTGTCTGTGTTATAGGACAATTTTAATTGATTGCCCGTGTAAATATCTGCCATGCAAATTCCTTTTGCGTTATCTGGTACGTTCTGTAACTGAAATATTTATGGTGAAACTTAGAGAAACGCTGCCAGTTACCGGGTCCGCAACAATATCACTCTGTTCATATGAGCAGGAAAGTAGAATAAGCCCTTCATCTTTAAATGCTTGTGCTCGTTCACTTTCAAACTTTGTAATAATCTGGTCATATGTAATTACGGGAGCAGTATTAGTACTGTCAGGTTTAGGGCTAACGAGATACTGAATTGCAAACGTGCCCGACTTTCTGTTATTTCCATAAGTCATTGCAGACAGGTTGTAATCAAATGCAATCTGCGTGAATACATCTACATCACGAGAAGTTTTTAAGTTTTTGCCCGCGTTAATGAGTTCTTTCATAGTACGGCGAACTTTAGTTACTAGTTCCATTAATAGTCCTCCGCAAATGAATGACCAGCTTCAGTACGGATATAGCAGTTAACGAAACCGCTTTTATCGTCCACAATGTTATAAACTACATATCGTTCCCCAGAGAGGATGAGTACTGAATCAATCGTAATATTATGAGTTTCCAGTACTTCTTTTTTTATGCTGACGTATGTTTCTGTACTTTCGATGAATCCATTACTGCCCGTATCAATAGAAACGGGGAGTACTTCTACGATACCCGTAAAAATACCCCCCGTAGAAGTTTGGATTTTTTGACCGAAAGCATTTAAAAACACGTCGCACTGACGGTTATTAAATGCCCTCATAATTTACGCCTTCGGTTTTACCTTGAGCTGAACAAAAGCTTCAGCGTGAGCAATACCAACATCGGAATAATCCCAGACACGAAAAACGATTGTACCACTGGACCTGTGCGTTGTTGAATCCTCATCCACCTCCTGACCCATCCAGTTGGCGATAATCACGTTCTCAAATGAACCGATCAGAATAGTGTCATCTGCGACAAACTCCGATACAACTACCTGTACCTCATCATTCAGCCACATTGCATCTGCACGATAACCCTCTACCATTGCAACGGCAGCAGTGTTATCAAGCACTTTAGTCTGACGCATCTTAGCCAGCATTTTGCTGTTCATTACAGCTTTGCAGCCGCGAACGTCTACGTTAGCACTACCCAGAGCAGCTACAGCACCCTGTACATCAGCCTGAGTCAGAGCACCGGCAGTAGCGGTGAGCTGTACTGGAGCAGCAGCAGTGATTTTGTCAAATACAGACTGTTCCAGACCCTGTGCGGCATAACGAATCAGTTCAGCCTGCACAAACGCCTCAACGTTCGGGGCAGTCAGAATCGCAGTTTTAGAAACCGGGATTGCACCTGCAAAGATCTTCGGGGACAGGATCACCTTGCTGAAGCTTGCAATAGAATCCTCAACGGCTTCGCCTTCACCATAGAATTTGAATACCTGAGCAACGCCCTGTGCTTTTGGAATCGCCAGAGTACCGCGACCAGCCAGGCCGGAATAAACGGTAGGAGCCAGTTCACCCAGTACTGAACGTTTCAGCAGCTCGGGGATGTACTGATCTTGCAGGTCCTCAGCGACCAGACCAGCGGCGGATGTGGTATTAGTGGACGGGACAACCGCACGTACAAAACCATTTAGGCCACGCTCGTAATTTTCCAGTACTGATTTGTCACCGGATTTGATTGCACGGACCATATCCTTGATTAGATTTTTTTCCATTACTTTGATTTCCTTATCGTGAATGGGTTTTTTATTTTCATTTAATTGACGTTTGAAATCGGCGACGCTAATTCCATTAGCAATTGCATCCGACACATCAATATTTAGTACCTTACCGATTGAAGTCAGTTCGCGTTGACGTTCTTCATCAGCAACATCAATTGCTTCTTCTTCTTCGGTTTCTTCGTTACTATTTATAGTTTCTTCATCAGCATTGAGCTTATTTAGCAAATCAGGGCGACTGGCAATAATTTCCAGTAGTTCTTCATCACTAAGTTCCCGCTTTTCTTCTTCCTGTACTTCTACTTCAGGAATTTCTTGTTCCTGTACTTCTTCTTGTACTTCTTCCTGAAGCTCTTCGTTTTTATTTTCTGACTCTTCCATGAGTTCCCTTTCTTGAATGGTTTCACTAGTACTATTTAGTGTTTTCAATTCAATTGGGTTTTCATTTGGATCGAGACTGCGGCCTATTCCCGCCTGGGTATCTGCCGGGACCGTAACGAGGGAGATTTCATAGATTTCATATGAAGTCACAAAAATAGTACTGCCATCAATACGGTAATCATTGATGTTATAACCAATGCTGATGTGAGTAAGTACACCCTCTTTAATCATTTCCCACTCATCACTGGCAGTACTGCTAATTTTGAGGGTTGCCCGCCCTATACGATCAATATCCATACGTGCAGAAATACAGGCACCGATTAAATGATCACGGTTATGATTGAATAGTACGGCACCAGAATTATTGAGGCGGCGTAAATCTACATTCTCTGGGGTACATAGAAGTACTTCATTATATAGTTCACCGTTGATTTCCCGCTCTACTGGTTGTTCAGTACAAAACGCTACATCAATGGTTTGCGATTCAACATCAATCGCCTGTAGGGGGATCTTCAGCTCCCGCTTGCTGTTCTTGATTTTCATCTTTCACAACTTCCTTGTTGTTAATTTCCTGCTCTTGCCCTTTTTCCTTTGCGATCTCATCCATGATTACGCGAGGGTCTCCACCCATAGATGCAATTGCCATCGTTTTTGAAATTAAACCAGCATCGATCTGCATAATTACAGACTGTAAATCTTTCACAGGGTCTAAACTTATAGGCGTTTGCGGTATATAACGAGCACATACCAAATCATCAAAATCAGAGAAACTCAGATTCAGATTGGTATTATTTAGCAATTCATTTTTTAGCCATGCGATGTAGATAGGCTTCAGTACTTTACTGATGAGTACATTAGTACGCGTTCTAAAAGTAGTTTGCTGGAGCTTTTCTGTTAATCGTGCAGCAGAGAATGACGCGTTTGAGGTGTCTGATAACAGAGCTTGCTTAGTGACGTTAAGGCCCATAGAGATCTGCGAGAGAAGTTCACTGGTAAACTGTTCAATTCCGTCCACACCATTACTCGGGCTTACGGTTACGATATTCTGACCCTCGGACAATTCCCCTATGAAGCCAGGCTCATAATATTCTGTGTAAACTGGTGTAATATCTTCACGCTCCTCTTTGAGTAGATCTACCTGGTTTGAGGTACTGTTAGTAATGTATGAATGACTGGACGCTGACACTTTTTTAGCGACAACGGCAGCTTCAGTGAAACTCTTGAGATCTTCAATCAATTTACCAGATGCAATGAGATCCGGGATGCCTCTTTGCTGGCCTTGCGTATCGGAAATAAAATAATGAAGGATTTCCCTGGCCGGGATGACTTCATAATCACCAGTGATATACGAGTAATTAACGGGATCGAACTTACAGAAATAATAGTTTACGGGGCGGCGATACTTATCAAACTCAATACCATTGCTGATGAAATTTCCATTTGCTAAATGCTGGTTGTTGAGTTGAGTCAATCGAGTCGAGTCTAAAATTTCGACTTTAACTTGACCATTTATTGTATGCCAGCGAATAAAACATTCACCGTCCTGTACTCTCACCTTTTCAACGGTCTGCTGAAAAACGTCAAAACTCATTGAACCATCGAGACTGAAATTTTCAGCACTGTATGCCCAGCGGTCAAACAACTTTTCGAGTTGCTTATTGATTTGATGAAGCTCGTCCTCATCACGTTCAAGTTCCACAGATGGTTTCACGTAAATTCCATCGCTGCCCACTACACCGTCAACGGAAAGGTTCATGTATTTTCTGGCAATCGGTGATTTAATAACTGCATCACGGCTTGAAGAGCGGAATACAGGTAATGCTCGCATGAGCATATGATTGATATTGCTGCCGCTATTTGAGTTGAAACCAAAGTTCATTACGGAAGTATTGCGTACAGCCTGTATATCTTTTTTCAGAGTACTGGATTTTAGCTGGCGTTCCTGTTTCTTAGTTTGCTTAGGTGCTTCAACTGCTTTTTTTCTTTTGAACATTAACGTGTCCCCCATCGATTTGGATAGTTAGGATCACGAAAAACGGTAATACTCTTGAACGGCTTTCCATTACCTGATGTAGGTTGCCCGTTCATTTTTGCCCATAGGGCGTTTGCCCGTTTAATATAAACTGCCCGCATCGCCTCCAAAGAACTAAGGCTTTCAGATAGTAGTGCTTTACCGTTAATACTGAGACTGTAAACAGCTCCGCCGCTAATCTTACTTGCAATAACTTCTTCAAGTACTTCAATTTGCTCTCTCAGTTTTGCATATTCAGACGTATATAAAACAGGATTGATAACCTCAGAGGTGAAAGTACTGGCATTTCCATTAGTAATTTGAGTACAGAATAGCATTTCATTTGCAGTACTGATTTCTAATGAAAGAGTAAATTCTTTTGAGGCTTCATTCTGTAAATTGTCTAATGACATGCTCTTGCCAGAGGTAAAATTAACTACCAGGATTGTTTTTGCAGGCACCATTACGGCTAGATCATATGGATTTGAAACCATATAGATTTTTTCTGGTAAAAGTGACATTTAATTTCCTTATCATTTGCCGAACCATGTACTGCCCATTCCCGTACGCCTACGCTGTGTAGATTTCTGTAATGGTGGGGCTGGTTCTTCTGGTTTATTTATTGTTTTAGTAGCTGGTTGGGGGGTTTCTGGGGTAGTTGTTCTGGATTTGAGTTCCCGTAACTTCCGGTACGGTTGAGTAGTACGTAGAGCGGACAGTGAGTAGCGTATTGCAATCATGGAGTACACCAGGCAATCCAGTGCCTCATTTCGCTTAACGCTTTTCTTCAGTTTCCACACCAGTTTACCCCCTGCGGCCTTCAGCTCTTCCGCATTGAGCTGTTCAAAGTAGTCCGTGGGCAGGGAGCTGCTGAACCGTAGCTGTGTAGGTGAATCTTCTGGACAATCTGATAGCATCACGTTGAGTAGTTTACGTATCGAGGTCTTCTGCTCATGGACGTTCAGTATTTGAAGTTTGTAACCAGCTTGAGTACTTGCCTTGAATAGCTCACCTGTAGTTGAAGAACTACCTTTGATCGGATGGTATTTACCCCAGCGGGCCGTGAATTTCTTCACTGTGTCAGTAGCTGTACCGTTCCCGCTGTCCACGAATACGGCAAGCGTGGGTATGGAGCGACCAGATACCGTGTGGAAATCCTGACGGCAGTACTGATCAAGTTCACGCCACGCGGACGCCTCTATCTTTGTACAATCGTGTGAATAGAAAAACTCATGGCCCAGTACCCAAACGTTCTTCTCATCAAATGCCAGTACTGTAGCCTCCAGGCGATCTAGCTGTTGGTCAACGCCAATACAGATCCCCAGTGCCTGATCTGGGATTGTATGGACAGTAAATGAATCATCGCGTAGGGATTCGAGCTGAAGTATATCCAGTTCCTTTTGATAGTCATCCTGGTACGGCAAACCCAGTTCATTATTATAAAAAGTTTGCAGATTAAATGAGTAATGAGCATCGGCATATTTACTTACCATTTCTTCGATAGTATTCAGGGGGGAGTACATACGGCTAATTTGATAACCCACTACCCCCTTCTCACCATTGAGATTAGTTGCAATCCATCTACCATTATTAACCATCTGATGACGTGTATGTTCATCAACTTCAGCTTCACAGTGGGGACATATCAAACGGGTAGTAGTACTATCTGGTATTGATCTACCGTTCTCCAACTGCTTAAATTTAAACGCTACCTGTTCCCATTCGAAAGTATATTCATGACCACACGTATGAGTGACAAAGTACCGCCTCTGATCTGACAGGTTGTATTCTGCATTAATCAAATCATCTTTATAGAGGGGAGTACTCGAAACTACTACTAATGAATCGTCACCGAAAGTACTGGTACGTGCTTCTGCCAATTTGATTGGATTACCTTCATCAGTAATTTCTACGTTTGAAACTTCATCGAGAAGTACTACACGGCAGGTAATACCGCGTAAGTTGCCTGGCGTATTAAGGTTTAGCCAGTAGATGAAAGTACCATTTACTAATTGAGTCTGTTTAGAGTTATTCGCCGCGTTCTTGTCATTCTTATCTGTAACGAGCGGTGCCAGTACTGAACTTGTCTCAATAGCTGGCAGGAATTTACCATCCTTAAACTTTTTCACTTCAGATTCAGAACTTGAACCAAATGCAAAGTTACAGGGATCATTTGCCATAATCCCAAATGCAATGGACTGGAGAACTGTAGTTTTAAGTAGCTGGCTACAACTCTGTAGTACTATCTTCTTAGTACTGCGATCCTGTGCAATATCCATTGGTTCTTTTTGGAAAGAAAACGGAACCCAGTCAAGACCCATATTAGGACCATCTACAAATTTCACTACTCCATCACTGATCCACTCACTCGTTTTCTGAATCTTCGGTGGTTGGATCGTCGGAAGTACTTTGTGAAGTATCCCCGTCAATTTGATCTTGTTCGTTTTCATCTTCCATGATTTCCATATCTTCCGGTAGCTCAAATGTCATAGAGCCTAACTGGTACAAAGTACTGTCAATTTCCTGTTTTAATCTATCTCTTAGATCTTTAGCGTCAGTCTGTGCAAATAGTTCCAGATAAACTTTTGATGGGATTGCACGTACGGCTGTTTTGATCTGAAATAGGTACTCAGTCAGTACCTGCTCAACATATACAGTACTGATTACCTGTTCCATTTTTTCATTTAATTCAAGTTCGGCCAGTTGGCGTTCTGCGATAAGTTTTTGCAAACGTTCCTGTTCAAGTTGTTCTTTAACGCTAGTGTTACGTAGGGGCATCAGAATATTTTCAATAATCCATGCTCGTGAATTTTGTTCTGTATCAGTGGGCATTCCCCTTTGCACCCATGAGCGTACTGTAGATTCATCGTAGCCGTACTGTTTCGCCAGTGAGCGAATTGATAGTTTCATTATTATTCCTGTTAATAGTGCGGGGCGGGATAGGTTTAAAACTCTACACACAAATTTTAAATCGGGCTGCGGAAAACACGCATTTCTTCATTCCCTTCCGGAGAACCTATTGATTCATAAGGATATTTTTCATATCGCATTATTGAGGCATTATTTCATTGTTTTATATGCTAAACGCTGGCATATCCGTACTGCCCCTTCGGTTTATTTATCAATTCCGTACTGAACCGTCCTGAACTGGACAGGCCATCAATCTATAAGCAATACTGTATGTACATACAGCACTATGGAGGGCAACTAATGTCTAGCAAATCAGGATTCGATCCGTTTCAAACTAAGGGCGTGCAGTACTTCAACCATCTGGGGCTACGGCACTACTGCATATGCTTTCATGGTTCTGGCCTTGAACGTGTACGTATTGGTGATCGTGTCTTCTTTCAGAACGAGGCGGGCATGTACTGGCTAGGGATTATTGAGAGGGATTACTTCATGTTCATTGGTGATGGGTACTTCAGTACAGTACTGGAGGGTCTGGGATATGATAGCGATCAGGAACGCGTCAAGCGGCTACATGAGGATGAGGGGTGGTTCTGTGATCAGGGAGAATTGCCGTTCTAAAAAAAGCCAGTACGGTTAAGTACTTACTACTTACGATGAGCTTGTTCTCAATGAGTATTATCCTAGTTGTTCATTGCAAAATTGTTTGTTTCGTATTAATAATACCCTGTACTGTATCCTACTGTATTGGGTTGGTTTGTTGGTAGTAGGATGCAGTACAATCAGCAGAGCTAAAATAGAAATGGAGATTTCTATGAATACTGTCAGTGCTAATTTATTGTTAACTAGAAATGCATGGCTTACCGCATTTTATGCTGCGGACGTAGAACAGCTTTATGAGCTTGAAACCGAATGGTTTCTTTCTACAAATGGACGAAAGTTTCTGTATAAAGAAATTCAACTTAATAAAATTGCAGCTTCAAAAGGCAGTCTTGCTCAATTAAAACGGCGGGAGAGTAATGTTCTGTACAGAGAATTTAATGGGATAGCTGTCGTCACTGGTAAAGCCGAAATAACAGATGATGATGAAGTTCTTCATACAAACTTTATTGAGAATTGGATAAAAATAGATGGGGAATGGAAACTCCAATTTATTAGTTTTGAATCTGAATAATATATGTGCCAGTACAGTTAAGTACTGGCACACTATCCCACCGTACAAAACTACCTGAATCAGTAGTTTTGTTAAAGTTTTGTTTACAGATGTTTATTCAATGTTAAGCTGGCCCGGAAAACTATGTTTTTAACCGTGTTGGCTCATTTGAGAGGCCAGTACTTAACTGTACTGGCATTTTTTACGCCCACTGGTAATGGGGTAGTTTTAATAATACTAAACCTTCCATAAACTCTTTGTCACTGCACGAGAACTCAACGTGCAGTACATCATCCTCGTCATAGAGTAGTGTCATAGTGATCTCGCTACTGTCATCAATCACTTCTTGCAGCTCCTGAAGTACTGCTAGCATTTCAACCGTGTCATAGCGTGGTACGTATAAATTCGTGGTAATGCGTCCGGGCTTTTCTTTAGTATTCATCATCATGTATTTATGACGGACGTAAAAAAGGCGGCATATGCCGCCTACACTATCGAAACGCGTACCTGATGCCCTCATAGCTCTCATGGTACTGGGGATATCCATTATCAATACAGATACCCATTGGGGGGAGGCTCGTGAGTGCCTCTGTGGCATCATCCGTGAGTAACACTACTGCCGGGTCAGGTTCTGTACTGAAATACTCCCTACGCAATTCCTGGGGGATTGTCTCGTACATGAATCGTTTATTGTAACCCCTCCCCTTAGCATAATGGCCTACTTCCCGAACCACGTCACCGGGCATCAGCTTAGCAAGTACTTCCTGATGGGGCGTAGTAGTGAAGTCCAGGGTAATCTTCACATCAAGTGCACGAGCTACGTGTACCAGTACTGAACCAAAGGGGCGATTCATGAGGCCGCAATAGTCCCCGAACTCCGTTGAGTGAGTGATGGTTGGTAGATCTCCCGCATTCCATCTTTTACGGGTTGCGAGATTACGTATACCTACACAATGCGGATATATATAGAATCGATATCCGGCACCATCATTATTAATGCCATGTCCCAGAAGTTCGAAACCTGGCTTTTTGGATTGTTGAATATTAATTTTTACAGTAAATCCTCTGCGATTGTCGTGCAGAATGTGCTTCCTGAAAAACTCAATATTATTCATAATGAATCCCATTTTATTAGTATGCAAACGATATAGCCGATCTAATGTAAAGATAATGTGATTAATCACTCATTTAGATATTGTCAATAATTGAAGCACTGCCATTTACGCTTTCAATGTACTCATGGTTAGCACTATTACTGCCTGTTACCTTATGGGGTACATGTTGTTTATAGGGACGTAGGTCTACAATGCGAGATTCCCGGATTAAGCATCCAGTACTGCTATTGTCGTCCTGGTAGTACTTGTTATAACTGCATTCACTCTGAAATTGAGGACGGTATAACTTCACACCATTACGTTCGCCAGCAGGGAACAGTACTACAGCATGGTTATCTACATAGCCCACTAAAGCACGGTCCATGAATGAATGCTGGGTTGAACAGCCAGTTGCCAGAAGTGCGATGATTAGAATTACTTTTTTCATTATGTCCCTATTGATTGATGTGAATAGTTTTATTGCGTGCCGCTTCTTTGTTAAGGATTATTGAATTATTGTCATTGCGAATAATTGCAATACTTAGCGTTTCATTATTTGTGTTCGTTGCAGTAATGGTGAAGTGCTCGGGTAACTCAATGCCAATCCCAGTGCCAAATGGATAGCCAATGGTGAGTAGGGAGTTTTCAGTACTGTAACGTTCCGTCTGCCCATCACGTTTCAGCACAAAATCAGACTCAGAGAAACAGCGATCAACAAAATGGGCTGAAGATTCACCGCAATGGATAACTGCCGTGTAGGAAGTCGCCATTGCGGGCATGGTTAATGCCAGGGAGAGCAGTACAGATTTGAGCATTTTCAACGTCCATTGGTATGTCTGGACGGAAATTATCGATCGTTGAAACCTATCAAATCAAGGCATTTCGGCGACACCTACCAAACCCAGGGATCCTAACTACCTGATTACCCCGGACTAATTTTTAGTGGCATTGAATTATGAAAGGTTTTACCTATTGGTTGTGTATTGATTGATCTGCGGTACTCTGCAATTGCTCGTCCTGTCAAAGCTATTACGGTAAAATGAGCAAAAATGATTACCATATGATTTTCATGGATAAATTTTATACTAAATCGGATTATGCCCAGTACTGTCTAGATGTTGTTAAATCGAAAATTGATACTAATAATCTGCACTACTTCGAGCCATGCGTAGGCACTGGTGCGTTCTATAATCTGATGCCGGAAGAGCGTCGTAGTGGTTACGATATCCACCCCAGAGTACCCGGCGTGCTAGCCCGCAATTTTCTCATTCAGCGTACTTTGAATAATGATGGACTGTCGGTGGTTGTTGTGAGCAATCCCCCATTTGGGCGACTGTCATCAATGGCTGTGCGATTTTTCAACAAATGTGCCTCATTCAGTGACGTTCAATACATTTGTTTTATCGTCCCGCTGACATTCCGCAAAGCTGCGACACAAAATAAGTTGAATGAGTATTTTCATCTCATTCACGATGAAGATGCACCCCATAAATGTTTCATACTGGATGGTAATGAACATCATGTGCCTTGCTGTTTTCAGATATGGGAGTATCGGGATGATGAGCGTGAACAGCATACAATAAAAAATGTATCCGAGTACTTCACATTCTGTACTAAAGAACAAGCTGACATTCAGATAAAACGTGTCGGTACAAAAGCAGGAGAACTAGCAGAACCAGGTCAGGAACATAAAGATCCTTCGATGTACTATATAAAAACAGATTACATTGATGAGATTACTGCTGTCATGACATCTGACAAGTACTTGACTGAAATAAAAAAAATAAGAAAAACCACTGCTGGAGTGTACTGCGTCAGTAAATCTGAACTGGTTCTCATGATTGAGAAATACTTCAGCCAGTTCAACGATATACGTATGAGTGCATAATAATGATCCAACGGTTAGTAGTGTTTCTTATATAAATGAAAAACCGTTGGATCAAGTAATGTTCCCTTCTGCAATCGCTCGTACTGTCACCACCCTTCAGTACTGATTACTTGCGAGTACGTTCGTTGCGTTCTTTGTTAAGTTCAATCTGTTGCAGGAGAAATTCATTTTCCGGCTCATATTCAAGCAACCAGGCATAGGCATCATCAAGGTAGTCTTCAATATTTTCAATGTAACTTTTGACATCTGGATGCCCGGCATCAATATATTCATTGACATGGCGTTTGTCATTCTTAGCGGCTACTTCGATTCCGTTTACGGTAAATCCAATATTCATTCTTTGTTCCTCATGGTTATTATATGTTTATTTATTCAAGATAGTAAAAGTGGGTCGCAATGCCCACCTTCAGTACTGCATCTTGAGAGTAAAATGACCCACGTGTTTGTCATTATTATAGAAACAACAAATCACGTGGATTATTTTTATCACTTCTTCAGAAACTTCAGTACTGCACTTTTACACTCATCATTCACGCTACTCGTTTCCACATATGTAGGCTCGAATGTGAATCCAGTCAGGGACGTATGAAGTACGGCGTTCACCCGCTCCGCTTTGCCGTTAATGCGTGGGCGTTGTGATTTATCCAGTGTGATGTAACGGGACAGTACTGCATCCGGTGCTTTGTCATCTGCTGACAATAAATGATCCACGTGTTTTTCATTATTATAAGAAACACTAAATTCACCTGGAACTTTTGACAGGACTGAACCCCATCCCCCTAATCCCATATGCATTATTCCATAGGGGCATACATATTAATCCACGGCACTGACATTGGGGGTAGTGGAAAATATCCGAGAAATACCCATATAATATTATATGGGGTTTTAACGGAGTTTTTTATTGAATCCATTAATAACTGAGCGATATCTACGTGTTTTTCGAGTTGTACGCAGTACAGCGAGAACAAACACGTAGATATGCGAAAGTACTCATGAGCGTAGCGATTGAGTACTCTCAATTGATTTCACTCTATATTGAGACACAAAACATCGCTTCGCTCTGTTTCGGTCTGATAATTTGCAGTAGTTCCGCTTCGCTCACTACTACAAATGATCGTTTCCTCTTTCATCTACTGGTTAGAGTACTTATCTGTACTGATAGATAACTGTTGAAGTTGCTCTCAACTACGCTTCGCTCCGTCTTAGAAGTGCTGCCGCCCTCCGGTTGCCCGCTCGTGTAGAACTCGCCCACTACTCCCCCGATCCCTTACGAGTACTGTCAGTGCTATGGACAATAAAAAAGGGAGCATTAAGCTCCCTTTCTCTCTTCTAACAATTTTTCCAGAAGTAATCTTTTCTGGTCTTCATCCAGTCCGTACTTACCCGACATTTTGTTCACGTATTTTGCGATTTCTTCCAGAGTACGTTCTCTGGTACGCACCCATTTACGAGCTGCATCACGCACCTTTGCAGGCAACTGAGAGGCAGGACGCCCGGCACGGTTTACCACCGCATCGATCCCAGCATCAATGTACTCATAACTACCAGCACCCTTGATACTGTAAGCCTGGTTCTCATCAAATACGTAGAGCGTTACGCTACTACTGGATTGGTAGTTGCGTAGGTTGGTCCGGTACACGAACTGATTGATAGCCTCGTACTCGTACTGATGTACTACATCCCCATAGGTATGGCCCAGTACCGCCTCTATGTGCTTTGCCATTGCATCATCAACTTTCATTGAGACCATACAGGCCGCTACGGTGTGATCTTGTAGATGGTTCATACCTCGTTGACATGGTGTAATGTACCTGCCAGTAATGTTCCAGTACTGCTTATACGCTTCATTACACGTCCATAGTACTGGCCCGCTCTCCCTTGCATTGATGTACTCACCGATACGGGACATCATGTTATTAGGTTTATCCCTCTCTGCCTTAAGACGGGTACTACTGAGAGTATTATTTTTCGCAAAGTACTTAACGGTTAAACGCTGGTTGTTCGTATGGTTAGGTACTAGTTCATGTTTGTACTCTTCAAAAAGATGGCAGTACTTTTTATAGATTAGAGAATTTTCAAAATCATTAGCAAAGTAGATTATCTCAACACCATTATTCACATAACGTTCCAGGTCATAATAGCCAATGATGAAAATGCGTTTACAGTTTTCGTCGCTAAACACTGAACTATTGATAACAATCTCATGATAGTACTTAAACCGCTCATAATTCTGTTTTATTTTATGAAGTACTTCAGAGCCAATGTCATCGTTAAGACTCGCGTAGACATAATTCCCATCATCAGATACTGAGGTAACATTGAACAGTTTTGCATATAAACGTGCTGGTAGTGACTCATCACTGGTATCAATCACGTCGCTCTGAAAAGCAAAATAATCTACACAGTCGTCCATGAATACACTCCATGACTTCATTAACTGTGGCTTGAGGCGGTAAAACATTTTATCCGTAATGAAAATCACTTTCTGACTCTTTTCAATAAGTTCATTATTGATGGACTCCAGTAAAGTTTCATGTGTTTCATGGTTCATGATTAGACCGAAACCTAAACTGTCACGGTATTGCTGCTGTAATTGCTTCGATGGCACTACAACAATGAAATGTTTTTCTGGGTTGTCATTGATAATTTTAATTATCATACGTGTTTTTCCTCCGCCGCATTGCAGAGAAACATAGTAGAGTTTTTTATAAATAGACATAGTTAGATCCTTCTATAGAGTTGATTAAAACCAGCGTCCGGCTGGTGATATAAAGGCAGTACTGAAAAGTTCAGTACTGCCTTTCTTTTTACAGTTTCACTGTAATACGTTTATTTTGAATATCAGATTTCAGTACTGCAATTCGTGCCTGAAGTGCGTCAATGATTTCTGGTAATGGAAATGGTTCAGTTTTATATCTCGCAATTACCAATTCGATAGCCACGATTTTCGCAGATTGCCACGCCCTGTGAGCCTCTGCCTCAGTCGGATACCATTTCTGGACTCGCTTCCTTCCTAACTGGCTACAAGCCGACATATATCGGTCATTTTTACTGTCGTAGGTTACTCCCAGTGAGTACCGCCCACGTGACGCAGCTTTATCAGTAAACAGTGAGTTTACATAATTGGGAACATAACGAACTGCGTCCGGGGAATATTGCCGATTTCCTGGAATCAGGATATCCTTATCGGCCTCATATCCTTTACGGTGATTTATTAACCACCACTTGAGATAGTTTGAAAATTTCAACCACTCATCACTCACTGTGACACCAATGTACGATGGATTCCTTATATGGAACTTCACTGAATATGCTCTTGATAGTTTACCCCTCCAACTCAAATATGCTTCTGGAAAATCTTTTCTTCCATTTGGTACATCATTTATGCCATGTCCGGCAACTAATTTACTCTGTTTCATTTTCACATCCCTGTGATTTAGTAGTCCATCCCCGCCCAATGGATGTTATATGCGGGAATATTCAGTACTGATCAGTCATTGATTCAGTACTGAATATCGGTTATTTGTTCGGGTTTGAATTTCCCTGAGTAATCATTACCTGATTTATGATGAGGGACACTGCCGACGATTTATTTTTTGCTCTGCCATTATCAATTAGAGATTGAATGTAATCGGCCTGCTGCTGAGTCACTCGAATCCCGATCATGATCTCTCGACTGAAATCATTTTTATTGCTCATATATTGCTCCATTGTCAGTTAACATTTCCTGTGAAAATGAGTTTAAATAAAACGGCTAATTAAAGCCGTTTTAGTACTAAACCACACAGAAGGATATAAACATTGTATCCGACGATTAAAAACCATTTCATAAATTATCGGATATTTTGTTCATTACGTTTTATTTATCAATTTTTCTCAAAACAGGCACGAAAAGAAACCCCGCCGAAACGGGGCAATCTCACCACCATAGGAGAAAATGGTCTACGGGCTGACCCGCCGTAAGAGGTTTATCAATGAGTAAAAATATTATACCGTATGAATCGAAATCATTTCATGTATTGTTATTTATTGTATTTATAATGTTAGTGATTAATTCGGTAGAGAAGATAATTATGAGGGCAACCATTAAGAACAATGCGGGCCACCCTAAAAGCATCATTGTCGTGATAAACACGATTAGAAATGCGAGTGTGAAAAACTGTGCGATAAACTCGATCATATCATTCTCCTAAGATATGTTTATTTATCATAGAAACAAAAAAGCGGCCCCAAAAGGCCGCCTTTATGAAATTATTTGTTGGGCCAGAACATCTTACCTTCTAGCTCTGGATAACCAGCTATTGTTAGCATACCAGTAGCTGTATCGTATAAACTATTATATAACTCACGAATTTTATGTAACCTTTCTGATGCCATGCTTAATCGTTCATCTTTAGTTACTGTCGGATGTAACGTTACGTTGTCTTTTTCTAAAGCATCATCAGCAAACTCGACATCAAAAATCCAATTCGGTTTGATTCCCGCACCTGCAAAGGTTAGTACTTCATCGCTACCAAAGCATTTAATCTTGATTGAAATACATGCATCTGTTTTGTCTACAATGACATACTCAACAATCGAACTGATGATTGATCGGATCTTTTGTCGCTTAGCATCTTTCATGTCATTAAATACATTCCAATGTATTAATTCCATGAACTCAACAATATTTACCTCAAAGGAACCTTTGCCGGAAAGAAGTTCTTTTCGCTCTTGTAATCTTTGAACTTCAAGGATCAAAGCATTACGCTCTTCATTTAAGCTATTAAGTTGAATTGCTAACTCTGTAACATTTGGGGCCAATGAGATAGTAGTAACGATATTATCAATACGAGTACCAAGTACTGATACTGCCGCCTGTTTAGTTTGGATAGCATTTTCAATGTCAGTCGTATCGCTACCATCGCGGCGGTTTTTATCCATGTAGCCTATAATCAATGCAATCATAGTACAGTGATCAACTAAAGGTGCAGTTATTGACCAACCATTACATTTTTTTTGCAAATGACTTCCATTAGTACAGATATATCGAGGCAGGCCGTGATTCATAAATGAGTGCATCGTACCGCCACACTTTCTGCATCTCAACAGAGATAATCCTGATAATAGTTTAATAGTATCAAGTTCATCTGTTTTTTTAGACTGATATTTGTTTTGTTTTCTCATCTCTTGAAGTTTTATGAACTCTGCCTCATCTTTACAAAGCCAGGGATAGTAATTATTGAGTTTGAAGGGTGGTTGCCCGTTCACTTTGATAGTACGTTCACCTATTAATGCCCTATTTTCTCTCATACGTTTCAGTACTTGATAATCCCATTCCCTACCATTCAAGCCGTCGGGATATTTACTATCTAAGTGACGCTTTACGCTGTACATACCCTGCCCCTCTAAGAAGAGATCAATCGCTTCGCGGGCAATATTCCAGTACTGACTATGCGGCCTTACAGCTTCGTATTGCGATCCAGAATCATCAATCCAAAACGGGTGTTTCCCCACCGACTTGATGTTCACAGGCAGCCCGTCAAGATGACGCTTAACGAGTGTCGTAACGTTACCAATCGTTCGGCTTGATTTTGTTTCAGATTCCTCATTTCCACGAATAAACATGAGGATAGAAATCATTAAATCCGTTGGGTTATTTCTGATGGATGCCTTGTTATAAACTTTTTTATCCATCCCCGTAACAATTGTTAAACCTAAGCCAATAATTTCGAGAAACAATCTAAGAGCTTCATCAACATCGTCCCGGCTTAGTCGATCTAGGTTTTCGCAGTAAAGCCACGAATCGGATGGAATCGCTGTACTTTTAACAGCGTCAATGAAATCCCCCAATTTTCCATCTCTATTCTTCCCTCTGAAGGCACTTACGCCCGGCTCGATGATCTCGACCATTTCCAGTTTATGTTCTTCAGCATAAGCCCTAGCTGCGGCAAGCTGACGCATCTTTGTTGTTCCCTGATTCTGACGGTCTGAAGACCAACGAATGTAGCTGTAAAGTTTGGGCATGATGTATACTCCGCGTTTTCCTGACAACGATTGTACAAAAAAATGGCTAAGATTGGATTTTTATCATTAGGATGCCCGAAAAACCTGGTGGATTCCGAACGCATTCTTACCGAACTGCGCACTGAGGGTTACGATGTGGTGCCGCGTTATGACGATGCCGATATGGTGATCGTTAACACCTGCGGCTTTATCGATAGCGCCGTGCAGGAGTCGCTGGAGGCGATTGGCGAAGCCCTGAATGAGAATGGCAAGGTGATTGTCACCGGCTGCCTGGGGGCAAAAGTGGATCAAATCCGCGAAGTGCACCCAAAGGTGCTGGAGATCACCGGTCCGCACAGCTATGAGCAGGTGCTGGAGCATGTGCACCACTACGTGCCGAAACCGAAGCACAACCCGTTCCTGAGCCTGGTGCCGGAACAGGGCGTCAAGCTGACCCCGCGCCACTACGCCTACCTGAAAATTTCCGAAGGCTGCAACCACCGCTGCACTTTCTGCATTATTCCGTCTATGCGCGGCGACCTCGATAGCCGTCCGATCGGCGACGTGCTGGCCGAGGCCAAACGTCTGGTTGATGCAGGCGTGAAGGAGCTGCTGGTGATCTCCCAGGACACCTCCGCCTACGGCGTTGACGTTAAGCACCGCACCGGCTTCTACAACGGCTCGCCGGTGAAAACCAGCATGGTTAGTCTGTGCGAAGAGCTGTCGAAGCTCGGCGTCTGGGTGCGTCTGCACTATGTCTACCCCTACCCGCATGTTGACGACGTCATCCCGCTGATGGCCGAAGGCAAGATCCTGCCCTATCTGGATATTCCGCTACAGCATGCCAGCCCGCGCATCCTTAAGCTGATGAAGCGTCCTGGCTCTGTCGATCGCCAGCTGGCCCGCATCAAACAGTGGCGTGAAGTCTGCCCTGAGCTTACCCTGCGCTCGACCTTTATCGTCGGCTTCCCGGGTGAAACCGAGGAAGATTTCCAGATGCTGCTCGACTTCCTCGTTGAAGCGCGTCTGGATCGCGTGGGCTGCTTCAAATACAGCCCGGTGGAAGGCGCGACCGCCAACGAGCTGCCGGATCAGGTGCCGGAAGAGGTAAAAGAGGCGCGCTGGAACCGCTTTATGCAGCTGCAGCAGCAGATCTCTGCCGAGCGTCTGCAGGAGAAAGTGGGCCGCGAGATCCTGGTGATTATCGATGAAGTCGATGAAGAGGGCGCGATTGGCCGCAGCATGGCCGATGCACCGGAGATCGACGGCGCGGTCTACCTCAACGGCGAAACCAACGTGAAGCCGGGTGACGTCGTCCGCGTGAAGGTCGAAAACGCCGACGAGTACGACCTGTGGGGTACCCGGGTTTAAGTCATACTACGCCCGGCGAGCGTTTCCCGCCGGGCGTTAGTTCTATTAATACTCAAACTGCCGATAGTAGCGGCGAATATCCAGACTGTGGCCGGTATAGTGCTCGAAGTGGGCCGCCAGCCGATCCACCAGCAGCGTTGATGCTACACAGGGGGCCAGGATACCGCGAAACGCGTCATCAATCCCGTCGAGCACATAATCCCGCGGATCGATAACCACCAGATGGTCAGTGATCTTCGCCGCAAAGCGCTCTACCCGCTCGTCCAGCGCCCGACATTTCCCCTCCCCTTTCACCAGAAATAGCGGAACCTCTTTCTCCAGCAGCTCCAGCGTGCCGTGGAAAAACTCAGCCGAGGTGACGGATTTCGTCCGCTTCCACTGCATCTCTTCCAGAATACACATCGAAAAGAGATAGACCTCGCCCCACATCTCCGCCCCACCAATCCACATCATATAGTCGCTGGTGTGGTATTTACGCGCTATTTCGTCCGCCTGCGGATCGAACTTTATTTTCGCCTGCAGCAGATTCTCCGGTAATAACTCCAGCTGGCTGGCAAACCGATCGTATTCGGCAAATTCACCCTGACGGTTAACCAGGCGGAAGAAGAACCAGTAGAGCAGCATATACTCATATTCCACGCCGTTTTTATGGCGCATCGGAATATGCCAGCCTGCCGCACTGGCCAGCGGGGAGTCGCTATTTTTAGTAATGGCCACCACCCGGATACCCTGAGCTTTACACCATTCGGCAAGCTCGACGGACTCTTTGGTATCACCGGATTTAGAGAGCGTCACCACTACAGAGCGTTTGGTTAATTTCTTATGCCCGGTATGAATTAATTCCGCCGCCTGCTCAAGGTAAACCGGCAGCGTGGTGATCTCTTTGGCAAAGACGTTAATAGCCATCATCGGGGCCAGAGAGCCGCCTACCGACGCAAAAAATAGCGCATCATATTCCTGCTGAAATATCTCATCAGCGGCCTGCTCGGCCTGTTTACGCGCAGCAACGATCTCACGAGCACTCGTCAGGTACTCGTCCTGATTAAAACCCAACATATTTTCTCTCCTGATTAATTAGATCTTACTTTTTAATACGCGGTCAAAGTCATCAAAAATACGCACCGACAGATCGATCCCTTTGGCACACGCCGTGCGCCAGGCCAGCACCTGCATCGGCACAATCAGCAGCAGCGCGGCGAGGTCGTGCGCCAGCGGGCAGTTGAGGGCCAGCGTCTGCGGATCCTGCTCACCGCTCAGGGTCACCAGCAAGGTCTGGTTTACCGCCGGGGCCATGTAGTCCCGCAGCGCCCGCAGCCGTTTATTCGCCGCATCCTCAATAAAAAACATCACGTGCTGGGCATTGGCCTCCAGATAGGGACCGTGCATGTAGGCCTCCAGCTCAAAACCGCTGGACGGGACGCGCACCGTTTCGGTGAACTTGGTTTCAAACTCTTTTGCCACGCCGGTCAGCGCCCCGTAGCCGATAGCCACAAAACGCGTCCCGCTGCGCAGGGTCTCCTGATGGCGGTCGAAAAATGCCTCCGTCTGGGCAATCGCCCCTGGAATAGCGGCGACAAGCTGGCCCAGCTCGTGCAGGGTGGCCTGCGCCTCCTGCTCCGTAATCTGCTTTTGCGCCCGGGCGAGGGTGAGGGCAATCAGCAGCAGGTTGAGCACCGTGGCGCTGAAGCCCCGAGTGACGAAGCCCACCTGCTCAATGCCGGTATTGATATCCAGCACGTAGTCACTGCCCCGGCCGATGGGGCTTTGCGGATCCGAGGTCAGGGCAAACACCGGCAGCCCCGCTGCCTGAACTTTCTCCATCGCCGCCAGCGTCGAGGCGCTCTTGCCGCTCTGGGAGACCGCAATCACCAGATCGGTGTGCGGATCGACGGTTTCATAGTGCACAAAGTTGTACGGCTCTTTGATCTCCACCCGCAGGCCGTAGCGCCGCTCAAAGAGATCCCTTGCACAGAGGGCGGCATTAAACGAGGAGCCGGTCGCCAGCAGCAGCAGGCGGCGCACCGGGCGCTCGCCGGCAAAGGCCTCAATCGCCGCCAGGCTATGCCGATGCTCGCGCAGGATCGTCTCCAGCGCCGCTGGCTCCTCTTCGATATAGGTCATCATGGTTGGTAACATCTTGGTAGGTAACATAGGTTTCTCCGGTTAAAACAGGCCAATCCACGAGCCGAAAATGCCAACCAGCGCCATCCCGCCGATAATGGTGAGCGGTTTTACCCTGCGGCCCAGCAGCCAGTAGACGATGCCGAAGCTGATGAGCGGCAGCAGGCAGGGCATGACGTTGTTGATAATGTCCTGCACCTCGGTCTTCGCCTCTCCCGCGCCAAAGCTGATGGGGATAGTGATATTGATCATCGAGGCGGTCATCGCCCCCACCACCATCAGCCCCATAATCGATGCGCCGTAGGTCAGGCTCTCCATCATGCCGCTCTGCTGAACGCGCTGAAGCACCCCGGTGCCGAGCACATAGCCCCAGCGGGTAAACAACCAGCGCACCAGAATGTGCGGAACGTTAAACACCAGCAGAAAGAGGATCGGCCCGAGAATACTGCCCTGCAGCGCCAGGCTGGTGCCGATCCCCGTCGCGATCAAGCGCAGCGTCCCCCAGAAAAAAGAGTCCCCTAATCCCGCCAGCGGCCCCATCAGTGACGCCTTCACGTTATCAATCGCCCCGGCATCGATGGTTTTCTGCTGGCTGTTCTTCTCCTCCATCGCCGTGGTGATCCCCAGCAGCAGGGTGACGATATGCGGCGTGGTATTGAAGAACACCAGGTGACGCTTCAGCGCGTTTTTCAGATCCTCTTTCTGCGGATAGAGCTTTTTCAGCACCGGAATAAGGGTGTAGACAAAGGCCAGGTTCATCTGCCGCTCATAGTTCCAGGAGAACTCCATCTGGAAGGAGCGCCAGAAGACGCGGCGCAGATCGCGGGCGGTGATCGCCTTCTCATCCTGCGCGTCAGGCAGGGTCTCTTCAGAAATCATCTTCGTCGTCATGGCTGACTCCTTGCTCTGTGGTGGCGCGAGGGGTGGTGAAGGCAGTAACGTTGACCATAATCACGGCCACGATAGCGCCGAGGATCGCAATGCCGGTGACCGGAATTTTCAGATAGGCCATCAGCACAAAGCCGAGGAAAAAGTAGGGTGCTACCTTTTTGTTAATCAGCAGCCGGGCCAGCATGGCAAAGCCCAGCGCCGGAATGATGCCCGTCGCCACGCTCAGGCCGTGCTTAATAAACTCCGGAATGGCGTCCAGCAGGGACTTCACCGCGCTGCTGCCCACCAGGAAGGAGACGGTCACCACCGTAGCTAGCATCAGCGACAGGCCGAACCCGGCGATCAGGTGCATCCGCTCTATGCCGCGCGTATCGGCCTCATCGGCATAGGCATCCGCCTTCTGGTTAAGCATCGGGATAAACATTCCGAGATAGACGTTTTTTAACACCAGCGTCAGGGTGGCGATGGGTAGCCCCAGCAGCAGCGCCGTTTCGGTCCCCGCGCCAGAGGTGATAGCGAACGCGACACCCAGCACGCCGCCGGTCACCACGTCCGGTGGAATGGATGCGCCCACCGAGAAGGAGCCGATAAAGGCCAGCTCCAGCGTCGCGCCCATGATAACGCCCGTCTGGACATCACCCAGTACCAGCCCGGTTAATAAGCCGGTGACAATGGGCCGGGAGATTAACGAGGTGCCCAGGGCATATTCCGACTGGGCGATAAACGCCACCAGCCCGAGTAAAAGTGCCTCTACCATAGTGGATCCTCAGGAATTACAAGCATTCCGTTATGAGCTGTTTGCGATCGTTGGGAACCTGGCGGATCTCAATTTCCACCCCCTGCCCCACCAGTTCATTGAGCCGGGTAATTTCGTCAGGCAGCAGATTCACCGCCTTCGAAATATTTCGGCTGCCCTCTTTCGCCTTTATTCCGCCGAGATTGATGCTTTTTATTTCCGGTATCTCCCGGGCCAAGCGCCAGGCATCCTCTACCGACTCCACGACGATAAAGAGCGTATATTTGTCGGTAACGCCGCTTTTAATTGCCTCAATGGAGTCAGCGATATTCTTAATAACCAGCTTCACCGACGGCGGCTTAGCCAGCTTGATGGTAGTCTTACGCAGTTCGTCATTGGGCACGCTGTCGTTGGCGATCAGAATGCAGTCTGCGCCGACATATTGCGTCCATGAGAACGCCACCTGGCCGTGCAGTAAACGATGGTCAACCCGCACTAACGTAATCATCCTGTTTCCTCCCTCTTAGAAATCTTTATCCGCCTGCATTGCGCTGGAGATGGTGTAATTACAGTATTGAATGCTCTCTCTGGAGCTTATTAACGCCTCCTCAATAAGCTTCCCGGTATCAGGCTCGTCGCTGGAAATAAGCAGATCGATCACCAGCGGTAAATTAAGCCCCGCCACCAGATGAAAGCGAGGACGTTGTAGAAAACGAACAAATTCGTTATTTACGCTGCCGGCGAAGATATCGGTGATCGCCACGATCTCCTCCTCGTCCGGTATCCGCTGCATTAGCTCCGTGACCTGCTCGGTTAAATCCCGCTGCTCCTCAACGTAGGCGCAGAGCGTCGAAATATCCGTCTGTTTACCGAGGATCAGCTCAACTGAGTCGAGCACGCCCCGGGCAAGGGTGCCATGGCTGGCAAAAATGTAGTGTCGTTTCATCCTGTCCTCGAAAATGCGTTCCACTGACAGAGATACTGCAACCGGCGTGCCACGAAAAAGTGGCGCACGATGAAATGCGCCATGAGAGGAGAGTGTGAGGATTAAAACTCTTGATCTTGCTGAATAAATTCCGTTTCCTGCGTCAGGATATTGTGGATGTAACAAAGTTCGACAGCGGGGATTTTGACACTATAACTGCTCTCAATGACACTAAAGGCCTGCTTAATATCGACCAGCTCGCTTTCCGGACACTGCCGTCCCGCATAGCTGCCAGGGGAGGCGTTACGGATCAGCCGCTCTATCAGGCAGCTGATGTGCACATAGAGCGCCACCTTTCGGTCATTGGCAATCTGGCATCCGGCCAGATGCTCGTAGCGCAGGACAAACTGCTCCACCTGATTAAGCACCTTGCTGGTGTCGAGAATAGTGACGGACTCAATCACCCGGCGCAGGGAGAAGTTCTTCAGCAGCAGATTGTTGATCTCATCTATCTGCTCTGGCGTAGCAATATCACCAAAAATACGCATCAGCTGGGCGTGACCGTCCCCGGCTATCAACGAATCCAGCGAGATCCACGGCACCGCAGGCAGGTTCGGGTCGAACGTGCCGACCACGGCCAGCATCTCATAGCGATTGAACGCCAGCGCACTCTCCTGACCGTTGCTGAGCGTATTGTAGTCACAGGCGATGACATCAATACCCAGCGTCTCCGGAATGCTGGCCTTCAGTAGCGTACAGAGATTGGTTGCCGCACCAAGGCCGGTGACGCAGGTGGTCAGGATCACCCGAGGACGGTTTGCCTGCGGCCAGAAGATCTGATGCTCAACCGGCAGGTCGCCACCGATCTGCTGAGCGATATCCTCGATCAGATCGCCGCGTAAAATCCGCTCGCCAACGTAGAGCGCCATGCTGGTAGAGACGTTATTGACAATCGCCACCGGCGTAGAGACCCGGCGCTGAAAATGGTGATGGATGGCGTTGAGCGATCCCATATCAACGAGGATCATCACCCCCGAGGCCTGGGTATTGCTTTCGATGTAGTCCATCACCTGGCGGGCAATGGCCTCCGGCGTGACGTCCAGCGGCATATCAAAGGATTCAAACAGATGATTTTTTAGCAGCCGATTGGCGACGTTAGCAATGCTGCTGGCGGTAGCATAGCCGTGGGCCAGAATAACGGCGCGGGTGACGTGCGGCTGGCCGACCGCGCCGGACTGATGCAGCCAGAGCACCAGCAGCAGAGCATCGATCCGCTGCGGTTCGATATCGAGCTTTTGCGCCAGCGCGTTGATCACGGCCTGGCAAAAACGGTAGAGCAGCGGGTACTTCTGGGCAAGAAAATCATCGAGGCTGCGGATCCGCTCCTGACTCAGGCGGGAGGGCGTACTCCGGGAGCGGTGCACCAGGTAGTGGCTTAGCGCGTAGATGCAGTTGCCGTTAAACTGAATGTTGAACTGCTTCTCCAGGCGGTAGAACTCCTCGCGCACCTGCTGGGTAGTCAGGAGCAGCATCGGCGAGTCAGTTGTGTCGCGGTTATCAAAAATGAGCCGGTCAAAAAGCCCCTCGATCGCCTCCCCCATGCGTTTACGCACCTCCTCCCAATCCGCGTGGCCGCTCATCCACTGCTCATAGAGCGCCAGCACCTGGCATTGGGCGTCGTAGATTACCCCCCGGGTGGGATCGCGGGAGCGCAGGAGCCACACCAGGCTGGTCTGCGGCTCGACGATCAGGTTCTCATCCGCCGTCAGCGGGTCGCCTGAGGCCGGGATCGCTGCGGCAATCTTCTCCGGCAGGTGCTGAATGCCCACCACCAGCTCCTCGCCGCCCCGCTGCTTCGCCCACGACGCCGCCACCGTGTACTTCACGGCGTTCTTCAGCTCGCCGACGTTGCCCCGGTAGACAAAGTGGTTCAGGACCTGCATCAGCCGGGGCGTTAACGCCAGACGCACCGCCAGCTTTTTCGCCTCCAGCCAGAAGAAGAGCAGGATCAGCGCCTCCTTCTCCTGCCGGGAGCGGCTTTGCAGATCGGGCAGCGTGACCAGAATCGGAATACGTCGCAAAAAGGTGGTTAAGAAGGTGCTGTGCAACTCCTCAGTGGTGGCGAAGATTAGCCGCGTTGAGACCGGGCGGCCCTGCGCCGTCTCACCGACCCGGTAGATCTCCTTGCGATCGAGCCAGGTAAAGAGCTTCTCCTGCCCCTCGGCGTTGAGCCGGTGCACCTCGTCGAGGAACAGCATGCCGCCGTTGGCCGCCTCAAAGGCCCCCTGGCGGTCCGTCTGCGCCCCGGTAAATGCCCCTTTGGCATAGCCGAACAGGTTGGCCGCCAGCAGCTCCGGGTTGCTGGCATACTGGGCGCAGTTAAAGCTGATGAAAGGTGCATCGTCCGCCAGCAGCCCTTCGGAGATAGCAAACTCATGCATCAGATTCGCCATGTAGCTTTTGCCGGTGCCGCTGTCGCCGGTAATCAGCAGCGGCAGGCCGCCATCCGGGTAAAAAAGCGCGGTTTTGAGCTGCTCAATGGGCTTTTTCAGGCTCTCATCGTGACCGATAAGCAGCGAAAAGTGATCGGGCCGCTCCGGCTCAGGTCCACCGTCGCCAAGCAGCTGGGCGACGCTCTCGTACTCGTTGGCGGCCAGGGGAAAGAACTGCTGGCTGAAGGTTTTCTTATGCAGAAAGTAGACGGGCCGGGTGTTAATTTTTACCAGCACGCCCTGGGCAACCAGCTGGTTAAGGTAATGGCTGGCGGTATTTCTTTTCAGCGAAAAGCGCTGCGCCAGATAGCTGGCGGTAAACACCTCGCTCAACTTCTCCGGATCAAAAAAGTCAGTTTGATTAGCCAGAAACGTCAGTAATTCATCACGCATTGCTTTCCCCTTCACGCATCGTTCTGCGGATATGATGCCCGCAAACCGAGGCCGCAGGGGAAAGCGACGGCCTTAAGTTTATGCTTTTGTGGCAGAGCGCACAGAAGACGAATGATCCTCCACGCGCTCAAAGCGGGTCGCGATCAGCAGATAGCTGATCACCGCCAGCACCCCGTGCCCGGCGACAAACCACAGGGCGTTATTGAACGAACCGGTGACCGTCACCACATAGCCAATCACCAGCGGCGTGACGATCCCGGCGATGTTGCCGATGCCGTTAAACACGCCACCGCACAGGCCAATCATGGTTTTCGGCGCAACATCAGAGAGCACCGCCCAGCCTACCGCCGCAAAGCCCTTGCCAAAGAAGGCCAGCGCCATCAGGAAAATTACCGCGCTGTTGGTATCGACGAAGTTAGCAAACACCAGCATAGTCGATAGCCCCATGCCGATGACAAACGGCGTTTTACGGGCGCGGGAGGGGTGAATGCCCCGGGCGATCAGCGCGTCGGAGAGATACCCGCCCAGCAGGCCGCCGGTGAAGCCGCAAATAGCGGGTAGCGCCGCGACCCAGCCCGCCTGCATGATAGTCATGCCGCGCCCCTGAATCAGGTAGATGGGAAACCAGGTGATAAAGAAGTAGGTCAGCGCGGTAATGCAGTACTGGCCGAGGTAGATTGCCCACAGGTTGCGGTTAGTGAAGAGGCATTTAGCGTCGCGCAGGGAGGTTTTTTTGCCCTTCGTGGCCCCTTCGCTGTCGAGATCTACCAGCGCCCCGCCCTCGCGCATCAGGTTCTTCTCCTCCTCGGTGAGGCGCGGATCACGGTGCGGCTCCTTATACCAGGCAAACCAGACCACGGCCAGCACGAGGCCGACGCCACCCATCCACAGGAAGACATGCTCCCAGCCCCAGGCGTGGGTCAGCCAGGCCATGATCGGCGTAAAGACCACTACCGCCATATACTGTCCGGAGTTAAACAGCGCCGAGGCGACGCCGCGCTCGCGGGTCGGAAACCAGCTGGAGACAATCCGCGAGTTGGCCGGAAACGCCGGGGATTCCACCAGGCCAAGCATAAAGCGCATCAGGAAGAGGGTCATCGCCGCCAGGCTGCCGGTCAGGCCGATCCAGCCCACCGTTCCCTGCAGCATGGTAAACACCGACCAGAGCACCAGGCTCGCGCCGTAGACCTTTTTTGCGCCAAAGCGGTCCAGCAGCCAGCCGCCGGGGATCTGCCCCAGCGCGTAGGCCCAGGCGAAGGCCGAGAAGATCATCCCCAGCATCAGGGGATCGAGACCCAGCTCCTTCACTACCGAGGTGCCGGCAATAGACATGGTCGCCCGGTCGGCGTAGTTGATCACGGTGATAATAAAAATCAGTCCAAGCACCCAGTAGCGGTGATGTCCGACGCGTTTAACCTGCTGTAAAGAGATATCGATTTGTTTGCTCATCGCTTTCTCACTCTTATTTTGTAGGGTTCAGAGGTTACGGCTTTAGGTCACACCCGATGTGGCGGCAGCTGTCCGTTAAAGCAGGCCGCGAGGTTCTCCAGCACCATGTTGCCCATCGCCAGCCGGGTTTGCAGCGTGGCGCTGGCGCGGTGGGGTTGCAGAGTGACGTTAGGCAGGGTGAAGAAGCCCTCCGGCACGTGTGGCTCGTTGGCAAAGACGTCCAGCCCGGCCCCGGCAATGCGTTTCTCACGCAGGGCGTTGAGCAGCGCGGTCTCATCCACCAGCTTGCCACGGGCGATGTTGATGAAATAGCCCTTCGGGCCGAGGGCCTCCAGTACTGATGCATCGATAATCACCTCCCCGCCGTCGGCGGAGGCAGCCAACACCAGCACGTCCACTTCCTGAGCCAGCGCGTGCAGGTCGGGCACGAAGATATAATCAAGCTCAGGGATAGCAGCACGCGACGTGTAGAGAATACGGCTATCAAAGGCGACGGCGCGTTTGGCAATCGCCTGTCCGACCCGCCCCATGCCAACAATGCCTATGGTAGTCCCGGTGACCTTGCGCGCCAGCGGCAGCGTAGTCTGCGGCCAGCGACCCGCGCGCACCACCTGCTCACCCTCGCTCATCTGCCGCAGGGTGGCGATCAGCAGCCCCAGCGCCATGTCGGCCACGTCGTCGGTTAGCACCCCCGGCGTGGTGGTCACGAAAATGCCGCGCTCTGCGGCATAGGCCAGGTCCACGGCGTCGGTGCCGATCCCACTCACCGCCACAATTTTCAGGGCCGGTAGCTGAGCCATGATCTCGCGGGATAGCCCTTTTGCGCCTCCGGTAACGACCCCCTCAATAAGACCACCGATCTCCGCCAGCATGGCGTGGGGTTCGCTGGCCTGCCAGAGGCGATGCACCTGATACTCCCGGATCAGTATCTCATCTATCGCATCCGGCACCGGCTGGGTTAATAAAACATGTTTTTCTGGAGCGGCACTCTTATTGGTCATCTTCATCATCCTTCACGCAGTCGTTTATCTGATGATGGACAGGGCAATGATGCATGTCTAATATAAATCCAGCATCTATTAATACAGGGATTGAATCATGGATCTGCACCAGCTGCGCTGCTTTATTGCCGTTGCTGAAGAGCTTAACTTTGGCAGGGCGGCGGCGCGCCTGAACATGACCCAGCCGCCGCTGAGCCGGCAGATACAGCTGCTGGAGAAGCGCCTCGGCGGCACGCTGTTTGACCGTAATAACCGCCACGTGCAGCTGACCCACATGGGTGAACATTTGCTGAAGGAGTCACGTTTAATACTGAAGTTAGCCGACCGGCTGGAGTCATCGGTTCAGCAGAGCGCCTCCGGTGAAACCGGCACGCTGGCGATGGGATTTACCGCTGTGTTTTCATGGAGTTTCATCCCCCAGCTGCTGAAAGAGCTGACGGTGAAGCTGCCGGGGGTGGATTTCCAGCTTTTTGAGCAGGTTTCACATAAGCAGATCAGCTCGGTGGAAGATAATACTATTGACGTTGGTTTTGTGCGCCACGTCCCACCAAATCCCCGTCTGGCCTGGCTACCGCTTCAGGGTGAGACCTTCGTAGCCGCCTTTCATTGCGATCATCCTCTGGCCCGTAAGCGTAAGATCCCCCTCAGCGCCTTTAACAATGAGCCGTTTTTTCTCTACAGCCCGAACGAGGCGCGCCAGTTTTACGATCGCATTACCGACCTGTTTGTCTTTAGCAACGTGACGCCGGACTTTAAGTATCAGCTGGCGCAGACCCACACCATTTTGGGACTGGTTAATGCCGGGCTGGGATGCGCGATTGTTCCGGCCTCCTCGCGCACCCTGGGCCTGCCCAACGTCACCTATATGGCGATTGAAGGGGTCAATATTCAGGCCCATAATTTTCTGGTCTACTCCAAGGCCAATCCCAATCCGGTGCTGCCGGTATTTCTCAAGGCCCTGAGCGAAGCGTTGATTACCCTTTAATCTTCGGATCCAGCGCGTCCCGCAGCCCATCGCCCAGCAGGTTAAAGGCCAGCACGGTAAGGAAGATGGCCAGGCTCGGGAACAGCGCCACGTGCGGGGCGATAACCATATCCGCCCGCGCCTCGTTGAGCATGGCACCCCACTCCGGTGTCGGCGGCTGCGCGCCTAAGCCCAAAAACGAGAGGCTGGCCGCGGAGATGATCGACGTGCCGATGCGCATGGTGAAGTAGACCACGATGGATGAGATGGTTCCCGGCAGAATGTGGCGGAACAGGATGGTGGCATCGCTTGCGCCGATGCTGCGCGCCGACTCGATAAAAGTCTGCTGCTTCAACACCAGCGTGTTGCCGCGCACCAGCCGGGCAAAGGCCGGCACCGAGAAGACCGCCACGGCGATGATCACGTTGGCCATGCCGCTGCCCATCACCGCCACCACCGCAATCGCCAGCAGAATGCCAGGGAAGGCAAACAGCACGTCGCAGATGCGCATGATGAGGCGATCCCACCAGCCTTCGTAGTACCCCGCCAGCAGGCCGAGCACCGTGCCGATAGCGGCCCCGATCAGCACCGCCAGCACCCCGGCGGCCAGCGAGATCTGCGCCCCCACCAGCACGCGGCTAAAGATATCTCGCCCGAGAGAGTCGACGCCGAACCAGTGCACCATCGACGGCCCCTCGTTGAGCCGATCGTAGTCGAAGTAGTTTTCGGCATCGAACGGCACAATCCACGGCGCGACGGCGGCAACGATAATCAGCAGCACCACAAACAGCCCGGCGGTCATCGCCATCGGCTGACGGCGGAAGCGCCGCCAGAACTCATGCCATGGGGTACGGATACGCGCCGGCTTGATCCCCGGCATTCCATTTAATATCGCCTGACGACGCCAGTTTAAAAGTCGCATCCTTACTTGTACCTAATAGACGGGTTAATGGCGGCGTAGAGCATATCCACCACTAAGTTGATAAGAACAAACTCCAGCGAGAAGAGCAGCACCTCGGCCTGGATCACCGGGTAGTCACGCATCTCCACCGAGTCCACCAGCAGACGGCCAAGGCCGGGCCAGTTAAAGACCTTTTCGACCACAATCGAGCCGCCGAGCAGAAAGCCAAACTGCAGGCCCATCATGGTCACCACCGGGATCATGGCGTTACGCAGGCCATGCTTGAGAATAACCCACTTCTCGCTGACCCCTTTGGCACGCGCGGTGCGCATGTAATCTTCGTTGAGCACATCCACAAAGGAGGCGCGGGTGAAGCGCGCCATCACCGCAGCCACCGCCGCGCCGAGGGTCAGCGACGGCAGGACGTAGTGTCGCCAGCTATCCGCCCCGACGGTGGGCAGCCAGCCCAGCTCAACGGAGAAGACCTGCATCAGCAGCATGCCAAGCGCAAAAGCCGGAAACGAAATGCCGGTCACCGCCAGCGCCATACCAATGCGATCCGGCCAGCGGTTGCGCCAGACGGCGGCAACGATCCCGGCAGCAAGGCCGAACAGTACTGCCCAGACCATGCTGGCGATGGTGAGCCAAAAGGTGGGCATAAAGCGGCTGGCGATCTCGTCCGCTACCGGACGGCGGGAGACCATCGACATGCCAAAATCGCCCTGCAGCACATGGGTGATGTAGTGCCAGAACTGCTGCCACAGCGGCTGATCAAGGCCAAGCTGCTGGCGCACCAGCGCCACCACCTGCGCGTCGGCCTCCGGTCCGGCAATCAGCCGCGCCGGATCCCCCGGCAGCATATGCACGAACAGAAAGACCAGCACCGCCACAATCAGCAGCGTGGGGATCAGGCCGAGCAGGCGTTTTAAAAAATAGTTAAGCATCTTCTACCCTGTTTCTGGCCCCCGCCGCGATGAGCGGAGGCCAGGCACGACTATTTTAAGTCTGCGTCGTCAAAGCTAAAGCCGGTATCCGGCATGATATAAAAACCGCTCAGATCTTTATTGTGCGCGGAGACCAGTTTCTCTACCACCAGCGGCACCCACGGCGACTCCTTCCAGATGGTGTCCTGCGCCGCCTTATAGTGCTGCGCCTTCTCCTCGTTATTGGTGGTCTTCAGCGCAGCGGCGAGATCCTTATCAACCTGCGGATTGCTGTAGAAGGCGGTGTTGAACAGGGTTGGCGGCCAGTTTTGCGAGGCGAACAGCGGCGACAGCGCCCAGTCCGCTTCGCCGGTGGACGCTGACCAGCCGGTGTAGAACATCCTCACCCCGCTCTCCTTCTGCCCTTTGCCTTCTACTTCAGCGGCGCGCTGCCCGGCGTCCATTGCCGTCACCTTCGCCTTAATGCCCACCTGAGCCAGCTGCTGCTGGGTAAACTGCAGCACCTTCTGGGCGGTACTGTGGTTATGGGAGGACCACAGCGTAGTGGTAAACCCGTTCGGGTAGCCCGCCTCTTTCAGCAGCTCGCGCGCCTTAGCCGGATCGTAGGGCCATGGCTGGTAGCTCTGGGCGTAGGCAATGGACGGCGGTACGATGCCGGTCGCTGGGGTGGCGTAGCCTGCGAAAGCCACCTTCACTAGCGCCTGGCGGTTGATGGCGTAGTTGATCGCTTCACGTACCTTCGCGTTGTCGAACGGCTTCTGCGTCACGTTGAGGCTGATGTAGCGCTGCATAATTGACGGGCTGGCGACCAGATCCAGCTTCGGATTCTTCTCCAGCACGGCGGCCTGCTCGTAGGGGATCGGGAAGGCAAACTGCGCCTCGCCGGTCTGCAGCATCGCCGCACGGGTGTTGTTATCCACCACCGGACGCCAGGTGATGGTGTCCAGCTTCGGCAGCCCCTGCTGCCAGTAGCTGGCAAACTTTTTCACCTTCACAAAGTCGGTCTGGTTCCAGGTCTCCAGCTCGTACGGACCGGTGCCCACCGGGTGGAAACCAATCTCTTTGCCATACTTTTTCAGCGCGGCAGGCGAGATCATTGCCGTGGCCGGATGGGCGAGAATATTGATAAACGCCGAGAAGGGCTGGGTCAGGGTGATCTTCACCGTGGTGGGATCCACCGCCTCGGTCTTAGCAATATTCTTGTAGAGGTTGTAGCGCTTCAGCCCGCTCTCTTTGTTGCTGGCGCGGTCGAGGTTGACCTTTACCGCCTCGGCGTTAAAGTCGGTGCCGTCCTGGAACTTCACGCCGCTACGCAGCTTGATGGTGTAGACCAGCCCGTCGTCAGAGACGGTGTAGCTCTCGGCAAGCACATTTTTCAGCTTCATATCTTTATCAAGGCCGAACAGCCCTTGATAGAACGACTTTGCCACCGCCTGGGAGAGCGTGTCGTTTGCGTCATAGGGATCGAGGGTGGTGAAGTTCGAGCCAACGGCCACCACTACGTCTTTGGCAGCGAAGGCCGGTGCCACGGCGAGCGCGGCGGCAACGCCCAGCGCCAGACGCCATTTACGCGCAACTAATTGTGTCATCTTATTCTTCTCCTGAAATTCCCTGCCTGTTAACGATCAAAAACGGGATTGCGTGCTGCCGGGCGTCGAGCGGGCAACAAAGTGGCCAGGCCCGACGCTGTGCAGCTCCACGCGATGTGAGTCATCACCCGGCTTATAGATATTGCTGGGCATCTCATCGGAGAGCAGCACGCGCTGCGCCCGAGGATGCCCCGGCTCGGCCACCGGCACGGCGGCCATCAGCTTGCGCGTATAGGGGTGCTGCGGGTTCTCAAATACCGCACGCCGCGGGCCGATCTCGACAATCTGCCCAAGGTACATTACCGCCACCCGATGGCTGATACGCTCCACCACCGCCATATCGTGGGAGATAAACAGAAAGGCGATGCCCATCTCCCGCTGCAAATCGAGCAGCAAATTAATAATCTGCGCCTGGATAGAGACGTCCAGCGCCGACACCGCCTCGTCAGCCACCACCACTTTTGGATCGAGGGCCAGCGCCCGGGCAATGCTGATGCGCTGCCGCTGGCCGCCGGAAAACTCGTGGGGATAGCGCCAGGCGTGCTCGGGCTTTAACCCTACCCGCTCCAGCAGCCAGGCCACCCGGCGCTGGGCATCCTCCTCCCCCATCAGCCGATGCACGCGCAGCGGCTCCATAATCGAATAGCCCACCGTCTGGCGCGGATCGAGAGAGGCGTAGGGATCCTGGAAGATAAACTGGATATCCCGGCGCAGCGGCTGCAGTTTGCTGTCCGGCAGGGTATCAATACGCTTGCCCTCAAACAGGATAGACCCGCCCTGGGATTCCACCAGCCGCAGCAGCGCCCGCCCGGTGGTGGATTTTCCGCTGCCGGACTCCCCCACCAGCGCCAGCGTCTCTCCCGGCCAGAGGTCGAAGCTAACGTGCTCCACGGCGCGTACCTCGCGGGTCACGCGGTTGAGAATGCCGCTGCGCAGGCCGAAGCGGGTCACCAGGTCGCGCACCTGAAGAATCGGCTCCCCCTCAACCACCGTGTCCTGCTCGATCTCAGCTTCACGCTGGTCGGGACGCTCCTTGCTCACCAGCGGCAGGCGACGCGGCAGATCGCTGCCGTTCATCGCCCCCAGACGCGGGACGGCGGCCAGCAGTGCTTTGGTGTAGGCATGCTGCGGGCTGTGAAATATGGCCTCGACGGTGCCGGTCTCAACCGCCTCGCCCTGGTACATCACCAGCACGCGGTCAGCAACGTCTGCCACCACGCCCATGTCGTGAGTGATAAAGATCACCCCCATCGCCATCTCTTTTTGCAGCACGCTGATGAGCTGTAAAATCTGCGCCTGGATAGTCACATCGAGGGCGGTGGTCGGCTCGTCGGCAATCAGCACCGCCGGACGGCAGGAGAGCGCCATCGCAATCATGACCCGCTGGCGCATCCCGCCGGAGAGCTGGTGCGGGTAGCGGGCCAGGATCGCGTCGGCTTCGGGGATCCGCACCTGCTCCAACATCCGTTTCGCCTCGGCCAGCGCCGCCTCACGCCCCAGCTTCTGGTGCAGGCGAATCGACTCCGCGATCTGCTCCCCCACGGTAAATACCGGATTGAGGGAGGTCATCGGCTCCTGGAAAATCATGGCGATATCGGCCCCGCGCACGCCGCGCATCTGCGCCCGGCTTAAGGCGTTGAGATCCACTACCTGGTGATTGCGTCGCTGGAGCCGCACATGGTCGCAGCGCACGCTGGCCCCGCTCTGCTGCTCCAGCAGGCGCATCAGCGCCATCGCGGTGACCGATTTGCCCGAGCCGGATTCGCCCACGATGGCCAGCGTCTCGCCGCGTTGCAGGCTGAACGACAGATCGCGCACCGCCTGCGTCACCTGACCTTCGTTTTCGAAACGAATGTTCAGGTTACTGACGTCCAGCACGGGGCTATTTTCTTGCAGGTGATTTGGCGGCTTAGTCATTATTTATTGCTCGTCTGGCAGCTTTTTCTATAAATATCATTATTGTCGCCGCAGTTTGATACGAATTTTGAATATAGAAAGTCGAAACGGTGATGTAAAGAGCCCGCGCGGCAATGGCACATAATGGGTACATACAGTCTGCCCCAGTTTTCTGCCATAATGGCGCATTGATTTCCCAGATTGCCCTCCCAGGAGTGAACTCATGGACCATACCGCCGGGCTGATCCCGCTTGACGCGGCGCTCGCTCAGATGCTGTCGCACATTACCCCCCTCACCGACTACGAAACGCTGCCCCTGCACGCCTGCTTTGGCCGGGTGACGGCGCGGGAGATTATCTCCCCGCTCAACGTGCCGGGCTTCGATAATGCCGCGATGGATGGCTACGCCGTGCGCCTTGATGACGTGCAGGCAGGTGTGCCGCAGCCGGTGGCGGGCAAAGCCTTTGCCGGTCAGCCGTTCCACGGCGAATGGCCTGCGGGGAGCTGCATCCGCATTATGACCGGTGCGCCCATCCCGCCGGGCTGCGATGCGGTGGTGATGCAGGAGGAGACCGAGCAGAGCGACGCCGGGGTGCTGTTTGTCGGCAACGTTCGTCCGGAACAGCACATTCGCCGCGCCGGGGAGGATATCACCCAGGGTGCGGTGGTTTATGCGCCGGGTACTACCCTGACGGTGGCAGAGCTGCCGGTGCTGGCCTCCCTTGGCATTCCTGAGGTTGAGGTGGTGCGTAAAGTGCGGGTGGCCCTCTTCTCCACCGGTGACGAGCTGCAGCTGCCGGGCCAGCCGCTGGGCGATGGGCAGATCTACGACACCAACCGGCTGGCGGTCCACGTCATGCTGGAGCAGCTCGGCTGCGAGGTGATCAACCTCGGCATTATCCCGGACGATCCCGCCCGGCTGCGCGAGGCCTTTATTGCCGCTGACCAGCAGGCCGACGTAGTGATCAGCTCCGGCGGCGTCTCGGTAGGCGAAGCGGACTACACCAAAGTCCTGCTGGAAGAGCTGGGGGAGATCGCCTTCTGGAAGCTGGCGATCAAGCCCGGCAAACCCTTTGCCTTCGGCAAGCTTAGCAACGCCTGGTTTTGTGGCCTACCGGGTAACCCGGTCTCGGCGGCGCTCACCTTCTACCAGCTGGTGCAACCTCTGCTGGCCCGCCTGAGCGGCAAGCATGGCAGCACCCTGCCCCCGCGCCTGCAGGTTCGCACCGCCTCCCGGCTGAAGAAAGCGCCGGGCCGTCTCGACTTCCAGCGCGGCATCGTTGCGCGCGACGCCGAAGGGAATTTGCAGGTGCGCACCACCGGCCACCAGGGATCCCACATCTTCAGCTCTTTTAGCCAGGGCAACTGCTTTATTGTGCTGGAGCGCGAGCGCGGTAGCGTCGAGCCAGGGGAGTGGGTAGAGATCGAGCCGTTTAACCATCTGTTTGGGGGGCTGTGATGGCCGTCGAGCTGAGCGATAGCGAGATGCTGCGCTACAACCGGCAGATTGTCCTGCGCGGCTTCGATTTTGACGGTCAGGAGGCGCTGAAGTCCTCCCGCGTGCTGGTAGTGGGACTCGGCGGGCTGGGCTGTGCCGCCGCTCAGTACCTGACGGCGGCGGGCATTGGTCACCTGACCCTGTTGGACTTTGACACCGTATCGCTGTCAAATTTGCAGCGCCAGACTCTGCATAGCGATGCAACGATCGGCCAGCCGAAGGTCGCCTCAGCGCGGGCCTCCCTGGCGCGCATCAACCCACACGTCAGCTTTACCACCCTCGATGCCCGACTGGAGGGCGAGGCGCTGAACGTGCAGATAGCCGCCCACCATCTGGTCCTCGACTGTACCGATAACGTTGAGATCCGCAATCAGCTCAACGACGGCTGCTTCAGGGCCAAAGTACCGCTGGTCTCCGGGGCGGCGATCCGCATGGAGGGGCAGATTAGCGTCTTTACCTGGCAGGAGGGCGAGCCATGCTACCGCTGCCTGAGCCGCCTGTTTGGCGATACGGCGCTGACCTGCGTTGAGGCGGGCGTCATGGCTCCGCTGGTGGGGGTGATTGGCGCGATGCAGGCGATGGAGGCGATCAAGGTGCTGGCAAGGTTTGGTCAGAGCGTCGCCGGAAAAATTGTCCTCTACGACGCCATGACCTGTCAGTTCCGCGAGATGAAGCTGATGCGCAACCCGCAGTGCGAGGTGTGCGGCGAATAACGGTTAGATACCCGCCCGGCCAAACGCCGTCTGCCACTCCTGCTCAAACTTAACGATGGCCGCCTCTACCGCCGGGGCGGCGATAAACTGCTCCGCCACGTCCAGCGGCAGGGTTATGGCCTCGCAGCCCGCCAGCAGACACTCCAGCGCCTGGCGCGGCGTCTTGAAGCTCGCCGCTAATACCTTCGAACCCGGCGCGTGCAAGGTCAACAGCCGTTGCAGATCGGTCACCGTCTGGATACCGTCGCCGCCCTGGGCGTCCATGCGGTTAACATAGGGAGCGACGTACTCGGCCCCGGCCAGGGCGCTCAGCAGCCCCTGCCCCGCACCGTAGACCGCTGTGCCCAGCGTGGGGATCCCCTCGGCTTTCAGCAGCTTGATTGCCGCCAGCCCCTCAGCGCTCACTGGCACCTTCACCACGATATCGGCAATGATACCGCGCAGCCTGCGCGCCTCGGCCACCATCTCTTCGGCGTTATTCGCTAATACCTGGGCAAAAAGCCGCCCTTTTCCATCCAGGGCATCATGCAGCGCAGGCAGCAGCTCCACCAGCGGCATTTTGCCTTTGGCGACAATGCTCGGGTTAGTGGTGACCCCGGCCAGCGGAAAGCTGCGGGCCAGCCGTTTTACTGCCGCCACGTCGGCGGTATCCAGGTACAGTTCCATATGAACTCCTCAAAGTGTGAGATTTAGCATGGTTTAAAACTTACCTATTTCTACCTGCCCATATATTGACCAGAATCAAGATAACTTTCATTCGAAAGCATTTTAATCTGCATATGAAATATGAGGGCAGATTATGATTTTCAATATTCAGCGCTACTCCACGCACGACGGCCCGGGCATTCGCACCGTTGTCTTCTTAAAAGGCTGCTCGCTGGCCTGCCGCTGGTGCCAGAATCCTGAGAGCCGCGCTCTGACGCGGGAGGTGCTTTTCGATGCTCGTCTCTGCCTCGACGGATGCGAACTCTGCCAACAGGCCGCACCAGGCGTTATCGACCGGGCAATTAACGGCCTGCTGATCCACCGCCAAAGGCTCAATGAAACGCATCTCAATGCTCTGGAGGGATGCTGTCCCACTCAGGCGTTGACGGTCTGCGGTGAAACCCAGCCGGTGGAGGAGATTATGGCCACCGTGCTGCGGGATAAACCCTTTTATCTACGCAGCGGGGGCGGGATCACCCTTTCCGGCGGGGAGCCTTTTATGCAGCCGGAACTCAGCGCCGCGCTGCTGAAGTCCAGCGTTGACCACGGTATCCATACGGCGGTTGAAACCTGCCTGCACGTGCCCTGGCGCTATATCGAACCTTCCCTGCCGTATGTCGATCTCTTTCTTGCCGACCTTAAGCACATCGACAGCGGGGCATTTAAAACCTGGACCGACGGCTCGGCAAAGCGCGTACTGGTGAACCTGAAACGGCTGGCAGCGCGAGGGAAGCAGATCATTATCCGCGTGCCGCTGATCCCCGGCTTTAACGCCGACGAGGCTTCTGTCAAAGCGATTACCCGCTTTGCCGCCGACGAGCTTAACGTTCAGGAGATCCACTTTCTGCCCTACCACACGCTGGGCATCAACAAGTATCACCTACTGAATCAGCCCTATACCGCGCCCGATAAGCCGCTCGATGCGCCAGCCCTGCTGGCCTTCGCCGAAGCGTACGCCCGCGAGTGCGGCTTAACCGCTACCCTACGAGGATAATGCCATGACCGAGTTACATCTTGATACCCTGACCCGCCGCATTCAGGCGCATAAAGATGCGCTGGTGCACATTGTTAAGCCCCCGGTCTGCACCGAACGCGCCCGGCACTACACTGATGCCTACCGCCAGCATCTCGACAAGCCCATTCCGGTGCGCCGGGCGCTGGCCCTCGCCCACCATCTTGCCGAACGCACGATTTGGATTAAGCATGACGAGCTGATTATCGGCAACCAGGCAAGCGAGCTTCGCGCCGCGCCTATCTTCCCCGAGTACACCGTGTCGTGGATCGAAAAGGAGATCGATGACCTGGCCGATCGTCCCGGGGCAGGCTTTGCGGTGAGCGAAGAGAACAAGCGCGTGTTGCATGACATCTGCCCGTGGTGGCGCGGCCAGACGGTACAGGATCGCTGCTACGGTATGTTTACCGACGAGCAGAAAGCCCTGCTGGCGACAGGCATCATCAAGGCCGAGGGCAACATGACCTCTGGCGATGCGCACCTGGCGGTCAACTACCCGCTGCTGCTGGAAAAAGGCCTCGACGGCCTGCGCGCGAAGGTGGCCGAGCGTCGGTCGCGCATTAACCTCACCGTGCTGGAGGATCTGCACGGTGAGCAGTTCCTGAAGGCAATTGATATTGTTCTGCATGCGGTCAGCGACCATATCGAACGCTTTGCCGCCCTCGCCCGTGAGATGGCCAGCGATGAACCGCGCGTCAGCCGCCGGGACGAGCTGCTGCAAATAGCCGAAAACTGCGACATCATCGCCCATCGCCCGCCGGAAACTTACTGGCAGGCGTTGCAGCTCTGCTACTTCATTCAGCTCATTTTGCAGATCGAATCCAACGGTCACTCGGTCTCCTTTGGCCGCATGGATCAGTATCTCTACCCTTACTATCGCCGCGACGTCGAGCTGAATCAGACCCTCTCCCGGGAACAGGCGATCGAGCTGCTGCACGGCTGCTGGCTGAAGCTGCTGGAGGTGAATAAGATCCGCTCCGGCTCGCACTCGAAGGCCTCCGCCGGTAGCCCGCTCTATCAGAACGTCACCATCGGCGGCCAGAAACGGGTAAACGGCAAGGCGCAGGACGCGGTCAACCCGCTCTCCTACGCCATTCTCGAGTCCTGCGGACGCCTGCGCTCGACCCAACCCAACCTGAGCGTGCGCTATCACGCCGGGATGAGCAACGATTTCCTCGACGCCTGCGTACAGGTGATCCGCTGCGGCTTCGGCATGCCCGCCTTTAATAACGATGAGATCGTTATTCCCGAGTTTATTAAGCTTGGCGTCGAACCGGATGATGCGTATGACTATGCGGCGATCGGCTGTATTGAGACCGCCGTCGGCGGCAAGTGGGGCTACCGCTGCACCGGGATGAGCTTTATCAACTTTGCCCGCGTGATGCTGGCCGCCCTTGAGGCGGGCCGAGACGCCACCAGCGGCAAGGTATTCCTGCCCCAGGACCAGGCGCTGTCTAAAGGTAACTTCGCCGACTTCAACGAGGTGATGGCGGCCTGGGACAGGCAGATCCGCTACTACACTCGCAAATCCATTGAGATTGAGTACGTGGTGGACACCATGCTGGAGGAGAACGTTCACGATATCCTCTGCTCCGCGCTGGTGGATGACTGCATCGAGCGGGCGAAAAGTATTAAACAGGGCGGCGCGAAATATGACTGGGTCTCCGGGTTACAGGTGGGCATCGCCAACCTTGGCAACAGCCTCGCGGCGGTGAAGAAACTGGTCTTTGACCAGGGCACTATCGGCCAGCAGCAGCTTGCCGAGGCGCTGGCAGCGGATTTTGCCGGTCTGACCCATGAGCAGCTGCGCCAGCGCTTAATCAACGGCGCACCGAAGTACGGTAATGACGATGACAGTGTCGATCTGCTGCTGAACCGCGCCTATCAGACCTACATTGACGAACTGAAGCAGTATCACAATCCGCGCTACGGTCGCGGCCCGATTGGCGGCAACTACTACGCGGGCACCTCGTCCATCTCCGCCAACGTGCCTTTTGGCGCGGCGACTATGGCGACGCCGGACGGGCGCAAAGCCACCACTCCGCTGGCGGAAGGGGCCAGTCCGGCATCCGGGACGGATCGTTTCGGCCCGACGGCGGTGATCAACTCCGTTGGTAAGCTGCCGGTGGGATCAATTCTTGGCGGCGTGCTGCTCAACCAGAAGCTGAATCCAGCCACGCTGGAGAACGACGGCGATCGCCACAAGCTGATGCTGCTCCTGCGCACCTTCTTTGAAGTCCGTAAGGGGTGGCATATTCAGTACAACATCGTCTCCCGCGAAACGCTGCTGGCGGCGAAGGAACACCCGGACCAGTACCGGGATCTGGTGGTGCGCGTGGCGGGCTACTCGGCATTCTTTACCGCCCTGTCGCCGGATGCGCAGGACGATATTATCGCGAGAACGGAGCACTCGCTTTAGGGTGTCACGCGCGGCGGCGCAGGCTTGCCGGGCCTACGTACAATCAGTGCTTACTTTCATATGAAATTAAAGGTGTGCATTTGCTCACATCGTTACTAGAATGCTCCTGACTGTTTTTACCCTGGGAGCATAACGTATGACCGTAAAAGTTATCGTCACTGACATGGACGGAACTTTCCTTGATGATGCTAAAACGTACGACCGCAGCCGGTTCCTCAGCCAGTTCCGCGAGCTTCAGGCGCGCGGTATTGAGTTTGTGGTCGCCAGCGGCAACCAGTTTTATCAGCTCATCTCCTTCTTTCCAGAAATCAAAGACGAGATCTCCTTCGTCGCCGAAAACGGCGCGCTGGTCTACGAGCACGGCAAAGAGCTTTTCCACGGCGAGCTGACCCGTCACGAGTACCAGATCGTGCTGGGCGAGCTGCTCAAGAGCGAAGGCCTGAACTTCGTCGCCTGCGGCCTCGAGAGCGCCTACGTCAGCAAAAGCGCGCCGCCAGAGTTTGTCGAGCTGATGTCCCACCACTATCATCGCCTCAAGCTGGTGAGCGACTACCATGAGATCGACGACAAGATGTTTAAGTTCTCTCTTAACCTGCCGGACAGCGAGATCCCGCAGCTGGTGGACGCTCTGCACGTCTCTCTCGACGGCATTATGAAACCGGTCACTAGCGGCTTCGGCTTTGTGGATCTGATCATCCCTGGCCTGCACAAGGCCAACGGTATCACCCGCCTGCTCAAGCGTTGGCAGCTTTCGCCCAGCGACTGCGTCACCATCGGCGACAGCGGCAACGACGCCGAGATGCTGCGCATGGCGAAATTCTCTTTCGCCATGGGTAATGCTGGCGAGGCTATTAAAGAGATTGCTAACTTCCAGGCCGGCGATAACAACCAGCAGGGTGCGCTGAACGTGATTCAGGCCGTGCTTGACGGCACTTCCCCGTTTAACCCCTAAGCACCTCAACGCCAGCACGCTCGCGGCTGGCGTTCACCTCTTCTCTCTTTTGTGCACCCCATCATCTTTTTAAACTTGCATTAACTTTTTTTTAACTTAAATTAGCATATGTAAGTTAATTACTTTCGAATGAAAGATGCGAGAGGGTTATATGACTGAAATTTATGCAAGCGAAACGCTGCCCGCCGACCATAAGGCTGCGATTCGTCAGGTAAAACAGGCCCTGCGGGCGCAGATTGGCGACGTGCAGACCGTTTTTAACCGCCTTGAAGAGCGCATCGCTGCACAGGTAGCCGAGATCAATGCTCTGAAAGCGAAAGGCGAAACGGTCTGGCCGGTGATCCCCTTCGAAGATGTGAAGAGCGGCCGCGTCAGTGAGGCTCAGCGGGCAGCGATCAAGCGCCGGGGCTGCGCGGTGATTAAGGGCCATTTCCCACGCGAACAGGCGCTGGGCTGGGATCAATCCATGCTGGCTTACCTTGACCAGAACCGTTTCGACGATGTCTATAAGGGACCGGGAGACAGCTTCTTCGGAACGCTGGAGGCCTCGCGCCCGGAGATCTACCCTATCTACTGGTCGCAGGCGCAAATGCAGGCCCGCCAGAGCAGTGAGATGGCCCAGGTGCAGTCTCTGCTTAACCGTCTCTGGACCTTCGAGAGCGACGGCAAGCAGTGGTTCGATCCTGACGTCAGCGTGATCTATCCGGATCGCATCCGCCGCCGTCCGCCGGGCACCACCTCTAAAGGGCTGGGTGCGCATACCGACTCCGGGGCGCTGGAGCGTTGGCTGCTGCCAGCCTACCAGCAGGTTTTCGCCTCGGTGTTTAACGGCGATATCGACAGCTACGATCCGTGGCACGCCGCCCACCGTACCGAAGTGGAAGAGTACACCGTGGATAACACCACCAAGTGCTCGGTGTTCCGTACTTTCCAGGGCTGGACGGCGCTGTCGGATATGCTGCCGGGTCAGGGGCTGCTGCACGTGGTGCCGATCCCCGAGGCGATGGCCTATATTCTGCTGCGCCCGCTGCTGGACGACGTGCCGGAGGATGAGCTGTGCGGCGTTGCGCCTGGGCGCGTGCTGCCCATCTCCGAAAAGTGGCATCCGCTGCTGATGGAGGCGTTAACCAGCATTCCGGCGCTGGAGGCCGGGGACTCGGTATGGTGGCACTGCGACGTGATCCACTCCGTCGCACCGGTAGAGAACCAGCAGGGCTGGGGCAACGTAATGTACATTCCTGCCGCGCCGCTGTGCGAGAAAAACCTCGCCTATGCCCGCAAGGTGAAAGTAGCGCTGGAGAATGGCGTGTCGCCGGGAGATTTTCCGCGTGAGGATTATGAAGCGCAGTGGGAGAACCGCTTTACGGTTGCGGATCTGAACGAGCACGGCAAGCGCGCGTTGGGCATGGCTTAAACGTCGTACAACCCTTCCCGCTCTACGGCGGTGCGACGCTGTCCCGGTCGTATCCGCCGTACCGACTCCCGTACCACCAGCGTGCCGTTGATCAGGTACGATCCGATGGCCGCCTGGGGACGAATAAGCCGCTGCTGTAAAAGCTGTACCGCTTCAACGCCCAATTCGTCGCGTGGGACATGCACCGCCGTCAGCGGTACATCCTGGATAGCGGCGAGATTAAAAGCATCAATACTCATGACCGAAACATCCTGCGGCACGCGCAGGCCGCGCTGTTGCAGGGCGCGCACCGTCCCCTCCGCCATGTAATCGCCCCCCACCAGGAATGCTGTCGGCACGTTTTTATGCGCCGGGTTATCCAGCCACTCCGTGACTCGCGCCTCTGCTTCTTTCGCGCTAAAGCTGGGAACGGTTATCAGATCGCGTTTGCTCTGAAACTTCAGGTTTCGCTGCTCCCAGGCCTCTTTGATACCGGCCAGGCGGAGATCCATGGTATAGCGCCGCAGGCACATAACGGTGACGACGTCACGATGACCTAAATCAAACAGGTAGTCAGCCGCAAATTCACCTATCGCGCGGTGGTCGGGCGCAACCGTTGGCAGACGCATCCGCCTGTCGCGGCAGTTGATTAATACGCAGGGCTTAGCTAAATCTGCCGCCAGCTCATGGATATGCGGATCGTCAATGCCAAGTAGAATAGCCGCCTGGGTTTCCGGCTCCCCCATTCTGGCAATAAACGCATTGGCGTCACTGTCTAACTCCTCTAGCGCACAGTAACGCAGCCTGACCTCATGCGGCTCCAGCGCTTTGCTAATACTCTGTATCACACGGTAGTAGAAGATATCGGAGCGCTCATCGAACGCCCGCTGAGGGGCGAAAACCACCAGGTTGTTGAGTAACAGCCGGCCAGCTGCAATACCACTCATTACCCCCAGTTCGCGAGCGCAGGCCAGCACCGCCTGGCGAGCAGCTTCACTGGTGTTCGCCTTTCCGGCCAACACCCTCGACACGGTGCTGGTTGACAGGTCGGTCCGGCGGGCAATTTCACTGATTTTGAGCTTTTTATCCATTCTGTGATCTGGCTCCGTTTCCCTGATGAGAATATTTTCATGAGATAAAAACCTGATGAATACTCGTTGCATGCCCATGCTGCCACATATTTTTAACAATTGATGAGAATCCTTGCACAGAATCCGCTTTGGCTCCCTCCTTTTCTCCCCTAACGTAAAGCTGTCGTACAACTTCCATACTAGTTGTATACAAAATCAAGGCTAAAAAAGAGAAATATCCTTACGCGGGCCATATCGGTATGACAAATAAACAGATAGCCCGTCACGACGTCCCCTACAGAACGTGTGCGGAGAAACTGATGAGCCAGGGAATCAACAACAATGACGGGGTGGTGACCAAAAGCCCTCGAATAATCAAAAAATTACGCTGGTGGATGCTGATCCTGTTCCTCCTCGGCGTGACCGTTAACTATATTACCCGCAACTCGCTGGGGATTATCGCCCCGGAACTGAAGGATAGCCTCGGTATTACCACCGAGCAGTATTCATGGATCGTTGGTGCCTTCCAGCTCGCCTATACCCTTTTCCAGCCCCTGTGCGGCTGGCTCATCGATGTCATTGGCCTGAAGCTGGGCTTTTTGATCTGCGCCACCCTGTGGGCCGTAGCCTGCATCGCCCACGCCGGGGCTGGCAACTGGCTACACCTGGCGATCCTGCGCTTCTTTATGGGCGGGGCGGAAGCGGCAGCCACGCCAGCAAATGCCAAAACCATCGGCGAATGGTTTCCGAAATCCGAGCGCCCCATTGCTGCCGGTTGGGCTGGCGTGGGCTTCTCTATCGGCGCGATGCTGGCACCGCCAATCATCTATTTCGCCCACGCTTCCTTCGGCTGGCAGGGGGCGTTTATGTTTACCGGCGTGCTGGCGCTGCTGTGGGTGGTGCTGTGGTGGGCGTTCTATCATAGCCCTGATAAGCACCCGAACCTGAGCAAAGAAGAGCGGGCGCATATTCAGCAAGATAATGAGCCGCTCTCCGAGAGGCTGCCCTTCTTCACCGCGCTGAAAACCGTCTCGAAGAACAAGCGTTTTTACGGTATCGCCATTCCGGCGTTTATGGCGGAACCGGCCTGGGCAGTGATGAGCTTTTGGGTGCCGCTGTATCTGGCAAAAGAGCATGGTATGGATTTGAAACAGATCGCCATGTTCGCCTGGCTGCCGTTCCTCGCCGCCGATCTGGGCAGTATCGCCAGCGGCTACCTGACCAAACTTTATACTCGCTGGTTTGGCTGCGTGCGCATTAACGCCATCGTCGCCAGCTCAGTTACCGGCGCATTCCTGATGATTTCGCTGGCTATCGTCACGCTGACCCGCGATCCCTACATCATCATCGCCCTTATTTCTATTGGCGGCTTCGGCCATCAGATCATCTCCTGCATGCTCAGTGCGCTGGTGGTGGAGTCTTTCGACAAGGGGCAGATGGCCACCGTTAACGGCATGCGCGGCTCTGCCGCATGGATCGCCAGCTTCCTCTTCTCTCTGCTTATTGGGGTTACCGCCGACAAGGTTGGTTTTAACCCGCTATTCATTGCCATGGGCTTCTTTGACCTGATTGGTGCCGTATTCCTGGTTGCTTTTATTGCTGAACGTCGCGCCAAGCGCGCCTGAGAGTGGATATAAATTATGAAGACGCTGAAAAACTGGATTTTTGACACGCAGTCGGCCCATCACGTGGAGCTAAAAATCGACGGCCAGCACAGTTTGTGCCTCTACGTGCTGGAACAGGATCTGTTCCGCGTGCTGATTAAACGCAAGGGCGCGCTGGCGCTGGAGAGAACCTGGAGTATCGCTCCGGCACAGGACGTACCGTGGGAAGGTCGCCCCCGGGACGATCTGAGCGGTTTCACCCTGCCCGCGTGGACGCTGGAGCAGCGAGACGAGCAGCTAACCATTGCCAGCGAACAGCTGCGCGTGACCGTCCATCAGCCGTTGTGGCTGGAGTGGCACTACCGTAACGAGGAGGGAGAGTGGCAGCATCTTACCAGCGACCGCCCAACCAGCGCCTACCTGCTGAATGCCCACGGTGACGGCGTAGCGCACTACCTCAACCGTCGTAAGGATGAACGATTCTATGGCCTTGGCGAAAAAGCCGGCAACCTGCAACGTACCGGTCAGCGCTACGAAATGCGTAACCTGGACGCCATGGGCTATAACGCGGCAAGTACCGATCCGCTCTACAAGCATGTTCCGTTTACCATCACTCGCCGGAGTGATATCAGCTACGGCCTGTTTTATGACAATCTGAGTAGCTGCTGGCTGGATCTGGGCAATGAAATCGACAACTACCATACGCCTTACCGACGCTGGCAGGCCGAGGCGGGCGATATTGATTACTACATTTTCACCGGCAAACGCGTGTTGGATGTGACCAAAGCGTTTGTGCGCCTGACCGGCAAGACCCTTTTCGGACCAAAGTGGAGCCTGGGATACAGCGGCTCAACTATGCACTATACCGATGCTCCGGACGCGCAGAACCAGCTGCTGAATTTTATTCGCCTGTGCGCCGAGCATGCCATTCCGTGCGACTCGTTTCAGCTCTCCTCCGGCTACACCTCAATCAACGGTAAGCGCTACGTCTTCAACTGGAACTACGATAAGGTGCCGCAGCCGAAGGTAATGAGCCAGGCATTTCATGATGCGGGAATAAAACTGGCGGCCAATATTAAGCCCTGCCTGTTACAGGATCATCCTCGCTACAGCGAAGTCGCCGAGCGCGGCCTTTTCGTTCGCGACTCCGAGTCCAGTGCGCCAGAGCGCTCAAGCTTCTGGGATGATGAAGGCTCCCACCTCGACTTCACCAATCCGGAGACCGTGGCATGGTGGCAGGAGGGTGTGACCACCCAGCTGCTGGAGATGGGTATCGACTCCACCTGGAACGACAATAATGAATTTGAGATCTGGGACGGCGAAGCGCGCTGCTATGGTTTTGGCCGCGAGATCGCTATCAAGCATATTCGTCCGGTCATGCCGCTACTCATGATGCGCGCCTCGCTGGAAGCGCAGCAGCGTTTTGCTCCGGAGTTGCGCCCCTATCTGATCTCCCGCTCTGGCTGTGCCGGGATGCAGCGCTATGTGCAAACGTGGAGCGGTGACAACCGCACCAGCTGGGCGACGCTGCGCTACAACACGCGCATGGGGCTGGGGATGAGCCTGTCAGGACTGTATAACGTTGGCCACGACGTAGGAGGGTTCTCCGGGGATAAGCCTGACGCCGAGCTGTTTGTTCGTTGGGTACAGAACGGCGTTATGCATCCGCGTTTTACCATCCATTCGTGGAATGATGACCAGACGGTGAATGAGCCGTGGATGTATCCAGGCGTCACGCCCGCCATTCGCAGCGCTATTGAGTTGCGCTATCGTCTGCTGCCCTATCTCTATACCCTGCTGTGGCAGGCACACGCTGACGATGAGCCTATGCTTCGTCCGACTTTCCTCGATCACGAGCACGATGAGCAGACCTTCGAGGAGTGTGATGATTTCCTGCTGGGCCGCGATCTTCTGGTGGCCAGCGTGGTCGATCCGGGGGCACGGGAGCGTCGTCTCTGGCTACCTGCAAATGAGAGCGGCTGGTACGATTTTTATACCCACGAATGGTTCTCCGGCGGACAGTGGATTGTTCGCGATGCCCCCCTGGAAAAGCTCCCTCTGTTAGTCCGTGCCGGAGCCGGTTTGCCGCTCAGCGAGCGTATTACTCACGTCAATGCCGCAAAAGATGATTGTCGCAAGCTGTGTCTGTTCCCGCTGAAAGGTGTCGGTACCAGCCACGGCCTGCTGTTTGAAGATGACGGTGAGAGCTGGGGCTACAGGCAGGGCAATGCGCTGTGGCTGGAGTGGGAGATGGTCTGCTCAGGCAGCACCATTGATCTCAAGGTGCATGCGCAGGGCGACTACCGTCCGGCCTGGAACGTACTGGAGGTGATATTACCGGCGGGAGAAAAACGCGCGCTGCGGGTGAACGGTGAAGCCACGAGTGAATGGGCTTTGTAGTCGCAGATTGCCCGGTAAGCGCCAGCGCCACCGGGCATTCCCATAGCCCAATTTCCCTAAGTATTTCGCGTTACAGGAAGGCAGCAAACCTGTAAATCCCCGGGAGCTTACACAGGTAAGGGACCGGGGTGAGCAGGTGCAGCCAACACACCTGTAGCGCGAAAGACGACGGGAAATTACTCGATACCCTTGCTGCGCAGGTAGTCTTCGTAGTTACCGCTGAAGTCGACGATGCGCTCAGGGGTGATCTCAATCACGCGGGTTGCCAGCGAGCTAACGAACTCACGGTCATGGGAGACAAACACCAGCGTACCCGGGTACATCTCCAGCGCCATGTTCAGCGACTCGATAGATTCCATATCCAGGTGGTTGGTCGGCTCATCCATGACGAGGATATTTGGCTTCTGCATCATCAGTTTGCCAAAGAGCATACGCCCCTTCTCCCCCCCGGAGAGTACCTTCGCTGGCTTTTTGATATCGTCCTGACTAAAGAGCAGACGGCCCAGGAAGCTACGCACCACCTGCTCATCGTCCCCCTCCTGCTTCCACTGGCTCATCCAGTCGAAGACGGTGAGATCGTTATCAAAGTCTGCGGCGTGATCCTGCGCGTAGTAACCAATCTTCGCGTTTTCAGACCATTTCACGGTGCCGTTATCCGGCGCCAGATCGCCTACCAGAGTTTTCAGCAGGGTAGTTTTACCCACGCCGTTCGCACCCAGAATGGCAATCTTTTCGCCCACTTCCAGCAGCAGGTTGAAGTTCTTAAACAGCGGACCGTTATCGAAGCCTTTAGTGAGCGCTTCCACTTCCAGCGCGTTACGGAACAGCTTCTTATCCTGTTCAAAGCGAATGAACGGGTTCTGACGGCTGGAGGCTTTTACCTCGTCCAGCTTGATCTTGTCGATCTGGCGGGCGCGGGAGGTGGCCTGACGGGATTTCGAAGCGTTGGCGCTAAAGCGGCTGACAAAGGATTGCAGGTCAGCGATCTGCGCTTTCTTCTTGGCGTTGTCGGCCAGCAGACGCTCACGCGCCTGGGTCGCGGCAGTCATGTACTCATCGTAGTTGCCCGCATAGACGCGCAGCTCGCCGTAGTCGAGATCGGCCATATGGGTGCAGACCATGTTCAGGAAGTGACGGTCATGCGAGATGATGATCATGGTGCTGTTACGCTCGTTTAGCACCTGCTCCAGCCAGCGAATGGTATCGATGTCCAGGTTGTTGGTCGGTTCATCGAGCAGGAGGATATCTGGATCGGAGAACAGCGCCTGGGCCAGCAGCACACGCAGCTTCCAGCCGGGAGCGACTTCGCTCATTGGGCCGTAGTGCTGCTCTACCGGGATACCGACGCCGAGCAGCAGCTCGCCCGCACGGGACTCGGCGGAGTAACCGTCCATCTCGCCGTACAGCACTTCAAGGTCGGCCACTTTATAGCCGTCCTCTTCACTCATCTCGGCCAGGCCGTAGATGCGATCGCGCTCCTGCTTCACTTCCCACAGCTCGGCGTGGCCCATGATCACCGTGTCAAGCACGCTGAACTCTTCAAAGGCGAACTGATCCTGGCGCAGCTTACCGATACGCTCGTTCGGGTCGAGGGAGACGTTACCCAGCGTCGGCTCAAGGTCGCCGCCGAGGATCTTCATAAAGGTGGATTTTCCGCTACCGTTCGCCCCAATCAGGCCGTAACGATTGCCGCCGCCAAACTTGACGGAAATATTTTCAAACAGCGGCTTACTGCCAAACTGCATGGTGACGTTGCTGGTAACTAACACGGTGTTATCCTGAAAATGTGTGACAAACTCTGCATTATGCCACAATTCCGAATTGAAATCGCGCAGGTGTGAACAGTTGCTACAATAGGGTGAGAGAAAAAAATGTGATTTCGTACACATCTCAATTCCATGCGCGTGGGAATGCACATATAATGCGCTCCCATCCTTTTGAGCATTCTTAACTAAACGGCCTGTGGCATAGAAACCTCGCATACCATGAATATGAAATTAACAACAATTTTAGCGGCGGCTTTCGCTGTAGTAGGGTTTTGCAAATCCGCGTCTGCTGTAACCTATCCGCTACCGACCGACGGTAGCCGTCTGATTGGCCAGAACCAGGTCATCACCCTGCCAGAGAACAACAGCCAGCCGCTGGAGTACTATGCAGCCCAGTACCAGATGGGTCTCTCTAACCTGATGGAAGCTAACCCAGGTATTGATCCTTACCTGCCGAAGGGCGGCAGCGTCATGAACATTCCTCAGCAGCTGATCCTGCCGGACACCGTGCACGAAGGGATTGTGATCAACAGTGCCGAAATGCGCCTCTATTACTATCCTAAAGGCACCAACACGGTGATCGTGCTGCCGATCGGTATCGGCCAGCTGGGCAAAGATACGCCGATCAACTGGACCACTAAAGTTGAACGTAAAAAAGCCGGTCCGACCTGGACGCCGACGGCGAAGATGCATCAGGAGTATATTGCAGCCGGTAACCCGCTGCCTGCCGTTGTTCCGGCCGGCCCGGATAACCCGATGGGTCTCTATGCCCTGTACATTGGCCGCCTGTATGCGATCCACGGAACCAACGCTAACTTCGGCGTCGGCCTGCGCGTAAGCCACGGCTGCGTACGTCTGCGTAACGACGACATCAAGTTCCTGTTCCAGAACGTACCAGTTGGTACCCGCGTTCAGTTTATCGATGAGCCGGTAAAAGCCACCACCGAACCGGATGGCAGCCGCTACATCGAGGTGCACAACCCGCTCTCCACCACCGAAGCGCAGTTTGATGGCAAAGAGATTGTGCCAATCACGCTGACCAAGAGCGTACAGAGCATCACCAGCCAGCCGGACGCCGACCAGAGCGTCGTTGAGCAGGCGATTCAGAACCGTTCCGGGATGCCGGTTCGTCTGAACTAAGAGTTTCGTAAGTCAGTAAAAAGCCCGGCAATCGCCGGGCTTTTTTGTCGTTTTACTGCTGTGCCAGCTGACTACGGCGATATTCCCCCTGCCGCTCCAGCATCCAGCCTGGATACTCCCGCGGCAGCGCGCTGACCGCATCAAGCTGTTTCAGCTCCTCTTCGCTCAGGCGAATCTCCGTCGCGGCGATGTTATCCGCCAGCTGATCCGGGCGTTTTGCACCGATGATAACGCTGCTTACCACTGGCTGATGCAGCAGCCACGCCAGGGCGATCTGCGCCACCGACACGCCTTTACTGTCGGCAATATTACGCATGACGTCCACGCAGTCGAAGGCACGCTCTTTCTCTACCGGTGGGAAGTCAAACGCCAGTCGGCGGCCGCCCTCTTCCCCGCTGCCGCTGCGGTCATACTTGCCGCTCAGCAGGCCGCCCGCCAGCGGGCTCCAGACCATCAGCCCCACCCCTTCGCTTTGCAGCATCGGAACCAGCTCACGCTCAAGATCGCGCCCGGCGATGGTGTAGTAAGCCTGCAAGGAAGCGAAGCGGGCCAGCCCCAAACGCTCGGAGATGCCCAGCGCCTTCATGATCTGCCACGCCGCCCAGTTGGAGACGCCGATATAGCGGACGTGACCGTGCTGAACCAGGTTATCCAGAGCGTAGAGCGTCTCCTCAATCGGCGTTGCCGGATCGAAGCCGTGGAGCTGGTAGAGGTCGATATGATCCAGCTGGAGGCGGCGCAGGCTCTCCTTGACGCTGCCGATGATGTGATAGCGGGAGCTGCCGCGCGAGTTGACCCCGCCGGTGCCGGTTTCGCCGAATACCTTGGTCGCTATCACCACGTCCTCACGCGGGATCTTGAGATTTTTCAGCGCCTGGCCGGTGATCTCCTCCGAGCGCCCTTCCGAGTAGACGTTGGCGGTATCGATAAAGTTGATGCCCGCCGCCAGGGCGTCGCCCACCAGCTGCTCAGCCTCATTCTGCCGCAGCTGACCAATCTTGCCCCACATCCCACCTTCGCCGCCGAAGGTCATGGTGCCCAGGCACAGCTCGGAGACAAAGAGACCGGTATTGCCAAGTTTTTGATAACGCATAGAACGCTCCTTAGGGTGTCAGTGAGTGTTCAGTAGTTATACTCCCACGCGCCGGATCGCGAATGTGAGGATCCTGCGCGTTTCTTGCCCAATCCTCTGAACTTTATCCTCGCGCCGCTTCGCCAAAGACCGGGTATTCCGGCAGCTGCACGGTCTGGTATGGCTCCCAACCGCCCCCCAGCGCCTTGTAGAGCGCCACCAAATCGAGGCTGCTCTGCACCCGCGCCTGGGCGCGCTGCTGTTCAGCCTGGGCCAGCTGGCGCTGGGCATCAAGCACATCGATAAAGGTGGCGATCCCCTGACGGTAGCTATCGCTGGCGAGATCGAAGGCGCTCTGTAACGCCTCAATGGTTTTGCTCAACCCGGCCTCACGCTGCTGATCGGTGCGGTAGCTGACCAGAGCGTTCTCCACGTCGCCCAGCGCGCTGAGTACCGTCTGGCGATAGTTGAGCGCCGCTGCACCCTGCTGCGCCCGCGCCAGCTTGACGCTGGAGACCAGCCGTCCGCCCTGGAAGATAGGAATTGAAACCTGCGGCCCGAAGCTGTAGAAGTGACTGCTCCAGTCGGTCAGCCAGTCGGTTTCGCTGTTGCGCAGGCCAAACTGGCCGCTCAGGGTCAGGCTCGGGAAGAGCTGGGCCACCGAAACGCCAATCTGCGCGGTGGCGGCATGCAGGTTAGCCTCCGCTTCACGTACGTCCGGACGGCGGCGGGCCAGCGTTGATGGGATCCCGGTCTGGATGATATCCGGCAGCTTCGGCAGGGGCTGCACCGACCGTAGCTCCGCATTCAGCGCACCCGGAGGCTTGCCGATCAGGATCGCCAGAGCGTTCATCGCCTGCTGCTCCTGGGCCTGGTACTGCGGCAGCTGCGCCTCCAGGCTACCCAGCTGTGCCCGGGCGTTCTCCACGTCCAGCTGCGGCGATAATCCACCGCGTTGGCGACTCTCGGTCAGGCTCAGGGTCTCTCTGGCGGTTTCGATCTGGGTGTTCATAGTCGCGAGGATGCTCTGCGCCCCACGCAGCTGGAGCCACGCCCGAGCCACCTCCGCCTCCAGCGACACCAGGGCGTCGTTGCGCTGCTCAATAGCCGCCTGCTGCTGGGCGTTAGCCGCCTCAACCTGACGACGTACTTTGCCCCACAGATCCAGCTCCCACTGGGCATCAAAGCTGCCCTGGTAGAGGTTTACCGGCTGGGTAAGTACCCCCAGGGCGTTACGCACCTCAGGATCGGCATCCTGTAGCTGACCGTAGACGTCGTGCGCCTTCAGCTCTCCCTCAAGCCCCAGCTGCTGCCGGGTGGCCTGGAGATTGCCGTTGACAGCTGGCAGGAAGGCACCGCCCGCCTGGTTGATCTGCTCACGTGCCCCGGCAATACGCAGCACGGTCTGTTGCAGGGAGAGGTTCCCGGCGATCGCCCGCTCGATCAGGCTGTTGAGCTGCGGCGAGTTGAAGCTGGTCCACCAGCGCGGATTAACCGCCTGGGTTGAGGTTTGCGACGGCACGGTTTTATCCCCGGCGTCGTTCCAGTGGCTCACCGCAGGCGGCACGGGCTGCTGGTAGTCCGGCCCCACGGCGCAGCCTGCCAGCAGCAGGGTAAGTAACGACAGCGTCGGGGTATGTATCCTGTGCATGTTAATGTGCTCCTGCGCTGCCTTCGCTCTTGATCGGCGAAAGCAGAAGACAAAACGGAATCAGTAAAAACGCCACGACGCTGAGCAGAGTAAAGACGTCAACGTAGGCGAGAAAGCGCGACTGCTCGATCATGGTTCGGTACATCTGCCCGGTTGCCAGTCCGAGGGGATCCCCCGACAGCGTGGTGAAGTTGCGGATCGCCTGGGCCGTCTCGCGCACCGCCAGCTGGAACTGCTCGCTAAAAGGCGTGGTGTGAGCGCTCAAATAGGCGCTGTGTACCTGGGCGCGTTCGGTAATGGCGGCGGTGGAGAGCGAAATACCGATCGATCCGGCAACGTTACGGAACATGGTAAACAGCGCCGCGGCGTCGGCGTTGAGCTGGCGCGGAATAGTGACAAAGGCGATGGTGGTGAGCGGCACAAAGAGGAAGCCGAGACCAATCGACTGGGCGCTACGGAACAGCACCAGGGTTTCGAAATCTACGTCCGGAGTCAGGTTGCGCGACCAGAAGAAGGCCACCGCCAGGCAGGTAAAGCCGAAGGCGATGATCCACCGGGTCTGCACCACCGGCATCAGCTTCAGCACCAGCGGGATCGTGAGTACGATCAGCACCGCCCCCGGTGAGAGCACCAGCCCGGACCAGGTCGCGGTATAGCCAAGATCCTGCTGCGCCAGCTGGGGGATCACCACCGAGCTGCCGTAGAGGATCATTGCCATTCCGGCCATCAGCAGGCTGGAGACGGCAAAGTTTTTATCCTTCATGCAGTGCAGATCCACCACCGGCTTTTTAGCGTACATCAGCCAGTAGATGGCGCCGATAATGCCAATCAGGGTCAACACGGCAAAGGTGCGGATAAAGTTAGAGGCGAACCAGTCGTCGTCCTCGCCACGATCCAGCATTACCTGCAAACAGCCCAGCCCCAGCGCAATCAGCCCGATGCCGGTCCAGTCGATGGTCAGCTTCTCTTCCGATTTGCGCTCCCAGGGCGGATCTTCCAGCAGCTGGTAGATAGCCAGCACCGTGACGATCCCCACCGGGATGTTGATAAAGAAGACCCAGCGCCAGGAGTAGTTGTCGGTGATCCAGCCCCCAAGAGTTGGCCCGAGCACCGGAGCAACGATGATCGCAATTGACGAGAGGCCAAAGGCCTTGCCGCGATCCTCCGGCTTAAAGTAGTCCAGCAGCACCGACTGCTGGGTTGGCTGTAGTCCGCCGCCAAAAAAGCCCTGCAGGATGCGGAACAGGATGATCTCCCACAGCTCGGTGGCGATACCGCACAGGAACGAACAGACGGTAAACATCACGATGCAGATGAGGAAGAAGCGCTTGCGGCCAAAGACGCGGCTCAGGAAGGCCGAGATGGGCAGCACGATGCCGTTCGCCACCAGGTAGCTGGTGAGCACCCAGGTGGATTCGCTATAGCTGGCCGAGAGCGAACCGGCGACGTGGGGCAGCGCCACGTTGATGATGGTGGTATCGAGGATCTCCATAAACACCGCGAGGGTGACGACAATCGCCACCGCCCACGGGTTACTGGCGGGACGCCAGTTCTCATGGCTGTGATCGGTCATTCCAGCGTCACCTTCGGCTCCACTGACAGCCCCAGCGGCAGCGGCGGCTGATTTGCGTCCAGACCTTTATCAATGACGATCTTCACCGGTACGCGCTGGACGATCTTCACGAAGTTGCCGGTGGCATTTTCCGACGGGAAGGCGGAGAAGCGCGAGCCGCTCCCCTGCTGGATGCTGTCGATATGCCCCTCTAGCTCGAGATCCGGATAAGCATCGACGCCGATGGTAACTTTATTGCCGGGGCGCATCCGCTCCAGCTGTGACTCTTTGAAGTTCGCCACAATCCAGATATCGGTAGAGACCAGCGAGAAGAGCGCCGTACCCGCCTGTACCAGGGTGCCAGTCTGCACGTTACGTTTGGTGACGTAACCATCAAAGGGGGCGCGCACTTCGGTATAGGAGAGGTTGAGGTTAGCGTTCTCTAGCTGGGCGCGGGCCTGCTCCACCTGCTGTTCCCGGGCTTCGACGTTGGTCTCCTGCTGGCGGATCTGTAGCGTTATCTGGCTTGCCACCTCCAGCTGAGCATTGGCGCTGGCCAGCTGGGCCTGAGCGCTGCGCAGCTGGGCGTTGGCGCTGTCGATGTTTTGCTGGGTGGTCGCACGGGGATCAACGCCGCGCTGACGGCGATAGGCAGCCTCGGCGTTGGCTAAATCCGCTTTGGCCTTCAGCACCTGCGCCTGCGCTTCGTCGCGCTGGGCAGGGTACTGCACCTTCGAGAGCGCCAGCTGGGCCTGGGCCTGATGCAGCTGGGCGGTTGCCAGTCCGAGCTGGGCTTGAGCCTGATCGCGCTGGGCGGTAGCGTCCCGGGGGTCGATTACTACCAGCAGATCGCCCTTTTTCACTCGCTGGTTATCCTTCACCCGCAGCTCGGTTACGTAGCCCGCCACCTTGGGCGCGACGGTCACCGCATCCCCTTCGGTAAAGGCGTCGTCGGTGGTCTCCTGGTTGCGGGTCATAAACCACCACACCAGCGCCACGATTACCATGACTACGACCACTACGCCCAGAATAATGAGCGGCTTTTTACCGGGGCGCTTACGTTCCTTGTTTTGAGCATCGTTTTGATCTTTGCGATCGTTATTGTTCTCTTCCTGCGCTGCGTCAGGATTGTTTTCGTTATCAGCCATAGCGTTGCAACTGTCCTGTTGATAAACGGCGCGACACGTGCGCCGTTATCTAAAGTTAGGAGGTTGCTATACATTTGCCAGGAAAAACTGACAAATTCGCATTAACTGATAATCAGTAACCCATACCCTACCAGCGCGGCCCAGATCAACAGCGGAATGGAGTAGAGATGGAAGCGCCACCAGATGCGGCGGTTGTTGGCCATCCGCAGGGCGATAAGATTCGCCAGCGAGCCGGGCAGCAGGCCAAAGCCACCGACGTTTACCGCCCAGGCGAGCAGCTGGCTGGGGGGAACGTAGTTCAGCAGCAGGATGGTTGCCGGTACGTTGCTGATGACCTGCGACAGGCCGATGGCCGTGAGCCACAGCGTGGGCTGGGAGAGGTGTTCTACGCCGTTGAGCGCTCCCTGCAAAGCGGGGAGCTGTACCAGCAGGTGAACATCGATAAACATCACTATGAAGACCAGCAGCAGTGTCCAGTCCACGCTCTTCAGCACCTTACGGGCAAGAACAGCAAAGCCCGCGGCGACAATCAGCACGCCCCAGCCCTCGAGCTTCATCTCCAGCGAGGTGAGGAAAACAACGTAGAGTCCCAGACAGCTCCAGAGCAGCCGGGGATGCCATGATGGAGCCTGGCTGCCGCTGTGGTAGGTCAGGGCTTTGTTGGGGAAAAAGAGCCAGCAGAGCAGCAGCAGGGTTGCCATCATCACCAGCGCCAGCAGCGCCATCTGCCCGGAAAAGGCGGCAAACGAGAGGCCGGAGCGCCCCCACAGCAGTATATTTTGCGGATTACCGATGGGGGTAAGCAGCGATCCGGCGTTAACCGCCAGCGCTTCAAAAATAATCAGCCGGTTAACCGGGATCTCACACAGTTTTCTCAGCGTCAGGGTGAGCGGCACCACGATAAACAGCGCCACGTCATTGGTCAGGAAAGTTGAGAGCAGCGCCGCCGCCAGCGCCATAAACATTGCCAGCCGCCGCTCGGTGGCAATGCGCCGGACCATCCTGCGGCCCAGCACGTCAAAGTAGCCACTCTGCTCTACCCCTTTGGTGAGCATCATCAGCCCGCTCAGGGTGAGGATGGTGTGCCAGTCGATCGCCTCAGGCCACGCGGCCGGGTGAAAAGGGACGAAAAAGCTCAGGGCAATGCCGATCAGGATCAGCAGCTGGAGAAAGCGATCGCGCGCCAGCGCACGCACGAACGGCAGGGTCATTCCGCAGGGTGCTCCTGCTGAAGAGTAAAGAGGCGAAAACGTTCCAGCGTCTCCTCGCTGACGTGGTGCTCCATGCCCTCGGCGTCGCGGCGGGCGGTCTCCGGGCTGACGCCCAGCACCAGCAGAAAGCTCTCAACGATCTGGTGGCGCTCGCGGCTCTCCTGGGCCAGCTTCTCTCCTTCAGGGGTCAGAAACACGCCGCGCCACGGGATCTGCTCGATCAGCCCCACCGTTGCCAGACGCTTAAGCATCTTGGCTACCGTCGGCTGGGAGACCCCCAGCCGGGCGGCCATATCCACCTGCCGGGCCTCCCCTACTTCGCGGATTAGATCGGAGATCAGCTCGACATAGTCATCAATCAGTTCACGCCGGTGCGCTTCCCGCACCTGACGAAAGCCCTCAACGTGCTCTTCGACATTCACCAGCTGCGTCACTTTTTTTGTTGTTGTCTTGCCTGCGCGACGGCTCATTGGACTTCCTCATGGGGTAACGCGATAAATGCATCATATACGGTTGCGTCCAGTGTAAACCATAAGTAGACCAGCACAAAAAATTTGGGTAATAGCCGTAGCTATACAATATAGCCTGTGCTATATCTGTATGTAATGCAGACAACCTTCATGGATTGAACGTCACACCATCAAGCAGGAGGAGGTTGATATGAACGAACTCAAGAGGTGCCTTAGCGTGTTTACCCACTCGCCGTTCCAGGTCCGGTTACTGTTGCTCAATATGCTGTGCGATATGTTCAACGGCAAACCGCAGCAGGACGATAAAAAATCCCAATAATGCGGCGTCGCGGCACGCCGCTTCATTTTTCTGTCACACCCCCCCGCCATACTGACGCTCTGTCATAGAAAATTCCTCTTATTTGCTGATTTTGCAACCACTCTCGCAAAAGATCCCTTCGTAAGCAGTTGATCTTCGCCTGCTCTCGCTCTATCTTCTCGCAGCCCTGCACAAATGCGGCTCGCGGATGCGGAACTCTCCTCTTTCCCTACGCCCTCTCCGGCAGGTTTTGACCCTCTACGCCAGGGTGAGCACATGGCGTTTTCGCGATACAGCTATATGAATTTAACAATAAAAGAAACGCTCGCTGCCCGTAGCCAGGCGCTTAGCCCGTGGACGGGTTTTTACTTTCTTCAGTCGTTGCTGATCAACTACGCCCTTGGCTACCCTTTCAGCCTGCTCTATACCACCGCGTTCGCCTGCCTGCTGCTGCTTATGTGGCGTCACGCACCGCATGCACAGAAGGTGCTGGTGGGGATCTTCTCCCTGCTCGCTGCCTCTTACTATCCCTTTGGCCAGGCCTACGGCGCACCGAACTTCAATACGCTGCTGGCGCTGCACTCTACCAACATGGAGGAGTCCACGGAGATCCTGACCATTTTCCCGTGGTACAACTACGTGATTGGCCTGTTTATCTTTGGCCTTGGGGCGATCGCCGTGCGGCGTAAAAGCAGCGAACGTCCATCCTGGGGTAAATGGGATCATCTCGGGGTCGCCTTCTGTCTGGCTACCGTCTTTGTCGCCCCGGTGCAGAACCTGGCCTACGGTGGCGTCTTTAATCTGAAGGATACTGGCTATCCCGTGTTTCGCTTTGTGAAGGACGTGGTAGTGAACAACCAGGAAGTGCTGGACGAGCAGAGCCGGATGGCGCAGCTTGCCGGAATGAAAGATAGCTGGAGCGTGATGGCGGTGAAGCCGAAGTATCATACCTACGTGGTGGTGATCGGCGAAAGCGTGCGCCGCGACGCGGTGGGCGCATTTGGCGGCCACTGGCAGAACAGCCCTTTTGCCAGCAGCGTCAACGGCACGCTTTTTACTGACTACGTGGCGGCCAGCGGCTCGACGCAGAAATCGCTGGGCCTGACTCTGAACCGGGTGATGGACAACAAGCCCCAGTATCAGGATAATTTTGTCACCCTCGCCAACCGGGCGGGCTTCCAGACCTGGTGGTTCTCTAATCAAGGACAGATTGGTGAGTACGATACCGCTATCGCCAGCATTGCGAAGCGCGCCGACGAGGTGCAGTTCTTAAAAAGCGGTGATTTCGAGGCGGATAAAAACACGCGTGACGAGGCGCTGCTGAAGATGACCGCACAGGTGTTAAACACCGCACGCAGCCAGCCACAGCTGATTGTCCTGCACCTGATGGGTTCCCACCCGCAGGCCTGCGATCGCACCGGCGGCAAGTATACGGACTTCGTGCAGTCGAAGGAAACCTCGTGCTATCTCTACTCGGTGACGCAAACCGATACCCTCCTCAGCAAGCTCTATGACCAGCTGCGCAACAGCGGCAGCACCTTCTCGATGGTCTACTTCTCCGATCACGGGCTGGCCTTCAAGGAGCGCGGCAAAGAGGTGCAGTATCTGGCCCATGACGATAAGTTCCAGCAGAACTTCCAGGTGCCGTTTATGGTGATCTCCAGCGATGACACCCGCCATCGGCTGATTAAAGCCCGCCGCTCGGCCAACGACTTCCTGAGCTTCTTTTCGCAGTGGACCGGCATTACCGCCAAAGAGATCGTCTCCCGCTACCGCTTTATCTCTAACGACAAAGCCGGGCCAACCTGGGTGACCAACTTCAAGCTACAAAAGGTAGATTACAACCATCTGGGCACGGACCTGTTCGAGACCCGCTCGCGGTAACCACGTCATATACGAGCATGGTCCGTAGTTCTGTAGGCCGGGTAAGCGCAGCGCCACCCGGCGTTTGCACCCATACCCGGTGGCGCTCCGCTTGCCAATAAACTGCGTCCATAAAAAAACGGCCCCTGGGGGCCGTTTTTGTGTCTAGACTATCACCGGGGTGATTAGAAGCGGTAACCTACGCCTGCGATCCAGGTGCCAACGTCAACGCTACGGATGCGGCTCTGCTCGTAGGAAACGTCGATAGCCACATCTTCGATTGGGTTGAACTGCATACCCGCACCGTAGGAGAAGCCGTAGTCGCTGCTGTCAGAATGGTTTACAACATCCTGAGACTGCTGGAATTTACCGTAGCCAACACCTACTACACCGTAGATGCTTGCCCAGTCGTTCAGACGGAAAGCAGGACCTGCAGTTACGCCGTAGTACTGTGCTTTATTGTACACGCCGCTTTCGGTACGATCTTTTTCAGTGTAGGTAAAGGAACCGATGTAACCCAGCGGAGTGTCGTTTTCGTAGCGATATTTCAGGTTGAAACCGTTAGCTTTGTTCGCCACGCCCTGCATGTCGCTCTGAGCATAACCGCCGGAAACAGTAGAGGTTGCCGCTACAGCGGAACCTGCGGATACAGCCAGAACAACTGCCAGTGCTGAAAGACATGCAATTTTTTTCATAACCACCTCAAATGTGCTTCAAGTAAGTCCTAAGTATTAAATATAACAAAAATTATTGAGAAACTCTTTGCGCTTCGCGCTGTCTAACGGACCTTTTGATGTAACAGAACGTTTCCTCTGACTCGTATCTCTTTCAAAAAAAAGCCTTTTTTCAAGCCATGTCGCTATTATCGCGCCATAAAAGCGACATATTCATCCAGATTATTCCTAAAGATACGGTGAATAATCCAGCAACTTGTCACTATTCTATCGCGTTCCTGACATTTATTTTCAACGGAGACTCAACCACAGACATCTATTTCCATTACACTGCCCTCTTTACCTGGTTTGACATAAATTGACAGGAGAAAGGATGCCTGGTTTACCCCGCAAATTACCCGTCTGGTTACCTATTTTTATATTGCTGATTGCGATGGCGTCGATTCAAAGCGGCGCATCCCTGGCGAAATCGCTCTTTCCGCTGATTGGTGCGCCCGGCGTGACCGCCCTGCGTCTTGCCCTTGGGACCCTTATCCTTGTCGTTATCTTCCGGCCCTGGCGACTGCGCTTTACGCCAGAGCAGCGTAAGCCGCTGCTGTTTTATGGCCTGGCGCTGGGGGCAATGAACTATCTCTTCTATCTCTCGATCCAGACGGTTCCGCTGGGCATTGCGGTCGCGCTGGAGTTCACCGGCCCGCTGGCGGTAGCACTTTTCTCCTCCCGCCGTCCGGTCGACTTTATCTGGGTGGTACTGGCGGTGCTGGGGCTGTGGTTTCTCCTGCCGCTGGGGCAGGACGTTTCTCATGTCGATCTCACCGGTGCGGCCTTTGCGCTCGGAGCGGGTGCCTGCTGGGCCATCTACATTCTCTGCGGCCAGCGCGCCGGAGAAGAGCATGGCCCGGCCACCGTGGCGCTGGGTTCGCTGATTGCCGCCGTGGTGTTTGTTCCTCTTGGCGCAATCCAGGCGGGGGACGCCCTCTGGCACTGGTCGATTCTGCCGCTGGGCCTGGCCGTAGCCGTTCTCTCCACTGCTCTTCCCTATTCACTGGAGATGGTGGCCCTGACGCGCCTGCCCACCCGTACGTTTGGCACCCTGATGAGTATGGAGCCTGCGCTGGCAGCGGTATCGGGGATGATCTTCCTGAGTGAAACCCTGACGCTGGTGCAGTGGCTGGCGCTATTGGCCATTGTTGCTGCCTCTATTGGCTCTACGCTGACGCTACGCCGTGAGAGCAAAATAAAAGAAGTTGATATTGGTTAATTATTTCCTGCACGGTTTCGCACCGTGCAGAATAACCTTCACCGCCTCAACTTTTTACGTTAATAATATTCATTAACATTCTCAACGTCTTATATAAATTAAGAATCATCTCCCTCGTTAAACGTAAGTTACTGATATGTAAAAAATAGCCATTTATACCCTCGTTATTACTATTGGACCGATAGGAACAGCCAAAATAGCAAAGCCAAAAACCGGTGCTATACTTAGTTCCAGTAATTACCTGGGAACATACATCAAGAGGATATGAGATTATGAGTACCGCTAAACTGGTAAAAACCAAATCATCCGATCTGCTTTATACTCGTAACGATGTCGCGGACGACGATAAGAAAGCAACCGTTGAGTTGCTGAACCGCCAGGTGATCCAGTTCATTGACCTGTCCCTGATCACCAAGCAGGCCCACTGGAATATGCGCGGCGCTAACTTTATTGGCGTGCATGAGATGCTGGACGGCTTCCGTACCACCCTGACCGATCACCTCGATACCATTGCCGAGCGTGCGGTGCAGTTAGGTGGCGTGGCGCTGGGTACGACGCAGGTCGTCAACAGCAAAACGCCGCTGCAAAGCTACCCGCTGGACATCCACACCGTTCAGGATCACCTGAAAGAGCTGGCCGAGCGCTATGCCATCGTGGCAAACAGCACCCGTAAAGCCATCAGCGAAGCGAAAGATGAAGACACCGCCGATATCTTCACCGCAGCGTCTCGCGACCTGGATAAATTCCTGTGGTTTATCGAATCTAACATCGAATAAGTCATAAGCTTTATCTATTACCCTCTCCCGCCCGGGAGAGGGTTTTGCACTGCTATAGTGCAACCCGAGTACAACCGCACTTTCTTTCCCCTCTGTAAAGTAAATCACTTGTAATAATTACCTCACACAATCGTTAATCAAGGGTTGTTTTATCACCGCGTTATGCGCTTAATAGCAGCATATTGTGCAACATGCCAGCGACGCACCAAAATGGGTCACTGAAATGGTGCATAGCGCTCAGCCATGCATGCTTTTTGTACAGCAGTTGAAAATATCGCCTTTACAAAACAATAGGTTGTAAACCTGGCACGATTTTTTCATACTGCGTACGTTCTCTCAGGGGATCGCCCCGTGGATATAAAAGGAAATGTTATGAAGTCTGTGTTTAAAGTTTCCCTTGCTGCACTTACCCTGGCTTTTGCGGTCTCTTCCCACGCCGCCGACAAACTGGTTGTGGCGACCGACACCGCGTTCGTTCCGTTCGAATTTAAACAGGGCGATAAATACGTTGGTTTTGACGTGGATCTGTGGGCTGCGGTAGCGAAAGAGCTGAAGCTGGATTACACCCTGAAGCCGATGGATTTCAGCGGCATTATTCCGGCGCTGCAAACCAAGAACGTGGACCTGGCGCTGGCGGGGATTACCATTACCGACGAGCGTAAAAAAGCGGTCGATTTCTCTGACGGCTACTACAAAAGCGGTCTGCTGGTGATGGTTAAAGCCAACAACAACGACGTTAAAAGCGTAAAAGACCTCGACGGTAAAGTTGTCGCGGTGAAGAGCGGTACCGGCTCCGTTGACTATGCGAAAGCCAATATCAAAACTAAAGATCTGCGCCAGTTCCCGAACATCGACAACGCCTACATGGAACTGGGTACTAATCGCGCTGATGCGGTCCTGCACGATACGCCGAACATTCTCTACTTCATCCAGACCGCCGGCAAAGGCCAGTTCAAAGCGGTTGGCGACTCTCTGGAAGCGCAGCAGTACGGTATCGCGTTCCCGAAAGGCAGCGACGATCTGCGTGAGAAGGTGAACGGCGCGCTGAAAACCCTGAAAGAGAACGGCACCTACAACGAAATCTATAAAAAATGGTTCGGTACAGAACCTAAATAATCCAGCCTGAATGCAGGTTTGTAACGCCCGGTGACGCTTGCGCTTACCGGGCCTACATGTTTAGTTTTTCACCACGGTATACAGGAATTTATCATGCAGTTTGACTGGAGTGCCATCTGGCCTGCCATTCCCATTTTGTTTGAAGGCGTCAAAATGACCCTGTGGATCTCGGTCCTCGGTCTGGCGGGCGGTTTAATCATCGGCCTTGCAGCCGGTTTCGCCCGCAGCTTCGGCGGCTGGATAGCAAACCACATCGCACTGGTATTTATCGAAATCATTCGCGGCACGCCTATCGTTGTTCAGGTGATGTTTATCTACTTCGCCCTGCCGATGGCCTTTAACGATCTGCGCATCGACCCGTTCAGCGCCGCCGTTGTCACCATTATGATCAACTCCGGAGCCTACATCGCTGAAATCACCCGCGGCGCGGTACTCTCGATCCATAAGGGCTTCAGCGAAGCGGGCCTGGCGCTGGGACTCTCTAAGCGCGAGACCATTCGCCGGGTGATCCTGCCTCTGGCACTGCGCCGTATGCTCCCGCCGCTGGGTAACCAGTGGATCATCAGCATCAAAGACACCTCGCTGTTTATTGTTATCGGCGTGGCCGAGCTGACCCGTCAGGGCCAGGAGATCATCGCCGGCAATTTCCGCGCGCTGGAGATCTGGAGCGCCGTGGCGGTGTTCTATCTCATCATTACCCTGGTTCTGAGCTTTATTTTGCGTCGTCTTGAAAGAAGGATGAAAATCCTGTGATTGAATTTAAAAACGTCTCTAAGCACTTCGGTAAAACCCAGGTGCTGCATAACATCGACCTGAACATCAACCAGGGCGAAGTAGTTGTCATCATCGGTCCTTCCGGCTCCGGTAAGTCAACCCTGCTGCGCTGCATCAACAAGCTGGAAGAGATCACCAGCGGCGATCTGATCGTTGATGGTCTGAAGGTGAACGACCCGAAGGTGGACGAGCGCCTGATCCGTCAGGAAGCAGGCATGGTGTTCCAGCAGTTCTACCTGTTCCCGCACCTGACGGCGCTGGAGAACGTGATGTTTGGCCCGCTGCGCGTGCGCGGGGCGAGCAAGAGCGAGGCGGAGAAGCTGGCCAACGCGCTGCTGGCAAAGGTCGGTCTGGCAGAGCGTGCCGACCACTATCCGTCTGAGCTTTCCGGCGGCCAGCAGCAGCGCGTGGCAATTGCCCGTGCGCTGGCGGTGAAGCCGAAGATGATGCTGTTTGATGAACCCACCTCGGCCCTCGACCCGGAGCTGCGTCACGAGGTGTTGAAGGTGATGCAGGATCTGGCCGAAGAGGGGATGACGATGGTGATCGTGACCCACGAGATCGGCTTTGCCGAGAAGGTCGCCTCGCGGCTGATCTTTATCGATAAGGGGCGTATTGCTGAAGATGGCAATCCGCAGCAGCTGATCGAGAACCCGCCCAGCCCGCGCCTGCAAGAGTTCCTCCAGCACGTATCCTGATCTATCAACGCTCTCCATCTGGGGAGCGTTTTTTTTCCTCCGCCGGATTTCTCCCATTTCCAGACGCAGCGCTGGCAGCATCTATACTTATCTTTTTGCACTATTTTCTCAGGAGAGAGACCGTGCCGTGGTTACTGCTGCTGCTTAGCCTGTTCATTATGCCGCTACACGCGGCGACCATTCCGGGCATCACATCCGCTGCCCCTGCCACCAGCGAGACAGCACCTGCTGCCGAGCCGGATCTCGAGCAAAAGAAAGCCGCCTACGGCGCGCTGGCGGACGTGCTGGAGAATACCAGCTCCCGGGAAGAGCTGATCGGCCAGCTGCGTAAGGTCGCCGCCACCCCACCGCCGGAGCCGGTGCCGACCATCACGCCACCGGAAGAGGTCGTCGAAGAGAAGACGGTACTGGAGAACGTGCAGGAGGTCAGCCGATACTACGGCGAGGAGCTGTCGTCGCGCTTTGCCCAGCTCTACCGCAACATTACCGGCTCGCCGCACAAGACCTTTAACCCACAGACCTTCATTAACGCCGCCGGTCACTTCCTGCTGCTCGCCGTGCTGGTCTTTGTCTTCTACTGGCTGGTGCGCCTCTGTGCCTTCCCGCTCTATCGCAAAATGGGCAAGTGGGGGCGGCGTAAGAATCATGACAGGACCAACTGGTTACAGCTGCCTGCAATGATCGTCGGGGCGTTTATTATCGACTTGCTACTGCTGTCGCTCACTCTCTTTGTCGGCCAGCTGCTAAGCGACAATCTCAACGGCGGCAACCGCACCATTGCCTTTCAGCAGAGCCTGTTCCTCAACGCCTTTGCGCTTATTGAGTTCTTTAAGGCGATCCTGCGACTCATCTTCTGCCCGCGCTTCCCCGATCTGCGTCCTTTCTCGATTAAAAACGAGGCGGCGAAATACTGGCACCTGCGCCTTAGCGCTCTTAGCAGCCTGATTGGCTATGGCCTGCTGGTGGCCGTACCGATCATCTCAAACCAGGTTAACGTTCAGTTTGGCGCGCTGGCGAACGTACTGATCATGCTCTGTATCACCACCTGGGCGCTCTACCTTATTTTTCACAATAAGACCACGGTATATGAGAACCTCCACCACCTTGCCGATCGCTCGCTGGCTTTCTTTAGCCTCTTTATTCGCGCCTTTGCGCTGGTCTGGCACTGGCTGGCCTGCGCCTATTTCGTGGTGCTGTTCTTCTTCTCGCTCTTCGATCCGGGCAACAGCCTGAAATTTATGATGGGTGCGACGGTACGCAGTCTGGCGATTATTGGTATTGCGGCGTTTGTGTCGGGCATGCTGTCGCGCTGGATTGCCAAGCGGATCACCCTCTCAGCTCAGGTGCAGCGCAGCTATCCAGAGCTACAGAAGCGGGTAAACGGCTGGCTGTCGACGGCGCTAAAGGTGGCGCGTTTTCTCACCGTTATCGTTGCCATTATGCTGCTACTCAGCGCGTGGGGCCTGTTCGATTTCTGGAACTGGCTGCACTATGGCGCGGGGGAGAAGGCGGTCGATATTCTGATCCGCATCGCGCTGATCCTCTTCTTCTCGGCGGTGGGCTGGACCGTGCTGGCGAGTCTGATCGAGAACCGGCTGGCGTCCGATATCCATGGTCGCCCGCTGCCCAGCGCCCGTACCCGTACCCTGCTGACGCTGTTCCGCAACGCGCTGGCGGTGATCATCAGCACCATTACGGTAATGATTGTGCTCTCGGAGATTGGGGTGAACATCGCCCCGCTGCTGGCCGGTGCCGGCGCATTAGGTCTGGCCATCTCCTTCGGGGCGCAAACCCTCGTGAAGGATATTATTACCGGGATCTTTATCCAGTTTGAAAACGGGATGAACACCGGCGATCTGGTCACTATCGGGCCGCTCACCGGGACCGTGGAGCGAATGTCGATTCGTTCCGTGGGGGTGCGACAGGATACCGGCGCGTACCACATTATTCCGTGGTCATCGATCACCACCTTCGCCAACTTTGTGCGCGGGATTGGTTCGATAGTGGCGAACTACGACGTGGATCGTCATGAGGATGCAGAGAAAGCGAATAACGCGCTGAAGGCGGCGGTGGGTGAGCTGATGGAGCAGGAGGATATCCGTAAGCTGATCATTGGCGAGCCGACCTTCGTAGGCATTGTTGGCCTGACCAACACCGCCTTCACGCTGCGGGTGACCTTTACCACCCAGCCGCTGAAGCAGTGGACGGTGCGCTTTGCCCTCGATAGCATGGTGAAAAAGCACTTTGATCTTGCCGACGTGCGCGCGCCGGTACAGACCTATCAAGTGCTGGCTAACCCAGGAGCAGCACAGCCAGGAGCTGGGCAAAATATGCTCCAGCCCCCTGCGGAACCTACGCTTTAAATCGCGTCTGCGCCCAGCGGCGACGCTGGGCCTCGTCAAGGAAGGTCCAGGCAATGAAGCGGCTCTGCTTCTGCCCCTGGGCCATCTCTTTTTTCACCACCTTCACCGCTCCGACGGCGGTCAGGGCGCGATAAAGCGGCGGCAGGTTTTCGCCGCGTGATACCAGGGAGGTGAACCACAGCACCTGGCGACCAAAGGCCTGACTCTCAGCGATCATCTTGCTGATAAAAGCTACTTCCCCACCCTCGCACCACAGCTCCTGCTGCTGGCCGCCAAAGTTAAGGCCGCTCGCCTCGCTCTGACCCAGGTTGCGTCGTTTGCGGTCGTTACCGGCCTGCGCCGCCGCCGCCGAGTCGTGGAACGGCGGGTTGCAGAGGGTAGCATCGTACTGCTCGTTCTTGTGGATCATGCCGTTAAGAATAGCGGCCGGATCTTTCTGGCGACGCAGACGGATCGCCCGGGTCAGGCCAGGGTTGCCGGAAACGATCGCCTGGGCGCTGGCAAAGGCCGCGTCGTTGACCTCGGTGCCGGTAAAGCGCCAGCCGTATTCGTGGTTACCAATCAGCGGGTAGATACAGTTGGCCCCGGTGCCGATATCCAGCACGCTTGCCTGGCGGGGGATCTCACCGCCTACGGTTTCGGCCAGCAGATCCGCCAGGTGGTGAATGTAATCCGCGCGTCCCGGCACCGGCGGGCAGAGAAAGCCTTGCGGAATATCCCAGTGCTTCACCTCATAGAAGTGCGCCAGCAGCGCCTTGTTCAGCGCCTTAACGGCATCGGGATCGGCGAAGTTGACCGTCGGCTCCCCCGTAGGGGTGGCAATGATAAAACCGCGTAGCTGCGGCTCTACGGCGCAGAGCGCATCAAGATCGTAGCGGCTGCGGTGACGGTTACGGGGGTGTAACCCCGGCTTCTGGGCATTCATGGCATTCTCCTGTAATGAGCGGCGTAAGATACCCCCTGAAGGCGGCGTGGTAAACAGCGATTCATGCAAAAAACCGCGTCATCTTGACGAAATATTTGCCCGTAAGCCCCTCTTCACCGGGCCTAAACTTAAGCTGCGGTTCCCTGATAAGAGGAAGTCATGATGAAAAAATATCTGGCAATGGCTGCCGCACTGGCGTTTTCCGCCATGACGGTCAGCTCTTTTGCCGCACCACAGCAACTGATGAGAGGCGATACCGGGACGCTACGCCCGGCGGGCACGGTCTCCGCACAGGGCGCGCTGAGCCTGGACGATCTCCAGGATGAGCTGGCTGAAAAAGCCCGTGAACAAGGCGCGAAAGGGTTTGTGATTAACTCCGCTGGCGGTGAAAACCAGATGTACGGCACGGCAACCATCTACAAATAAGCTTTTCCCCACCGCCCCGTAAAAGTCTGAGAGTCTTTTGTGGGGCATTTTTTTACCCCGCGGACATCTTTTACTACCCTTAACGTTCACCTTAAGCTGAGGAGTAGAAGATGAAATTCAAGGGCATAGAGCATATTGGCATTACCGTTACCGATCTGAAAGCCGCCGAAACCTTCTTCGTTAACGCGTTGGGTGCCAGCGTGCTCTACCGTATCGTTCCTCCTGATGAGCCTGCGAAAGCCGTTGACGGCCAGAGCATGCATCCGCTTAACGGCTTTCCCGTCGATATGCGCGTGGTCGGCCTGGCGATGCTGCGGCTGGGCAACGGTGCCAACGTCGAGCTATTCCAGCTGGATCCGGGCGTGAATAATCAGCAAACCAATATTTGCCAGCCGGGGATCAACCACTTTTCACTCTATGTGGATGACATTAAAGAGGCGGGGGAAACATTGCGCGCCCACGGGGCGGAGATGCTGGAGGGACCGAGCGACTGCTTTGCCCAGGAGGAGGGAGCCGGCAACCAGACCTGGTTCTGCCGCACTCCCTTTGGTGTGCTGATCGAGCTGATCACCCTCCCCTCGCCGCTGCACTACGACGAGGGTGCCACCGCCGAGCGCTGGCTACCCTGAGGCTACGTTTCGTTAGCCGCCGCCAGCAGGGTGTTGAGCAGCACGTTTGCCCCACGCTCTGCCCACTGCGGGGTGATATTTTCCGCCTCGTTGTGACTGATGCCCTTTTCGCAGGGGATAAAGATCATTGCAGTAGGGGCGACGCGGTTAACGTAGCAGGCGTCGTGACCCGCCCCGGAGACCATCCGGCGCTGGGAGTAGCCCAGCTCGCGGGTCGCCTGCTCGATGCGGGTAATGCAGCCCCGATCAAAGTTCACCGGCGCGTAATCAAAGATACGCTCCCAGGCGACGTCAATGCTGCGGGCCGACAGCCCGCTCAGCGCCTCGGTTAACGCCGTCTCCATCTCCACTAGAGCAGCGGTTTCTGGATGGCGGAACTCGACGGTGCAGAAGACCGCGGACGGCACGACGTTACGCGAGTTAGGCGTCACCTGCACGCTGCCCACGGTGGCCCGCCCGTCCGGGGCGAAACGGCGGCCAATGGTTTCAACCGCCAGGGTCAGCTCGGCAAAGGCACACATGGCGTCGCGACGCAGATCCATCGGCGTAGTGCCCGCGTGAGCGGCAAAGCCGGTCAGGTTGATCTCATACCAGCGCTGGCCCATAGCAGCGTGAACGACGCCGATATCCGTATCCTCCGCCTCAAGCAGCGGTCCCTGCTCGATATGCAGCTCGTAGCAGGCATGCAGCGGGATGGCCGCCGCCGGGCGCTCGCCCTGATAGCCGATAGCCGTCAGCGCCTGGCCCACGCTGATGCCGTCGCGATCCTCCCGCGCCAGGGCGTACTCTTCGCTGAATACCCCGGTCCAGACGCCGGAGGCCAGCATCGCCGGGGCAAAACGTGCCCCCTCTTCGTTAGTCCAGTTCACCAGAATGAGATCGCGCTCGGTGGTGATGCCGCCATCGTTAAGGGTACGCAGCGCCTCCAGCCCGGCGAGCACGCCGTAGATGCCGTCGTAGTTGCCGCCCAGCGGCTGGGAGTCACCGTGCGAGCCGGTGAGCACCGGAGTCAGATCGGGGTTGCTGCCCGCCCGGCGAATAAACATATTCCCCAGTCGGTCAACGTCGCAGCTAAAGCCCGCCTCACGCGCCCAGGCGGCGAGCAGGTCTCGCCCGCGCCGATCTTCGTCGCTCAGCGCCAGCCGGGTCACCCCGCCCCCCGCCGTTGCGCCAAGGGTGGCAAACTCATTGAGGGTCTGCCACAGGCGTGCGCTATCAACCTGGAGAGGAGACGCCATCACGCCTCCTTGTCTTTGACGCGATAGCGGAAATCGCAGCACGGCGCGCCGGACATAATGGTCTGGGTGCGGGTCAGCTCAACGTCAGGAGCATAGCCGACGATAAACTTATCATCCCTCGCGCAGGAGAGCAGATGGCCGATCTCGCCGAGGCCCATCTCATGGTACATCTCGGCGTAGCGGCAGCGCGTCACGTCATAGTCGTAGCGCTGGCCGTCATCTTCGATCACCCGCACGTCGAGAGCGTTATCCTTCTCCCAGAGATATTGCAGATCGACGAAGCTGCGCAGATCCGCTTTTTTCGGTTCGGCGGCGGCAAAGTTCTGCCCGGCCTGAATGGCCGCCTGCTCGATGGCTTCGCCAATCACCGCCTGGGCGCGGGCTTTACCCACCTCGCGCACCAGGATCTCATAGATAGGTTTAATTATTTCAGCTTCAATTTTACGGCGGGCGAGAATGCCCAGCTCTTGTTTTTGCTCACAGCTCATCATTGCCTCACAAATTACTTCGCGCTACCGCCCAGCACGGTCTGGGGTTCCCATTTACCGTTCACCACTTTGTAGACGGTAAAGGATGGATTTTTCAGGTTGCCCTGCTCATCAAAGGCAATATTGCCGGTTACGCCGGCGTAGTTGATGGCGCGCAGCGCGGGCAGATAGTCACCGGCGTCAACGGAGTCGGCCTTCTGCATGGCGGCAATCAGCACGCGGGTAGCGTCATAGGCAAACGGCGCATGGAGTTCGATATGGGTATGGTATTTAGACTGGTAGGCCTGCTCGAACGCTTTACCACCCTGCATTTTGTCTACTGGCAGACCCGGCTCCAGCGCGACAACGCCCTCGCCCTCTTTCTGCGCCAGGCTCAGGAAAGTCTGGCTAACGAAGCCACCCGCGCCCATCAGCGTGGCCTTCATGCCCAGCTGCTTGAGACGACGCGCCAGCGGAGCCGCCTGGCTATCCACGCCGCCGAAGAAGACCAGATCGGCATTTTTGCTGCGGATGGCAGTCAGCACGGCGTTGAAGTCCACGGTCTTCTCATCAACGTACTGGCGGTCAACCGGCTTGATGCCCTGCGCTTCCAGAGACTTGATGAACTCATCGGCCAGCCCCTGACCGAACGCGGTCCGGTCGTCGATTACCGCGATACGTTTTGCTTTCAGGGTCTGCACCGCATATTTTGCCGCATAGTCGCCGCCGTCATCGTCGTGGCCCATCACGCGGAAACTGGTGTCAAAACCCTGCTGGGTGTAGGCGTGACCGGTGGCGACCGGGGCAACCTGGGCGATGCCCGCATCATGATAGATACGCGCCGCCGGAATACTGGTCCCGGTGTTCCAGTGGCCCACCACGCCTGCCACTTCGCTGTCTACCAGGCGCTGGGCCACGGCCACGGCGGTACGCGGGTCAGACTGATCGTCCTCGGATTGCAGCTTAAAGGTCACCGCTTTGCCGCCAATCGTCGGGTGGGTTTTATTCACGTCGTCGATGGCGAGCTGTGCGCCGTTCTCCAGATCCTTACCGATACGCGCCGACGGGCCGGTCAGCGGGCCAGCCAGACCGATAATCACGGTCTCATCGGCCTGGGCCTGATTTACCGCCGATCCGCCAAGAGCAGCAAGCACAATCATGGCGCTTAGCGCTTTGCGTGGTTTAGTTTTCATTGTTGTTTCCCTGATGTTGGTGGTGTTTTAAACGGCGATTTCGCCTAAATAAATTTCCTGAATGCGGTTGTCGGCCAGCAACGCGGCAGATTCGCCATGATGGGCAATAGATCCGCTGTCCATTACCCACGCGCGGTGGGTGACCTCTAGCGCCAGCCGGGCGTTCTGCTCGATCAGCAGCAGCGTGACGCCCGCGTCGCGCAAGGCAGCAATCTCTTTGAAAATGGTCTCAACCATGATCGGGGCCAGCCCCATCGACGGCTCGTCGAGGATCAGCAGGCGCGGCTGGCTGAGCAGCGCCCGGCCCAGAGCCAGCAGCTGCTGTTCACCGCCGGAGAGCAGCCCGGCCAGCTGATCTTTACGTTCACCGAGGCGCGGAAAACGCTCGTAGAGCTGGGCCATCTCCTGCTTCACCGCCTGCCGCCCTTTCCGCCGCCAGGCTCCCATCAGCAGGTTCTCTTCTACCGTCATGCGGGTGAAGATGCCCCGCCCCTCCGGCACGAGAACAACGCCGTCGCGGAGAAGATCCTGCGGGGCGCGGCGGTGAATCGATTTGCCCTGCCAGAGGATCTCTCCGCCGTAGGGTTGCAGCCCGGCGATAGCCCGCACGGTAGAGCTTTTGCCCGCGCCGTTGGCTCCCAGCAGCGTCCCCTGCTCCCCTTCGTTGAGGCTAAACTCGATCCCGCGCACGGCCTGGATGCCGCCGTAGTGCACGGAGAGGTTACGCACCTGCAATATAGGTTCAGACATGGGCGTTACCTCCAAGATAGGCGCGGATCACGTCCGGATGGCTACGTACTGCCTCCGGTTCCCCTTCGGCAATCACCTTGCCGTAGTCCAGCACGCTGATGCGGTCGCACAGGCTCATAATCAGCTTCACGTCATGCTCAATAATCAAAATGGTTTTGCCATCGTCACGGATGCGGCGCAGCAGTTCGCCGAGGGCGACTTTCTCCGCCGCATTCATGCCTGCCGCCGGTTCGTCGAGAGCCAGCAGCTTAGGGTCCGTTGCCAGCGCACGGGCAATCTCGAGGCGGCGCTGATGGCCATAGGCAAGATCGCTGGCGCGGTAGTGGGCAAACTGAGCGATGCCGGTGTACTCCAGCCAGTACCAGGCCTGGCGCTCGGTCTCCGCCTCCTCTTCCCGCGCCCGCTTATGGCGAGTGATAGCGGCCCAGAGACCGTTGCGGGTGCGGACGTGCCGACCGATCATCACGTTCTCCAGCACGCTCATGTCGTTAAACAGGCGCAGGTTCTGGAAGGTGCGCGCAATGCCTGCCTGAGTCACTTTCTCAATCGCGCGTGGCGAGTAAGGCTTGTCGGCCAGGCTAAACTCGCCGCTGTCGGCGGTATAGAGACCGGTGATCAGGTTGAAGCAGGTGGTTTTCCCCGCGCCGTTGGGACCAATCAGGCCGTAGATCTCGCCCGCCTTTACCGACAGGCTGACGTCGTTGACCGCCACCAGGCCGCCAAAGCGTTTGCTCAGATTACGGATCGTTAACAGGCTCATGCTTTTGCCCCCGCGTGTTTAGCAGGCCATACGCCGCCCGGACGGAAGATCATCACCAGCACCAGCGCCAGGCCGTAGAAGAGCTGACGGAGGATCTCAGGATCCACCAGCACGGTGCCGAACAGCGCCTCCTGCACCGGCACGGCCTGGCTACGCAGCAGCTCCGGCAGCGCCGAGAGCATCACCGCCCCGAGGATCACCCCCGGCACGTGGCCGATGCCGCCCAGCACCACCATCGCCAGCACGACGATGGACTCCTGCAACGTAAAGGATTCCGGGGAGACGAAGCCCTGGAACGAGGCAAACATCACCCCGGCGACGCCGCCAAAGGAGGCACCCATCGCGAAAGCCAGCAGCTTAAAGTTACGCACGTTGATGCCCATCGCCCGCGCCACGTCTTCGTCCTCGCGGATAGCGTGCCAGGCCCGGCCCACTCGGGAGCGTTGCAGGCGAATGCAGATAAAGACGATCGCCACAATCAGCGCGGCAAAAAGGTAGTACCAGAGGTAGAGCGCAGGAATTTTCACTCCTAGCAGGTGGTAGACGCCGCGAAACTCAAGGCCAAACAGGCTCAGGGAGTCGATGCCCGAGATACCCTTCGCGCCGTTAGTGATGTTGACCGGGCGATCGAGGTTGCGCATCAGGATGCGGATAATCTCCCCGAATCCAAGGGTCACAATCGCCAGATAGTCACCGCGCAGGCGCAGAGTCGGCGCGCCCAGCAAGATGCCGCAGATCCCGGCGATAAAGGCCGCCAGCGGGATCAACACCCCGTAGGAGACGTGCAGCCCGTCGCTAAAGTAGCCCTGCAATACCGGGAAGGCGTCGAGCAGATGCGGGGAAGCCAGCAGCGCGGCAAGGTAGGCACCCACGGCGTAGAAGGCGATAAAGCCCATATCCAGCAGGCCGGTAAAGCCGACCACGATATTAAGACCCAGAGCCAGCATGATGTAGAGCAGGGTAAAGTCGATCACCCGCACCCAGTAGTTGCCGCCTGCGGCAGAGGCCAGCCACGGCGCGAGCAGCAGCCCGGCCACCAGCAGGATGATGCCGAGGTTAAGACGCGGTGCGGCGCTACGTTCGGAAGTTAAGATAGTCATAGGATCCTCAGGCACGCTGTGCAACACGCTCGCCCAGCAGGCCAGCAGGACGGAAAACCAGCACCAGGATCAGCACGATAAAGGCCAGGATATCCTGATAGTTACTGCTGAACGCGCCGCCGGTGAGATCGCCGAGATAACCTGCCCCCAGCGCCTCGATCAGCCCCAACAGAATGCCGCCCAGCATGGCACCACGAATGTTGCCGATGCCGCCCAGTACCGCCGCGGTAAAGGCTTTGATGCCCGGCAGGAAGCCCATGGAAAAGCTGGCGCTGCCGTAGTTGCTGGCCATCATCACCCCCGCCAGGGCGGCAAACGCGCCGCCGATGGCGAAGGTCAGAGTAATAATCCGATTCGGTGAGACGCCCATCAGGCTGGCAACCTGCGGGTTTTCCGCCACCGCTCGCATTCCTCGCCCCAGACGGCTGTACTCCACCAGCAGCCACAGGCCGAGCATCACCAGGAAGGTAACGGCCAGGGTGACCATGCCGGTCACGGTAATAATCGCCGGGGGATGCTCAACGCTACCGGCGGTGATCTCAATGGGATCCATCGGCAGGATCTGGGGGAACATCAGCGGGTTACGACTCCAGATCAGCATGGCAACGGTTTGCAGCAGCACCGAGATGCCGATACCGCTGATCAGCGGAGCCAACCGGGGCGCGTTGCGCAGGCGACGATAGGCAAAGCGCTCTACCGCCATCGCCAGCAGGGCACAGACTACCATCGCCGCCATCAGGGCAAGGGTCAGCTGCAACAGCAAATTCATGCCAGGGAACCACTGGGAGAGAAAATTGATCCCCGAAAGGGTCGTGAGCGCGCCGACCATTAAGATGTCACCGTGGGCAAAGTTAATGATGCGCAGAATGCCATACACCATGGTATAGCCGAGGGCAATCAGGCCATAGATGCTGCCCAGCATCATGCCATTGATCAATTGCTGAATAAGTGTGTCCACAATACGTGCCTGCTGAGAATTTTTTCAGCGTAAGCATCCAACAATTGAATTTAATTTTGAAATACAGATATATTCTTTCTTATTATAAAAGCGTATTTCACTAACTTACTGATATTAAATCATAAAATAGAAACGATTTTTGGGAATCAGACAGGGTTTGCCTCAACATATGAAAAAAACAGAAGAGTTAAGCGAAAGTGGGCTACCGGACGATCCGCCTCTGCGTGCGGTCCGCGTCTTCGAAGCCATCGCCCGGTTGGGCAGCGTGGCCGCCGCGGCCGAGGAGCTGAGCGTTTCCCCCTCGGCGGTTAGCCACCAGCTCAAGGTACTGGAGAGCTTTTTGCAGCTCCCGCTGACCCACCGTCAGGGCCGTCATCTGGTGCTGAGCAGCGAGGGGCGCGAGTACTATCGCTCGATACGCGCAGCCTTCAGCGTGCTGCGTCAGGCCACCGGCCAGCTGTTCGAGCAGGGCCGCTCACGGCAGGTGACGATCAGCCTGATCCCGCTCTTCGGGATGGGCTGGTTCATTCCCCGCCTGCCGCGCTTCATCCAGGCTCATGCCCAGATGGAGATCAACGTAGTCTACGCCAACCACCGCAACTACCTGAGCGACGCCTCGGATATGTCGATCCGCTTTGGCAATGGCCAGTGGGTGGGCTACCGCAGCGAGAAGCTGATCTCCGGGCGCATGATCCCGGTATGCAGCCGGGAGTTTATCCGCCTGCATGGCTATATTGAGACCCCGGCGCAGCTGGCGCAGATGCCGCTACTGCACGACGAAGAGCGTGCCACATGGACGCAGTGGTTTGGCGAGCAGCAGGTGAAACGCGTGCGTCGGGATGGGGCGATGTTTGAGGATGGGCTGCTGACGCTGGCTGCCGTACAGGCTGGGCTGGGCTGTGCCCTGATGCGTGAGCCAATGATCCTGCCCTATCTGCAAACCGGCGAGCTGGTGAAGATCTTCGATCTGCCCATAGACGACGGGCGCGACTACTACCTCTGCGTGCGCCAGGATGTGGAGATGACCCACGAGGGCAAGCTGCTCCAGCAGTGGCTGCGTGAGGAAGCCGGGAGATAGTGTGACTGATTCTCACTATTAATAATCAATAAATGCTCTGCGTATAATAGGGCTAATAAAGTATAAATAGAACTAGTGGGAATATAATACTGTCTTCTTAGAAAAAATTATTATTCGGAGACTTTTAGCGATTAAATAATTGATCTTGACTGCTTAATAAATCGCCCTTACATTTAACCACACAGAATGCATGGTTAAATGGACAGTTTATGGCGTTAAATGGAAAGATGCTTTTGAATGATGCTGATTACGCACCTTTCAATCTGTATGGTGTGGGCGTGTTTATGGCCTTCTCTGGTAATGGTATCTATCGTAATCATGCTAGTTGTAGAGCCGTTCCAAACAATGGCCCCATCCCTCCAGGAAAGTACTGGATAGTAGAACGTGGAGAAGGTGGTTTTTTGTCAAGAAAAATTGCAGGTGCTAAGGACGCATTTAATAAGACTTTTCACCATGCTAAATTTAGTCATTCTGAATGGTTCGCGTTATATAAGGATGATTGGGGTATCGATGATGGCGCTTGGGTAGATAGTGTTCACCGTGGATTGTTCAGACTTCACCCTGGCACCTTATCAAAAGGATGTATAACGATTGCCCACAACTCTGATTTTGCAATCATCCGTAATGCCCTATTACGTACACAGCCTATACAGGTCCCTTGTATGCGTTCCCTTATGGCCCGTGGTTGGATTGAGGTCGTTGCGAATGGCAATACCAATACTTGCCCATAAGATGCTTAAAAAACTGATCGGATGGATATCAAAAACTATACTTTTCCTGATATTTTTCTGTTTTTCAGCAAAAATTTTCGATGCTTCTAAATTTATAAGTTATGAAACATCGTCAAAGTTTTCAAAGTGGTTATACGGTTTTTCAAGTCAAGATAACTTCGATGATCTCTGGTTTTACACCGATGTTCTCGTATCAATTTTGATCGCTTTTTTATTGTGCTACTTAAGCATTAGGCTAATTAACAGCATTAGGAAAAAATAGTATTCCCATTCCTCCATATATGTGGCTCAAAGATGACGGCGGTGCAGATATTAAAGGATCTGTAGATGTTCAAGACCGTGAAGGTAGTGTAGAGATAATAGGATTAAGTCACGGTATTAATTTACCAGTAGATAATGCCAATGGTAAGATTACAGGGACTCGTCAGCATTCGTCAATGATGATTGAAAAGGAAGTCGATAGTTCCACCCCTTATCTTTATAAAGCTGTTGCTACAGGTCAGACGCTGAAAAGTGCGGAAGTAAAATTTTATCACATAAACGATGCTGGACAAGAGGTTTGTTATTATACCGTGTTAATGGAAAACGTAAAAATTACGGGTATTAACTGTAGTGTGCCTAATGTTAAATTATCAGGAAATGATAAAATGAATCACAATGAAAGTGTCAGTTTACAGTATGAAAAAATAACCTGGCGAATTGTGGATGGTAATATCCAATATACTGATGCCTGGAATGAACGAGCAACAGCCTAAGAACCCATAGCTAACAGCAGCAGCAGGAGCCTTTCTCTCCTACTGCTATTTTTACATTTCCCGTTCAATCGTCGGACCAGTTGATATTAGCAACTCTTGAATTTCTGTTAGGTTAGATAATAAGAGCAATAGAATTAGCTGTCTCATCTGACGGCCTTAAATACCCTGCCGTCGTCTTTAAGCCAAAAAGTGCTAAAAGTATTCAGTTCAGCGTGAGTCCAGACCTCTTTGCTATAATTAAGTCATATACTTCACTAAGGAGAGCGCTATGGCTTCAGGTTGGGCAAACGACGGTGCGGTACAGGATCAGATCGACAGCACCATTGACGATGCGGTAGCCCGCGCGCGCCGTGAACTGCCGAAGGGAGAGAGCCTGCACGAATGTGATGAGTGTGGAGCAACGATTCCCGAAGCGCGCCGCAAAGCGATCCCGGGCGTTCGGCTGTGCGTGGATTGCCAGCAGAAGAAAGATTTGAAAAATGCCTCGTTTTCAGGATATAACCGTAGAGGTTCGAAAGACAGCCAGCTTCGTTAACTGAATAGCGGCGACGGAGGCAGCGCAAGCGGTTGCGATTTGCATCACAAAAAAGCGTTGCTGAAGTGGCATTTCGTGCCGCTAAAACGGCGGCACGACATAAATCAGCCACACCATGAATAATTCCTGTTAAAAATCATTCTATTTCAATATATTAACGATCGTTCAAAATTTTAGATGAAGGTCGTCAATTCTATTCGATTTAATCTCTCGCAAAAAAACGTGATACTCATCACATCGACGGAACATCGTCCCCCATACAGAACAAACTGCGAGAATTGAACCATGAAAACCATCAAATATGCTGTTGCTGCTCTTGCACTGACGACTCTCTCTTTTGGCGCGTTTGCCGCCCAGGCAGTTACCGCTGAACAGGCCCAGAGCATGCATAAAATCGGCGTTGTTTCCGCGCAGGGCGCGACCACGCTGGATGGTCTGGAAGCACAGCTGGCTGAGAAAGCTGCAGCTGCAGGCGCAAAAGGCTATAGCATTACCTCTGCCAACGCCTACAACAAAATGAGCGGTACTGCGGTTATCTATCAGTAATCGCCTTACCGTGTCTGTCCCGTCGGCTCATCACCGGCGGGTTGTATTACCCCTCATTATTACTGCATTGACCCTGTTTGTTGTTACCCTTGTTGCCCGTCCGGTTCTGGACGGGCTTTTTTTTGCCCGGTGTTTATCAAAAATGCTGCGCCACGCGTGCCAGGCCCTGCTCCAGGGTCTCCACTTCACCCGTGCCGACAAAACAGCAGGCAATTTGCCGCTTCAACGATTCCGGCACCGGCTCGCTTCCCACCAGACAACGTTCCGTCCAGCGGGCGGTCACCTCTGGATCTTTACTGGCGGGCAGCACAGCCTGTTCCGCCGTTTCGTCCTGCCGCTCGCTCAGGACGCGCGCGCCCCGGGCATCAATCAACGTTAGCTGCGGGCAGCGTTGAGGATTGGCATACACCTCCCCCTCCGTACCGTGCATCAGCAGCCCGCGCCCGCCGATGTCGCTGAAGAACTTCGCGACTCGCGTGACGTACTCGGGATGAGAGACGCTGGAGAGACGCAGGGCGGCATCTTCCGCAAAAGGGGTCGCCAGCTTGGCCAGGGTATGGGCGCTATTACGCACCCCCATGCGCCAGCGCATATCCAGCTGCTTCTCCAGCGGCGGACAAAGCGCGCTAACGGGTACGTATACCGGATTGCGCCCCTCCAGCTTCGCCTGCGCCTGACCAGCGGTCAGAGTCGGCTCAATGCCGAGCAGGTTAAAAATGGTTTCCGAGATGACACGATCGCGATCTTCGCTCACGCCGTGCACCAGCACCGGAAAACCAAGCCGCTGGAGCAGCATCGCCAGCAGCGGAGTCAGGTTCGCCTGCCTGCGCGCACCGTTATAGGTAGGAATGACGATGGGCATTGGCTTCGCTACCGGCGGCGTCAGGCGCATGGTCTGGGCCTGCATCGCCTCGTAGAAGCCCAACATCTCCGCCTCACCCTCGCCTTTGATGCGCAGAGCGATCAGGATCCCGCCCATCTCCAGATCCGCCACCTCGCCGTTGAGCATGTGGGTGTATAACGCCCGTGCGGTATCAAAATCCAAATCGCGGGCGTGATTTTTACCGCGCCCAACCTCTTTGATGATTTTGCGGAAATCCATAGCTAACTCCTTGCGTCATAGGTGATGATCAGCGTCGCCGACGACGATTCTGTTTTGGTTTACTTTTTACTATAACGTCAGGCACGTCCGGTTGGGAAATAGGAAAAACAGGCAGCGCATCAAGCAGCCGTTTCCCGTAGCCTTTGGAGAGCAGCCGCCGATCGTAGATCACCACTTCCCCCCGACAGCTGTGGCTACGGATCAGCCGTCCTACCTGCTGGATAAGGTTAAAAGAGGCGCTCGGCAGGCTCTGGACTTCAAAGGGATAGCGGTTGAGGCTCTTCAGCCACTCGCCTTCGGTGATCACTACCGGGCTGTCGATAGGCGGAAAGGCAATCTTATGGATATGCACCTGAGTCAGGTAGTCCCCTTTGAGATCCAACCCTTCGGCAAACGACTGAAGCCCCACCAGCACGCTGCGCTCGCCCTCGTCGATGCGTTTGCGGTGCAGCTCCACCAGCCGGTAGCGCGGCTGATCCCCCTGCACCAGCAGCATCAGGCGCAGATCGGTGACGTAGGTCAGGAACAGCTGCATGGCGCGATTGCTGGCAAACAGCACCAGCATGCCGGGGTGCGCTTTTTTCTCAACCTGCTCGCGGAAGTAGGCCGCCATCTCGGCGATATGCTTCTCTTCGTGCTCCATCAGCGGCTCGTAGCGCATCTGCGGGATCACAAGCCTGCCCTGCTCAATGTGGTTAAAGGGCGAGTCGAGGGTCACGAAGCGATCCCCGGCTTTCTCCTTCAGGCCGCTCATCTCCTGCAAGCGAGAAAAGCTATTGAGGGAGCGTAAGGTGGCCGACGTCACGACAATATGCGGCACGCTGCGCCACAGCAGCTTCTCTAGCTGATCGCTGACGCGGATGCCAACGCAGTGGAAGAAGAGGTGCATCTGGCCGTCAACCAGTTCCCGGGTGGCCCATTTGGTCACCGGCGCACCCGACGCCTGGGCCATTGAGGCCAGCCGCCACAGCTTGCTCTGGCTCTCGAACATACCCAGGGCGCGGTTCATCTGCAAAATCACCCGGTGCAGGCGGACAATATCGTGCTGACCGGTCTTTTCACTGAGATCGTTTAAGAACAGCTCCGCCAGGCCGCGCAGCATCTCGGTCAGCTTCGCCAGCCGCAGGCAGATCTCCATCACCTCGTCAGGCAGCTCGCCCATGGCAAAGCGGTGCTCCGCTTCCGTACCGGCGGGCATATAAAGCCCGAGGATCGCATTTAGCGAGGCGATAAGTTCATACAGCTCTTCACAGTGGGCGTTGAGCCGCTCCGGCAGCGCCAGCGGCGGCGTAGTCTTCGGGCGGAACTGCTCCATGCAGGTCGCTACCAGCTTGCTGAAGAGATCGAGCTGGAGCCGATACCAGGGGGCGGTGATCTCGGCGCTCATCTCCAGCGCGTCGCGGGCGACGTCCGGCAGATGGTGACCCTCATCCAGCACCAGCAGCAGGTTTTTCGGCTCCGGTAGCACCGCCTCGGACTCCATTGCCGCCATGACTAAGGCGTGGTTGGCCACCACCACCTCGGCCTCCTGCACCTCCCGGCGGGCGACAAAAAACGGGCACTCGCGGTAGTAGTGACAGTTGCGGTTGAGACAGCTGGCTTTGTCGGTGCTGAGCCGCCGCCAGAGTCCATCTTCAATATTCTGATCGGTATGATCGCGCAGACCGTCCCAGCGGTAGCTGTCGAGGTCGGCCTTGAGTTTAGCGCAGCGCTGCTGCTCCTCTTTGCTGTTGGGCGTTAGCTCGTCGTCAAGAAAGGCCAGCAGATCCTGCTGGGTGGCCTCGCTGCTCGCAAGGGCCGTCAGGTTACGTGGACAGACGTAGCGTCCGCGGCCAAAGGCAGCGGTAAAGCGCAGATCGGGGATGATCTTCTTCAGCAGCGGGAGATCCTTGCTGAAGATTTGATCCTGCAACGCGACGTTGGCAGTGCTGATCACAAGGGTCTTCTGCTCTTCGCGCGCGATGGCGATGCCGGGAATGAGATAGGAGAGCGTCTTACCGACGCCGGTCGGCGCCTCAATGGCCAGATGCCGTCCCTCTTCCCCAGCCAGAGTTTTGGCGACGTCAGCGATCATCTGCCGCTGCGGTGCGCGCGGAATGAAGTCGGGGATCTGTTGCTGTAGCGCCTTATACCAGGCGGCAATCTGCGCTTTCAGCGCGGCGGAAAGAGCCATCGGGAGACCTGAAGTACTGTATAAACAGCCACTATTGTCTCACGATAGCTGGCATGCCGCAAAAGAAAAGCCCGGCTTTGCGGCCGGGCTTCAGGATTACTGCGATGCCGACGGTTTACGCGGACGGCGACGGCGCGCCTGCTCCCCGGCGGGTTTCGCATCGCCGCTGCGGCGAGGCTGGCTTGATTTTGGCGCGCCGCCTTCGCTGCGACCTTCGCTACGGCGCGGCTGCTGCTGACCGCGGCCGCCGCCCTGCCCGCGTCCACCGCCGCCGCCACGCTGCTGGCGACCGTTCTGGATCGGCTCGGCTTTGATCGACGGGTCCGGCTCGTAGCCCGCCAGCGCAATGCGCGGGATCTCTTTTTTCAGCAGACGCTCAATGTCACGCAGCAGTTTGTGCTCGTCGACGCAGACCAGCGACAGCGCTTCGCCGGTAGCCGCGGCACGGCCGGTACGCCCGATGCGGTGCACATAGTCTTCCGGCACGTTCGGCAGCTCGTAGTTGACTACGTGCGGCAATTCTTCGATATCGAGGCCACGGGCGGCAATGTCGGTTGCCACCAGCACACGGATATCACCGGTTTTAAAATCGGCCAGCGCCCGGGTACGGGCACCCTGGCTCTTGTTACCGTGGATGGCAGCGCTGCGGATGCCGTCTTTATTCAGCTGCTCCGCCAGGTGGTTCGCACCGTGTTTGGTGCGGGTAAAGACCAGCACCTGCTGCCAGTTGCCCTCGCCAATCATCTGCGACAGCAGCTCGCGCTTGCGTTTCTTATCAACAAAGTGAACATGCTGAGTGACCTGCTCGGACGCGGTATTGCGGCGCGCCACTTCGATCTCCAGCGGGTTGTGCAGCAGCTTCTCCGCCAGCGTTTTGATCTCATCCGAGAAGGTGGCGGAGAAGAGCAGGTTCTGACGCTTAGCCGGCAGCTTCGCCAGCACGCGGCGAATGTCGTGGATAAAGCCCATGTCCAGCATGCGATCAGCTTCGTCCAGCACCAGGATCTCAATCCCGTCCAGCTTCACGGCGTTCTGGTGCTCCAGATCCAGCAGACGGCCCGGGGTGGCGACCAGTACGTCAACGCCGCCGCGAAGCTTCATCATCTGTGGGTTAATGCTCACGCCGCCGAAAACCACCAGCGAACGTACGTTGAGGTACTGGCTGTACTCACGCACGTTCTCGCCTACCTGAGCCGCCAGCTCGCGGGTGGGAGTAAGGATCAGCGCACGTACCGGGCGACGCCCTTTGGCATGGGGTTCGCTGGTAATAAGACGCTGTAACAGCGGCAAGGTAAAGCCCGCAGTTTTACCGGTACCGGTCTGGGCGCTGGCCATCAGGTCACGCCCCTGCAGCACGGCGGGAATTGCCTGCTGTTGGATAGGGGTAGGTTCGCGGTAGCCCTGCTCGGCAACGGCGCGCAGGATCTCAGGGTTTAAACCCAGTGCTTCAAAAGACATAACAACTCCGAACCGCCCCGACCGTTTCAGGTGTAGTTTTCAGGGAGATAGGTAACGAAACAGATGACAAAAACCACAGTGTCATGAAGGGGCGGAGTGTAGCAGCTTTTGTGATTCGGCGCATAAAATATCCCACGTCCATTCATTAACAAAATAATTCTCCAGCCGCATAGACATGCTCAAAAAACAAGCATAATATTAATCAATCGATTGATTAATTTTAGCGACGCTATGAATACGATCCCGACAACGACGAAAGGTGAGCACGCTAAACGTCAGCTAATCGCCGCCGCGCTGGCTCAGTTTGGTGAATACGGCCTGCATGCCACTACCCGTGACATCGCCGCGCAGGCCGGGCAAAACATCGCGGCGATCCCCTACTACTTCGGCTCAAAGGAGGATCTTTACCTCGCCTGCGCTGACTGGATCGCCGACTTTATTGGTAGCCAGTTTCAGCCACTGGTGGAGGCCGCCGCCGCGCTGCTTAGCGCCCCTACGCCGGATCGGGAGGCTATTCGCCAGCTGATCCTTACCGCCTGCGGCAATATGATCCAGCTTCTGACTCAGGATGACACGCTAAGCCTGAGCAAATTTATCTCACGGGAACAGCTCTCCCCCACCGCGGCCTATCAACGGGTTCACGATCGGGTTATCTCCCCCATGCACACCTACCTGACCCAGCTTATTGCCGCCTACACCGGCCGCGATCCTGCTGATACGCAGACCATTTTGCATACCCATGCCCTGCTGGGCGAGGTGCTCGCCTTTCGTCTGGGCCGGGAAACCATCCTATTACGCACTGGCTGGACGCAGTTTGATGAAAATAACGTCGCGCAGATTAATGACGTTATCGCCTGCCACCTTGATCTGATCCTGCATGGACTAACGCAAAGGAGCCTGAAGCCATGAAAAAACCCGTCGTCGCCCTGCTGGCGGTGGTTGTTGTGCTCGCTGCCGCCGTCGGCGGCTGGCTGTGGTATCAAAGCCAGCAGGATCGCGCTCTGACCCTCTACGGCAACGTCGATATTCGTACGGTTAATATGAGCTTTCGCGTGGGTGGGCGCCTGGCATCCCTTGCCGTTGATGAAGGGGACGAGATAAAAGCCGGGCAAATAGTAGGCACGCTGGACAAAGCACCCTATGAAAATGCGTTGATGCAGGCCAGAGCGAGCGTTGCCGTCGCCCAGGCGCAGTATGACTTAATGCAGGCGGGCTACCGTGATGAAGAGATAGCCCAGACCGAGGCGGCGGTAAGGCAAGCCAAAGCGGCTTACGACTACGCGCAGAACTTCTATACCCGCCAGCAGGGGCTGTGGAAAAGCCGCACCATTTCCGCCAACGATCTGGAGAATGCCCGCTCGTCCCGGGATCAGGCTCGGGCGACGCTGAAATCCGCCGAGGATAAGCTGAGCCAATACCGCACCGGCAACCGGCCGCAGGATATCGCCCAGGCCAAGGCCAGCCTCGAACAGGCTCAGGCCCAGCTGGCGCAGGCGGAACTGGATCTGCATGATACCACCCTGGTGGCCCCCGCCGACGGCACGCTGATGACCCGCGCCGTAGAGCCGGGCAGCATGCTCAGCGCAGGCAGCACCGTGCTGACCCTGTCGCTGACTCGCCCGGTATGGGTGCGTGCCTATATAGATGAACCCAATCTGGGCCGGGCCAAACCCGGCAGCGAGCTGCTGCTCTACACCGATGGCCGCCCGGACAGGCCCTACCGCGGTAAAGTGGGCTTCGTCTCGCCCACCGCCGAATTTACGCCAAAAACCGTCGAAACGCCGGATCTGCGCACCGATCTAGTCTACCGCCTGCGGATTATCGTGACCGACGCGGATGACGCCCTGCGCCAGGGGATGCCGGTAACCGTCCGGTTTAACGATGGACAAGGCAATGAGTGACACAGCGATCCGGCTTAATGGCCTGGTAAAACGCTTTCCGGGCATGGAGAAGCCCGCCGTCGCGCCGCTCACCTGCACCATCCAGAGCGGGTACGTTACCGGGCTGGTAGGGCCAGACGGTGCGGGAAAAACCACCCTGATGCGCATGCTTGCCGGGCTGCTAAAGCCTGACGCAGGCAGCGCCAGCGTGCTGGGTCTCGATCCCATTCACGACGACCGCGCCCTGCATGCCTCGCTGGGCTATATGCCGCAGAAGTTCGGCCTGTATGAAGATCTCACGGTGATGGAGAACCTGAACCTGTATGCCGATCTGCGCAGCGTTGTCGGTGAAACGCGGCACAACACCTTTGCCCGGCTGCTGGAATTTACCGCCCTCGGTCCCTTCACCGATCGGCTGGCAGGCAAGCTTTCCGGCGGGATGAAGCAGAAGCTGGGCCTGGCCTGCACCCTGGTAGGCGAACCCAACGTCCTGCTGCTGGATGAACCTGGCGTCGGCGTGGATCCCATTTCACGTCGCGAGCTGTGGCAGATGGTGCACGAGCTGGCGGGCGAAGGGATGCTGATCCTCTGGAGCACCTCCTATCTTGATGAAGCCGAGCAGTGCCGCGACGTGTTGCTGCTCAACGAAGGTGAGCTACTGTATCAAGGCCAGCCCAGGACGTTAACCCAGAGCATGGCGGGACGCAGCTTTCTGCTGCACAGCCCTCAGGAGTCTAACCGCAGGCTGCTACGGCGGGTGCTGAGGCTGCCGCAGGTGAGCGACGGGATGATCCAGGGCCGCTCGGTGCGCCTGATCCTCACCAAAGAGTCCAGCGCGGAAGATATTCGTCGCGCGGAGGGGATACCAGAGATTGAAATAGCCGAGACCACGCCGCGCTTCGAAGATGCCTTTATCGACCTGCTTGGCGGGGCGGGAACCCAGGAGTCACCTCTCGGGGCGATCCTGCACACCGTGGAGGGGACGCCGGGAGAGACGGTGATTGAGGCAAAATCGCTGACAAAAAAATTCGGTGACTTTGCGGCGACGGACAACGTCGATTTTGCCGTTAAGCGCGGAGAGATCTTCGGCCTGCTGGGGCCAAACGGCGCGGGGAAGTCCACTACCTTTAAGATGATGTGCGGCCTGCTGGTGCCTACCTCTGGCAAAGCGCTGGTACTGGGGATGGATCTGAAGATCAGCTCCGGCAAGGCGCGCCAGCGTTTAGGCTATATGGCGCAGAAGTTCTCTCTCTACGGCAACCTCACCGTGGAGCAGAACCTGCGCTTCTTCTCCGGGGTCTACGGCCTGCGTGGCCGGGCGCAGAACGAGAAGATCGCCCGTATGAGCGAGGCCTTCAGCCTGACCAGCATCGCCTCGCACGCCACCGACGCCCTGCCGCTGGGCTTCAAGCAGCGGCTGGCACTGGCCTGCTCGCTGATGCACGAGCCGGATATCCTGTTTCTCGACGAACCGACCTCCGGCGTCGATCCCCTTACCCGCCGCGAGTTCTGGCTGCATATCAACAGCATGGTTGAGAAAGGCGTTACCGTGATGGTCACTACCCACTTTATGGATGAGGCGGAGTATTGCGACCGTATCGGGCTGGTCTATCGCGGAAAGCTGATCGCCCACGGCACGCCGGACGATCTGAAAGCCCAGGCCGCGGATGCGGAACAGGCGGACCCGACAATGGAGCAGGCGTTTATTCGGCTGATCAACGACTGGGATAAGGAGCATGCCGATGAGCCATAGCGCAGTGTCATGGCGGCGGGTACGCGCCCTCTGCGTCAAAGAGACGCGACAGATCGTGCGCGATCCCAGCAGTTGGCTGATTGCGGTGCTGATCCCTCTCCTGCTGCTGTTTATCTTCGGCTACGGGATTAATCTCGACTCCAGTCGCCTGCGGGTGGGGATCCTGCTGGAGCAGCGCAGCGAAGAGGCGCTGGACTTCGCCCACGCCATGACCGGCTCGCCCTATATCGATGCCACCATCAGCGACAGTCGTCAGGAGCTGATTGAAAAGATGCAGGCCGGGCGCATTCGCGGCATGGTGGTGATCCCGGTGGATTTTGCCGCCAATATGGCGCGCCCTGGCGTCGATGCCCCTATTCAGGTGATCACCGACGGCAGCGAGCCGAATACCGCCAACTTTGTGCAGGGTTACGCGGAGGGGATCTGGCAGCTATGGCAGATGCAGCGTGCAGAGGATCGGGGCGAAACGTTTGAGCCGCTGATCGACGTTCAGACCCGCTACTGGTTTAACCCGGCCGCCATCAGCCAGCACTTTATTATCCCCGGCGCGGTGACCATCATCATGACGGTGATCGGGGCCATCCTCACCTCGCTGGTGATCGCCCGCGAGTGGGAGCGCGGCACCATGGAGGCGTTACTCTCCACGGAGGTGACCCGCGTCGAACTGCTGCTCTGCAAGCTGATCCCCTACTACTTCCTCGGCATGCTGGCGATGCTGCTCTGTATGCTGGTCTCGGTGTTTATTCTCGGCGTGCCCTACCGTGGCTCGCTGATCCTGCTGTTTTTTATCAGCAGCCTGTTTTTGCTCAGCACCCTCGGGATGGGGCTGCTTATTTCCACCGTGACCCGCAACCAGTTTAACGCCGCGCAGGTGGCGCTCAACGCCGCGTTTCTGCCATCGATTATGCTGTCGGGCTTTATTTTCCAGATTGACAGCATGCCAGCCATTATCCGCGCGGTGACATGGATCATTCCGGCGCGCTATTTTGTCAGCACCCTGCAAAGCCTGTTCCTGGCGGGAAATATCCCGGTGGTGCTGATCGTGAATACGCTGTTTTTACTGGCGTCGGCGGTGATGTTTATCGGCCTGACATGGATGAAAACCAAACGGCGACTGGATTAAGGAGCGCATATGTTTCACCGCTTATGGACGCTGATCCGCAAAGAGCTGCAATCCCTGCTGCGGGAGCCGCAGACCCGCGCGATCCTGATTGTACCGGTACTGATCCAGGTGCTGCTGTTCCCTTTTGCCGCCACCCTCGAGGTGACCAACGCCACCATCGCCATTTATAACGAAGACAGCGGCAGGCACTCGGTGGAGCTGACCCAGCGCTTTGCCCGCGCCAAAGCCTTTACCCACGTCCTGCTGCTGAGAAGCCCGCAAGAGATTCAGCCCACCCTCGATACGCAAAAGGCGCTGCTGCTGGTGCGCTTCCCGGCGGATTTCTCGCGCAACCTCGATACTTTCCAGACCGCCCCGATGCAGCTGATCCTTGACGGACGCAACTCGAACAGCGCCCAGATCGCCGCCAACTATCTTCAGCAGGTGGTAAAGGATTATCAGCAGGAGTTGATGACAGGAAAAGCGAAGCCTAACAACAGCGAGCTGGTGGTCAGGAACTGGTACAACCCCAACCTCGACTATAAATGGTTCGTGGTGCCGTCGCTGATCGCCATGATCACCACCATCGGCGTGATGATTGTCACCTCGCTGTCGGTAGCCCGCGAGCGGGAACAGGGTACGCTCGATCAGCTGCTGGTCTCGCCTCTCGCCACCTGGCAGATTTTCGTCGGCAAAGCGGTTCCAGCATTGATTGTCGCCACCTTCCAGGCCAGCATCGTGCTGGGGATCGGCATCTGGGCCTATCAGATCCCCTTCGCCGGATCGCTGCTGCTGTTCTACTTTACGATGCTGATCTATGGGCTGTCGCTGGTGGGCTTTGGCCTGCTGATCTCCGCGCTCTGCGCCACGCAGCAGCAGGCGTTTATCGGCGTGTTTGTCTTTATGATGCCGGCGATCCTGCTTTCAGGCTACGTGTCGCCGGTGGAGAACATGCCGGTCTGGCTGCAACATCTGACATGGGTCAATCCGATTCGGCATTTCACCGATATCACCAAGCAGATCTATCTGAAGGATGCGAGTCTGGATATTGTCTGGGGAAGTCTGTGGCCGCTGCTGGCTATCGCGGCCACAACGGGATCAGTGGCCTATGCGATGTTCCGGCGGAATGTCGCGTAGTTTCTTATCTTTTGCCAGCAGCGACACAATCGCCGGGCCAGCAAGGATCGCCAGCCCTACCGGAGCCAGCAGCAGGTCGTTATGAACTACACGGGAGAGCAGCCAGAGCGCAATCAGGGAGGCGCCAAAGTACCAGGAGGTGGTCAGCTCCTCGAGGAAATCCCCTACTTCACGCCAGAGTCCGTCATGATGCCGCTGCAGAACCAGCATCAGCAATACCGTAATGCCGTAAACTACGCACAGGCTTAAGCCGACGCGCACCAGCGCCCCGCTCATCCAGCCCATTACCAGCGCCGCCACGACAATAAAATGCGACATAATCTGCCAGCAACCGAGGCCGGTTGCTACACGAATACGCTGTTGCCACTTCATGGATTCTCTCCTGAAGAATTTTATCTGTTGTTGAGATTACCGGACTTTACGGAAAAATCCGTAAGGCCGCATCTTTTTGTGACAGATACTACACTTTATTTCCATCAGGACAGTGTCACTGGCGGGATACAAGATGACAGAACAGAATCGGCCATTCTCTTTAAAAGTACTCACTATTAACACACATAAGGGATTCACCGCGTTTAACAAGCGCTTTATTTTACCGGAGTTACGCGACGCGGTTCGTACCGTCGGCGCGGATATTGTCTGCCTGCAGGAGGTGATGGGCGCGCACGAGGTGCATCCGCTGCACGTGGAAAACTGGCCCGACACGACACACTATGAATTTCTGGCCGATACGATGTGGAGCGACTTCGCTTACGGACGTAACGCCGTCTATCCTGAAGGGCATCATGGTAATGCGGTGCTCTCCCGCTATCCGATCGTCCACTATGAGAACCGCGACGTCTCCGTCGACGGCAGCGAGAAGCGCGGCCTGCTCTACTGCCGCATTGTACCGCCGCAGACTAACCGCCCGATCCACGTTATCTGCGTCCATCTCGGGTTACGCGAATCGCACCGCCAGGCCCAGCTTAACATGCTGGCCGAGTGGGTAAATTCTTTCCCGGAAGGCGAGCCGGTGCTGGTGGCGGGCGACTTTAACGACTGGCGGGTCAAAGCTAACTACCCGCTGAAAAAACAGGCGGGGCTGGAGGAGATCTTTACCCGGGCCAAGGGCCGCCCGGCGCGTACGTTTCCGGTCAGCCTGCCGCTGCTGCGTCTTGACCGTATTTACGTTAAGAACGCCAACGCCAGCGCCCCTACGGCCCTGCCGCTGCGTAACTGGCGTCATTTGTCCGATCATGCCCCACTGAGCGCGGAGATTCATTTATGAAATGCGGATGGCGAGAAGGAAACCGCATCCAGCTGCTGGAGAACGGTGACGAATACTACCCGGCTGTGTTTAAAGCTATCGAGCAGGCACAGCGTAAGGTGATCCTGGAAACCTTTATCTGGTTTGACGATGAGGTGGGCCGCAAGCTGCACGCCGTGCTGCTGCGTACCGCCCAGCGCGGAGTGAATATCGAAGTGCTGCTGGACGGCTACGGATCTCCCGATCTTAGCGATGAGTTTGTCGGCCAGCTTACTGCCGCTGGCGTGGTGTTCCGCTACTACGATCCGCGCCCGCCGCTGTTGGGTATGCGCACCAACGTTTTCCGCCGGATGCACCGCAAGATTGTGGTGATCGACAGCACCGTGGCCTTTGTCGGCGGGATTAACTACTCTGCTGAGCACATGAGCGACTATGGCCCGGAGGCCAAGCAGGATTACGCCGTGCGGGTCGAAGGTCCAGTGGTGGAAGATATCCTGCAGTTCGAGCTGGAGAACCTGCCGGAGCATGCCCAGACTCGCCGCTGGTGGCAGCAGCGCCGCCGTCATCAGGCACCGGAGAACCGCCAGCCCGGAGAGGCGCAGGCGCTGTTTGTCTGGCGCGATAATGACGATCACCGGGACGACATTGAGCGACACTATCTGAAGATGCTGGCGAATGCGAAACGTGAAGTGATCATCGCTAATGCCTACTTCTTCCCCGGCTACCGCCTGCTGCATGCGATGCGCAACGCTGCCCGTCGTGGCGTAACGGTAAAACTGATTGTTCAGGGCGAGCCGGATATGCCGATTGTTAAGGTGGGCGCGCGTCTGCTCTATAACTATCTGGTGAAAGGCGGCGTGCAGGTGTATGAGTACCGCCGCCGTCCGCTGCACGGCAAGGTGGCAGTGATGGACGATCATTGGGCCACCGTCGGCTCCAGCAACCTCGATCCTCTTAGCCTCTCCCTTAACCTGGAAGCTAACTTGATCATCCATGACCGCGGCTTTAACCAGACCCTGCGCGACAACCTGAACGGCATCCTGCAGAACGACTGCGTGCGGGTTGATGAGACCATGGTACCAAGACGTACCTGGTGGAACCTGGCAAAAAGCGTGGTGGTCTTCCACTTCCTGCGTAAATTCCCGGCCATGGTGGGCTGGCTGCCGGCCCATACGCCTAAGCTGTCACTCGTAAAGCCTCCGGTTCAGCCGGAGATGGAGACTCAGGATCGCGTCGATACGGAAAGCAGAGAGGTTAACTCCTGATGAGCAAATCACATCCTCGCTGGCGGCTGGCGAAAAAGATCCTGACCTGGGTCTTCTTTATTGCCGTGACGGTGCTGCTGGTGGTCTATGCCCGCACGGTGGACTGGGGCGACGTCTGGAACGTTATTCGTAACTACAACCGCACGCCGCTGGTGATCTCTGCCGCGCTGGTGGTGGTGAGCTATCTGCTTTATGGCTGTTACGATCTGCTGGCCCGTGCCTACTGCGGTCACAAGCTGGCGGCGCGGCAGGTGATGCTGGTCTCCTTTATCTGCTACGCCTTTAACCTGACGCTCAGTACCTGGGTCGGCGGGATTGGTATGCGCTACCGCCTCTACTCTCGCCTCGGCCTGCCCAGCAGCACCATCACCCGTATCTTCTCGTTAAGCATTACCACCAACTGGCTGGGGTATATTCTCCTCGGTGGGATCATCTTTACCTTTGGCATCGTTCAGCTGCCCTCGCACTGGTATATCGACGAAGGTACGCTGCGCATCGTTGGTGTAGTGCTGCTGCTGATGATCGCCGCCTACCTCTGGTTCTGCGCCTTTGCAAAACGCCGCCATATGACGGTGAAGGGCCAGAAGCTGGTGCTGCCGTCGTTTAAGTTTGCTCTGGCACAGATGGTGATCTCCAGCGCTAACTGGATGGCGATGGGCGCCATTATCTGGCTGCTGCTGGGCCAGGAGGTGAATTACTTCTTCGTGCTGGGTGTGCTGCTGGTGAGTAGTATCGCAGGGGTGATCGTCCATATTCCGGCAGGGATCGGCGTGCTGGAAGCGGTATTTATCGCCCTGCTGGCGGGTGAGCATGTTTCTCACGGTAAGATTATCGCCGCCCTCCTCGCCTATCGCGTGCTCTACTACTTCCTGCCGCTGATGCTGGCGCTGGTGTGCTATCTGGTGCTGGAGAGTCGGGCGAAGAAGCTGCGGGCGAAGAACGAGAGAGCAATGCAGAAATAGAAGAGGTTACAGGCCGGGCAGGCAACATGCCGCCCGGCTTTATGCTTATCTACGATTACCAAAAATCCGCAGCAGCATCAGGAACAGGTTGATAAAGTCCAGATAGAGCGTCAGCGCACCCAGGATAGCGTATTTACGCAGGTTACCCGTGTCGCTGACATCAATCTGCTCGCCGATGTTCTTCAGCTTTTGGGTGTCATAGGCCGTCAGACCAACAAAGACGATCACCCCGATATAGGTCACTATCCACATCAGCGTCTCGCTCTTCAGCCAGAAATTGACCAGCGAGGCCAGCACAATCCCTATCAGCGCCATAAACAGCATATTGCCGAAGCCGCTGAGATCGCGCTTAGTGGTGTAACCGTAGAGGCTCATGGCCCCGAACATGCCGCCAGTGACCACAAAAGTGCTGGCGATGGACGAGTAGGTGTAGACCACAAAGATACTGGCGAGGGTCAAACCGGTCAGCGCCGAGTAGAGCATAAACAGCGTGGTGGCCATCGCCGCGCTGAGCTTATGCACCAGCCCGGAGAGCACGAACACCAGCGCCAGTTGGGCAATGATCAGGCCAAAGAAGGTGATTTTGCTGGAGAAGACAAACATCATCACCGCGGGGGTATTGGCCGCGAACCAGGCGATAAACGCCGTCAGGAACAGCCCGCAGGTCATCCAACCGTAGACCTGAGCCATGTAGGTTTGCAGCCCGCCGCGGGCCTGGACAATTGAATCGGATCGTGGGAATCGGTCCATGATTAACTCCTGTTAAGTGAACACGCTTCTAAGGGTAACACATCCTCAGGAAAGCGGCTTACCAGCGCTTAGCCGCCTGCTGGTCGCTCTCCCGCGCCTCGACCCAACGATCGCCCTCCTCCGTCGCCTCTCGCTTCCAGAAGGGGGCACGGGTCTTCAGGTAGTCCATCATGTACTCTCCGGCGGCAAAGGCGCTACCGCGATGGACGCTGGTGACGCCAACGAAGACAATCTCATCCCCTGGCCATAGCTCGCCAATGCGATGGATCACCGTGACGCGGCCCAGTGGCCAGCGATCGCGGGCCTGCTGAACGATATCCGCCAGCGTTTTTTCGGTCATGCCAGGGTAGTGCTCCAGGGTCAGGGCGCGCACGCTGTCACCGAGATTATGATTGCGCACCTTGCCGGTGAAGGTCACTACCGCCCCGTCTTCGTCGCGTTCTGCCAGCCAGGTGTACTCATCACCGACGCTAAAGGGATCGAGGCCTACGCGAATGCGGGTATCGCTCATCTTAGCCTCCCGTGACCGGTGGGAAGAGTGCGACTTCGTCGCCGCTCACTACCGGATGGTCAAAGCTCACCAGGGTCTGGTTGACCGCCACCAGCAGGCGACCCTCCTCCAGCGCCAGCGCCCAGCGGTCGCCTCGGGCGGCCAGCTGCTGGCGCAGGGCTTCAACGCTTTGAAACTCACTCTCCAGCGTCAGGCTATCGCAGCCCACCAGCTCCCGTACCTGAGCAAAAAAAAGCACTTTAATCATCGTTACCCGCCCTGAAATCACCGGATTTGCCACCGCTCTTCGCCAGCAGGCGAACCGGGCCAATCACCATATCTTTCTGTACCGCTTTACACATGTCATAAATGGTCAGCGCCGCCACCGAGGCCGCGGTTAGCGCCTCCATCTCAACGCCGGTTTTGCCAGTCAGGCGGCAGAGTGACGTAATGCGCACCCGATTGTGTTCCGGCTGCGCCTCTAAATTCACTTCGACCTTGCTGAGCATCAGTGGGTGGCACAGGGGGATCAGCTCCCAGGTGCGCTTCGCTGCCTGGATACCGGCAATACGCGCGGTAGCGAAGACGTCGCCCTTGTGGTGGCTGCCGTCGATAATCATCGCCAGCGTCTCAGGGAGCATGGAGATAAAGGCTTCCGCCTGTGCCTCTCGCACCGTCTCTGCTTTTGCCGAGACGTCAACCATGTGCGCCTCACCGGCGGCGTTAATATGGGTCAGTTGAGACATAGCTTATTTCTTCAAATGGGGGTGAAAATTGCACGGACGGGTGCGCGCATCGAGCTGCGGCGCAATGATATTCTCCCATGCGGTACGACAGGCTTTGGTTGAGCCAGGCATAGCAAAAATCAGCGTGTTGTTGGCGATGCCGGCCACCGCGCGGGACTGGAGCGTAGCGGTGCCGATCTCCTCAAAGGAGAGCATGCGGAACACCTCGCCGAAACCTTCGACTTCGCGATCGAAAAGCGGCAGCAGCGCCTCCGGGGTCTGATCGCTGGCGGTAAAGCCCGTGCCGCCGTTGATCACAATAACCTGCACCTCATCACTGGCGATCCACGCCGAGACCTGGGCGCGAATGGCATAGCGATCCTCCTTGACGATGGCTTTCGCCACCACCTGATGACCGACGTCATGTGCTGCATCGCGCAGGAAGTGGCCGGAGGTATCCTCCTCTTCACCGCGACGGCTGGAAACGGTCAGCACGGCAATGCGTGCCGGGACAAACTCTGCGCTGGCCTGACTCATAAACTGTCTCCTTGTAAGGTTTATCCGCCAATATAGGAAAGATTTTGCGTGATGCCAGTATTGCCCTGATGCAGGAAGTGGGTCTGCTTCTTGTGCGTCAGCGCCTCAGCGATGCGTGCCTCCAGCGCTGCCTGCTGGGCGTCTTCCGCCAGCAGATCGCGCAGGCTTACGCCGCCGTCGCCAAACAGGCAGAGGTGCAGCTTGCCCACTGACGAGACGCGCAGGCGGTTACAGCTGGCGCAGAAGTCTTTCTCGTAGGGCATGATCAGGCCAATTTCACCGCTGTAGTCCGGGTGGCAGAAGACCTGCGCCGGGCCGTCGCTACGGCCGCGCAGCTTCTGGATCCAGCCGCGACGCAGCAGCTCATCGCGCAGTACCATGCCGGAGAGGTGGTGCTTGCGAAACAGATCGCTCCCCTCGCCGGTCTCCATCAGCTCGATAAAGCGCAGCTGAATGGGGCGGGACTGGATCCACGCCAGGAAGGTATCAAGCTGATGGTGGTTGACGTCGCGCATCAGCACGGTGTTGACCTTGACCTTCTCAAAGCCCGCGTCAAAGGCGGCATCAATGCCCTGCATCACCTGGTGGAACTTATCCTGCCCGGTGATGGCATGGAACTGGCGAGCATCAAGGCTATCAACGCTGACGTTGATGGCGGTCAGCCCGGCGTCGCGCCAGCCAGCCACGTCCCGCGCCAGGCGATAGCCGTTGGTGGTCACCGCCAGCTGGCGGATAGCGGCATTCTCCCGCACTGCGGCGATGATCTCGGTAAAGTCGCGACGCAGGGAGGGTTCTCCGCCGGTCAGCCGCACCTTCTCGGTGCCAAGCGCGGAAAACGCACGGGTCACCCGGCGGATCTCGTCGAGGGTCAGAAAGCTTTTGTTGGTGACCCCGCCCGGCTTGTAGCCATCGGGCAGGCAGTAGGTGCAACGAAAATTGCACACGTCGGTAATAGACAGACGCAGGTAATAGAACTTACGCGCGAATGCATCGGTAAGCTGTGAGGCCATGTACACCTTTCCAAATACGGGAGATGCAGTCATTTCTTCCTGCACCCTGGTGGCAACTGCCACGGCCAAAGCACCGTATCATCAAGACGTAGGCACAGAGGCTAGAGTGTGTTAACGCTATAGATAGCGATAGTAGCGCGATAAAGCGACTTTCGCCATCCCCACCCATCGCTATATAAACATGTATATAGCGGCTTAATCATGCATTTTCGTTACAGAATACGTGAAAATCAGCCTCTTGCCTTGATATGCATCATTTTCACCCGCATGGGGCATCGTCTTTAAGTGGTATTTAGGTTAACGTAGCGCAGTTTTTTAGCCATTAAGGAAGAGTTATGCGTAGTCGTACGCTTGCGGATCTTGACCGGGTTGTCGCCCTCGGCGGCGGACACGGGCTGGGTCGTGTTATGTCCTCGCTGGGATCGCTGGGTTCAAGGCTGACGGGGATCGTCACCACCACCGATAACGGCGGGTCAACCGGGCGTATTCGTCGCGCCGAGGGCGGCATCGCCTGGGGCGATATGCGTAACTGTTTAAACCAGTTAATTACCGAGCAGAGCGTCGCCTCAGCGATGTTTGAGTATCGTTTTACCGGTAATGGCGAGCTTTCAGGCCATAACCTCGGAAATTTGATGTTAAAGGCGCTGGACCACCTTAGCGTCAGGCCTCTGGAAGCGATCAATTTAATTCGCAACCTGCTGAAGGTTGATGCGTTTTTGATCCCAATGTCGGAGCAGCCGGTGGATCTGATGGCTATCGACAGTGATGGGCACACGGTCTACGGCGAGGTAAATATTGACGGGCTAACTACGTCCATTCAGGAGCTAATGCTCTTCCCCTCCGTACCCGCGACCCGCGAGGCGGTAGACGCGATTGCCGAAGCAGATCTGATCCTGATTGGTCCCGGCAGCTTTTATACCAGCCTGATGCCGCTGGTGCTGCTTAGCGATCTGGCTCAGGCGCTGCGCCGCACCCCGGCTCCGGTAGTCTATATCGACAACTTAGGTAAAGAGCTGAGCGCCGAGGCTGCACGGATGGATCTGGCCGCTAAGCTGGCCCTGATGGAGCAGCGCGTCGGCAAGCGGATCGTGGACGCTGTCGTGGTAGGGCCGGAGGCGGAGACGGCGGCGCTTAGCGACCGCCTCGTGGTCCAGGAGGTGCTTGAGGCCAGCGACGTTCCCCATCATCACGATCGTCATCTGCTGCGCGTCGCCCTGGAGCAGGCCGTTCAGCGGCTGGGCTAATTTTCGTACGCCCGCACTTTTCTGAAGAACTTAAGGTTCCCTTAACCCTCTTCTGTGAGCATACGCAACATACTCTTTTCTGGAAGTAATGTATGCGTATGTTCCCGTTCTACAGGCCTGCCCTAGGGCGCATGACCTTTACACTGCTGTTCGCATTTTATATTGCCGTCGCGCTGAACATGGTGTTCTATCACCAGGCCTTCACGCTGCTGCCGGTACACTCGGCGCGGACGCTGGCAGTATTTCTATCGATGCCGGTTGTCGCCTTCTGCGTGATCAATATTCTGATCGCCCTGGCCTCGTTTGTTTGGCTGGATCGGCTACTGATCGTTCTGTTTATTCTGCTCTGCGCCTCTACCCAGTACTTTATCTGGACCTACGGCGTCATTATCGACCGTACCATGATTGCCAATATTCTCGATACGACCCCCGCCGAGAGTTTTGCCCTGATTACGCCGCAGCTGCTGCTGACGATAGGACTCTCCGGGGTGCTGATGGCCATGCTGGCCTGCTGGCTGAGAATTAAAAAACACCCCTCCGGCTGGCGTAGCCTGCTGAGGCGAGGTGTAAATATCCTCGTGTCGGTTGCCGTGCTGCTGCTGATATCGCTCTTTTTCTATAAGGACTACGCCTCGCTGTTTCGTAATAATCGCGAGCTGGTAAAATCCCTCGGGCCGTCAAACAGCATTACCGCCATCTACTCTTACTATAAGCATCATCAGATGGATAACCTGCCGCTGGTGAAGCTGGGGGAAGACGCTAAGCTCGACCCGCAGATGCATCAGGGTACGAAGAAGAATTTAACCATCCTGGTGGTGGGAGAGACCTCGCGGGCAGAGGATTTTTCACTCTCCGGCTACGCGCGCGACACCAATCCGCGACTTAAGCAGGATAATGTGATCTACTTTCCGCAGACCAGCTCCTGCGGCACGGTGACGGCGGTCTCCGTTCCCTGCATGTTCTCTGGGATGGCGCGCAAAAACTACGACGAACAGTTGGCCCACCATCGGGAAGGCCTGCTGGATATTATCCAGCGCGCGGGTGTTCAGGTGCTGTGGAATGAGAATGACGGCGGCTGCAAAGGTGCCTGCGATCGGGTTCCCCACCAGGATGTTACCCAGCTTAACCTTGCCGACCTCTGTACCGCAGGGGAGTGCCATGACGATATTCTCTTCCACGGTCTGGCACAGTACATCGATAATCTACAGGGTGACGGTTTGATCGTGCTGCACACCATCGGCAGCCACGGCCCTACCTATTACGAACGCTATCCGCCGCAGTTCAGGAAGTTCACGCCAACCTGCGATACCAACGAAATTCAGACCTGTTCGCAACAGCAGCTAAAGAATACTTACGATAATACGGTACTGTACGTCGATTATGTCGTCGATAAAGCGATAAAATTGCTACAGTCGCAGCAGAACAAATTTACCACCAGCCTGGTTTATCTCTCGGATCACGGCGAGTCCTTAGGCGAAGACGGCGTCTATCTGCATGGCCTGCCCTACGCCATCGCCCCGGAGTCACAGAAACACGTGCCGATGCTGATCTGGCTGTCGCAGGATTTTCAGCAGCGTTACCGGGTGAGTGAAGCGTGCCTGCAAAAACGCGCTGCCAGCGAGGCTTTTTCGCAGGACAACCTGTTCTCAACCATGCTGGGCATCACGGGCGTGCAGACCCAGGTGTACCAGCCAGCCGATGATATTTTAGCCGCGTGCAGGGAGTCTTAATTAATGAAAATATTAATCGTAGAAGATGATGCGTTGCTGTTGCAGGGACTGGTCCTGGCAATGCAGTCAGAGGGGTACGCCTGCGACGGCGTGAGTACCAGCCGGGAGGCCATGCTGTGCCTGGGTTCAGGACACTATAGCCTGATTGTGCTGGACCTGGGCCTGCCGGACGAAGATGGCCTGCATTTGCTACAGCGACTGCGGCGGGAGAAAGTCTCCCTGCCGGTGCTGATCCTCACCGCCCGGGATACCGTAGAAGATCGTATCTGCGGGCTGGACGCGGGCGCGGATGACTATCTCATCAAGCCTTTTGCGCTGGAGGAGCTTAACGCCCGCATCCGGGCGCTGCTGCGTCGCCACAATAACCAGGGAGACAGCGAAATCGTCGTTGACGACCTGCGTCTGAACGTTAATACCCGCCAGGTATGGCTGGCCGGGCACTCTATGGATCTGACGCCAAAAGAGTACGCCCTGCTGTCACGCCTGATGCTCAAGGCGGGCAGCCCGGTACACCGGGAGATCCTCTATAATGACATCTATAACTGGGATAATGAGCCGGCCACCAATACCCTCGAGGTGCATATCCACAACCTGCGGGATAAGATTGGTAAAGATCGCATCCGCACGGTACGCGGTTTTGGCTACCAGCTGATTAAAACGGAGCAGACAACCTGACCCTATGCCAGAGAAGATAAAAAAGGGGCTTTCCCCTGCCCGCTGGACGCTGCGCGGACGTTTGCTGCTCACCATTGGATCGATTCTGGTTCTGTTTCAGCTTATCAGCGTCTTCTGGCTGTGGCACGAGAGCAAGGAGCAGATCCAGCTGCTGGTTGAGAGTGCAATCTACAAGCACAACAACCATGCCCATATTGAGCGCGAGGTGCACGAGGCGGTTGCCAGCCTGCTGGTGCCGAGCCTGTTTATCATCGGCATAGCGCTGCTGCTCTGCATGCAGGCGGTAAAGCTAATCACCCGTCCGCTGAGCGATCTGCAGCGCGAGCTGGAGCTACGCACCCCTGATAACCTCCAGCCGATTGTACTCAATAACCCCTCGGCTGAGGTAGAAGCGGTCAGCTCGGCCATTAACGGGCTGGTTGCGCGCCTGAACCTGACGCTCGACCGCGAGCGTCTTTTTACTGCCGACGTAGCTCACGAGCTGCGCACCCCGCTGGCAGGGCTGCGCCTGCATCTGGAGCTGCTGGCGAAAAGCCACCCTTCCGTTGACGTTAGCCGCCTGATTTTGCGCATCGACCAGATGACAGAGAGCGTCTCTCAGCTGCTGCAACTGGCGCGCATGGCGCAGTCGTTTTCAGCCGGCAGCTACCAGCAAGTGATGCTGATCCGCGACGTGATACTGCCGCTACAGGATGAGCTACAAACAATGCTGAGCGTCCGCCAGCAGAGTCTGGTGCTGCCCGCTCGTCAGGAGGACGTGGCGGTACGCGGGGACGCCGTTCAGCTCCGCGTGCTGCTGAGAAACCTGGTAGAGAACGCCCACCGCTACAGCCCGGAGAAAAGCGTTATTACCCTCAAGCTTGAGCAGACGCCAGCCCCGGTACTGGCGGTGGAAGATGAAGGCTCCGGCGTGGACGAGGCGAAAAGCAAAGAGCTGAGCAAAGCCTTTGTACGCATGGACAGCCGCTACGGCGGCATTGGGTTAGGGTTGAGCATCGTCAGCCGCATCGCCCAGCTGCACGACGGGCAGTTCTACCTGCATAACCGCACGCCGAAGCCCGGCGTACGGGCCTGGGTGCGGTTCCCGCCTGTTATTTAAGCGGATTGTTTCGGCAGATCAGGACGCCGCAATAAAGAGATCGCGCAGCTGATGTAGGCGGTCGCGCACCTGCGCCGCCTCTTCGAACTCGAGGTTCTGAGCGTGCTGTACCATAAGCGCCTCCAGCTCGTGGATCTTCTGCTGCAACGCCTTCGGCGTCAGCGCCAGCTCTGACTCGTCCACTACCACCGGCGAGCGAGATTTACCGCGCCCTTTCGCTTTGGTCTTGGCAATGTTCTCGCCCAGCGCCAGAATATCGACCACCTTCTTATTCAGGCCCTGCGGCGTGATGCCGTGCTCTTCGTTGTACTGCTGCTGCTTCGCCCGACGGCGCTCGGTTTCACCAATGGCTTTCGCCATCGACGGGGTGATCTTATCCCCGTACAGAATAGCCTTACCGTTGACGTTACGCGCCGCACGACCAATGGTCTGGATCAGCGAGCGTTCGGAACGCAGGAAGCCCTCTTTATCAGCGTCGAGGATCGCCACCAGCGACACCTCCGGCATGTCCAGCCCCTCTCGCAGCAGGTTGATGCCCACCAGCACGTTGAACTCGCCCAGGCGCAGGTCGCGAATGATCTCCATACGCTCCACGGTATCGATATCTGAGTGCAGGTAGCGCACCTTCTCGCCGTGCTCTTCCAGATACTCGGTCAGATCCTCGGCCATACGCTTGGTGAGCGTGGTAACCAGCACGCGTTCGTTAATGGCGACACGCTTGCGGATCTCCGACAGCAGATCGTCCACCTGCGTGCCCACCGGGCGAACTTCGATAATGGGATCAAGCAGACCTGTGGGACGCACCACCTGATCGACAATCTCTTCCCCGGATTTCTCCAGCTCGTAGTTGCCCGGCGTCGCCGAGACGTAGATGGTCTGCGGGGCCAATCCCTCGAACTCTTCAAACTTCATCGGGCGGTTGTCCAGCGCCGACGGCAGGCGGAAGCCGTACTCTACCAGCGTCTCTTTACGCGCCCGGTCGCCACGGTACATGCCGCCGATCTGCGGAATGGTGACGTGAGACTCGTCGATCACCAGCAGGCCGTCGGCTGGCAGGTAGTCGAACAGCGTTGGCGGCGCTTCACCCGGACCGCGCCCGGAGAGATAGCGCGAGTAGTTCTCGATGCCCGAGCAGTAGCCCAGCTCATTCATCATCTCGAGATCGAACTGGGTGCGCTGGGTAATACGTTGCTCTTCCAGCAGCTTATTGTTAGCCAGCAGCGTCTTGCGCCGGTCCGCCAGCTCTACCTTGATGTCTTCCATCGCCTGCACGATGCGCTCGCGCGGGGTGACATAGTGGGTTTTCGGGTAGACGGTGTAGCGCTGAATGGTGGATTCAACGTGGCCGGTCAGCGGATCGAACAGCGACAGACGCTCAACCTCTTCGTCAAACAGCTCAACGCGCAGGGCCACATCCTCTGACTCTGCCGGGAAGATATCAATAACTTCACCGCGCACGCGGAAGGTACCACGCTGGAAGGCCTGATCGTTACGCGTGTACTGCAGCTCCGACAGGCGGCGCAGGATATCACGCTGGTTAATGATCATGCCGATAGTCAGGTGCAGCATCATCTTCAGGTAGAGATCGGGGTCGCCGAGGCCGTAGATGGCCGACACCGAGGCCACTACCACTACATCGCGGCGCTCAAGCAGCGCTTTGGTTGCCGAGAGACGCATCTGCTCAATGTGCTCGTTCACCGATGCATCTTTTTCGATAAAAGTATCGGAGCTGGGCACATAGGCTTCCGGCTGGTAGTAGTCGTAGTAGGAGACGAAGTACTCCACGGCGTTGTCCGGGAAAAACTCTTTCATCTCGCCATACAGCTGTGCCGCCAGGGTTTTGTTCGGCGCGAGCACCATCGTTGGTCGCTGGAGGTCGGCGATCACGTTAGCTACGGTAAACGTCTTCCCTGAACCGGTTACCCCGAGCAGGGTCTGGTGCGCCAGTCCGTCCTCCAGCCCCTCTTTCAGGCGGCGAATGGCTTCTGGCTGATCGCCAGAGGGACGAAAAGCGGAATTCAGTTTGAATGGTTTACTCATGAATAGCTACCTGATGAAGGAATGAGCGGGCAGGTGAGTAATTTTACTCGCGACGGCGGATTTTGCCAATAATTTATACTGGATAAAAAGCCAGTGGCAAGCCAGAATATCTGTGTTACATAAGGCAATTTCAAGTGCCGTAAGGAAAATTTGCCCTTGGCACAGAATTAAAAACTAAAAAAAATATCTTATCCCCAGAACTTTTTGTGATTTAACATTTGTCAAGTCGGGTGGTGAAAGTTTTGTGTCAGTGGGTGACACTTTTCTTACATCCGTTGCTTTTATCTAACTTCTTGAATTTATTTTATTTATAGAAAAAGCCGCGTTTCGCATCAATTCATGCCCAGGCCGCGTGCTCTCTCGCTTTGCACGCGTTTTCTAACTCTAATGCACAAGGTTATCCACAGGAATAGTGGATAACTGTCGCCAGCCCATACCCTCTGCGACTCAGCGAAAGTCGGGTTTTGCGAAACGGTGCGCGGGTAAAAAAATTTTCCCACCAATTTTTATCGCATTCCAACGCGACTGCACCATGAAAAATCAGATTTGCCTGTCACTAGCACTGATAGCGTGCAGATGCAATCGGTCAGACTACCGGATTAGGCAAATTTAGCGATTTTTCTTCATCCTGCTCCGAAAAACAGAGAATAACACGCTTCTGGCAAGGCTTTTGCAACATATCTTTTACAGACCAGGCCAAGGAGATGAAATGATGTTGAGCTTACGCGCAGTGAATCACTATTACGGCGATCGGCATACGCTTTGGAATGTCGATCTCGATCTTATCCCGGGAACCTGCACCTGCGTAATGGGACTGCCAGGAATGGGGAAAACGACCCTGGTCAACTGTATCTCTGGCTATCTGCCGGTAGAGAGCGGGAGCATCATCTGGCAGGAGGCTGGCGCAGCTCCGCTCAACCTGTTACAGGTGCGGATGGAAGATCGCCCGGCGATGGGCATCGCCTGCGTGCCCCAGGACAGGCGGATCTTCTCTCAGCTGACGGTAGAGGAGAATTTACAAGTCGCCTGGCTGGCCATCGGCGAACCGGGCAGCGCAGTGACGCGGGATATCTACGATCTGTTTCCCGAGCTGTATGCCCTGCGCCAGGTTAAGGGCGCAGGTCTGTCCGAGGATAACCAGCATCAGCTGGCGCTGGCCCGGGCGCTGGTGACCCATCCGCGCCTGCTGATACTCGATGAGCCAACCCGGGGATTGGGTCAGGCCTTTATCCATAAGCTAGGCAACCTGCTGGTGCGTCTGAATCAGGATTTCGGCATGACTATCCTGCTGGCGGAGCAGCACCTGTCGTTTATACGCCGCGTCGCTGACCGCTTCTATCTTCTGCATCGGGGACGCAGCGTGGCTCAGGGGAGCGTTATGCAGCTGGACGATCCGCTGCTTTCCCAGTGGATGACGCCGCTCCTAAAACACTAAGATCGAGCCAGTGGCCGGTTTCACTCTCTGGCGAGGCGTTTTCCAGCCACGGGATCTCGCCAAGGAATGGGGCGGGCAGCATGCGCTTAAGCGTTGCCAGATACTCCGCGTGGCGGTTGCCCGGTGGCACCACATCGTTAGCGACCCAGCCCGCCAGCCGCAGTCCCGCCTGCTGTACCGCCTGAGCGGTCAGCATCGCATGGTTGATGCAGCCAAGCTTAACGCCTACCACTAAAATCACCGGTAGCTGCTCCTGAGTAGCCCAGTCGGCAAAGGTCAGGCTCTCTGAAAGCGGTGTAAACCACCCCCCTGCCCCCTCCACCAGCACCCACTCCGCCTGCGCCTCTAGCGTCCGCAGTCCGGCCGAGAGCGTGTCGGTCTCAATGGGCTGCCCGAGCGCGGCGCTGACGATGTGCGGCGAGGTTGGCTCAGCAAAGGTGTACGGATTGACAGCATCATAGCTCAGGGCCAGGGTACTGTTATGCTGTAGCGCCAGCGCATCGCTGTTGCGCAGCCCCTCCGGCGTCATCTCGCTGCCGGAGGCGACCGGTTTGTAGCCTGCGGTCTGCCATCCCGCCAGGGCGGCAGCCTGTAACAGGGCGCAGCTGGCCACGGTTTTACCGACTTCCGTATCCGTGCCGGTGACAAAATAGCGTTCAGTCACGTTCAATGACTCCCCAAAAAAGTGAATAGGTCAGCAAGCATCTGCCCTGCCGCTGCGGCCACGCCAGCTGCAGGTGCTGAAGCTGGCCGCGCGTCAAGGGCTGGTTGTGCCTGCCAGCGTGCAGATGCGTCGCGCCGATGCCCTTCAGCGAGCGCATAGCCGACAAGGCATCGTCAAAGTCGAGGGTGATACGCTCCACGCCCCACCGGCCTCGCCAGGCGCTAACGGTGTCGATCAGCGCCTCCTCCGCTAAAAACCGGTTCGCATGGGCGCGGTTGTCCACCGCCTGCCAGGCCTGATTTAGCTCCGGCAGCGATCCCCTCGCCAGGGTAGTAAAAGCGACCGCTCCGCCAGGGCGCACGACGCGATGCAACTCCCTCAGCGCCTGGCCTAAATCATTGCACCACTGCACCGCAAGGTTGCTCCAGGCGAGATCGCACCTGGCGTCGGCCAGGGGCAGCGCTTCGATGTCCGCCGCAACATAGTGCTGCGCGGCCTGCTGGCGCTGGGCCTGCATGAGCATCGACAGAGAGAGATCGAGGGCGGTCACCTCCGCGCCGGCGTCGCGCCAGTAGCGGCTCATGCTGCCCGGCCCGCAGCCCGCATCCAGCACGCTAGCCGGGCTGCGCTCGCCCAGTTTCGCCAGCAGCAGATCGGCACTCTGCCGCTGAAGCTGGGCATGGCTGTCATAGGTCTGTGCCGCCCGGCCAAAGGCCGCCGCCACCGCGCGCTTATTCACCAGGCTCATGCAGCACCTCCAGCAGACGATCGATATCCTCCGGCTGATGGGCCGCCGTCAGGGTCAGACGCAGGCGCGCGGTGCCTGCCGGAACGGTGGGCGGACGAATTGCCGTCACCCAGCATCCTTTTTGCCGCAGGCGCTCCGCCAGGCTCAGCGCCCGGACGTTATCACCGACAATCAGCGGCTGGATGGCGCTCTGTGAATCGGTAATGCGCACCGGCAGCGACTCGGCACCGTGGCGAAAACGCTGAATTAGCGCCGCGAGCGCCGCCCGGCGACGGTCGCCCTCCTCTCCCCGGATCACGCCCAGCGCGGCGCTGAGGGCTACGGCCTGAGCGGGAGGCATAGAGGTGCTGTAGATCAGGTGGCGGGCAAACTGCTCAAAATAGGTGGCAACCGCCTCGCTGCACAGCACCGCCGCGCCGCTGACGCCGAAGCCTTTGCCAAAGGTGACCACCAGCAGCTCGGGCTTTACGCCCTGCTGCTGGCAGCTGCCGCGCCCTTCGTGGCCGTTGACGGCGATACCGTGGGCATCATCCACCAGCAGCCAGGCTCCGGCGCTACGTGCTTGTTCAGCGATGGCTGCCAGCGGTGCGCTGTCGCCGTCCATGCTGAAGACCCCCTCGGTCACCACCAGCTGCTGGCCGTCGCAGGATTTATCCAGCAATGTGGCGAGCTGGTCCACCTCGTTATGGGCAAAGCGCCGCAGCTGGGCCGGGCTGAGGCTGGCGGCCTCCAGCAACGAGGCGTGGCTGAGCTTATCCGCCACGATGCGATCCTCTTTGCCGGTCAGGGCGGCAATCACCGCCTGGTTGGCGGCAAAGCCGGAGATAAACAGCAGCGCCCGAGGGTAGCCCAGCCAGTCGGCCAGTTCGCTCTCCAGCGCATGGTGCGCCCGGGTATAGCCGCTGACGTGCCCGGAGCCGCCGCTGCCCACGCCGTACTGCTCCGCGCCCTGCTGCCATGCGCGAACGATGGCCGGATGCTGGCTTAAGCCGAGATAGTCATTGCTGGAGAAGTTGCAGTAGCGGCTGTCATCTACCGTCAGCCAGCGCCCCGCACCCTGCTCAACCACCCGGCGCGTACGCAGGGCGTCGGCGGCCCGCCGGGTTGCTAACGCGGCATCGATGCGCTGCTGCCAGCTCATAGCGCCGCCGCGTTGTAGAACTGGTCGGTATCGGCGTTAAAGATCTGCTGCTCCAGCTTTTGCTGCTGCTCGTTATCCCCGGTCATGACGTCGGTCTGCTGCGGGTTCAGCCCCAGCTTGCGGAACAGCTGCACGTCTTTGTCCTCTTCCGGGTTCGGAGTGGTCAGCAGCTTGCAGCCGTAGAAGATGGAGTTGGCCCCGGCCATAAAGCACATTGCCTGAGTCTGCTCGTTCATCTGCTCGCGACCGGCAGAGAGACGCACAAAGGAGGTGGGCATCATGATGCGCGCCACTGCGATGGTGCGGATAAAATCGAAGGCGTCAACGTCGTCGTTGTCCGCCAGCGGAGTACCCTTCACCTTCACCAGCATGTTGATCGGCACGCTCTCCGGCGGCGTCGGCAGGTTCGCCAGCTGCAACAGCAGGCCCGCGCGATCTTTAACCGTTTCGCCAAGACCAACGATGCCGCCCGAGCAGACCTTGATGCCCGCGTCGCGCACTTTGTCCAGGGTGTCGAGACGCTCCTGGTAGGTACGAGTGGTGATGATATTGCCGTAGAACTCCGGGGAGGTGTCGAGGTTATGGTTGTAGTAGTCCAGCCCCGCCGACGCCAGCCGCTGAGCCTGAGTTTCGTCAAGGGTGCCGAGGGTCATGCAGGCTTCGAGGCCCATCGCTTTTACGCCCTGCACCATCTGCTCCAGATAGGGCATATCACGCTCGTGCGGGTTCTTCCACGCCGCGCCCATGCAGAAGCGGGTCGATCCGGCATTTTTAGCCTTGCGGGCCGAGTCCAGTACCTGCTCCACCTCCATCAGGCGCTCCGTCTCAAGTCCAGTTTTGTAGCGCGAGCTTTGCGGACAGTATTTGCAATCTTCCGGGCAGGCTCCGGTTTTGATCGACAGCAGGGTGCTGACCTGAACCTGGCGCGGGTCAAAGTGCTGACGATGAATGGTCTGTGCTTCAAACAGCAGATCGAGGAGCGGTTTTTCAAACAGCTCGGTAACGTGCGACATTGTCCAGCGTGCGTGGTGAGCCATGGGGGCTTCTCCAAAAGGTGTATTTAGTTCATGTTTGGGTTATGATCGTAAACCTAAATGTTTTTAATTTGGTTTACAAGTCGATTATGACCCAGGACGATCTCGCCTTTGACCGCCGCCATATCTGGCACCCCTACACCTCCATGACCGCCCCGCTGCCGGTTTATCCGGTGGACGCTGCCCATGGCTGCGAGCTTCAGCTTACCTCCGGCGAGAAGCTGGTTGACGGCATGTCGTCGTGGTGGGCGGCCATTCACGGCTATAACCACCCTCACCTCAACGCGGCGATGAAAACGCAGATCGATGCGATGTCACACGTGATGTTTGGCGGCATTACTCATGCGCCGGCGGTCGCGCTCTGCCGCAAGCTGGTGGCGATGACCCCCGAGTCGCTGGAGTGCGTCTTTCTGGCCGACTCCGGCTCGGTAGCGGTTGAGGTCTCGATGAAGATGGCCCTGCAATACTGGCAGGCGAAGGGCGAGCCGCGTCGCCGCTTTCTGACCTTCCGCCGGGGCTATCATGGCGATACCTTTGGTGCGATGTCGGCCTGCGATCCGGACAACTCCATGCACAGCCTGTGGGCAGGCTATCTGCCGGATAACCTCTTTGCGCCCGCACCGGAGAGCCGGTTCGACGGCGAGTGGGACGAGCGGGATATCGTGGGCTTCGCTCGTCTAATGGCCGCTCATCGCCACGAGATCGCCGCCGTCATCCTCGAGCCGATCGTTCAGGGCGCAGGCGGGATGCGCCTCTATCACCCGGAGGTGCTTAAGCGCATCCGCCGGATGTGCGACCGGGAGGGGATCCTGCTGATCGCCGACGAGATCGCCACCGGCTTTGGCCGCACCGGCAAACTCTTCGCCTGCGAGCATGCGGGCATTACGCCGGACATCCTTTGCCTCGGCAAAGCCCTGACCGGCGGGACGATGACCCTGTCAGCGACGCTTACCACCCGCGAGGTGGCTGAAACCATCAGCAACGGCGAAGCGGGCTGCTTTATGCACGGCCCAACATTTATGGGTAATCCGCTGGCCTGTGCGGTGGCGAACGCCAGCCTGGAGCTGCTGGCGCGCGGCGAGTGGCAGGTACAGGTTGCTGCCATTGAGGCGCAGCTGAAGCGCGAGCTGGCGCCGGCCAGGGCCGCAGAGACGGTGGCCGACGTGCGGGTGCTGGGGGCTATCGGCGTGATTGAAACTCATCAGCCGGTGAACATGGCCGCCCTGCAGCGTTTCTTCGTTGAGCAGGGCGTCTGGATCCGTCCCTTTGGCCGGCTGATCTACCTGATGCCGCCCTACGTGATCTCGCCTGAACAGCTCAGCAAGCTGACGAACGCGGTGCTGGCGGCGGTGGCCCATCCCGCACATTTTGCGCCCTGAGATCGAACGGACTATTCTAGCCTAAGGGTGACAACTCACAGAGGAGCCACGATGAGACTGATCAGCCAGGATATTCGCGAAGGCGAAAAGCTACACAATCGCCATGTTTTTAACGGCATGGGCTACGAGGGCGATAATATTTCGCCGCATCTGGCGTGGGATGAGGTGCCGCCGGGCTGCAAAAGCTTTGCCGTTACCTGCTACGATCCCGATGCGCCTACCGGCTCCGGCTGGTGGCACTGGGTGGTGGTGAACCTGCCAGCCGATACCCGCGTACTGCCGCAGGGATCTGGCTCGTCGCTGGTTCCCCTGCCCGAGGGCGCTTTTGAAACGCGTACCGATTTTGGCAAGGCCGGGTACGGTGGCGCGGCGCCGCCGAAGGGCAAGACCCATCGCTATATCTTCACCGTTCACGCCCTGGACGTAGAGAAGCTGGACGTTGACGAAGACGCCAGCGGAGCGATGGTCGGATTTAATATCCACTTCCACTCTCTCGATCGCGCATCAATTACCGCGCTTTTCAGCTAGCCATCAGGTTATTGAAGCCGATTTACACAATCGGCTTCCCGTTTCGCTCAACTTAGTATAAAAAAGCAGGCTTCAGAACCATTTAATTCACTATTACGCCTGGAGTACCTCTTGAACACATTTTCGGTTTCCCGCCTGACGCTGGCCCTGGCTTTTGGCGTGACGCTGACTGCCTGTAGCTCAACGCCGCCGGATCAGCTTCCCTCCACGCAGGCCGCCCCCGGTAATGCGGCGCGCCCGGTGCTGTCCGCCAACGAAGCGCAGAACTTTGTCACCGCCCATTACTTTGCATCGATGGATCAGAGTGCGGCTCCGTGGAGCCCGTCCGCTATTCGTCTGCCTGCACAGCCAAACTTCGTGGTTGGCCCGGCTGGCACGGCTGGCGTGACGCACACCTCTATCCAGGCGGCGGTAGATGCAGCCATCAACAAGCACACCAGCGAGCGTCAGTATATTGCCGTTCTGCCGGGCGAGTATGAAGGGACGGTGTTTGTTCCCGCTGCCCCGGGCAGCCTGACCCTTTACGGTACGGGCGACAAAGCGGCAGAGGTGAAGATTGGCCTGGCCGTGGACTCCGAAATGGATGGCAACAGCTGGCGTCGTCTGGTAAACCCAGGCGGGAAATATATGCCAGGCAAACCGGCGTGGTATATGTTCGACGCCTGCCAGCGTAAGGGCAGCGCCAATGTGGGCGTGATGTGTTCAGCAGTCTTCTGGTCACAGAATAACGGCCTACAATTGCAGAACCTGACCATCGAGAACAATTTGGGCGACAGCGTTGATGCCGGCAACCACCAGGCTGTGGCCCTGCGCAGCGATGGCGACAAGGTGCAGATTAACAACGTTAATATTCTGGGCCGCCAGAATACCTTCTTCGTCACCAACAGCGGCGTAGATAACACCCTGCGTAACGATCGCCAGACCCGTACCCTGGTGACCAACAGCTACGTTGAAGGCGATGTAGATATCGTCGCAGGCCGTGGCGCGGTAGTGTTTGATAACACCGATTTCCGCGTGGTGAACTCCCGCACCCAGCAGGAGGCCTACGTCTTCGCCCCGGCGACGCTCTCTAACATCTACTACGGTTTCCTCGCTACCAACAGCCGCTTTACCGCCTCCGGTGACGGCGTGGCCCAGCTCGGCCGTTCCATGGACGTAGATCAGGCGACCAACGGCCAGATGGTGATCCGCGACAGCGTGATCAACGAAGGCTTTAACATGGCCAAACCCTGGGGCGATGCCGCCGTCTCTAAACGCCCGTACTCCGGCAACACCGGCGCGGTGGATGACAAAGGTAACGTGACGCGTGAACTGAACGACGCCAGCTTCAACCGCATGTGGGAGTTCAACAACCGCGGCGTAGGCAGCCAGGTCGTCGCCGCTCCGAAGCAGTAACCCGCCTTAATGCCCGGCAGCGCGACATCTGCCGGGTTTCCAAAACGCCACATTTGCTATCGTTTTACCTGTTGGCTATGGTGATAGAGGATATCCCTTCGCAGGCGTGAGGCCAACCATGAGCTCAGCGTTTGAACACGATGTCGTCCGCAACCTAATCTGCCGCCAGGCGCGCTACCCTGATATTGCCACGCCCGAAGACTGGTACAGGGCACTCGCCTTTACCGTCCGGGACCGCATGCTGGCGCGCTGGACCGCCTCCCTGAAAAACTATGCTCATCATCAGGTGAAGGTGGTCTGCTACCTCTCCGCAGAATTTCTCATCGGTCCCCAGCTTGGCGCTAATCTGCTAAGCCTCGATTTAGAGGGCGAAGCGCGAGACGCCATGCGCACCCTGGGTCAGGATCTCGATACGCTGCTGGAGGTAGAAGAGGAGCCAGGGCTAGGCAACGGCGGACTTGGCCGTCTGGCGGCCTGCTATCTTGACTCCCTCGCCACGCTGGAGATCCCGGCCATTGGCTACGGTATCCGTTATGAGTTCGGCATTTTCGATCAGGAGATTGTTGATGGCTGGCAGGTCGAGCGTACCGACAAGTGGTTGCGGATGGGCACCCCGTGGGAGATAGCCCGCCCCGACGTCTGCTTCTGCGTTAACTTTGGTGGCACTACCCAGATGCAGACCGATGAGCGCGGACGCCTGCGGGTGCAGTGGACCCCGGCGCGACAGGTGAAAGGCGTGGCCTATGACGTCCCGGTTCAGGGCTACCGGGTTAACACCTGCAACGTGCTGCGGCTCTGGAAGAGCGAGGCGGTCGAGACCTTCGATCTCGACGATTTTAACGCCGGAGATTACTACCAGGCGGTGGAGGAGAAGGTGGTCTCCGAGACCCTCTCTAAGATCCTCTACCCTAACGATGAGCCAGAGGCGGGCAAACGCCTGCGTCTGGCCCAACAGTACTTCTTTGTCTCCTGCTCCCTACAGGACATGCTGCGCCTGATGGATGCCAGCCACACGCCGGTTCAGCGCTTTGCCGATCGCTTTGCTGCCCAGCTCAACGATACCCACCCCTCCATTGCCGTGGCGGAGCTGATGCGCCTGCTGGTGGATGAGCGCCTGCTGCCGTGGGAAGATGCCTGGACCATTACTCGCCGCACCTTCGCTTACACTAACCACACCCTGCTGCCCGAGGCGCTGGAGACCTGGGGTCTGCCGCTAATGCAGAGCATGCTCCCGCGGCTGGTAGAGATTATCTTTGAGATCAACAAGCGGCTGCTGGAGGATGTCCGGCGGGCCTACCCCGATGACGAGGCGCGGGTGGTGCGCATGTCGCTGATCGATGAGAACGGCAGCAAGCGCGTGCGCATGGCGAATCTCGCCACGGTGGGTAGCCACCGAATTAACGGCGTGGCAGCCCTGCACTCGGATCTGCTCCGGGAGACCATTCTTCGCGACTTTGCTGAGATGTTCCCGGAACGTTTTCTTAACGTCACTAACGGCATCACCCCCCGGCGCTTTTTAATGTTGAGCAATCCGAGCCTGGCGGAGCTGATTGATAAGACTATCGGCCTTGCCTGGCGCACGGATCTTACTGGCCTGGAGGCACTGACCCCCCATGCCGACGACCCAGCGTTCCGCAAGGCCTGGCGCACCATCAAGCGCGAGAACAAGGCGGTGCTGGCGGATCGTATCCAACAGCGACTCGGGATCGCGGTCTCACCGGATATGCTGTTTGATATTCAGGTTAAGCGCATCCACGAATACAAACGCCAGCACCTTAACGTGCTCTATATCATCAGCCTCTACCGTCGGCTGTGTCGGGATCCGTCCGTGAAGATCGCCCCGCGCTGCTTTATCTTTGGCGGCAAGGCCGCGCCCGGCTATACGATGGCGAAACTGATGATCCGCCTGATTACCGGCGTAGCGGAAGTGGTCAATCACGATCCGGCGATTAACCATCGGATTAAAATCGTGTTCTGGCCCGATTTTAACGTGCAGAATGCCCAGGCGATCTACCCGGCGGCGGATCTCTCTGAACAGATCTCGCTGGCAGGAAAAGAGGCCTCGGGCACCGGCAACATGAAGTTTATGATGAACGGCGCGCTGACTATCGGCACACTCGACGGAGCCAACGTTGAAATTCGTCAGCAGGCGGGAGAAGAAAACTTTTTCCTTTTTGGAATGAATGCTGAGCAGGCGGAGGCGCTGAGGAGCAAGGGCTATCAGCCTGCGGGTTATGCAGAGGAAAATGTGGATCTGCGCGACGCCCTGGAGCAGATCGACCAGGGAAGATTCTCACGCGGCGACAAAGAGATGTTTCGCCCTCTGCTCGACAACCTGCTGTATGACGATCCGTTCCTGGTGCTGGCAGATTTTGCCGACTATGCCGCCTGCCAGCAGCGAGTTAACGACGCCTGGCATGACGAAGCGCAGTGGACGCGGATGTCGATTCTTAACACTGCCCGTTCGGGGATGTTTTCTGCGGATCGGGCGGTTAAAGAGTATTGCGAGCAGATCTGGCAGGCGACCCCGGAGGATATCGACCTCACCGATTTTGAAGATGTGTAGGCCGGGCAAACGCAGTGCCGCCCGGCGTTACGCTGCCAACAAATTAGTGTGCGTGAACCACCACCCACATCGGCCCCTGGCCAACGGCATAGCGGCCCTTCTCTTCCAGCAGGCCCTGCTCGCCCTGGATCGCATACAGTGCGATATGGTGCGACTTCTGCCCTGCTGCAATCAGATATTTACCGCTGTGGTCGATATTGAAACCGCGCGGCTGGGTTTCGGTAGGCTGGAAGCCCTCTACGGCCAGTACGCTGCCATCTTCCGAGACGCTAAAGATAGTCACGATGCTGGCGGTACGGTCGCAGGTGTAGAGGTGACGCCCGTCCGGCGTAATATGAATGTCTGCCGCCCAGCGGGTATCGGCGAAATCAGCAGGCATCATATCCAGAGTCTGCACGCACTCTACCTGCCCGTGGGCGTTGCTGAGCTGCCATACGTCAACTGAGCCGTTAAGCTCGTTAACGCAGTAGGCGTACTGCTGGTTCGGATGGAATGCCATATGACGCGGACCAGCACCTTCAACGGTGGTCACTTCCGCCGGGGTTTTAGCAGTAAGCTGGCCGTCATTGCCAAGCGTAAACAGGCAGATGCGATCCTGCTTCAGCGCCGGCACCCACAGGGTGCTGTTGTCCGGAGAGATATTGGCCGAGTGGCACCCTTCCAGACCTTCCACCAGGGTAGTCACCTCACCCGGCAGGCCGTCGTTGAGCGGGGTAACGCTGACGCTGCCCGCATTATAGGAGGCAGTAAAAATAAAGCGGCCCTGGCGATCGGTGGAGATATGCGTCGGGCTGCCAGACAGCGGCGCTTCTGCAGTAAAGGTCAGGGCACCATCTTCCGGCGCGATGCGGTAGGCCAGCACGCGAAACTCCGGGCGCACGCCTACATAGAGAAAGCGTTTGTCTGGGCTAACCACCATCGGCTGCACCTGACCTGGCACGTCAACGACCTGCACCAGGGTCAGCGTACCTTCGTCATTCAGACGCCAGACGTGGATCTGCTGGCTCTCGGGGCTGGCGGTATAAACGGTTTGCTGCATAGATTCTCCTTGATCGCATAAGCAGTGAAATAGATAACCACGATAGTCTTTTTTAGCGGTGAATGCTGTATTTCTGCCCAACGTTTTGCCGGGCCATCATGCCGGTGTACCATGCGTAACGAGTTGAATTTCATCCTCTACCTGGAAAACGACATGACCTCGCGAGTTATTGCACTGGATTTAGACGGCACGCTGCTGACCCCCACAAAGACCCTGCTCCCCTCTTCGCTTCAGGCGCTGGCACGCGCCAGGGAAGCGGGCTTCACCCCAATCATTGTGACCGGCCGACATCATGTTGCCATCCATCCTTTTTATCAGGCACTGGCGCTCGATACACCTGCAATTTGCTGTAATGGCACCTATTTGTATGATTATCATGCAAAAAAGGTCTTAGAGGCGGATCCGCTCCCTGCTGCCCAGGCGCTGCAACTCATTGATATGCTAAATGAGCATCAGGTTCACGCTCTGATGTACGTTGATAATGAGATGGTGTACGAGACGCCGACCGGACATGTGCTGCGCACCCGTAACTGGGCGCAATCGCTGCCGCCGGAGCAGCGCCCGGTCTTTACTCAGGTCGATTCGCTGGCGCAGACCGCCCGCGAGGTGAACGCCATCTGGAAGTTTGCTCTTACCGATGAAGACAACACCAAACTCAACGCCTTCGCGCTTGAGGTGGAGCAGCAGCTTGGTCTGGAGTGCGAGCGCTCATGGCACGATCAGGTAGACATTGCTCGCCAGGGTAACAGCAAAGGCAAACGCCTGGCCCAGTGGGTAGCCTCGCAGGGGCTGTCGATGGAAGACGTCGTGGCCTTTGGCGATAATTTCAACGATATTAGCATGCTGCAGGCGGCAGGCATTGGCGTCGCAATGGGTAACGCGGCGGATGAGGTGAAAGCCCACGCCGACGTGGTGATTGGCGACAATACCACCGATACCATCGCCGAGTTTATCTACACCCGCCTGCTGTAATCAGGTGGTGATCGAGACGCTCTTGATCTGGGCGTAGAGCCACAGGCCAGGCTTGATGCCCAGCTCATCCCTGGCCCACGGGCTGATCCGCGCCCAGAGCGTGCGGCTGCCCACCTCAAGCTGGACCTCAACCTGGCCCTGATCGTCATAGCACTGGGCCACCTTCGCCCGCAGGATATTGCGGATGCTGCTGTGGACCGGCGGCTGCAATACCAGCGAGACGTCTGAGGCCTGAATGCGGATGCGCAGCGCGGTCTGTAGAGGGCTGTCGATTTTATTCACCCACAGATGCTGATCGCCCAGCGCCAGGGCGGTCATGGCATAGTGCGGATGGTGCTCCAGCACGCTCACCTTCAGCACGCTGCTCTGCTGCTCCGGCGGCAGCCACGGGTTCATTACCCGGCTGCCCCAGATCTCCTCCAGATTGCCAAAAGCCTTCACCTCCCCTGCCTCCAGCACCATCACCTTATCGGCAAGATGCAGGATCTCATCCAGCGAGTGGCTGACGTAGAGCATGGGGATGTTGATCTCCCGCGCTAGCCGTTGCAGATAGGGGAGCAGCTCACGCTTGCGGGGGATATCCAGCGAGGCCAGCGGCTCGTCGAGCAGCAGCAGCTCAGGCGCGGTAAGCAGCGCCCGGCCAATCGCCACCCGCTGCTTCTCGCCGCCGGAGAGGCTCCCCGGCAACCGATCGAGCAGCGGCTCGATCCCCAGCAGAGCCACCAGCCTGTCGAACTGCCCGGCCATGCTTTTTGCCATGCCGTAGCGCAGGTTGCCGCGCACCTTGTAGTGGGGAAAGAGGCGCGCATCCTGGAAGACGTAGCCAATCCGCCGTTTCTCCGGCGGCAGGCAGATGTTTTTTTCGGTATCGTTCAGCACCCGTTCGTTGAGCACGATACGCCCCTGCTGCGGGCGCGTCAGGCCGCCGACAGCGTTGATCAGCGAGGTTTTACCCGCTCCGGAAACGCCAAATATTGCGGTGATGCCGCTGGCAGGTAAAGTTGCCTCGACGCGCAGTCGGTGCGTGCCCAGCGTCTGGGTGAAATCGAGTTCCAGCATGGTCTACCTCCCCGTCCGCTCGCGGCTGATCCGTGCCAGCCACTCGGACACCAGCAGTGAAATCAGGGCCAGCACAATGGAGATCAGACACAGCCGCGCCGCCGCGCCTTCGCCGCCGGGGGTCTGGATCAGGGTGTACATCGCCGACGGGATGGTGCGCGTTTCGCCGGGTATGTTGGAAACAAAGGTGATGGTCGCGCCAAATTCGCCCAGCGAGCGGGCGAAGGCCAGCACCGTACCGACGATGATCCCCGGCAGGGTCAGCGGCAGTGTGATAGTCATAAAGACCCGCCAGCGTCCGGCGCCAAGGGTGCGCGCCGCCTGCTCCAGCTTCAGATCGACTCCCTCCAGCGCCAGGCGAATGGCCCGCACCATCAGCGGGAACGACATCACCGCCGCCGCCAGCACCGCGCCACGCCAGCTAAAGGCAAAGGTCAGGCCAAACCAGTCGTAGAGCCACTCGCCGATAAAGCCCCGGCGGCCCATCGCCACCAGCAGCAGGTAGCCCACCACTACCGGTGGGAGAACTAAGGGGAGGTGTAACAGGCTATCGAGCAGCGCTTTGCCGGGAAAGGTACAGCGTACCAGCAGCCACGCAAAGAAGATCCCAAAGGGCAAGCTGAAAAGGACAGCCAGGGAGGAGACTTTCAGGCTCAGCAATACCGCCTGCCATTCGGGATCGGTCAATATCATTCGTGCGTCGTAAATCCGTAACGTTTAAAGATCTCAGAAGCCTGCGGGCCTTTCAGATAGTCATAAAACGCGCTAACCGTGGCGTTTTTATGCCCGTCGATGATTGCCAGCGGGTATTCCACTTTTTTATGCGACTCTTCCGGGAAGGTGCCGACCACCTTCACCCCCTTACTGGCTACCGCATCGGAGCCGTAAACAATGCCCAGCGGGGCTTCATTGCGCTCTACCAGCGCCAGCGCGCCGCGGACGTCTTCCGCCGGGGCAAGCTTCGGTGCCAGGGTTTCCCATGCGCCCAGCTTCTGTAGCGCCTCTTTAGCATAGATGCCCGCCGGGACGTGCTCCGGATCGCCTACCGCCAGACGACCACCCTTCAGCAGGCTGGTCCAGTTAGTTTTATCATTGATGGCGATCTCACCCTGAGCGCTCGCTTTTGGCGCAACTACCACCAGGCTGTTGCCGAGCAGCGTTTCACGGCTGGGGGTATCAATCGCTTTTTTCTCTACCGCGTAGTCCATCCACTTCTGATCGGCGGAGATAAAGAGATCGGCAGGCGCACCGGCCTCAATCTGGCGAGCCAGGGTGGAGGAGGAGGCGAACGACGAGACGACCTTAACCTTTTTCTCTTTCGTATAAGCGGAAGCAATATCCTGCATGGCATTAGTCAGCGATGCAGCGGCAAAAACCGTGATCTTTCCCTCATCTGCCAGGGCATGGCCCGCGAGTGAGAGGGTTAATGTCGTACCTGCTAGAAAGCGTAATCCCGAACGTGCCATATCTGACTCCTGTGAGTAACGTTATATACTTAACAATATAACGATAACCCTCGGGTTTTTACAGGGTTAATTTGTACCGCTTTAGCAGTACTCCTGAGTAAAACAGATATCGGCAACGGGTAAAAAAGCTTGAATAGCAAAACGCCCGCAGAAGCGGGCGTTTTTAGAAACTAGCGGGACTCTCTGGACCGGTCTTTGTGGCCGATGCCGGAAAAAATATTGAATACTTCACCGAGGCCGTAGATTGCCCCCAGAATGATGGCCATCACCACGGGTACCATGATCACCGCGAATACCAGACTTTTCAATAACTCTAACATGGTCTACTCCAGATATAGTGAAGTTATCATTCTAACCTGGTCGCGCAGAATTACACGTCCCTTTTGTGCGATGCCTACTTGCAGCGGTGCGCAATTAGGTCACAATACCCCTTTTGCAAGGATTGACTATGCAGGCGGAAATCCTCCTTACCCTTAAGCTCCAGCAGCGGCTGTTTGCCGATCCCAGACGTATTACCCTCCTCAAACAGATAGAACAGACCGGATCCATCAGCCAGGGAGCGAAAAACGCCGGCATCAGCTATAAAAGCGCCTGGGACGCCATCAACGAGATGAACCAGCTGAGCGAGCATCCCCTGGTGGACCGCGCTACCGGCGGCAAGGGTGGCGGCGGCGCGCAGCTTACGCGCTACGGCCAGCGGCTGATCCAGCTCTACGAGCTGCTGGCGCAGATCCAGCAGAAAGCCTTCGACGTACTGAGCGACGACGATGCCCTGCCTCTCAACAGCCTGCTGGCGGCCATCTCCCGTTTCTCATTGCAAACCAGCGCCCGCAACCAGTGGTTCGGCACGGTTACTGGCCGGGATCATACCCAGGTTCAGCAGCACGTCGATATCCTGCTGGCGGATGGCATTACCCGTCTGAAGGTGGCCCTGACCGCCCACAGCGGCGAGCGCCTTAGGCTGGATGAAGGTAAAGAGGTGCTGGTGCTGTTAAAAGCCCCATGGGTGAATATTACCCAGGATAGCGCCGCTGCCGACGGGGCAGATAACCAGCTGGCGGGACGCATCAGCCATATTGAGCACGGCGAGGCGCAGAGTGAAGTGCTGATGACCCTCCCGGACGGGCAGACGCTGTGCGCCACCGTCGCACGGGAGCAGGCAGACCAGCTGGCTATTGAGAGTGAAGCCATCGCCTACTTCAACGCCGACCGGATCATCCTGGCTACCCTCTGCTAAGCTGCCGGGCGCGAAGCGCATTGACAATCGCGCCGTCAGCACGTATCTCTGTGCACTACTGCTGCAAAAAATGGGATACGTCATGTCGTTATTGCATATTTCGCAAGGCACGTTTCGTCTTAGCGATACACGCACGCTCGCTATCAGCGACCTTAGCCTGCGCGCCGGAGAAAGCTGGGCCTTTGTCGGCACCAACGGCAGCGGCAAATCGGCCCTCGCCAGAGCGTTGGCCGGTGAGCTTACCCTGCTGAAAGGCACGCGGGAGAGCACCTTCACCCGCGTCACCCGCCTCTCCTTTGAGCAGCTGCAGAAGCTGGTCAGCGACGAGTGGCAGCGGAATAACACCGATCTGCTCAGCCCTGGGGAAGAGGATACCGGCCGCACCACGGCGCAGATTATTCAGGATGAGGTGCAGGATCCGACACGTTGCGCCGAACTGGCCGCCCGCTTCGGCATTAGCGCCCTCCTCGATCGCCGCTTTAAGTACCTCTCTACCGGCGAGACGCGCAAGACCCTGCTCTGCCAGGCGCTGATGGCCGATCCCGAGCTACTGATTTTGGACGAGCCTTTTGACGGTCTGGACGTGGCCTCTCGCGGCCAGCTGGCGGATCTGCTGGGTCAGCTCAATGCCCAGGGTATCACCCTCGTGCTAGTGCTTAACCGCTTCGATGAGATCCCAGATTTTGTCGCCAACGCCGGAGTACTGGTGGACTGCGCCCTGAGCGAAACCGGCGCAAAGCAGGCTCTGCTGGCGCAGGCCCTGATTGCCCAGCTGGCCCACAGCGAGACGCTGGCGGAGATGGCCCTGCCGCAGCCGGATGAACCCCCTGCCCACCATTTGCTGGCAGCCGATGCGCCACGCATTGTGCTAAATGACGGCGTGGTCTCCTATAACGATCGGCCCATCATTAACCATCTGAGCTGGACCGTGAATGCCGGTGAGCACTGGCAGATTATCGGCCCTAACGGGGCGGGTAAATCGACGCTGCTTAACCTGATCACCGGCGATCACCCCCAGGGCTACAGTAACGACCTGACGCTGTTTGGCATCCGCCGGGGCAGCGGCGAGACCATCTGGGATATCAAAAAACATATCGGCTACGTTAGCAGCAGCCTGCATCTGGAATACCGGGTCAGCACCACAGTACGTAACGTGATCCTCTCCGGCTATTTTGATTCGATTGGCATCTACCAGGCGGTGTCGGATAAGCAGCAGAAGCTGGCCCAGCAGTGGCTGAATATTTTAGGCATTGACGATCGCACCGCCAATTCCCCTTTTCATAGCCTCTCCTGGGGGCAGCAGCGGCTGGCATTGATCGTCCGGGCACTGGTCAAGCACCCTACCCTACTGATCCTCGACGAGCCGCTACAGGGGCTGGATCCGCTCAACCGACAGCTGGTTCGCCGCTTTGTTGACGTGCTGATAGGCCAGGGCGAAACCCAGCTGCTGTTTGTTTCCCACCATGCTCAGGACGCTCCCGCCTGCATTACTCACCGGCTGTACTTTGTGCCTGAGGGTGACAGCTATAGCTACCGTATCGATCGTCTGGCCTAAGCCGTTTGGCTGAAGTTTTTCAGACCAGGCGCATAATAGCGCTTTAATTGCTTGATATTACAGGGCATTTAAAGCGCCTTTCCCGCTGCAATCTTTTAGTGTAAGCGATTCCACTAGTTTCGTTCATGTCACACTTTTTGCTTCTCTGTTATGCTATCGTTATTAGATAACATATGGTTAATGGAGCCAAATATGCGAGTTCTGGTTACAGGTGGTAGCGGTTACATTGGCAGTCATACCTGCGTGCAGCTGCTACAGAGCGGCCACGACGTCGTTATTCTCGACAACCTTTGCAACAGTAAGCAAAGCGTACTGCCGGTCATCGCCCAGCTGGGCGGTAGAGAAGCCACTTTTATCGAGGGCGATATTCGTAACGAAGCGCTGCTGACGGACGTGCTTCGCGAGCAGGCTATCGATACGGTGATCCACTTTGCTGGCCTGAAAGCGGTGGGCGAATCCGTCGCGAAGCCGCTGGAGTATTACGATAATAACGTCAACGGCACCCTGCGTCTGGTCGCTGCCATGCGCGCGGCTAACGTCAAAAACCTTATCTTTAGCTCATCGGCTACCGTCTACGGCGACCAGCCGAAGATCCCGTATGTTGAGAGCTTCCCGACCGGCACGCCGCAAAGTCCTTACGGCAAGAGCAAGCTGATGGTTGAGCAGATCCTTACCGACCTGCAAAAAGCCGATCCCGAGTGGAGCATTGCTCTGCTGCGCTACTTCAACCCGGTTGGTGCGCATCCGTCAGGTGACATGGGTGAAGATCCCCAGGGCATTCCTAATAATCTGATGCCCTATATCGCTCAGGTGGCGGTAGGCCGTCGCGAATCGCTGGCTATCTTTGGCAACGACTACCCGACCGAAGACGGGACCGGCGTGCGTGACTATATCCACGTCATGGATCTGGCCGACGGCCACGTTGCCGCCATGCAGACCCTGGCAGGTAAGGCCGGAGTGCATATCTATAACCTTGGCGCAGGGGTCGGCAATAGCGTGCTGGATGTGGTTAACGCTTTCAGCAAAGCCTGCGGCAAACCGATTAACTACCACTTTGCCCCGCGCCGCGAAGGCGATCTGCCCGCCTACTGGGCGGACGCTAGCCGCGCCGATAAAGAGCTGAACTGGCGCGTTACCCGCTCACTCGATGAGATGGCGCAGGATACCTGGCGCTGGCAGTCACGTCACCCGCAGGGCTATGCGGATTAAGGAGGATCCTATGACACAGTTTAACCCGGTCGATCACCCTCATCGCCGTTACAATCCGCTGACCGGTCAGTGGATCCTGGTTTCACCGCACCGTGCCAAGCGTCCGTGGCAGGGCGCGCAGGAGACGCCATCCCAGCAGACCCTGCCGGCGCACGAGCCAGACTGCTTCCTCTGCCCGGGTAATACCCGTGTCACCGGCGATAAAAACCCGGACTACACCGGCACCTTCGTGTTCACTAACGACTTTGCTGCCCTGATGAGCGACACGCCGGACGCACCGGAGAGCGACGATCCCCTGATGCGCTGCCAGAGCGCCCGCGGCGTTAGCCGGGTGATCTGCTTTTCGCCGGATCACAGCAAAACCCTGCCGGAGCTGAGCCTCCCGGCGCTGGAGGAGGTTGTGCAGACCTGGCAGGCGCAGACCGCCGAACTGGGTGAGACCTACCCGTGGGTGCAGGTGTTTGAGAATAAAGGGGCGGCGATGGGCTGCTCTAACCCGCATCCGCACGGCCAGGTATGGGCCAATAGCTTCCTGCCTAATGAGATTGAGCGCGAAGACCGCCTGCAGCGGGACTACTTTACTGCCAACGGGACGCCGATGCTGCTGGACTACGTGAAGCGCGAGCAGGCTGACGGCAGCCGTACCGTGGTCGAGACCGAGCACTGGCTGGCGGTAGTGCCCTACTGGGCGGCCTGGCCGTTTGAGACGCTGCTGCTGCCAAAAGCGCCGGTGCTGCGTATTACCGATCTCAGCGACGACCAGCGCAGCGACCTCGCCCTGGCCCTGAAAAAATTAACCAGCCGCTATGACAACCTGTTCCAGTGCTCCTTCCCCTACTCCATGGGCTGGCACGGGGCACCGTTTAACGGCGAAGAAAATTCACACTGGCAGCTGCACGCCCACTTCTATCCGCCGCTGCTGCGCTCCGCGACGGTACGCAAATTTATGGTCGGCTATGAGATGCTGGCGGAGACCCAGCGCGACCTGACGGCGGAACAGGCCGCCGAGCGCCTGCGGGCGGTCAGTGATATCCATTTTCGTGAATCAGGAGTTTAACCATGAGTCTGAAAGAAAAAACGCAATCTCTGTTTGCTGAGAAATTCGGCTATCCTGCCACGCATACGTTTCAGGCTCCGGGCCGTGTCAACCTGATCGGCGAGCATACCGACTACAACGACGGTTTCGTGCTGCCGTGCGCCATCGATTACCAGACGGTGATCAGCGCCGCGCCGCGTACGGATCGCACCGTGCGCGTCATCGCCGCCGACTATGATAACCAGACCGACGAATTTTCTCTGGATGCGCCGATCCTTGCCCATGATAGCCAGCAGTGGTCAAACTATGTTCGCGGCGTGGTGAAACATCTGCTCAACCGCGACAAAAGCTTTGGCGGGGCGGATCTGGTGATCAGCGGTAACGTGCCGCAGGGGGCAGGCTTAAGCTCGTCGGCCTCTTTGGAGGTCGCCGTGGGTACGGTCTTCCAGCAGCTCTATCATCTGCCGCTGGATGGGGCGCAGATCGCCCTCAACGGCCAGGAGGCGGAGAACCAGTTTGTTGGCTGTAACTGCGGCATCATGGACCAGCTGATCTCTGCCCTCGGCAAAAAGGATCATGCTCTGCTGCTCGACTGCCGCACGCTGGGCACCCGCGCGGTATCCATGCCGCAGGGCGTGGCGGTGATTATCATCAACAGCAACTTCAAACGCACCCTGGTGGGCAGCGAATACAACACCCGCCGCGAGCAGTGTGAAACCGGGGCGCGGTTCTTCCAGCAGCCGGCCCTACGCGACGTCTCCCTGGAGCAGTTCAATACCGTGGCTGATGAGCTGGATCCGCTGGTTGCCAAACGCGTGCGCCACGTTCTGACCGAAAACCAGCGTACCGTGGAAGCGGCCGACGCGCTGGAGAGAGGCGATCTACAGCGGATGGGTGAGCTGATGGCAGCGTCCCATGCTTCTATGCGCGATGATTTCGAGATCACCGTACCGCAGATCGACACGCTGGTGGAAATTGTTAAAGAGACCATTGGCGATAAAGGCGGCGTACGCATGACCGGCGGCGGCTTCGGCGGCTGTATCGTGGCGCTGGTGCCGGAAGATCTAGTCGCTCAGGTTCAGGAGGCGGTGGCGGCACAGTATGAAGCCAAAACCGGCATCAAAGAGACCTTCTATGTCTGTAAGGCATCAGAGGGGGCAGGACAATGCTAAATGAAACCCCTGCGCTGGCTCCGGACGGGCTGGCATACCGCCTGATCACCCTGCGCAACGGCGCGGGGATGGTGGTGACCCTGATGGACTGGGGCGCAACCCTGCTCTCCGCCCGTGTGCCAATGCCGGACGGCTCGGTACGTGAAACGCTGCTGGGCTGCAATACCCCCCAGCGCTACGTGGAGCAGACCGCCTATCTGGGCGCGTCGGTGGGCCGCTATGCTAACCGGATCGCTAAAAGCCGCTTTACCCTTGACGGGCAGAGCTACTCGCTGCTGCCGAGCCAGGGTGAAAACCAGCTTCATGGCGGGCCGGAAGGCTTTGATAAGCGCCGCTGGCGCATCGTGCGTAAAAACGACAGCGAAGCGCTGCTGAGCCTGAACTCCCCCGACGGCGACCAGGGTTATCCTGGCAACCTGAATGCCAGTGCCCTCTTCCGTCTGACGGAGGATAACCGCATCTCTATTGAGTATCGCGCTACCGTGGACAAACCCTGCCCGGTAAATCTGACCAATCACGCTTACTTTAACCTTAATGGTGTGCAGTCGGACGTGCGCGACCACCAGCTGCAGCTGCTGGCGGATGCATACCTGCCGGTGGACGAAGCTGGGATCCCTTATCAGGAGCTGAAGGCGGTTGAAGGCACCAGCTTTGACTTCCGTCAGCCGAAAATCATCGCCAATGATTTCCTTCAGGATGAGGATCAGCGGAAGGTGAAAGGCTACGATCACGCTTTCCTGCTCCAGGCGAAGGGTGATGCCAGCCAGCCAGCGGCGCATCTCTGGTCGGCGGACCGGAAGCTTCAAATGAGCGTCTACACAACCGCCCCGGCGCTGCAGTTCTATTCCGGTAACTATCTGGAGGGGACTCCTGCCCGCGAACAGGGTGAATACAGCGCGTATCAGGGGCTGGCTCTGGAGAGTGAGTTCCTGCCGGATAGCCCAAACCACCCGGAGTATCCGCAGCCTGACGTCATCCTCCGTCCCGGCGCAGAATACGTGAGCGTGACCGAGTATCAGTTTATTCCGCAATAACCGTACAGCCCCGTTTTAACGGGGCTTTTTTTGTCCATCCTGCTGAAATAAGCATCGTTTACGGACAAAATCCTAACCCCGATTTCACAAGTACCTTACACTGCGCCACTATTTTCGCTATGGTAATGGTTATGCGTTGCCGCTGGCGTCGTCACGGCAATATAATGAGAATTGTTATCATTCAATCAGGTTTATTAAGGAGAGAGTATGGCTGTTACTAAGCTCGTTCTGGTTCGTCATGGCGAAAGCCAGTGGAACAACGAAAACCGCTTCACCGGCTGGTACGATGTTGACCTGTCTGAGAAAGGCGTGAGCGAAGCAAAATCAGCAGGTAAGCTGCTGAAAGAAGAAGGCTTCAGCTTTGATTTTGCCTACACTTCCGTGCTGAAACGCGCCATCCACACCCTGTGGAATGTCCTTGATGAACTCGATCAGGCCTGGCTGCCGGTAGAGAAATCCTGGAAACTGAACGAGCGTCACTACGGTGCGCTGCAGGGTCTGAACAAAGCCGAAACCGCTGAGAAGTATGGTGATGAGCAGGTTAAGCAGTGGCGTCGCGGCTTCGCGGTCACCCCGCCGGCGCTGACCAAAGACGACGAGCGCTTCCCGGGTCACGATCCGCGTTACGCATCCCTGACTGAGCAGGAGCTGCCGCTGACCGAAAGCCTGGCGCTGACCATCGATCGTGTGATCCCTTACTGGAATGAAACTATTCTGCCGCGCCTGAAAAGCGGTGAGCGCGTGATCATTGCCGCACACGGTAACTCCCTGCGTGCGCTGGTGAAGTATCTCGACGATATGGGTGAAGATGAGATCCTTGAGCTGAACATCCCGACTGGCGTACCGTTGGTGTATGAGTTCGACGAAAACTTCAAGCCGATCAAACACTATTATCTGGGCAACGCTGACGAAATCGCTGCAAAAGCAGCGGCGGTAGCAAACCAGGGTAAAGCGAAGTAATTGTTAAATGCCCGGCGGCGCGCTGCTGCCGGGCACAATTATCAACCGCGACGCGCTTTCACCGCGTTGGCCAGCTGACGCAGAATCGCGTCGGTATCTTCCCAGCCGATGCAGGCATCCGTTACGCTCTTGCCATAGACCAGCGGCTCACCGCTCTCCAGGCTCTGATTACCCTCCACCAGATGGCTCTCAATCATCACGCCAATTACCGCCTTCTCACCGCCGGCAATCTGCTGACAGACGTCTTCACCCACGCTCATCTGCTTTTTAAACTGCTTGCTGGAGTTGGCATGGCTGAAATCGATCATCACCTGCGGTGACAGCCCGGCTTTTTCCAGGCCATGCTTAACTTCCGCAACGTGCTTCGCACTGTAGTTCGGCTCTTTGCCACCGCGCAGGATAATATGGCAGTCGCCGTTGCCGCTGGTGTTCACAATCGCCGAGTGGCCCCACTTGGTGACGGAGAGGAAGCAGTGCGGCGCGCCGGCGGCGTTAATAGCGTCAATAGCTACCTTGATGGTGCCATCGGTACCATTTTTAAAGCCTACCGGACAGGAAAGCCCGGATGCCAGCTCGCGGTGCACCTGAGACTCGGTTGTGCGCGCGCCAATTGCGCCCCAGCTCATCAGGTCAGCAACGTACTGCGGGGTGATCATATCGAGGAACTCCCCCGCCGCTGGCAGACCGCTGTCGTTAATCTCCAGCAGCAGCTTGCGGGCGATGCGCAGGCCGTCGTTGATCTGGAAGCTGTTATCCATATGCGGATCGTTAATTAGCCCCTTCCAGCCCACGGTGGTACGCGGCTTTTCAAAATAGACGCGCATGACGATCTCAAGCTCACCCTTCAGCTCTTCGCGCAGGGTCAACAGGCGGGCAGCATACTCTTTGGCCGCTGCCGGATCGTGAATCGAACAGGGTCCGATCACCACCAGCAGACGATCGTCACTGCCTTTGAGGATCTTATGGATCGCCTTACGGGCATGAGAAACCGTATTGGCTGCGGTCTCCGTCGCCGGGAATTTCTCCAGCAGCGCGACAGGGGGTAACAGTTCGTTAATCTCTTTAATGCGTAAATCGTCGTTCTGATAATTCATGTTCGTTCCAGCGTTGCCATACTTATGTCAGAGAGTGCAATCCCTCCAATCTAACGGCTCCGTCAGGAAGTGTAAACGGGCTTTTACACTCAATACGGAATATTCCTGAAAAGTGATAAAAAAGGGCGAGTCGCTAGCGAACGCTGGCAACCTGACTAAACTTTTTACCTGTAAACACTTTGTTTTTATTTTTTATCCAGATTCCATTCTGCCTTTTTGGCCAGATTTGGCATCTTTCACTACTGAGCGAATAATCCGTTTCGCATCTGCACTGTTGGATATCGCTATCCAATGTAATGACGAGAACAGGAGCACGATTATGAAAATGAATAAACTGGCCACACTTTTACTGACGACTACCCTGACTCTGGCTAGCGGCGCAGCACTCGCGGCAGCAAACAGTAACGGTGCAGCGAATGCCGCTGCAGACGCCGGGGCAGTAGCACCGGGCGCTAAAGAAAATCTGCCGCCGAACAATGTAGATAACAGCAACATCAATACTGGCAACACCAACGCAGCAACTGGCTCTACCGGTACTAACACTACGGGTACTACCGGCACTGCAACCGGTGGCGCTACCGGCACCTCTACCGGCGGCATGCTGCACTCCAACGGTGGGGCCTCTACCAGCGCCGACGGTCAGCATATGGACAAAGACGACATCCATAAAAACAGCATGTGTAAGGATGGTCGTTGCCCGGACGTGAATAAAAAAGTGGAAACCGGCGACGGTATGAATAACGATGTGGATACCAAAACCGACGGTACTTCCCAGTAATACCGTTGATGCGTAACATGAGGAGAGCTAAGGCTCTCCTTATTTTTTTGTGCCGAAGAAATAAAAATCTGCAATGATGTAAGTCGCTGAGAATACATTAAATGGAATGACACTCATGGCGCATCACCATTCACACGCTCCCTCTTCTGAACACCATGACGACAATGCCCGTCGATTGCTGTTAGCCTTTAGCGTTACCGCCCTGTTTATGGTGGTTGAAGTTATTGGTGGGCTGCTCTCCGGCTCGCTGGCCTTGCTGGCCGATGCCGGTCACATGCTTACCGATGCCGCCGCTCTGCTCTTCGCCCTGCTGGCCGTGCGCTTCGCCCGTCGGCCTCCGAGCGGGCAGCGCACCTTTGGCTGGCTACGGCTTACCACCCTGGCGGCGTTTGTGAACGCACTCGCACTGGTGGTCATCACCTTTATGATTGTCTGGGAAGCCGTTGTACGCTTCTATCACCCCCAGCCGGTCGCGGGGGTTGCCATGCTGGGCATCGCCGTAGCGGGCCTGGTGGCTAATCTGGTTTCATTCTGGATCCTGCATCGCGGCAGCGAAGAGAAGAACTTGAACGTACGGGCGGCGGCGCTGCACGTATTGGGCGATCTGCTCGGCTCCGTGGGCGCCATTGTCGCTGCGCTGGTGATCCTCTGGACCGGCTGGACACCGGTCGATCCGATACTCTCAGTGCTGGTTTCCTGTCTGGTGCTACGCAGTGCCTGGAAGCTGCTTAAAGAGAGTGTGAATGAACTGCTGGAGGGGGCGCCGATATCGCTGGATATTGCGGCGCTGCGTCGCCATCTGCGCCGGGATGTCCCGGAAGTGCGTGACGTGCACCATGTGCACGTCTGGACGGTGGGAGAGAAGTCGGTCATGACCCTACACGTGCAGGTTATTCCTCCGCACGATCACGATGCTCTGCTGGAACGCATCCAGCACTTTCTGGTTCATCACTATCAGATTTCACACGTCACGATTCAGATGGAGTACCGCCCATGCAGCGGGCCGGAGTGCAATTTGAATACCCTACCCTCCGGCCACGCTCACCACCATCACCATTAGCCCGCCAGCGCGCGCGAGCCTCGTTCCCGCGCGCTGTTAATCCACATCCGGCTGCCGTTCAGCGCAATAAAGGTCAGGATCAGGTACTCCAGCGACATGGCGTAGACGCCCTGCAGGGCAAAGATCACCACGCTAATCACGTTAACTACGACCCACAGCAGCCAGTTTTCGACATATTTACGGGTCATCAACACCATCGCCACAATCGACAGCACCATCAGGCAGGAGTCCCAGAAGGGGAAAGCATCAGGCTGTAGCGCTGGCATCGCTACGCTTAAACCCAGCGCCTGCATAATAGAGACCGCAATACGGGTCAGGAAGGTGAACACCGGATCGATAAACAGGGTCATCAGGCCAATCGCCAGGACGCAGATAACCAGCCAGGCAATCGCCTTACCGCGCGGCAGCCAGCGGATTTGCAGCGCGGCTTCGTTCTGCGTTGTTTGCCGCGACCAGGCATACCAGCCGTAGATGTTGGCTGCGAAGAAGAAGAGCTGCAGCAGCAGGCTAGCATAGAGCTGGATCTGGAAAAAGATCACCGCAAACAGCGTCACGTTGATGAGGCCGAAGGCGTAGTTGCTGATCTTCTCCAGGCTAGCGAGCCAGATGCATAGCAGTCCGGCAAGGGTGCCTACCGCTTCTATCCACGAGAGATCGTAGCCACCTGCCCCCAGCGGAATGTGAACCAAAATATTCTGCGTACTAAAAAAATCCATTTTTGCCCCGCGTATTGAAAAGTGAAATTGTCTTAACAATCATAGCCGTTATCGACACGTGCGTAATCAACGCAGCGTTGCGGCGAAATCCAGCATCCGATTAAGCGGCAGCAGTGCGCCTTCACGCAGTTTTGCGTCTACCTGGATCTCATGCATAGCCCCCCCCTTCTCCAGCCCCTCAGCAATGGCCTGAAGGCCGTTCATGGCCATCCATGGACAGTGCGCACAGCTACGGCAGGTTGCTCCCTCTCCGGCGGTAGGCGCTTCCAGCAGCTCTTTTTCCGGCACCGCTTGCTGCATCTTATAAAAGATCCCGCGATCGGTAGCGACAATAAGCTGCGGGTGCGGCAGCGTTTTGGCCGCATTGATCAACTGGCTGGTGGAGCCAACGGCATCCGCCATATCCACCACCGCCTGCGGCGACTCCGGGTGAACAAGAACGGCGGCGTTGGGATAGAGGGCTTTCATACGCGCCAGCGCCTGGGTTTTGAACTCGTCATGGACGATGCATGCCCCCTGCCAGCAGAGGATATCTGCCCCGGTCTGCTTCTGCACGTAGCTGCCGAGATGGCGATCCGGTGCCCAGATGATCTTCTCCCCGAGGCTATCCAGATGCTCAATCAGCTCGACGGCGATGCTGGAGGTGACGACCCAGTCCGCTCGGGCCTTAACGGCGGCGGAGGTATTGGCGTAGACCACGACGGTGCGATCCGGGTGGGCATCGCAGAAGGCGCTGAACTCTTCAATGGGGCAACCAAGATCGAGGGAGCACTCTGCATCCAGAGTAGGCATCAGAATGGTTTTTTCCGGACTAAGAATTTTAGCGGTCTCGCCCATAAAGCGCACCCCAGCAACTAATAGCGTGGAGGCAGGATGCTTTGCCCCGAAGCGCGCCATCTCCAGCGAATCGGAGATACATCCCCCGGTCTCTTCCGCCAGCTGCTGGATCTCCGGATCGGTATAGTAATGGGCCACCATGACCGCATCGCGTTCTTTGAGTAATTTTTTTATTTTTTCGCGATAAAACGCTTTTTCGTCGAGGCTCAGTGGACGCGGCTTAGGCGGGAAGGGGTAGATCGCGGTTTCAGGATCAAACATTACGCTCATCATGCTTTCTCGTTTTGCTGACTTAACAATAATGCCCATGCCTGCTGTGTCTGACCAAGGATAAGGCATTTGTGTTTTATATACTAAACAAGATAGCGGATCGCAGGATAAAAGTCACAATAAATAGGCGTCAGATGAGTATGTCGGGCAGCGACATATCGCAGATAGCAAAAAAGCGCCTTTAGGGCGCTTTTTTGCATTGGTGGGTCGTGCAGGATGACTCGGCTTTGCCTCGCCCTTTGGGCCGTTGCTAAAGCAACGTTATCCTTCACGTTCAACATCTATTCTTTATGTTGAAATTGGTGGGTCGTGCAGGATTCGAACCTGCGACCAATTGATTAAAAGTCAACTGCTCTACCAACTGAGCTAACGACCCTTCCGGGTGCTGCCTGAATATTTAATTGGTGGGTCGTGCAGGATTCGAACCTGCGACCAATTGATTAAAAGTCAACTGC
>NZ_DALZYX010000006.1:0-371076 GCF_031987975.1 Pseudescherichia sp. | reverse complement strand
GATGGTAGTGTGGGGTCTCCCCATGCGAGAGTAGGGAACTGCCAGGCATCAAACAGAAGAAAAAGCCCTGCACGAAAGTGCAGGGCTTTTTCTTTTGCCTGTTGTCTGTCGGTGAGCGCTCTCCTGAGGAGGGACAAATCCGCCGGGAGCGGATTTGAACGTTGCGCAGCAACGGCCCGGAGGGCGGCGGGCAGGACGCCCGCCGTAACTGCCATGCGTAATACGATCCTAATGGATAACCTGTGAGAGAAACGCGCGTGTACGTTCTGATTTTGGATGGGCAAAGAACTCTTCCGGTGGGGCCTGCTCAACAATCTCTCCGCGATCCATAAAGATCACGCGGTCGGCAACCGTACGGGCAAAGCCCATCTCGTGCGTCACACACAGCATGGTCATCCCCGACTCTGCCAGGCCAATCATGGTATCCAGCACCTCTTTTACCATCTCTGGATCCAGCGCAGAGGTAGGCTCATCAAACAGCATAATTTTAGGTTTCATGCAGAGCGAACGGGCAATGGCCACGCGCTGCTGCTGACCACCGGAGATCTGGCCGGGAAACTTATGCGCATGCTCGGCAATACGGACGCGCTCAAGGTAGTGCATCGCCAGCGCTTCAGCCTCTTTCTTTGGCATCTTACGCACCCAGATAGGGGCCAGAGTGCAGTTCTGTAAAACCGTCAGATGTGGGAACAGGTTGAAGTGCTGAAATACCATCCCTACCTCCTGACGCACCTTCTCAATATTACGGATATCTTCATTCAGCTCGATGCCATCGACAACGATACGACCCTGCTGATGCTCTTCCAGATGGTTAATGCAGCGAATCGTCGTCGATTTACCTGACCCGGAGGGGCCACAAAGTACAATGCGCTCTCCCTGTTTTACGTTCAGGTTAATGTCTTTCAGCACATGGAACTGCCCGTACCACTTATTTACGTTCTCAAGCGTAATCATCGCGTCGGCAGATGGCATAGTCATATTACTCATGGTGATCCTCAGTGCGGTGTACGCCCGGTGTTAAAGCGCTTCTCCAGATGCTGGCTATAGCGCGACATGCTAAAACAGAAAATCCAGTAGACCAGCGCAGCAAAAACGTAACCTTCCGTCGACATCCCTAGCCACTCGGGATCGACCGTTGCCTGCTGCACGCTGCTAAAGAGATCGAACAAGCCGATGATGATCACCAGGCTCGTGTCCTTGAAGAGGGCAATAATGGTATTGACCAGCCCAGGGATCACCATCTTCAGCGCCTGAGGCAGGATCACCAGCCCCTGGGTTTTCCAGTAACCCAGCGCCAGCGACTCGGCAGCTTCATACTGGCCCTTAGGCAGCGCCTGCAATCCGCCTCGTACGACTTCTGCCACATAGGCTGACTGGAACAGAATTACCCCGACCAGCGCCCGCACCAGCTTATCGATACTGGTCCCTTCCGACATAAACAGCGGCAGCATCACCGAGGACATAAATAGCACGGTGATGAGCGGCACGCCTCGCCAGAACTCAATAAAAATCACCGACAGAATGCGCACCACCGGCATGGTTGAACGTCGGCCCAGGGCCAGGAGGATCCCCAGCGGCAGCGCGCCGGCAATCCCTACAGAGGCGATGATCAGGGTCAGCGTCAGGCCGCCCCACTGGCGCGTCTCTACTCGCTCCAGCCCGAGAAAGCCTCCGTACATCAGACCCCATACGACCAGCGGATAGATCACGGCCCAGCAGGCAATATAGCGTCCGCGTTTGGGCAGCCTATTCCAGAACATGGGGATAATCGAGAGCAGGCCTATCACCAGCGCGGTATTGATGCGCCAGCGCTCGTCATGAGGGTAGAGGCCATACATAAACTGGCCGAAACGTTCATGAATAAAGACCCAGCAGGCCCCCTCTTTAGTACAATCCGCGCGGGTTGAGCCAAACCAGTTTGCCTGAAACAGCGCCCAGTTTAGCAGGGGAGGAATAAGCTCCCACATCAGCCACAGTGCAACCACGGTCAGCAGGCTATTAGACCAGCTGGAGAATAAGTTTTTACGCGCCCACTGGAGATAGCGTCCAGCGCTGGAACTTGCCGGACGCACGGGGTGAGACAGGAGTGCTTTTGTCATCGTAGATCCTTAGCGCTCGACCAGGGCGATACGGCGGTTATAGATATTCATCAACAGGGAGATCGTCAGGCTGATGATCAGGTAGACCGACATTGTGATAGCAATTGTCTCGATCGCCTGTCCGGTCTGGTTCAGTACGGTTCCGGCAAACAGCGACACCATATCGGGATAGCCGATCGCGGCCGCCAGCGACGAGTTTTTCACAATGTTGAGATACTGGCTGGTCAGCGGAGGAATAATCACGCGCATCGCCTGCGGAATAATGACCTGGCGCAGGGTTACCGGATTAGGTAAACCTAGCGAGCGCGCGGCCTCGTGTTGCCCAAAGGGCACAGACTGGATACCCGAACGGATGATCTCGGCAATAAACGCGGAGGTATAGACCGACAGGGCCAGTGTCAGCGCCGCCAGCTCTGGAATTAGCGCCATGCCCCCCCGGAAGTTAAACCCGCGCAGCTCAGGGACGTCCCAGTGCAGCGCCGCGCCGAATAGCCAGTGGGAAAGCAGGGGCAGCAGGATAATCAACCCAAGCGCGGTCGGCCAGGTCCGACGCAGCTGGCCGGTTTTTATCTGGTGCTTTCTGTTGAAGCGGTACAGTCCGACGGTAACGGCGATTGCAATAAACACCGCGGCTATGAAACCGACGATGCCTTCGCCCAGCGCGGGGGCAGGGATGTAGAGTCCGCGGTTGCTGAGAAAAGCCAGATCGAACGCGTTCACCGCCTGACGGGGTCCAGGAAGGTTACGTAGTACGGCGAAGTACCAGAAGAAGATCTGCAGCAGCGGCGGGATATTACGGAAGGTTTCGATATAGATCGTTGATAGCTTGCGCAGCAGCCAGTTTTCCGACAGGCGTGCAAGGCCGAGAAAGAAACCCAGAAAAGAGGCAAAAACGATACATAGCGCGGAGACCAGCAGCGTATTGAGCAAGCCGACAAGGAACACGCGGCCATAGGTATCACCCTGCTCGTAATCGATCAGATGCTGCACGATACCAAATCCGGCTCCGCGATCGAGAAAGGCAAAGCCGGAGGTAATGCCCCGGTTGCTCAGATTAGTAACGGTGTTGTGTATCAAATAGATCGCGACGCTGATGACGGCCACGATAGCGATAATTTGAAACAGCCAGGCACGAACCGCGGGGTTAGAAAGGGAGAACGATCCTTTAACGGTTGGGCGGCGTTGGGACATAGAAAACCTCGGTAACCTTGACTCTGGGCTGGGCACTGCCTGAGCAGTGCCCGTTACAGCACGCTACCTTAGCGTGCTGGCAGCTTAGCGCACCGGCGGCGCGTACTGGATGCCGCCGTTGTTCCAGAGGTTGTTCTGGCCGCGTTTGATCTTCAGCGGACTTTCCGATCCAACGTTACGCTCAAAGATCTCTGCGTAGTTACCGACTTTCTTGATCACGTTGTAAGCCCACTTGTTATCGAGCTTCAGATCCTTGCCGTAGTCACCCTCTTTGCCTAACAGGTGCGCCATATCCGGGGTCGCCGGGCTGGCTGCCTTTTCGTCAACGTTTTTAGAGGTGATGCCCATCTCCTCTGCGTTCAGCATTGCAAAGAGGGTCCAACGAACAATGGAGAACCACTCTTCGTCACCGCGACGAACCACTGGGCCAAGCGGCTCTTTGGAGATGACTTCCGGCAGAACGATCCACTCGCCCGGCGTGCTTAGCTTGATGCGCAGGGCATAAAGCTGTGACTGGTCAGAAGCCAGGGTGTCGCAGCGGCCGGACTCCAGCGCCTTGGCAGACTCGTCGGAGCGGTCAAAGGTGACCGGGGTATATTTCATATTGTTGGATTTGAAGTAGTCCGCCACGTTTAGCTCGGTATCGGTACCGGCCTGGATGCAGACCGTTGCACCATCCAGCTCTTTAGCGCTCTTCAGACCCGCTTTATTGTGAGTCAGGAAGCCGATACCGTCATAGTACGTGACGCCGGTAAACGCCATACCCATACCGGCATCGCGGGAGGAGGTCCAGGTAGTGTTACGTGACAGCATATCAACTTCCCCTGATTGCAGGGCGGTAAAACGCTCCTTTGCCGTCAGCGGCGTGTACTTAACTTTGGTGTCATCGCCAAAAACGGCAGCGGCGACGCCACGGCAAACGTCCACATCAATACCGGTGAACTTGCCGTTAGCATCCGCATAGGAGAAACCCGGCAGCCCGTCGCTGATACCGCATTGTACAAAGCCTTTACTCTTTACGGCATCCAGCGTTGCGCCAGCATGCGCCTGGTTTACAACAGCAAACAGCGCACCGGCGGCAGCCAGGCTGGCGATCGTCATCTTTTTCATAATGCATCCTGTGTGGCGAAATTATTGTTATAAAAAGGCGTTCGGAAGACGCCTGGAACCTGTCTGTGGCGTTGGCCATACTCTTTAAAGCAAAGGTAGTGCCAGGTTTGCGGAAGGCGGAAAAGGGGAGTTCTCCCCGCAATATGCAGAGTGTAGACAGGAAAAAAAGCATTCAGCGCTCCGTAATGGTGCGAAACTCGAACCTGCGCCACAAAACGGAGCAAAATAGTTTCGCTACGGAAGGATTAAAAACAGCAGGATGGAAAAAGCAGGAGAGAACGACGTGGTTTTTGAACCAGAAAGCGTCGCAAATTTAACAGGAGATCGGGAGTGCACCGGAGCGGAGCAAAAAAGAAGGCGTGGGGGGAACCACGCCTTGAGTCAGATTATTTGGTTAAGGCCACAATACCCAGCGTCAGGCCAGCAATGGCGGCAGCACCGCCGGCAACAGCCCCTGCGGTTTCCCAGTTATCCTGAGTCGTTCCTTTCATGCAGGTATTGGTATGCACCAGTCGGCCCTGATCGTCATAGGTCGGTACGCAAGGGGAGTCATGGGCACAGCCTGCAAGAACGGTAGATAACAGTGCAACGGCAATTAATTTTTTCATGGTCACATTCACCTCATTTATGTGAATGGCGGTATTGTACCACTGGTCACGGCGGGAATTTATGCCTCTATTCTTACAAAGCGTGTCCAATGTAAAAAACATGGAGAGAAATAGCTTAAGCCAGCGGATTAAGGAGAAAAGATGGAGCCAAAGAGCGCTAGCGTCATGCGCTCAGCCTGGGGCGACCCTCTTCTGGCGTCATGCGCAGCATCACCAGCAACCCTTCAACCAGCTGCGGTGCCAGCGCGGCAAGATCGAAGCACTTATCCAACATCAGCCAGTTTTTAACAATTCCGCTTAGATACCCCTGAATAATAATCAATGCCGTCTCTACGCTGCCGCTTAAAAAGCCGGGGTCCTGTTGCTGGCACCTTTCTAACAGTTCGGTAACGTTTGCAGGATTAAAAAATAGCCGCTCCCGTATTTCCTCTTCTGGCATCATATCTTGTGTAAATTCGCACTTATGGTAAAGAATTTCTACGAGTGCTTGCTCGAAAGGACTTTTTGCAATTAAGCGGAGAGATTCAATTAAGCTATGGCGGAATAGACCCTGCGGATCGTTAATAAAATGTAATCGTGCTTTGCGATCTATTCTCTCTTTTAACGGTCGCTGCTCTTGCCAGATGGCGTTAAATAGTTCTGTCTTATTTGTAAAGTGCCAGTAAATAGCACCACGCGTCATGTGCGCTGCGCAGGCAATGTCATCCAGCGTAGTATTGGAAAAGCCCTGCTGCGAAAATGTTAAAATAGCGGTGTCTATTAATCGCTGCCGTGTTTTGGCCGCCTCTTCTTTTGTCTTTTTTGCCATCGCTGCCACCGTCATACTCGAAGCGTGATTTACATTTGCTGAATAAAATATACCCGGGATCTCGCTATCTATCCTTGCATTTTTTTGTTGTTCATTCAACATAGCGCCACTATTTTCGCTATGCGTTAATAAATATTCATACCATGAATGTTATTAAATAAAGTATTTATTTGGGTAATAAATGCTAGCGCCTTCCGGTAATAAATCCCGGTGATGAAAAACAAAAGGTAATACGTTTATATGGCAAAGTTCTTTATCGAGCGCCCGATTTTCGCCTGGGTACTGGCGATTATTTTGATGCTGGCAGGCGCGCTGGCCGTCATTAAGCTGCCCGTTGCGCAGTACCCCACGATTGCGCCGCCCGCCATTGCCATTAACGCTACCTATCCCGGCGCGGATGCCCAGACGGTGCAGGACACGGTAACCCAGGTGATTGAACAGAATATGAACGGTCTCGATAACCTGATGTACATGTCCTCTACCAGCGACTCTTCGGGCGGCGTGACGGTAACCTTGACCTTTAATTCCGGGACCGATCCTGATATCGCCCAGGTCCAGGTGCAGAACAAGCTGCAGCTCGCCATGCCGCTCCTGCCGCAGGAGGTACAGCAGCAGGGTATCAACGTTAAAAAATCGAGCAGCAACTTCCTGCTGGTGATGGGCTTTATCTCTGATGATGGCAGCATGTCGCAGGACGACATTGCCGACTATATCTCATCTAATATCAAAGATCCGGTGAGCCGCACGGAAGGGGTCGGTGACGTTCAGCTGTTTGGTGCGCAGTATGCGATGCGCATCTGGCTTGATCCCAGCAAGCTTAACCAGTATCAGCTGACCACCCTCGACGTGGTTAACGAAATCAAAGCGCAGAACAGCCAGATTGCTGCTGGACAGCTGGGGGGAACGCCGTCACCGGCGACGCAGCAGCTTAACGCCTCGATCATCGCCCAGACCCGTCTGCGGACGCCGCAAGAGTTTGGCAACATTACGCTTAAGGTACAGGCGGATGGCTCACGCGTGCTGCTGCGTGACGTTGCCCGCATTGAACGCGGTGGTGAGAACTACAACGTGGTGGCGCGCTATAATGGGAAACCTTCGGCGGGGCTAGGTATTAAGCTGGCGACGGGTGCCAATGCGCTCTCTACCGCCGATGCGGTAAAGCAGCAGATGGCGCATCTGCAATCCTATTTTCCGCACGGCCTGAAGCTGGTCTACAGCTACGATACGACGCCGTTTATTAACATCTCTATCCGCGAGGTGTTCAAAACGCTGTTTGAAGCGATCGTGCTGGTCTTCCTGGTAATGTATCTGTTCCTGCAAAACCTCCGCGCTACGCTCATTCCTACGATCGCTGTACCGGTGGTGTTGCTGGGCACCTTTGCCGTGCTGGCGGCGTTTGGTTACTCCATCAATACGCTCACCATGTTTGGCATGGTGCTGGCCATCGGCCTGCTGGTGGATGACGCCATTGTGGTGGTCGAAAACGTTGAGCGGGTCATGACTGACGAAGGGCTGCCGCCAAAGGAGGCCACCCAGAAGTCGATGAGCCAGATCCAGGGTGCGCTGGTTGGGATTGCGATGGTGCTCTCTGCTGTCTTTATCCCAATGGCCTTTTTTGGCGGCTCGACGGGTGTAATCTACCGACAGTTTTCAATCACCATCGTCTCGGCGATGGCGCTCTCGGTGCTGGTCGCTCTGATCCTGACGCCCGCCCTGTGCGCAACGCTGCTTAAACCGGTACAGCACGATAAGACCCATCGCCTGTTTAGCCGTTTCAATCGCCTGTTTGAGAAGAGTACCCAGCACTATACCGGTAGCGTGCAGAAGCTGCTCCACTGTACGGGACGGTATATCGTTGTTTATGTTGTCATTGTTATCGGGATGGCGGTGCTGTTCCTGCGGCTGCCTACCTCGTTTTTACCCGAAGAGGATCAGGGCGTATTTCTGACGATGGTCACGCTGCCCGCCGGAGCGACGCAGGCGCGAACGGAACAGATCATGCGGGAGGTAACGAACTACTACCTGACGAAAGAGAAAAACAACGTTGACTCTGTCTTTACCGTCACCGGTTTTGGCCTGAATGGGAAAGGGCAGAACAACGGCCTGGCCTTTGTCCGCCTGATGCCGTGGGCGCAGCGTGAGGCCAAAGAGGATCGCGTTGGCGCCATTGTCGGTCGGGCTACCAAAGCCTTCAGCCGCATCAAAGATGGGATGGTTTTTGCCTTCAACCTGCCGGCTATTACCGAGCTGGGAACCGCGACGGGGTTCGACTTTGAGCTGATCGATCAGGCGGGGCTGGGCCATACGGCGCTGACCGCCGCGCGAAACCAGCTGCTCATGCAGGCAGCGCAGCACCCGGACATGCTGGTCAGAACGCGGCCCAACGGGCTGGAGGATATGCCCCAGTTCAAGCTCAACGTCGATCAGGAGAAGGCCCAGGCATTAGGCGTTTCACTCAGCGATATCAACAGCACGATCGCCACCGCGCTGGGCAGCACCTACGTTAACGACTTTATCGATAACGGGCGTGTGAAAAAGGTCTATGCCCAGGCCGATGCACCTTACCGCATGATGCCGGATGACATTAACAGCTGGTATGTTCGTAACCAGACCGGCGGCATGGTGCCGTTTTCAAGCTTCTCCAGTGCCCGTTGGATCCAGGGATCGCCCCGTTTAGAGCGCTATAATGGCCTGCCTTCCATGGAGATCCTCGGCGAGGCCGCACCAGGCAAAAGCAGCGGCGAAGCGATGAGGCTTATGGAGACGCTGGCGTCGCAGCTCCCGGCAGGCGTCGGTTTTGACTGGACCGGGATGTCATATCAGGAGCGGCTTTCCGGTAACCAGGCCCCGGCGCTATACGCTATTTCGCTGGTGGTGGTGTTCCTCTGTCTCGCTGCCCTGTATGAGAGCTGGTCAATTCCCTTTTCGGTCATGCTGGTGGTGCCGCTGGGCGTCGTAGGGGCGCTGCTGGCCGCCAGCCTGCGTGGTTTGAGCAACGATGTCTATTTTCAGGTCGGCCTGCTCACCACCATTGGTCTGTCGGCTAAGAATGCCATTCTGATTGTCGAATTTGCCAAAGACCTGATGGATAAAGAGCACAAAAGCCTTATCGAGGCCACCCTCGAAGCGGTCAGAATGCGCTTGCGCCCTATCCTGATGACCTCCCTGGCCTTTATTTTAGGCGTAATGCCGCTGGTATTAAGTACCGGCGCAGGTAGCGGCGCGCAAAATGCGGTCGGTACTGGGGTGATGGGGGGAATGATTGCGGCGACGCTGCTGGCGATATTCTTTGTCCCGGTATTTTATGTCGTGGTCTGTCGGCGCTTAACAAAATCGACCCATGCTATTGCCCAGCGGCAATAACGAGTTCTCTTTCCGGTGAGCCATTAATTATTCATCGGGCTAATCAAATAATTTCATTTATTGATGTGAATTATTTTTTATCGTGGATTTTTGCGGTTAATGCCGTGCGTTGTGTTTTTGAGGAACTGCAATGAATAAATTTGGTGAATGTTTCCGTCTGTCGTCATTAATTTTAATTTCGGCAGGCTTACTCAGTGGCTGTAATGATAGCGGCGACAGCGCAAAAAAAGCCGTTGCGCCGGAGGTCAGCGTTTATCAGGTAAAAGCCGCACCGCTGGCGGTCACCACAGAATTACCTGGCAGAACCGAAGCGTTTCGCATTGCCGAAGTGCGCCCTCAGGTAAGCGGCATTATTTTACGGCGTAATTTAATCGAGGGGGCGGATATTACCGCAGGCCAGTCGCTCTATCAGATCGATCCTGCAACCTATCAGGCGGACTATGCCAGCGCCCAGGGCGATCTGGCGAAGGCGCAGGCGGCGGCTAAGATTGCCCATCTGACCGTTAAGCGCTACCAGCCGCTTGTTGGCACGCAGTACATCAGCCAGCAAGAGTATGACACGGCCATTGCCGATGCCCAGCAGGCGGATGCTGCGGTGCAGGCCGCAAAGGCGGCCGTTGAAACGGCAAGAATAAACCTCGCCTATACCCAGGTCCGCTCGCCGATCAATGGCCGGATCGGCAAATCAGCGGTGACCGAGGGGGCACTGGTGACCAATGGCCAGAGCACCGCGATGGCAACCGTGCAGCAGCTGGATCCCGTCTATGTGGACGTTACCCAGTCGAGCAACGACTTTATGCGCCTGAAGCAGGCCGTTGAGCAGGGCAATCTGCAAAAAAATAGCGATAAAACGGACGTGGAGCTGTTAACCGAAAATGGCCAGCGCTATCCGCTGAAGGGCACGCTGGAGTTCTCAGACGTCACCGTTGATGAGAGCACCGGCTCCATCACCATCCGGGCCGTTTTCCCGAACCCGGATCACAGCCTGCTGCCGGGTATGTTTGTCCGGGCGCGCATCGACGAGGGCGTGCAGCCCGCCGCTATTCTTGTACCGCAGCAGGGTGTCACCCGTAACGCGCGCGGTGATGCCACCGTGCTGCTGGTCAACGATAAAAACCAGGTTGAATCACGCAACGTCACCGCATCGCAGGCTATCGGTGACAAGTGGCTTATTACGGGCGGCCTGAAAGAGGGTGAAAACGTCATCGTCAGCGGATTGCAGCGGGTTCGTCCTGGAGCAACGGTGACGATCGCCCCGAGCGCAGCAGGCCAAACCTCCGCCGCGCGTTAATCGTATAAACCCAACGAGAGCAAAAGATGGCTAAGTTTTTTATCGATCGTCCGATTTTTGCCTGGGTGCTGGCAATTATTTTGATGATTGCCGGGGCGCTGGCAATCTTACAGCTGCCCGTCGCGCAATACCCGACCATTGCGCCGCCGGCGATCGCCATTAGCGCTACCTATCCTGGGGCTGACGCCCAGACGGTGCAGGATACGGTCACACAGGTTATTGAACAGAATATGAACGGTATCGATAACCTGATGTATATGTCCTCTACCAGCGACTCGGCAGGAAGCGTGACGGTTACGCTTACCTTTAAATCCGGAACGGATCCAGACATTGCTCAGGTCCAGGTACAGAACAAGCTGCAGCTGGCGATGCCGCTGCTGCCGCAGGAGGTTCAGCAGCAGGGGATCAGCGTTGAGAAGTCCAGCAGCAGCTTCCTGATGGTGGTCGGCTTCACCTCTGAGAACAAGGGCCTGAACCAGGATGATATCTCTGACTACGTCGCGTCTAATATTAAAGATCCGATTAGCCGCACTAACGGCGTCGGTGACGTGCAGCTGTTCGGCGCTCAGTATGCAATGCGTATCTGGCTAAATGCCGATCTGCTTAACAAATACAATCTGACGACGGTCGATGTAGTTAACCAGATCAAAGTGCAGAACGACCAGATTGCCGCTGGTCAGCTTGGCGGTACGCCGTCGATACCCAACCAGCAGCTCAATGCTTCAATCATTGCCCAGACGCGGCTGAAGGATCCGGTGGAGTTTGGCAACATCACGCTGAAGGTCAACGCTGACGGCTCGCAGGTGCGGCTGAAAGACGTTGCCCGCATTGAGCTGGGCGGGGAGAACTACAACACGGTAACCAAAATTAACGGCCAGGATGCCGCAGCGATTGGTATCAAGCTGGCAACCGGGGCCAATGCGCTGGATACCGCCAGCGCTATCAAAGCCAAACTCAGCGAGCTGGAGCCGTTCTTTCCCCAGGGCATGAAGGTGGTCTATCCCTACGACACTACCCCCTTTGTGAAGATCTCTATCCATGAGGTGGTAAAAACGCTGTTTGAAGCCATTATTCTGGTTTTCCTGGTCATGTACCTGTTCCTGCAAAATCTCCGGGCGACGCTGATCCCAACGATCGCCGTGCCGGTTGTGCTGCTTGGCACCTTTGCGATCCTTTCGGCGTTTGGCTACTCCATCAACACGTTGACCATGTTCGGTATGGTGCTGGCAATAGGCCTGCTGGTGGACGATGCTATCGTGGTGGTAGAGAACGTCGAGCGTGTGATGGCAGAGGATCATCTGCCGCCGAAGGAGGCGACGGAGAAGTCGATGTCGCAGATCCAAGGGGCGCTGGTAGGGATTGCGATGGTGCTTTCTGCGGTCTTTATCCCAATGGCCTTCTTTGGCGGTTCGACCGGGGCCATCTATCGCCAGTTCTCTATTACCATCGTCTCGGCGATGGCGCTCTCGGTGCTGGTAGCGCTTATCCTTACCCCGGCCCTCTGCGCCACGCTGTTAAAGCCGTTCGATCCCGATACGCATGGTGAGAAAAAAGGCTTCTTTGGCTGGTTTAACCGCCTGTTTGAACGCAGTACGCACCATTACACTGACAGCGTTGCCGGTATTATCAACGGTACCGGGCGCTATCTTCTGGTCTACGTACTGATTGTACTCGGAATGGCGGTGCTGTTTTTGCGCCTGCCGACCTCGTTTCTGCCTGATGAAGATCAGGGGGTCTTTATGACCATGGTACAGCTGCCCGCCGGGGCGACCCAGGCGCGGACGCAGAAGGTGTTGGATAAGGTCACCGACTACTATCTTAACAGTGAGAAGGCCAACGTTGACTCTGTCCTGACCGTCAACGGCTACAGCTTTAGCGGTCAGGGACAGAACTCCGGCATGGCCTTTATCAGCCTTAAGCCGTGGGAAGAGCGTCCGGGTAAAGAGAACGGCGTCGGCGGCATCGTTGAGCGAGCCACCAAAGCCTTCAGTAAAATCAGCGACGGTCTGGTGTTTCCGTTTAACCTGCCGGCGATTATCGAGCTGGGCACGGCGACGGGCTTTGACTTTGAGCTAATTGACCAGGCCAACCTTGGGCACGAAGCCCTGACCAGCGCGCGCAATATGCTGCTGGCTGAGGTGCAGAAGCATTCGGACCAGGTGGTACGCGTACGGCCAAACGGCCTTGAAGATACTCCACAGTTTAAGCTGGAAGTGGATATCGAAAAGGCGCAGGCGTTGGGGATCGATCTCTCGGATATCAACCAGACCATTTCTACCGCATTAGGCGGCACCTACGTAAACGACTTTATCGATCACGGGCGGGTGAAAAAGGTCTACGTACAGGCAGACGCGCAATACCGCATGCTGCCTACGGACGTGAATAGTCTCTACGTTCGCAGCAGCAACGGTGAAATGACGCCGTTCTCAGCCTTTACCACTTCACACTGGGTCTATGGCTCACCGCGTCTGGAACGCTATAACGGTCTTCCCTCTATGGAGATTTTAGGCGAGGCCGCGCCGGGCAAGAGTACCGGCGATGCAATGCAGCTCATGGAGAAGCTGGCCTCCGGGCTGCCTTCCGGTATCGGCTATGACTGGACCGGGATGTCTTACCAGGAGCGTCTCTCAGGCAATCAGGCCCCGGCGCTGTATGCTATTTCGCTGATCGTAGTCTTCCTCTGCCTGGCTGCGCTGTATGAGAGCTGGTCGATTCCTTTCTCGGTCATGCTGGTGGTGCCGCTGGGCGTTATTGGTGCACTGCTGGCAGCCTTAACGCGGGGGATGAATAACGACGTCTACTTCCAGGTTGGCCTGCTCACCACCATTGGGCTTTCGGCCAAGAACGCCATTCTAATTGTCGAGTTCGCCAAAGATCTGATGGATAAAGAGGAGAAAGGGTTAATAGAGGCAACGCTTGAGGCGGTGCGCATGCGGCTGCGCCCGATACTGATGACCTCGCTGGCCTTTATCCTCGGCGTCATGCCGTTGGTGATCAGCTCTGGTGCGGGCAGCGGCGCGCAAAACGCGGTGGGAACCGGGGTGCTGGGGGGGATGCTCTCCGCGACGCTGCTGGCGATCTTCTTTGTTCCCGTATTCTTTGTAGTGGTACGGCAGTTCTTTACCAAAAAAGCCAAGGTATCTCGCGCAATAGTCTCGGAAGAGCTGTAGGCCGGGTAAGCGTAGCGCCACCCGGCGTTACGCTGACTTCGTCTCGGCTCCCAGCTGGGTTGCTTCCTGGGCCGAAATAGGTTTGCCCAGCAGGTAGCCCTGCAGCGTATTGCAGCCCAGCTCGGTCAGGAACTCCTGCTGGGCCTGCGTCTCCACGCCTTCCGCCACGACCCTAAGGTTCAACGTCTTGGCCAGCGCCACGATGGCGGAGACGATAGTGGCGTCGTCACCGTCACGGCTCAGCTCCTTAACAAACGCCCGATCAATCTTCAGCTCACAGGCTGGCAGGCGTTTCAGGTAGAGCAGGCTGGAGTAGCCGGTACCGAAATCGTCAATCGAAGCCTTAACGCCGGCGTCGGTCAGCTCCGTCAGTACGCGCACGCTCTCATCCGGATTGGTCATGGCCGTGGTTTCGGTCACTTCAAGGATCAGACTTTGAGGCGGAACATGATGCCGCGTCAGGCAACCCATCACATGTTCCACCAGTCCCGGCTGCTCAAACTGCAGGGTTGAGAGGTTAACGGCCACCGTCCAGTGCTTATGTCCCTGCTGACGCCACTCGCTCAGCTGGCGACAGGCCTCATCAATCACCCAGTTGCCAATGGGAATAATTAGGCCGGTTTTTTCTGCCAGCGGCAGAAACCGATCCGGCGTCAGCATGCCCTGGATCCCATGCTGCCAGCGCAGCAGCGCTTCAAAGCCGACTATTGGTCCAGCGGGAGCCTGAAACTTGGGCTGGTAAAAAAGGCGTAGCTCATTGCGCTCCAGCGCTAGCCACAGGTCGCTCATCAGCAGAAGCTGGGTCTGTGCCAGCGTATTCATTGAAGGCTGGAAGAAGTGATAGCCGTTACGCCCCATATGCTTGGTATGGTACATCGCCGCATCGGCGTTAAACATTAGCTCGCGTTCGTTCTTGCCATCGTGAGGGTAGAGGGCAATACCCACGCTTAAGGTCACGACCAGATCATAGCGTTCGAGGGTAAACAGCTGGTCGATGGTACGCACCAGCGCATCCGCCAGCGTGGCTGCTTCATCCGGGGCGCTAACCTCGGCAAGCAAAACAAACTCGTCGCCGCCAATGCGTGCTAGCGTATACTGGCCCTTCAGCGGCTGGAGCAGACGTTCGGTCACGGCGACGAGCAGGCGATCGCCAACGTCATGGCCGTAGGCATCGTTGACGGCTTTAAACCCGTCGAGATCCATAAACATCAGGGCAAAAAAGGAGCCTTCACGGCGGGCTTTATTTATTGCTTGATCGAGACGATCCTCCAGCAACACACGGTTAGGCAGGCGGGTGAGGGGATCGTGCAGCGCCAGCTGGGCCAGCTCGCGGTTAGCTTCCGCCAGCGACGAGGCCAGCAGCGATGTGCGCGCTTGTAGCCGGGCGTCCAGCATTGAGACCAGCAGGGTAATACCGAGGATAGAGAGAGCGACGACGCTAACCAGCAGCGCCAGCCAATTACCGTCTACGCCATGATGCATAACCGTATGCTGCATCGGAAACTGAGCTGCCATCATGCCGGTATAGTGCATACCGGCAATGGCGATACCCATCAGGATGGCTGCTCCGGCACGCATTTGCGCCACCAGCGCCGCCTCGTGACGCAGGCGGAAGGTGAGCCACAGCGCGGCCAGCGACGCCCCAAGGGCGATGATCAGCGAGAGCGCAACCCAGCGCATATCCCACTGAATTGGCGGTGATACCTCTAGCGCCGCCATGCCGGTGTAGTGCATTCCAGCAATGCCGCAGCCCATCACCAGCGAGCCTGGCAGCAGACGCTGCAGGCGCAGCTGAGGCGTGCTGACCAGCCACAGGGCAAACAGGGAAGAGCCTACCGCAATCAACATCGACAGGCCGGTGAGCAGCGGATCGTAGCTCATGCTCATGGTCAGCTCCATCGCCAGCATCCCAATAAAATGCATGGCCCAGATGCCGATACCCAGCGCAAGGCCGCCGCCCATCAGCCAAAACCAGCCGGCTCTGCCAGGATTAGTCGATACCCGGCCCGCCATATTCAGGGCGGTATAGGCTGCCATGATGGCAACGATAAAAGAAATTACAACGAGGATCTGGTCGTATTGGCCAACCTGCATGATGCCACCAACTCATTCACAATTAAGGTTATTGATCGCTACAATTTTATGCGCGCGGGCATAAAGGGCAGTGACATTAGCACCCAATGCAGGGCGGTGGAAGGGATTTAAGCCCCTGTTTTTGAGGAGGAATAGACGTAAATTTGCACGATTAAACAAAATGGGCAGGCCAGTAACAAAAAAGGCGCTTCCCCATGCCGGTTAGCGCCTTTTTAAACAAACACTTAACTGATTAGGATCAGTTCATGCCGTATTTTTTCAGTTTCTTACGCAGGGTACCACGGTTGATGCCCATCATCAGGGCAGCGCGGGTCTGGTTACCGCGGGTGTATTGCATCACCATGTCCAACAGGGGCTGTTCAACTTCAGCCAGTACCAGCTCATACAGGTCATTCACATCCTGACCGTTCAGTTGAGCAAAATAGTTCTTCAGTGCCTGTTTCACGGAATCACGCAGGGGTTTTTGAGTTACCTGGTCCTGAGAGTTAACGGTAGAAACGGTCAGTACGTCAGAATTTACGCGTTGTTCGAACATAGTTCTGTCAGCTCTTTATTTCTAATACGCAAAATTTTCGAAGTATGCCTCCAACGCCTCCAGCTGTTCGCTGGCATCCTCAATGGCGTTGAATGTGCGCCGAAACTGGTCATCTGGAGCGTGCTCCTGGAGATACCAGGAGACGTGTTTACGCGCAATTCGGTACCCTTTTGCCTGACCGTAAAAGTCGTGCAGTTCCCGAACGTGTGCGCAAAGTAAGCGCTTAACCTCTGCCAGAGGCAGGGGGGGCAGCAGCTCCCCAGAGTCCAGATAGTGCTGGATTTCCCGAAAGATCCAGGGTCTTCCCTGAGCCGCGCGACCGATCATCAAGGCATCAGCCCCTGTATAGTCGAGCACGGCTCTGGCTTTAAGCGGGTCAGTAATGTCGCCATTCGCGATAACCGGAATGGAAACCTTCTGCTTAACTGCCCGAATGCTGTCGTATTCCGCGTCTCCGTTGAACAAACAGGCGCGAGTGCGTCCATGAATGGTCAGAGCCTGGATACCACAGTCTTCAGCCAGTTGGGCAATTTCTACACAGTTACGGTGCTCCGGCGACCAGCCGGTGCGAATCTTCAGCGTGACGGGAACCTCCACTGCTTCCACCACCGCCGTCAGGATCGACTTCACCAAATCGGGGTGCTGTAGCAGAGCTGAACCTGCCAGCTTGCGATTCACCTTTTTCGCCGGGCAACCCATATTGATATCAATAATCTGGGCACCGCTTTCCACGTTGATACGTGCGGCTTCCGCCATCTCTTCAGGGACGCTACCGGCAATCTGCACCGTGCGGATCCCTGGCTCATCAACGTGCACCATTCGTAAACGTGATTTGTCGCTCGCCCACACTTCCGGGTTAGAGGACATCATCTCGGATACGGTTAACCCCGCTCCCATCTCGTAGCACAGCGTCCTGAATGGCCTGTCGGTGATGCCTGCCATCGGTGCTGCGATCAGGCGATTTCTGAGCTGGTGATGTCCGATTCGCATGAGTTAAGAAATGACCATACTGTGACTGCAAGGCGGCGTATATTACGCATTTTTTGCATGAGATGAAAGGCCAAACTTTGAACAATCCTCTGTTGCAGATCAAGGAATTGTATGCAAGCATGAGAGCAAGAAATAAATATCATTAAGAATCATGATTTTAACGTAAAACGCACTTTTTTTAACCGCTAATATTTTCCTGAAAGTTATCCGTTTTTATTGCATCCGTGACGGCCCTGACGGGATAATTCGCTGTTTTTATAAGCAAAAAAGCACTTTCGAATGCGATCGTGCTCTCATTTCTCGTCATCGCTTTGCCGAATTTCCCAACAAAAACGTGGCCCGTAGGCCACGCTGGAGAGATTACCGTTTTTGCCCGGTAATGCGGCACCACTCCTCTTTCTCCACCACCGGATCGAGAGTAAAGCGGTCGGCGTAGGCTTCGCACACGCTCTCGGCCTGGCTGGCCAGAATACCGGATAGTCCTAACAGACCACCGCTCACCGGCAGAACGCTAATTAGCGGCGCCAGCTCGCGCAGCGGACCCGCCAGAATGTTGGCCACCACCACGTCGGCCTGCATCTCTGCGGGCTGGTCCTGGGGCAGATACAGCTCCAGACGATCGGAGACACCGTTGCGTTCGGCATTGTCGCGGCTGGCCTGAATCGCCTGCGGATCGATATCAATACCAATTGCCTTTGCTGCGCCCAGCTTCAGGGCGGCAATTGCCAGAATACCGGAGCCACAGCCAAAATCGATCACCGTCTTGCCTGTCAGGTCAAGGCCATCAAGCCATTGCAGGCAAAGCGAGGTCGTAGGGTGCGTGCCGGTACCAAATGCCAGCCCAGGGTCGAGCATCACGTTAACCGCGTTAGCGTCCGGCACCTCGCGCCAGCTCGGGCAGATCCACAGGCGCTCGCCAAAGCGCATCGGGTGGAAGTTCTCCATCCACTCGCGCTCCCAGTCCTTATCTTCCAGCTGCTCGATTTTATGCACAAAGCCAGCCCCCAGCAGCGGATGCGCTTCAAGGATAGCCACTACCTCGTTCATATCTGTTTCGGCGTCAAACAGGCCGATAACGTCGGTATCGCCCCACAGGCGGGTCTCACCCGGCAGCGGCTCAAACACCGGCGTATCGTGCGTATCCTGGAAGGTGATGGAGACCGCGCCTGCTTCCAGCAGGGCATCGCTCAGCTCTTCCGCATTGGCACCGGTCGTATTCAGTTTTAGTTGGATCCACGGCATGGCAAAACTCTTTATTTATCAATTGAAATAGCGTTGGCTTCCGGGACGGGGTGACCGAAGCGGTTCCCTATCACGAACGCCAGCAAACTTAACAGCAGCGACGGTACAATCGGGTGGAACCCGAGGTACTGAATATTAAAGGTCGCTAATAGGGCGTACAGTACGCCGCCCACAATCATTGCGCTCAGCGCTCCGGCAGCGTTGGCCCGCTCCCAGTACAGCCCCAGCACCAGCGGCCACAGGAAGACCGCCTCCAGCCCGCCAAAGGCCAGCAGGTTCAGCCAGATGATCATCTCCGGCGGACGCCAGGCCGCCAGCAGCAGCAGCGCTCCCAGAATCAGCGCAATTGCTGATGACATCTGCTTCAGACGACGCTCGTTGTGGATCTGATCCGGACGCAGGTTCAGGTAGAGATCTTTGATGATCGTAGCGGAACTTTGCAGCAGCTGCGCGTTGATCGTTGACATGATCGCCGCCATCGGCGCGGCAAGGAAGATCCCGGCGGCAAAGGGCGGCAGCACTTTGACCATCAGGGTCGGGATCACCAGATCCGGCACCGTCAGATCGGGGATCACTGCCCGACCCAGCGCGCCCGCGAGGTGCATCCCGAGCATGAGGATTGCCACCACAATAGTACCGATGATAATGCCCCTGTGCACCGCCTTGCTGTCCTTATAGGAGATACAGCGCACCGCCGTGTGCGGCAGGCCAATCACTCCAAAGCAGACCAGCACCCAGAACGAGGTCATAAAGGTTGGGGAGAGAATATCGTCAGCGCCCTGGGGCGTAACCAGCTGCGGATCGATATGTCGCAGGGTCTCCACGGCGTTACCCAGGCCGCCTGCCGCATGCACTACGCCAATCAGCAGCACGATGGTGCCGATAAGCATCACCATACCCTGCAGGGTGTCGTTGAGCACGCTGGCGCGAAAGCCGCCAAAGGCCGTATAGAGCGCGATGCTGATACCAAAAATCAGCAGCCCGGTCTCGTAGGGAATACCGGCCGCCGTCTCCAGCAGTCTTGCGCCGCCGATAAACTGCACCGTCATTGCGCCGATAAACGCCACCAGCAGGCTGAGGCTCGCGAGCCATACCAGCAGGCGGCTCCGGTAACGGGCAAACAACATATCGTTCAGGGTGACCGCGTTATAGCGCCGGGCCAGGATGGCAAATTTTTTGCCCAGAATACCGAGTGACAGCCAGACCGCTGGCAGCTGGATCATCGCCAGCAGCACCCAGCCGAGGCCATATTTATAGGCTGCCCCTGGGCCGCCAATAAACGAGCTGGCGCTGATATAGGTGGCGGTCAGCGTCATCGCCAGCACCAGGCCGCCCATCGATCGGCTGCCGAGGAAGTATTCGTTCAGAAACGTTCCCGTGCTGCGCTGGCGCATGGCATAGACCGACAGGCCAAATACCATCAGCAGGTAGGCAACCAGAGGCAGGATCACTTCAAGCTGCATCATCATCCTCCAGCGGGATGTCGCGATAAATAAACTTCACCATTGCCCAACACAATAGAATAAATAGCAGAGGGATCAGCAGGCAGGCCATCTCAAACCAGTGCGGCAGGCCGGTAAATCCGCTGTCCGAACCAGGTAAGTAAGCAGCCACTAACCATGCGGCAAGGTAGAAAAGAGTTAGCCAGAGCGCCCAGCGAGCCTCTCTGTGCGCCTGAACGAAACGAGCGTCCATTCACTCTCCTGATGTTAGGATGAATATCAGGGGCGAATTGTACGCATTACAGGTGGGATACCAAACTTTTTTCGCTGCGCCCCATTGGCGCAGCGAGACGTACTCTATTTCGTAATTAAAAGATCGATGTTGACGTTTGCTGTCCACTCTGTGTTATGCCAGTCCTGGGCAATAAGATGGGAAACGCCCTTATAGCTACCCTGTGGCAACAGTGGGTTATCCTCAGGATGCCAGGAGACGTTCAGGTAGGTATCATCACCCGAAACACAGCTTGCTGCACTATTCATGGTGTAACGGCTACAGCCGCCATGGCTGGTTGTAGCACGCAGCTTGACGATAAAAGCCCGGTTACGATCGTCCACTACCTGAGCATACAGGGACGACTCCCCCTTTTCTGCCCAGATTAAAGTTGTAGGTCCGGCTTTGGGCGCGTTCGTTACAAAAGCAACATTATAATTATTCTCTGTGGGTTTGATGGTCAGCGTGGCAGGCTGGCTACTCTTCAGGCTTGCGGTATACGTTTTGCTGACTTTATTGGGCTGCGGCAAATTGAGGGCGGTTACGGCATCGACGGCGTTCTGGCTATACTTCACCCCCCACTGCTGGTAATACTTGAGCAGGTTATGACCGGCGATTCGGCTGGTATTTGTCACAAACCAATCTATCTTCTCCTGGCTGCTATCGACCGAGGCTGGATCGGCCTGGTTAACTTCGCGGTATGCTTTACCCAACTGCGGGAAAAGCTGAGGCCAGCTGGTCATTATCTCTCCGAAAAGCGATGCGCGACGGAATACATCTTCTGTATCAAAATTCCACGTTTTCCCTGAGGTCAGTAATGTTCCAATTGCCTGCTGATCCCAAGTAAAACCTGTCAGGCCGCTGCTTGTATGACAATTTTTGACATCTGTATCACCCAGGGTGGTATAGCAGGCCGCCAGAGAATAGAGATTAACGGTGATTTCAGTTAAGCCGCTCCATGACCAACCAAGCTGATAATGGTGTCCATATTCGTGCCACTCGCCCCATTCAGATTTTTGCGGAATAGTATTGCTGAATCCAATACCCGTCAGGCCTTGACCACCGGTGGCCCAGCAGCAGCTATTATAGGTGGCAAATAGCAACCCTCGGCTTGGCTGGTGTAGCCATGTAGAGCCATCCAGCCCGTTGAGTTTGTCATATGTAATGGTGCGAAGAAGAGAATCGCGCAGAGTCTGGAGAATATTACTATTTACAGAGGCCTTCGCTTTCGCGGCAGGTGCTACCAGACGCGCTCTGCCATCAAACAAGAAATTATAGCCAGATGGCGTTGGGGTTATTGCCTGGTCGCGCCACTCTTGCCGGCTATTTAAGCCGAAGATAAAGAGTGGATGCCATGTACCACCCTTTACAACCTCTATAGCGATAGATTTATCGACGTTTGCCATAGTTTTGGTCTGGTCCATGCAACCAAGGGTCAATAGCGCGTCCTGAGAAAACGTATAGGTATTATTTTTCTCTCCTTGCAGATTAACGATATTTGTTGGTGCTCCGAGATCGTCATAGTTTGGATCAACGGCTGCCGAACATAGAACGTTTTCCGGAATAGAGCCTGGACGAAGCGTAATGCTCTCTCCCTTTTTACCCCATACATGCGTCAGAAAATAGTTATTGCGCGCATGGCTGGTCGTCCGGTTTCGGCCAACTTCATGCAATTCACTTACAGGGATCTCATAGCGGCCCTGTTCTGACTGTCCATAAATACGCAGCGTTCGGCTAAGCCAGAATAGAGGATTATTAACGTCGCTGGCATTATAAGCGGAGGCATATTGTGGGTTAATTAAATTCTTATAGCTTATACCAAGCTCGTCCAGTGCTTCCTGAAAACCTGGCGTATTTTCATATTGGCGCCATAAATCATTTGCTGCAAAAGCATTGGTTTTATCACCAGACATCTCTGCCGGTGAAGGTGTAGTTTGTACGGAGGCGTTTTTAGCATGAGCGGTAACGGCTGACATAGGTAAAAGCAACGCTAATAATAGGTGTAGCGGCAGCTGCCTGTTTAATCTAGACATAAGCTTTCCTTTTGCAATTTTAAAAATATAATATTCTTGCTATATCATTAACGAGCAGGAGTCTTATTTTTCTGACCGCCATAATAGATGAATTAGAGAGGGTGTAAAGAAATAGGCTTTTTATTATGAGAAAGATCACGTTGAGCAATAAATAAAAAGAATTAACGCTAAAAGACGTAAATTTATGCGTGGGATCTGAAATGGAGTAGGGATGATAAAAAATACGCCTGCAGAGCAGGCGTATAACAGGCTTATTTTTCGTTAAGACCGAGCTTCTTCTCCAGATAGTGGATGTTGGTGCCACCGTGCTGGAAGTTTTCATCGTTCATAATACGGGTCTGCAGATCGACGTTGGTTTTAATGCCGTCGATGATCAGCTCCTGCAGGGCGTTCTTCATGCGGGCAATCGCCACGTCACGATTCTCACCGAAGCAGATCAGCTTGCCGATCATGGAGTCATAGTACGGCGGTACGGTATAACCGGCGTAGATATGGGACTCCCAGCGCACACCAAAGCCGCCCGGTGCGTGGAAGCGGGTGATTTTACCCGGGCTTGGCAGGAAGGTGTTCGGGTCTTCGGCGTTGATACGGCACTCGACCGCATGGCCCTTCACCACCACGTCTTCCTGTTTGATAGAGAGCGGCTGACCGGCAGCGATACGCAGCTGCTCTTTGATCAGATCCACGCCGGTGATCATCTCGGTAACCGGATGCTCAACCTGGATACGGGTGTTCATCTCAATGAAGTAGAACTCGCCGTTTTCGAACAGGAACTCAAAGGTACCCGCTCCGCGGTAGCCGATATCCACGCACGCTTTCGCGCAGCGGTCGCCGATGAAGCTGCGCAGCTCCGGAGTAATGCCCGGTGCCGGTGCTTCCTCGACCACTTTCTGGTGGCGGCGCTGCATAGAGCAGTCGCGCTCTGCCAGATAGATGGCGTTGCCCTGACCGTCAGCCAGCACCTGAATTTCGATGTGGCGTGGGTTCTCCAGGTACTTCTCCATATAGACCATGTCGTTGTTGAAAGCCGCTTTCGCTTCCGCTTTGGTCATGGAGATAGACTGCGCCAGCTCGGCGTCACTGCGCACGACGCGCATGCCGCGACCACCGCCGCCGCCGGAGGCTTTGATGATCACCGGGTAGCCGATGCGCTTGGCATGGGCGCGGTTAGCATCCATGTCGTCGCCCAGCGGGCCGTCAGAGCCTGGCACCGTCGGGACACCGGCTTTCTTCATTGCGGTGATTGCAGACACTTTGTCACCCATCAGGCGAATAGTGTCGGCTTTCGGGCCGATGAAGATAAAGCCGGAGCGCTCAACCTGCTCGGCAAAGTTGGCGTTCTCAGAGAGGAAGCCGTAACCCGGATGGATTGCCATCGCGCCGGTGATTTCAGCGGCGCTGATGATAGCCGGGATGTTCAGATAGCTTTTTACGGACGGAGCCGGACCAATACAGACCGTCTCATCCGCCAGAAGTACGTGTTTCAGATCGCGATCCGCAGTGGAGTGCACGGCGACGGTCTTGATGCCCAGTTCTTTACAGGCACGCAGAATACGCAGAGCAATCTCGCCACGGTTAGCGATGACAATTTTTTCCAGCATGTGCGCCTCGTTACTCGATAACGACCAGTGGCTCGTCAAATTCAACCGGTTGACCACTTTCCACCAGAATGGCTTTCACCACGCCGGACTTGTCGGCTTCGATCTGGTTCATCATTTTCATCGCTTCAACGATGCACAGGGTGTCACCCGCGTTTACTTTCTGGCCGATTTCGATAAAGGCTTTCGCGTCCGGGCTAGGGGTGCGGTAGAAAGTCCCGACCATTGGGGAACGTACGATGTGGCCACTGATTTGCGCTGCTGCTGCCGGCGCTTCGGCTGCTGCAGCCGGTGCCGGTGCAACGGCAGTAGAGAGGGCAGGCTGCTGCATCATCGGTGCGGCATAGGCCTGCTGCATCACTGGATAGCCTGCGTTAGGTGCAGAGCGACTGATGCGAACAGACTCTTCGCCTTCAGAAATTTCCAGTTCGGAGATGCCTGATTCTTCAACCAGCTCGATCAGTTTTTTAATCTTACGAATATCCATGAGTGGGTTCCGTACTCTTGTTTAGTGTGTTTGTGACAGGCGTTTGACCGCCGTCTGTAATGCGTATGAATAGCCGTCAGCGCCGAATCCACAGATGACGCCAGCAGCGATATCGGAGAGATAAGAGTGATGGCGGAACGGTTCGCGTGCGTGGACGTTGCTCAGGTGGATCTCGATAAACGGGATATCCACGGCGAGCAGCGCATCACGCAGGGCTACGCTGGTGTGCGTAAACGCGGCCGGATTAATCAGGATATAGTCAACGTTGTCTTTAGCCTGATGAATGCGGTCGAGCAGTACGTACTCTGCGTTCGACTGTAACTGCTCCAGCCTGACGTTCAACGCCTCCGCTTCCGCGGTTAATCGGTTAACAATTTCTGTTAACGTCAGCGTGCCGTACTTGTCTGGCTCACGCGTACCCAACATATTCAGGTTGGGACCGTTTAAGAGCAAAATGTGCAACTTGTCCGCCATTGTGCTGCTATCTCCTGCAAATCTCCGGTAAAAAACAAAATATACCTTCGTTGCATGGTTGTCACGTTTTCAGCGCACGAAATGCCCTGTCGTGAAAACCAAAGTCGCACATTATAACGATTTCGTAGCATTTGGCAGCTAAATACTGGTCTTATCAGGGAAGATTATCTTACGCCCGCCGGAAAACGGGCGTAAAGACTATCAGAATTGTGGCAAACCGCACACATTACCGTACGATCGCCGCGCTATCGCCACCACTGGCGAAACTTCTTATAGCGCCAGGCGAGCAGGATGCAGGCAAGGGCAGCATAGATAAGGGGCTGGGGGGAGAGCACCTTAACCGACCAGAGATAGTGAATAGGTGCGAGGATCGCCACCAGATAGACGAAGTTGTGCAGACGCTGCCAGTTTCGCCCCAGCTTACGCTGGGCCGCCTGGGTTGAGGTCAGCGCCAGCGCCAACAGCACCAGCCAGCTGACGATCCCCAGCGTCAGGTAGGGACGGGTCACCAGCTCCTGGCCTAGCAGAGCGAGGTTAGCGATCCCCAGCTCCAGCAGGGAATAGCTCACCAGATGCAGCGAAGCCCAGGCAAAGCACCAGAGACCTAACAGCCGCCGGGTGCGGATCAGTAGCGGCTGTTTACCATAGCGCGCCAGCGGCGTGACCAACAGCGAGCCAAGAAGGAACTTTAGCGCCATTCTGCCGGTAAAGTGCTGAATATCTTTCGCTGGATCGGCGCTGAAATATCCCTGGCTTGCCGCCCAAAAGAGCCATAGTAAAGGAAGCAGCCCCGCCAGGTGCAGGACAACCTTGAGCCAGACGATCTGTTTTGCCGTGAGCCGCACCTAGAAGTTCTCCCGTAGATCGATACCGCGATAGAGGGAGGCTACCTCATCGGCGTAGCCGTTAAACAGCAGCGTCTGCTGACGCTTGACGTCAAGAATGCCGCCCGAGCCGATAAACCGCTCCGTGGCCTGCGACCAGCGCGGGTGATCGACGTGTGGGTTCACGTTAGCGAAAAAGCCATATTCGTTGGGGGCCGAGAGGTTCCAGGTCGTCGGCGGCCGCTCACGGGTTAGCGTGATGCTAACGATCGACTTAATGCCCTTGAAGCCGTACTTCCACGGCACGGTCAGGCGCACCGGCGCGCCGTTTTGCGGCGGCAGCGCTTTACCGTAGACGCCGGTCGTCAGCATAGTCAGCGGGTGCATGGCCTCGTCGAGGCGCAGGCCTTCTACGTAGGGATACTCAAGCCCGCCGCCAATAAAGCGATCCTTCTGTCCCGGCATCTGCTCTGGGGAGTAGAGCGTTTTAAACGCCACGTATTTGGCGTTGCTGGTGGGCTGCACCAGCTCAAGAAGCTTGTGCAGCGGAAAGCCGATCCACGGGACCACCATCGACCAGGCTTCGACGCAGCGCATCCGGTAGATACGCTCCTCCAGCGGAAAGCGCCGGGTCAGATCGTCATGATCGAGGGTCAGCGGCTTGGCCACCTCGCCGTCGATCTTTAGCGTCCAGGGATCGGTCTTCATGCTGCCCGCGTTGGCGGCGGGATCGGCCTTGTCGAGGCCAAACTCATAGAAGTTGTTGTAGCCGGTGACCTTATCCTCAGGAGTGAGGGGCAGGGTGCTTTGCCACTCGGCAGGCTTGCTGAAATCAAGCGGCTTACCCGCCGGAGCTTTCGGGCGATCGTTGCCTTTAAACCAGTCGAGCAGGTCGGCATGGGCGGCAGATGAGATTGTTAGCGCCGTCGCGCTGATGCCCAGCGCTTTTAACACCTGCCGACGCTGTAGCATAAAAACGGACTCCGCCGTGACGTCCGCTTCCGTTAACCTTCTCTTCTTCATTACATCCTCCGCCCGCATCTACTACTAAGCTATTAATGCTCTAATCATGACGGAGGAGTGGCATTAGCGCGAGCCTCTGATAAAAATTTGCTGACTAAGCAATTTTCACCAGCGTGCGGCCCTGGGACTGGTTGTTGATAATCGCGCTGGCAAACTCGGGGGCTTGCTCAAGGGTGATCTCCGTTGCGCTCTGCTCATAGAACGACTCGGGCAGATCCTGCACCAGGCGAGACCAGGCTTCGGCACGTTTTGCGGCAGGCGTCATGACGGAATCGACGCCCTGCAGGCGTACGTTGCGCAGAATAAATGGCATCACCGTCGTCGGCAGCGCAAAGCCGCCCGCCAGGCCGCAGGCCGCCACGCAGCCGCCGTAGTTCATCTGCGCCAGCACCTTGGCCAGCACCTTGTCGCCTACGGTATCCACCGCGCCGGCCCAGAGCTGTTTCTCCAGTGGGCGCGTTTCAGCGAACTCGTCGCGGCCCAGAATACGGCTGGCCCCGAGGCGCTTCAGATAGTCATGGGTGCTTTCCCGGCCAGAGACCGCCGCCACCTGATAGCCGAGCTTATGCAGCAGGGCCACCGCCGTGCTGCCCACGCCGCCGCTCGCTCCGGTCACCACTATCTCGCCGTCGCAAGGGCGCACCCCTGCCTCTTCCAGCGCCATCACGCAGAGCATCGCGGTAAAGCCCGCCGTGCCGATGATCATCGCCTTACGGCCATCCAGCCCCTGCGGCAGCGCCACCAGCCAGTCGCCGTTGACGCGTGCCCGCTGTGACAGGCCGCCCCAGTGGTTCTCTCCCACACCCCAGCCGGTGAGCAGCACCTGCTGACCAACGTGAAAGCGCGGATCCTCGCTGGCGTGAACCGTCCCGGCGAAGTCGATTCCTGGAACCATCGGGAAGTTACGGATAATCTTCCCTTTGCCGGTGATCGCCAGCGCATCCTTATAGTTCAGGCTGGACCAGGCAATATCGACCGTCACATTGCCTTGCGGCAGCTGGCTTTCGGCAATATCCTGCACCGCGGCGAGCGTTTTTCCATCCTGCTGTTCTAAAATCAAGGCCTGCATATCTCTTCTCCGGTTGCTTGATGATTGGAAAAAAATTTCTGAAGACTATACTCGCTAATTAAAACGCTATGCCGATTTAACGCAACAAATTGCCAGATTGCCCGGTACTGGCGTCAGCTCTTAACCCACGGAGTTAACACACGGATGCGCTTAACGACGAAATTTTCCGCTTTTGTCACCCTGCTAACCGGGCTGGCAATCTTTGTGACGCTGGTGGGGTGCTCGTTCAGCTTCTACCGTGCGATTGAGCAGAAGGTCGCCGAGCGCGTGGAGTCAGTCGCGGCGGTGATTGACACGCGGCTGGTTGCACAGCCAGCCTCGGCGCTCGCTGTCCAGCTGGATGAGCTGATGGTGCCCATTGATATCGTGCGCGTGGTGGTCAAGCAGGGAGAGCATGTCCTGCTCGATCATACGCGCAGCGGCAGCTACCGCCCCGCAGGCAGCAGCGAGCTACACCGCGAGCGCACTGTCCCCTCAATTAAAAACCCGGGAACGAGCATCCAGCTGGTCTATCAGGATCCGATGGCCAACTACTTTCACTCGGTGATTACCACCGCGCCGCTGACTCTCGCCGTCGGTTTCATGGTGATTGTTATCTTTCTGGCGGTACGCTGGCAGCGCCGTCAGCTGGCAGGGCAGGAGCTGTTAGAGATGCGGGCCACCCGGATCCTCAACGGTGAGCGCGGCCAGCGGGTACGGGGCAGCATCTACGAGTGGCCCGCCCGGGCCAGCAGCGCGCTGGATCTGCTGCTGACCGAGATCCAGTTCGCCGGCGAGCAGCGTAGCCGCATGGATACGCTAATCCGCTCCTATGCCGCTCAGGACACCAAGACCGGGCTGAATAACCGGCTCTTTTTTGATAATCAGCTGGCGACGCTGCTGGAGGATCAGGAGAAGGTTGGATCGCATGGGGTGGTGATGATGATCCGCCTGCCGGACTTCGATCTGCTGCGGGACAGCTGGGGAGCGAAGGCCACCGAGGAGCACTTCTTTATTCTGATCAATCTGCTCTCGACCTTCATTATGCGCTACCCAGGCGCGCTGCTGGCCCGCTACCACCGTAGCGACTTTGCGGTGCTGCTCTCTCACCGCACCCTCAAGGAATCCGAAAGTATCGCCGCCCAGCTGTTAAAGTCTGTTGATGTCCTGCCGCCGTCAAAAATGCTCGACCGGGAAGATATGATGCATATCGGTATCTGCGCCTGGCGCAGCGGGCAAAGCACGGAGCAGGTGATGGAGCACGCTGAGGCGGCGACGCGCACCGCCGTGCTGCAGGGAGCGAACAGCTGGGCGGTCTACGATGACAGCCTGCCGGAGAAGGGGCGAGGCAACGTACGTTGGCGAACCCTTATCGAGCAGATGCTCAGCCGGGGCGGGCCGCGTCTGTACCATAAGCCCGCCATCAATCGTGACGGCAGCGTCCACCATCGGGAGCTAATGTGCCGCCTCTTCGACGGCGAGCAGGAGGTGATCTCCGCCGAGTATATGCCGATGGTATTACAGTTTGGCCTCTCGGAAGAGTATGACCGACAGCTCATTACCCGGCTGGTAGCTTTTTTAGGTTTCTGGCCGGAAGAGACGCTGGCCCTGCAGATCACTGTAGAGTCGCTGATCCGCCCGCGGTTTCAGCGCTGGCTGCGGGATACGCTGATGCAGTGTGAAAAATCGCAGCGAAAACGCATTATTTTTGAACTTGCAGAGGCAGATGTTTGTCAACACATCAGCCGGTTACAGCCGGTAGTACGATTGATCAACGCGTTAGGTGCTCGGGTAGCGGTAACCCAGGCGGGCCTGACGCTGGTCAGCACCAGCTGGATCAAGGCGCTGGATGCCGAGCTGTTAAAGCTGCATCCAAGCCTGGTACGCAACATTGAGAAGCGCACTGAGAACCAGCTGCTGGTGCAGAGCCTGGTCGAGACCTGCAAGGGCACGCAGACCCGCGTCTTCGCGACCGGTCTTCGCTCCCGGGGTGAATGGCAGACGCTAATTGAGCGTGGCGTAGAGGGCGGGCAGGGGGATTTCTTTGCCGCATCGGAACCGCTTGATGCAAACGTGAAAAAATATTCACAAAGATACTCGGTTTGACCTGCCGTTTAATGTGTTTTCACGTAGAATAACGCGCGCTGTATCGCCTGGGGGTGTGCATGTCTGCCTGCCAGCCCGAACAGCTTAAGACAGTGAACGTCCTTAGATGCGTTACAAAATGATGAGGCGAGGAGCGCTGCTATACCGTGGAGTCCTGAAGGAGTCAGGCCAATTTGTAACAGAGGAAACGAACTGCACTAATTTTCACCGTAGCAGATGATTTTTGCGCCTTGTCGCTGCTGCGTGTGGTTGGTAAAGTAAGCGGATTTTGTTTTCCGCCCCAGCTTTCAGGATTATCCCTTAGTATGTTGAAAAAATTTCGTGGCATGTTTTCCAATGACTTGTCCATTGACCTGGGTACTGCGAATACCCTGATTTATGTAAAAGGACAAGGCATCGTATTGAATGAGCCTTCCGTGGTGGCTATTCGTCAGGATCGTGCCGGTTCTCCGAAAAGCGTCGCTGCTGTAGGCCATGAAGCTAAGCAGATGCTGGGCCGTACCCCTGGCAATATCGCGGCTATCCGCCCGATGAAAGACGGCGTGATCGCTGACTTCTTCGTCACGGAAAAGATGCTGCAGCACTTCATCAAGCAGGTGCACAGCAACAGCTTCATGCGTCCAAGCCCGCGCGTACTGGTCTGCGTGCCGGTGGGTGCAACCCAGGTTGAACGCCGCGCCATCCGTGAATCCGCCCAGGGCGCAGGCGCCCGCGAAGTCTTCCTGATTGAAGAGCCGATGGCGGCCGCAATCGGTGCTGGCCTGCCGGTATCAGAAGCGACCGGCTCCATGGTGGTGGATATCGGTGGCGGTACGACAGAAGTGGCGGTGATCTCCCTGAACGGCGTGGTCTACTCCTCCTCCGTGCGCATCGGTGGCGATCGTTTCGACGAAGCCATCATTAATTATGTGCGTCGTAACTACGGCTCCCTGATCGGTGAAGCCACCGCTGAGCGTATCAAGCACGAAATCGGCTCTGCCTATCCGGGCGATGAAGTGCGCGAGATCGAAGTCCGTGGCCGTAACCTGGCCGAGGGCGTGCCGCGTGGCTTTACCCTGAACTCCAATGAAATCCTCGAAGCACTGCAGGAGCCGCTGACCGGCATCGTGAGTGCGGTGATGGTGGCCCTGGAACAGTGCCCGCCGGAGCTGGCGTCCGATATCTCCGAGCGCGGTATGGTCCTGACCGGCGGTGGCGCACTGCTGCGTAACCTTGACCGTCTGCTGATGGAAGAGACAGGCATTCCTGTCGTAGTTGCAGAAGATCCACTGACCTGCGTAGCCCGTGGCGGCGGCAAGGCGTTGGAAATGATCGACATGCACGGCGGCGACTTGTTCAGCGAAGAGTAGTCCGCATCGGATCGGGGGTAACGCAGCCGTTGCCCCGGATCTATCCGGCCTGAGAAGACGCATAGCCTATGAAGCCCATTTTTAGCCGTGGCCCGTCGCTACAGATTCGCCTGATCCTGGCGGTGCTGGTTGCGCTTGGTGTCATTATCGCCGACAGCCGCCTCGGTACGTTCAGCCAGATCAGAACGTACATGGATACCGCCGTCAGTCCTTTCTACTTTGTCTCAAATGGTCCCCGAGAACTGCTCGACAGCGTGTCGCAAACTTTAGCCTCGCGCGATCAGCTCGAGCTGGAAAACCGGGCGCTGCGCCAGGAGCTGCTGCTGAAAAACAGCGAGCTGCTGATGCTGGGACAGTACAAACAGGAGAACGCGCGCCTGCGCGAGCTGCTGGGCTCACCCCTGCGTCAGGATGAGCAAAAAATGGTTACCCAGGTCATCTCAACGGTGAACGATCCCTACAGCGACCAGGTGGTGATCGACAAGGGCAGCGTGAACGGCGTCTATGAAGGCCAGCCGGTGATCAGCGATAAAGGCGTTGTTGGCCAGGTGGTGGCGGTTGCCAAGCTCACCAGCCGCGTGCTGCTGATCTGCGACGCGACCCATGCGCTGCCGATTCAGGTGCTGCGTAACGATATCCGCGTAATTGCGGCCGGTAACGGCTGTACTGACGATCTTCAGCTTGAACATCTGCCTGCTAATACCGATATTCGCGTCGGTGACGTGCTGGTGACCTCTGGCCTCGGCGGGCGTTTCCCGGAAGGGTATCCGGTGGGCGTTGTCTCATCCGTGAAGCTCGACACCCAGCGCGCCTATACGGTTATTCAGGCGCGTCCAACGGCGGGTCTCCAGCGTCTGCGCTATCTGCTGCTGCTGTGGGGAGCCGATCGCAACGGTGCAAATCCGATGACCCCGGAAGAGGTACACCGCGTGGCCAACGAGCGGCTGATGCAGATGATGCCTCAGGTGCTGCCTGCACCGAACTCAATGGGACCGCCTGCGCCCGTCCCTGAACCTGGCACCGGTCTGGATACGCCGGCGCAGCCTGTATCCGGGGGGCAATAGTGGCGAGCTATCGTAGCCAGGGACGCTGGGTCATCTGGCTCTCGTTCCTTATTGCGCTGTTGCTGCAAATCATGCCCTGGCCGGATAACATCCTCGTTTTCCGGCCAAACTGGGTGCTGCTTATTCTGCTTTACTGGATCCTCGCCCTGCCGCACCGCGTAAATGTCGGTACAGGTTTAATGATGGGTGCCATACTGGATCTCATCAGCGGCTCAACGCTTGGCGTCCGCGCCCTGGCGTTGAGCATCATTGCTTACCTTGTGGCCCTGAAATACCAGCTTTTCCGTAACCTGGCGCTCTGGCAGCAGGCGCTGGTGGTCATGCTGCTGTCGCTGGCGGCGGAGATTATTGTTTTCTGGGCCGAGTTTTTAGTTATCAACGTCTCTTTCCGCCCGGAAGTATTCTGGAGCAGTGTAGTAGACGGCGTGCTCTGGCCCTGGCTTTTCCTGCTGATGCGTAAAATCCGCCAGCAGTTTGCGGTGCAATAAAAGGTACATATGATCGATCTCTATCTCGCTTCCGGTTCGCCACGTCGCCAGGAGCTGCTGACCCAGCTCGGCGTCTCCTTTGAGCGCATTGTTCCAGGTGTGGAGGAGCAGCGCCATGCCCAGGAGAGCGCCCAGCAGTATGTGGTGCGCCTGGCACGGGAGAAAGCCCAGGCCGGCGTTGCGCTGGCCGCGCAGGATCTGCCGGTGCTGGGGGCAGATACGATTGTCATCGTAAACGGTGAAGTGCTTGAAAAACCCCGCGATACCCACCATGCTGCTGCCATGCTGCGCCAGCTTTCAGGGCACACCCACCAGGTCATGACCGCCGTCGCGCTGGCCGATAGCCAGCGGGTACTGGAGCGCCTCGTCGTTACCGATGTCACTTTTAAGGTGCTTGCCGAGAGTGAAATAGCCGCCTATATCGCTAGCGGTGAACCGATGGATAAAGCCGGTGCGTATGGTATCCAGGGATTGGGCGGCTGCTTTGTCCGCCGCATCAACGGCAGCTACTATGCTGTTGTCGGCCTGCCGCTGGTGGAGACCGGCGAACTGATAAGCGATTTTAACGCACTGCGTGAGGGTAGGGATAAACATGACGGCTGAATTGCTGGTAAACGTAACGCCATCGGAGACGCGCGTTGCCTATATTGATGGCGGCATCCTGCAGGAGATCCACATTGAGCGCGAAGCGCGACGCGGCATCGTCGGCAATATCTACAAAGGGCGCGTGAGCCGGGTCCTGCCGGGCATGCAGGCGGCTTTTGTAGATATTGGTCTCGATAAGGCTGCCTTTCTCCACGCCTCCGATATCATGCCCCATACCGAGTGCGTGGCGGGCGAGGAGCAGAAGAACTTCACCGTCCGCGACATCTCCGAGCTGGTGCGTCAGGGGCAGGATCTGATGGTGCAGGTCGTCAAGGATCCGCTGGGTACCAAGGGCGCACGCCTGACCACCGATATTACGCTGCCCTCGCGCTACCTGGTCTTTATGCCGGGGGCATCCCACGTGGGCGTCTCCCAGCGCATTGAGAGCGAAAGCGAGCGCGAACGGCTGAAGAAGATCGTTGCGGAGTACTGCGACGAGCAGGGCGGGTTTATTATTCGTACGGCGGCGGAAGGCGTCTGCGATGAGGATCTTGCCTCGGACGCAGCCTACCTGAAGCGCGTCTGGACCAAGGTAATGGAGCGTAAAAAACGTCCCCAGACTCGCTACCAGATGTACGGCGAGCTGGCCCTGGCCCAGCGGGTATTGCGTGACTTCGCTGACGCCCAGCTTGACCGCATCCGCGTCGACTCGCGCCTGACCTTTGAAGCGCTGCTGGAGTTTACCGCCGAGTACATTCCGGAGATGACCAGCAAGCTGGAGCACTACAGCGGACGCCAGCCGATCTTCGATCTCTTTGACGTTGAGAACGAGATCCAGCGCGCGCTGGAGCGTAAGGTAGAGCTGAAATCCGGCGGCTATCTGATTATCGATCAGACCGAGGCGATGACCACCGTCGATATCAATACCGGCGCGTTCGTGGGCCATCGCAACCTCGACGACACCATCTTCAACACCAATATTGAAGCGACCCAGGCGATCGCCCGTCAGCTGCGCCTGCGCAACCTTGGCGGCATTATCATTATCGACTTTATCGACATGAGTAATGAGGATCACCGCCGTCGCGTGCTGCACTCTCTGGAGCAGGCGCTGAGCAAGGATCGGGTTAAAACCAGTATTAACGGTTTCTCGCAGCTTGGCCTGGTGGAGATGACCCGCAAGCGCACTCGGGAGAGCGTTGAGCACGTTCTCTGCAATGAGTGCCCGACCTGCCACGGACGCGGGACGGTCAAAACGGTAGAGACCGTCTGCTATGAGATCATGCGTGAAATCGTCCGTGTGCACCACGCCTACGATTCCGATCGATTCTTAGTCTATGCTTCTCCTGCGGTGGCCGAAGCGCTCAAAAGCGACGAATCCCATGCGCTGGCAGAAGTGGAGATCTTTGTTGGCAAACAGGTAAAGGTACAAATTGAGCCGCTCTATAACCAGGAGCAGTTCGACGTGGTGATGATGTAATTACGCAGCATGCTGCGACACGATCAAGGCCTGTTTTTTGGCTGACAAGGAGAGATGCGTGAGGCGACTGCCTGGGATACTGCTGCTGACTGTCGCGACGTTGATTGTCATCGTCGCGCTGCTGGTGAGCGGGCTGCGTCTTGTGCTGCCGCATCTTAATAGCTGGCGTCCGGCGCTGCTGGCAAAGATTGAATCTGCGACGGGCATGCCGGTCAACGCCAGCTATATTGAGGCCAGCTGGCAGAACTTTGGTCCGCAGGTTGAGGTGCGCGATATCAGCGCAGGACTCAGCGACGGCGGCGAGTTCTCGGTTAAGCGCGTTACCCTGGCGCTGGACGTCTGGCAAAGCCTGCTGCACCTGCGCTGGCAGTTTCGCGATCTCACCTTCTACCGGCTGCGTATCTACACCAATACTCCACTGCAACAGGGCGACAACGAACAGGGCTTCGAAAGCAATCGCCTCAGCGATCTCTTCCTGCGCCAGTTCGACCACTTCGATCTGCGCGACAGTGATATCAGTTTCTTAACCCCCTCTGGCCAGCGGGCCGAACTGGCGATCCCCCAGCTTACCTGGCTGAACGACAGCGCACGCCACCGGGCCGAAGGACAGGTGAGCCTCTCCAGCCTCACCGGCCAGCACGGCGTGATGCAGGTGCGAATGGATCTGCGGGACGATAATGGTCTGCTTAATAACGGACGCCTGTGGCTCCAGGCGGATGATGTTGACGTTAAGCCGTGGCTGGGGAAATGGATGCAGGATAATATCGCCCTGGATAGCGCCCGCTTCAGCCTTGAGGGGTGGGTTACCCTTAACAAAGGCGAGTTCGCCAGCGGTGACGTATGGTTGAAAAAGGGCGGTGCCAGCTGGCAGGGTGATGCAAAACCGCATCGCCTGAGCGTGGATAACCTGACGGCACACGTCACCCGCGCAGAGGGGGGCTGGCAGTTTGCCATCCCCTCTACCCGCATTACCCTGGATGATAAACCCTGGCCGAAGGGAGCGCTGACCCTGGCATGGATCCCCGAGCAGCAGGTGGGGGGCGTAAACAGCACGCGTAGCGACGAGCTGCGTGTTCGTGCCAATCACCTTGAGCTGAGCGGGCTTGACGGCCTGCTGCCAATTGCTGAAAAGCTTTCGCCCGCGCTGGGTGAGATCTGGCGGGCTATGCAGCCTGCCGGACAGATTGAGCAGCTGGCGCTGGATATTCCTCTCCAGTCCACGGAGAAAACGCGATTTCAGGCCAGCTGGCAGGATCTCTCCTGGCAGCAGTGGAAGCTGCTGCCGGGCGTACAGCACCTGGCCGGAACCCTGAGCGGCAGCGCAGAAAACGGGCGGCTGACTGCTGAGGTCACTCAGGCCACCATGCCCTATAAGACGGTTTTCCGCGCCCCGCTGGAGATCAAAAAGGGCGTTGCCACCCTCAACTGGCTGAAAAACAGTGACGGCTTCCAGCTGGATGGCCGCCAGATTGACGTGGAGGCCACCGGCCTGCGCGCCCGGGGTGACTTCCGCTATCTCAAGCCGACCAACGACGAGCCGTGGCTGGGGATCCTCGCCGGGATCAGCACCAGCGATGCCGGCCAGGCGTGGCGCTACTTCCCGGAAAACCTGATGGGTAAAGCGCTGGTGGACTATCTGAGCGGCGCTATCCAGGGCGGCCAGGTGGATAACGCCACGCTGGTCTACGGTGGCAATCCGCACCTCTTCCCCTATAAGCACAACGAAGGGCAGTTTGAGGTGCTGGTGCCGCTGCATAATGCTACGTACGCCTTCCAGCCCGGCTGGCCAGCGCTGAAAGGTTTCGATATCGAGCTGGACTTCCTCAACGACGGCCTGTTTATGAAGAGCGATGAAGTCAGCCTCGGCGGCGTGACAGGGCGTAATCTGGCGGCGGCGATCCCGGACTACCGGGAAGAGAAGCTGCTGATTGATGCCGATATCAGCGGCCCGGGTAAGGAAGTGGGGCCGTACTTCAACGAGACGCCACTGAAGGACTCGCTTGGTGCGACCCTGGACGAACTTCAGCTTAGTGGCGATGTGAGCGCTCGCTTACATCTCGATATCCCGTTGGACGGCGAGATGACCACCGCCAAAGGCGAGGTGAAGCTGCGGGATAACAGCCTGTTCATCAAGCCGCTGAACAGTACCCTGCACAAGCTTAACGGCAACTTTAGCTTTGTGAACGGCAACCTACAGAGCGAGCCGCTGACCGCCAGCTGGTTTAATCAGCCGCTCAACGTCAACTTCTCTACCACCGAAGGCAAAAAAGCCTACGAAGTGGCGATAGACATGAACGCTAACTGGCAGCCCGCCCGCACCGGAGTGCTGCCGAAACCGGTCAACGACGCCCTCAGCGGCAGCGTGGCGTGGAATGGCAAGGTCGGCATTGAGCTGCCCTACAACGCAGGTGCGCGTTATAACGTGGATATTAAAGGCGACCTGAAGAACCTCGCCAGTCGACTCCCCTCGCCGCTGAATAAACCGGCGGGCCAGCCGCTGCCGGTGAAGCTAAACGTGGCAGGCAATCTGCGCAGTTTCGATCTGACGGGGTCCGCAGGCAGCGATAGTCACTTTAATAGCCGCTGGCTGCTTAATCAGAAGCTGACGCTGGACAGAGCCATCTGGGCTTCGGAGAGCCAAACCGTTCCGCCGCTGCCGGCGCAGAGGGGCATCGAGCTGAATCTACCGCCGCTGGACGGCGCGCAGTGGCTGGGCCTCTTCCAGCAGGGCGTAGCCAGCAACGTCAGCAGCGCCACGGCCTTCCCGGAAGCGATTACCCTGCGCACCCCGGCGCTCACCCTCGGCGGCCAGCAGTGGAATAACGTCAGCCTGGAGACGCAGCCCGTGGCGGGCGGCACCAAGGTTGACGTGCAGGGACGTGAGATCGCGGCGGCGCTGACGATGGCGGATAACAGGCCCTGGACCGCCGCCATTCGCTATCTCTACTACAACCCGACCCCAGTAACCAGCGAACCGCTGTCACCGAAAGCATTACTGACCGGCAAGACGCGGATCGATTTCAGCGGCTGGCCCGATCTGCAGCTACGCTGCGCCGAGTGCTGGCTGTGGGGACAAAAATATGGCCGTATTGAGGGTGATTTCAATATTAAGGGTGATACGCTCTCGCTGGCCAATGGCCTGGTAGACAGCGGTTTTGCCCGCCTGACCGCCGACGGCGAGTGGGTTAACCGCAGCGGTGCGGAGCGCACCTCAATTAAAGGTAAACTACGGGCAGATAAGATCGATTCGGCCACGGAGTTCTTTGGCGTCAGCACGCCGATGCGTGACGCGCCGGTAGATGTTGACTACGACCTGCACTGGCGCGATACCCCGTGGCAGCCGGATGTCGCCTCCCTAAACGGCGTGCTGCATACCCGCCTCGGCAAGGGCCAGATCGCCGACGTAAGCACCGGCCGTGCCGGTCAACTGCTGCGCCTGCTGAGCTTTGACGCCCTGCTGCGTAAGCTGCGCTTTGACTTTAGCGATACCTTTAGCGAAGGCTTCTACTTTGACTCTATCCGCAGCATGGCGTGGATCAAAGATGGCGTTCTGCATACCGATGATACGCTGGTAGACGGTCTCGAGGCGGATATCGCCATGAAGGGATCGGTAAATCTGGTGCGCCGTGAGTTGGACGTCGAGGCCGTCGTCGCGCCGGAGATCTCCGCTACCGTTGGCGTTGCGGCCGCGTTCGCCGTTAATCCGATCGTTGGCGCGGCGGTGTTTGCCGCCAGCAAGGTACTGGGCCCCCTGTGGAGCAAGGTCTCTATTCTGCGCTACCACATCAGCGGGCCGATGGATAAACCGCAAATCAACGAAGTGCTGCGCCAGCCGCGCACCCCGCCTGCGAAGAAATAGCAATGATTTGACGAGTTGAGCGAATTGCCTCACTCTCAATAGATACAAATTTTTAACCGCCAAGCGCGGCAACCTGAGAGTAGCAAAACGATGAGTTTGAACCTGGTTAGTGAACAATTACTCGCGGCAAACGGCCTGAGCCATCAGGATCTGTTTTCCATCCTCGGCCAGCTGGCCGAGCGCCGTCTCGACTACGGCGATCTCTATTTCCAGTCGAGCTATCACGAATCCTGGGTTTTAGAAGATAACATCATTAAAGATGGCTCTTACCATATCGACCAGGGTGTGGGCGTGCGCGCCGTCAGCGGCGAGAAGACCGGCTTTGCCTATGCCGATCAGATCAGCCTGCTGGCCCTGGAGCAGAGCGCCCAGGCTGCACGAACCATCGTCCGCGACGCTGGCGATGGCCGGGTGCAGACCCTCGGCGCGGTAGAGCACAGCGCGCTCTACACCAGCGTCGATCCGCTCCAGAGCATGAGCCGGGAAGAGAAGCTGGACATCCTGCGTCGGGTCAACAACGTGGCCCGTGCCGCCGACAAGCGCGTGCAGGAGGTCACTGCCAGCCTGACCGGCGTCTATGAGCTGATCCTCGTCGCGGCCACTGACGGCACCCTGGCGGCGGACGTTCGCCCGCTGGTGCGCCTGTCGGTCAGCGTGCAGGTGGAAGATGAGGGTAAACGCGAGCGCGGCTCCAGCGGCGGCGGCGGGCGTTTTGGCTACGAGTGGTTCCTCAGCGACGCCGACGGCGAAGCGCGTGCGGACGCCTGGGCCAAAGAGGCAGTGCGCATGGCGCTGGTAAACCTCTCTGCGGTGGCGGCTCCGGCGGGTACGCTGCCGGTGGTGCTGGGCGCGGGCTGGCCGGGCGTGCTGCTGCATGAGGCGGTAGGTCACGGCCTGGAAGGGGACTTTAACCGTCGCGGTACCTCGGTCTTCAGCGGTCAGATGGGTGAGCTGGTGGCCTCTGAACTCTGCACCGTTGTCGATGATGGCACCATGATGAACCGCCGAGGCTCCATCGCCATCGACGATGAAGGCACGCCGGGCCAGTACAACGTGCTGATCGAAAACGGCATCCTGAAAGGCTACATGCAGGACAAGCTTAACGCGCGCCTGATGGGCGTAGCCCCGACCGGCAACGGCCGACGTGAATCCTACGCGCACCTGCCGATGCCGCGCATGACCAATACCTATATGCTGGCCGGAAAATCGACCCCGCAGGAGATCATCGAGTCGGTAGAGTACGGGATCTTTGCCCCGAACTTTGGCGGCGGCCAGGTGGACATCACCTCCGGCAAGTTTGTCTTCTCCACTTCGGAAGCCTACCTGATTGAGAATGGCAAGGTGACGACGCCGGTAAAAGGCGCGACCCTTATCGGCTCCGGCATTGAGGCCATGCAGCAGATCTCGATGGTCGGCAACGATCTCAAGCTCGACAGCGGCGTTGGCGTCTGCGGCAAAGAGGGACAGAGCCTGCCGGTGGGCGTGGGTCAGCCAACGCTGAAGGTAGACAACTTAACCGTGGGCGGCACGGCCTAACGCCTGCCCACGTTTTCCTGCCGGCGATGCCCGGCAGGAAATCCCGTCATTTCTCTTTTGCGCGCCCGCGCATCGCCTGAAACACCTGCGATACCTCGACAAAGTAGTCTGTCAGCGCATCAATGCAGACCTGCACCTTCAGCGGCAGCTTATCCTTCTCGGTATAGAGGGCATAGACCGGGCGCGGATCCGACTGGTAGCGCGGAAAGAGGATCTCCAGCTTGCCGCGGTTGATCTCTTCGATCACCCACATCAGCGGTACGTAGGCGACTCCCGCACCGACCGTCAGCCAGCGGGTGAGGGTCATGGGATCGTTGGTAACAAAGCGGCCTTGGGGAACTATTTTTGTCGATAATCCCTCTGGTGCTACCAGCTCAAACTCATTGTCGGGGCGCACGCTATACTCTAGCCATGAGTGGTTGACGAGATCGGCTGGCTTTTCCGGCACGCCGTACTGCGCCAGATAGCTTTTTGCCGCGCACACCACCATCGGCATCGCCCCCAGGCGGCGGGAGAAGAGGCTCGAATCCTGTAGCGCGCCCACGCGGATCACTACGTCCAGCCCGTCGGCAATCAGATCCGGGGCCGGGATGCCGGTAACCAGATCCACCGCCAGGCCGGGGTAGTCGTGCAGCATCCTGGCGGTCATTTTGGCGAGCACGTTCTGCGCCATGGTGGATGAGCAGCCGATGCGCAGGGTACCGATAGGGGTATTGTTAAATGCGTAGAGCTGTTCATGCACGTCCTGCGCCTCGTGCAGCATGCGGCGGCAGCCCTGATAGTAGATCTTGCCCGCTTCCGTCAGGGCCAGGCTGCGGGTGCTGCGGTTGAGCAGCTTAACCTGTAACTCATCTTCCAGCCTGGCAACGATCTGGCTGATGGAGGAGACGCTCATCTGTAGCTGTCGGGCAGCGGCGGTGAATGAACCCATTTCAACCACTTTGGCAAACACCGACATGCGTTTTAATCTTTCCATTGTTCACTCTGGCTTAAAAGTGATTTAGATAACACAATATAGATAACAACATAACAGTTACGCTAAAATACTGTTAGCTGAGTAATAGACACGTCACTCTCGCCCGGCCCCTCTGGCCCTTATTCCTGCGGTGACGTGAATAATAAACCATCGCCTGCACGCTCTCTAATCAAGGTCAACATGAGTCTGTTTCCCGTTATCGTGGTCTTCGGCCTGTCGTTCCCGCCGATATTCTTCGAGCTACTGTTATCGCTGGCCCTCTTCTGGCTGGTGCGCCGCGTGCTGATCCCTACCGGGATCTACGATTTTGTCTGGCATCCAGCCCTGTTCAATACAGCGCTCTACTGCTGCCTGTTCTATTTATTGTCGCGCCTGTTCGTCTGAGGTTGATGTGAAAACGTTTATAAAAAATATCTCCCGTACCGCCATTACCGTGATTCTGGTGATGCTGGCTTTCATCGCTATTTTTCGTGCCTGGGTCTACTACACTGAGTCCCCCTGGACGCGTGATGCCCGCTTTAGCGCCGACGTGGTGGCTATCGCCCCTGACGTCGCCGGGCTGATTACCGACGTCAAGGTCCATGATAACCAGCTGGTGAAGAAAGACCAGGTGCTCTTTACCATCGACCAGCCGCGCTATCAAAAAGCGTTGGAAGAGGCCGAGGCGGATGTCGCCTACTACCAGGCGCTGGCAACGGAAAAACGCCGGGAAGCCGGACGGCGCAACAAGTTAGGCATCCAGGCGATGTCCCGGGAAGAGATTGACCAGGCGAATAACGTTCTGCAAACCGTACTCCATCAGCTGGCAAAAGCTGAGGCCACCCGCGATATGGCGAAGCTGGATCTGGAGCGCACGGTCATCCGTGCCCCGTCCGCCGGCTGGGTAACCAACCTTAACGTCTATACCGGGGAGTTTATCACCCGTGGTTCAACGGCGGTGGCGCTGGTAAAACATGACTCCTTCTACGTACTGGCCTATATGGAAGAGACCAAGCTGGAGGGCGTGCGCCCCGGCTATCGCACCGAGATCACGCCGCTGGGCAGTAATCAGGTATTGAAAGGCACGGTAGACAGCATCGCCGCCGGGGTGACCAACGCCAGCAGCAGCCGCGACGCCAAAGGGATGGCAACCATCGACTCTAACCTTGAGTGGGTTCGCCTGGCGCAGCGCGTGCCGGTGCGTATCCGCCTCGATAGCCAGCCGGGTAACCTGTGGCCAGCGGGCACCACCGCGACGGTGGTGATCACCGGGGAGAACGATCGGGATGCCAGCCAGGACTCCTTCTTCCGTAAGCTGGCGCACCGTCTGCGTGAGATGGGCTAACCACAATGGGTATCTTCTCCATTGCCAACCAGCACGTGCGCTTTGCCATCAAGCTGGCCTGCGCAATCGTGCTGGCGCTGTTTGTGGGCTTCCACTTTAATCTGGAAACGCCGCGCTGGGCGGTACTGACCGCGGCGATTGTCGCCGCCGGTCCGGCCTTTGCCGCCGGGGGCGAACCCTATTCGGGAGCGATCCGCTACCGGGGAATGCTGCGTATCGCCGGGACCTTTATCGGCTGCTTTGCCGCCCTGGTAATGATCATCGGCATGATCCGCGCCCCGTTGGTAATGCTGATGGTCTGCTGCCTCTGGGCGGGCTTCTGCACCTGGGTCTCCTCGCTGGTGCGGGTTGAAAACTCCTACGCCTGGGGGCTGTCGGGCTACACCGCGCTGATTATCGTCATTACCGTCCAGACCGAACCGCTGCTGACCCCGCAGTTCGCCGTTGAGCGCTGCAGCGAAATCGTCATCGGTATCGTCTGCGCTATCGTGGCCGATCTGCTCTTCTCGCCGCGCTCGGTGAAGCAGGAGATCGACCGCGAGCTGGACAGCCTGCTGCTGGCGCAGTACCAGCTGATGCAGCTCTGCGTGCAGCATGGCGACGGCGATGAGATGGATAAGGCCTGGGGGGCGCTGGTGCGGCGTACCACCGCTCTGGAGGGGATGCGCACCAACCTCAATATGGAGTCGTCGCGCTGGACGCGGGCCAACCGCCGTCTGAAGGTTATTAATACCCTGTCACTGACTTTGATTACCCAGGCGTGTGAAACCTGGCTGATGCAGCAGTCGCGTCCGGAGATGGTGACCGATACGTTCCGGGAGCTGTTCGCCACGCCGGTAGAGACGGTGCAGGACGTTCATAAGCAGCTCAAGCGGATGCGGAGGGTGATTGCCTGGACCGGCGAGCGCGATACGCCGATCGCTATCTATAGCTGGGTGGGCGCGGCGACGCGCTTTCTGCTGCTTAAGCGTGGGGTGATCGGCAATACCCGCATCAGCGCCACCGAAGAGGAGGTGCTGCGCACCGAGGCGGTGGTAAAAGCAGAATCGGCAGAGCGGCACCATGCGATGGTCAACTTCTGGCGCACCACGCTCTCCTGTATGGTCGGTACCCTGTTTTGGCTCTGGACCGGTTGGACCTCGGGCAGCGGGGCGATGATCATGATTGCGGTGGTCACCTCGCTGGCGATGCGCCTGCCGAATCCGCGGATGGTAGCGATGGACTTTGTCTACGGCACGCTGGCGGCGCTGCCCATCGGAGCCTTCTACTTTCTGGTGGTTATGCCTGCCACCCAGCAAAGCATGCTGCTGCTCTGCATCAGCCTCGCGGTGCTGGCCTTCTTTATCGGTATCGAGGTGCAGAAGCGGCGGCTGGGATCGCTGGGAGCGTTGGCGAGCACCATTAACATCCTGGTGCTGGATAACCCAATGACCTTCGAGTTCAACCGCTTCCTCGATAGCGCATTAGGGCAGATTGTCGGCTGCGTGCTGGCGCTGCTGGTGATCCTGCTGGTGCGGGATAACTCCCGGGCACGTACTGGCCGCGTGCTGCTGAACCAGTTCGTCTCAGCGGCGGTCTCGGCGCTGACCACCAACACGGCGAGACGCAGAGAGAACCATCTGCCTGCGCTCTATCAGCAGCTCTTTTTACTGCTGAACAAGTTTCCTGGGGACGTGGGCAAATTCCGTCTGGCGTTAACTATGATTATTGCCCACCAGCGCCTGCGTGATGCGCCGATCCCGGTGAATGCGGATCTCTCTGCCTTCCACCGTCAGCTACGCCGCACGGCCGATAGCGTCATCTCTGCCCGTAGCGATGAGTCGCGCCGCCGCCACTTCAGCCAGCTGCTGGAGGAGCTTGAGGTGTACCAGGAGAAACTCCGCGCCTGGGATGCGCCGGAGCAGGTGACCCATCCGGTGAAAAGGCTGGTGGATGTGCTCCACAAATACCAGTCTGCATTGACTACTCGTTAATTTGTAATGTCAGTCAGTTAAGATAGCTGGCATTTTTATTGGAGGGATGGGAGGAATATGCGGATGTGCTGTAGTTTCCGTTCACTTCATACATTTTGCTCATATCAAAACCCTGCACACGTGAACGTGCCAGGGTGGCTCGCCGCCACCACCCTGGCGACCCGGGCTCCCGGCCAGGAAAATCGCCGCTTTGCGGATTGCTCGGCTTATCCCTTCCGGCTTCCGGGTCGGGCGTGAGGTAACTTCCCTGTAAGGCACGCCCTCAGCCCGCATCCATGCGGGCTGCCCCGGCCAGAAGTGAACGCCTCGGCGATTTTCAGCCGGACCCAACACCTCGCTTTAACACCGAGCCTACAGCAATTTCTTTGTTGCTGTGGAGTAAGGTCTCACAGCGAGGTGTTGAGTCCCCGCTGAAACCGGCGAACCGGAGACCGGATGACAAGGACTGGACGCCAGGGAGGGCGGCCAGAGGCGAAACGAGACACGACGTCGAGTCGAGCCGGCCGTCGGTCAGCCGGACGGGAGGTGAGCGCAGTGCGCAGCACCGGTTTCCCTGCGGGGCCGCGGGGATCGATAAGGGGGCCGCGGTGGCCCCCTTACCCCGTTCACGTGTGACGACCGTTATATGTGGTGCCCGGCATGAGGTGAACGGAACAGATTCACTGGAGCCATATACTTCCCTTTTCCCCCAGCTAACGACGCCAGAAGCGTCGGTTTTTTTATAGCTATACTTAGCAAAGTCATTCATTCATGGGGATCGGGAGGACGCATGGCAACCCAGGCACTTCAGGACAATGCGCTTTTTCAGACAGGCTATTTTGTAGACGGCGTATGGAAAACGCTGGATAACACCTTTGACGTAACTAACCCGGCAACGGGCGAAACGATCGCGAAGGTCGCTAAAGCAGGTAAAAAAGAGACCGAGGAGGCGATTGCCGCTGCCGCGCGTGCGTTCCCGGCCTGGCGAGCAAAAACCGCGAAAGAGCGCTCCACTATTCTCTACCGCTGGTACTCGCTAATCATTGAGAATAAAACCTGGCTGGGACAGCTGATGACCAGCGAGCAGGGCAAACCGCTGAAAGAGGCGGAGGGCGAGGTCGAGTACGCCGCCAGCTTTATTCAGTGGTTCGCCGAAGAGGCGAAACGCGCCAACGGTGAGATTATCCCACAAATCAAACCCGGCTCGCGCATTCTGGCGACCCGCGAGCCGATTGGCGTCGTTGCGGCCATTACGCCGTGGAACTTCCCGATGGCGATGCTCACTCGTAAGCTGGGACCCGCGCTGGCCGCAGGCTGTACCGGCGTCATCAAGCCCGCTAACAATACGCCGCTTAGCGCTTTTGCTCTGGTACAGCTGGCGAAAAAAGCGGGCGTTCCGGACGGGGTACTCAACGCCGTGGCGGGCACCACCGCTGAGATCAGCGATGCGATCATGGCCAGCCCGCAGGTGCGTAAAATCTCCTTCACCGGTTCGACGGCGGTAGGTAAAACGCTGGTGCGCAATGCTGCTGAAACCATGAAAAAGGTGTCGATGGAGCTGGGAGGCAACGCGCCCTATATTGTTTTTGACGATGCGGACATTGATGCTGCCGTCGAGGGGGCGATTGCCAATAAATTCCGCAACGCCGGGCAGGTATGCGTCAGCGTTAACCGTTTCTATATTCATGAAGCCGTCTATGACGCATTCGTGAACAAGCTTGCCGAGCGGGTTAATGCCCTGAAGGTAGGTAACGGCATGGAGGATGGCGTCGTCGTCGGGCCGCTTATCGAACCGACAGCGGTGGATAAGGTGCGCGAGCACGTCGAGGACGCGATTGCCAAAGGCGCAACGGCGCTGGCGGGCGGTAAAGCCCACGCGCTGGGGGGCAACTTCTGGCAGCCAACGGTGCTGACTAACTGTAGCGATAGCATGAAGCTAGCGTCAGAGGAGACTTTCGGGCCAGTAGCCGCCTGCTTCCGCTTTACTACCGAGGATGAAGTCATTCATCGCGCCAACGATACGCCGTTTGGCCTCGCGGCCTACTTCTATACCCAAAACCTACAGCGCGTCTTCCGCGTCTCGCAGGCGCTGGAGGCCGGGATGATTGGTGTTAACGAGTGCGCGGTATCTACCGAGCTGGGACCGTTTGGCGGGGTGAAAGAGTCGGGCCTGGGCCGCGAAGGATCGGTGCTGGGATTAGAGGAGTATCTGGAGGTTAAAACTCTTCATCTCGGAGGATTATAAACGCTGGGCGGCGAAAGCCGCCCTCTTAGGCAGGGTGGCGAATAATGAATATCTACACGTTTGATTTCGATGAAATTGACGACCAGAACGCCTTTTATCGCGAATTTTGCCGTGCGTTTAATATTGAAAAAGCAAAGGTGAATAATCTGGACTCGCTGTGGGAAGTGGTAACCGGTGAGGATGACATATTGCCGATGCCGCTTGAAATCGAGTTTGTGCACCTTCATGAAAAACAGCGTCGCCGTTTTGGAGCGTTGATCCTGCTCTTTGACGAAGCCGAAGAGGAGCTGGGAGGTATGCTGCGCTTTAACGTGCGCGCCTGAGGTAATGAGCAGGCATAAAAAAGCCCCCGACAGGCGGGGGCAAGTCGTAGGTCATACGACGAGGGATTTATTTGTAGAGTTCGGCAGTGGCGTGCCAGTGGTCACCGGTACGTGCTTCGATAATACGGTAAGAGGATGCACCTTCTGCCTGGGCTTTTTCATTCAGTGCATCACGCATGTCCATCGGTGAGGAGCTGACTGCGCCAACGGAGACCGTACCGATTGCCTGACGGCCTTGAGCCTGGTCAGCGCTGATAGAGTCGGCAGCGAAAGCGCCGAAAGAGAGTGCGGAAAGGATGCTAAGAGCGGCTACAGTTGTTTTGATTTTCATGATATCTACCTCGTCAAATTCTTATTTACTGGGGTCCTATTTCGTGACCCTCATCACAAAATCAAGTATACACTAATCACCGTAAAAATTAATACCATGCTAATGGTTTCATGGGTTATTACGTCACATAAATTTAACTTCTTATAACTCATGAGAATAAAAAAGGGGTTTTAAGAGGGGGGAATGGTAGGTATATCTAAGAAAATCATATGGATATGAATTTTTAACATTTTGTGCGATCTGTCAGGTTAGATCACCTGGATGACAGGGGTATGACAAAGAAAGAGTCCCCTCGGCAAGGCGCGAGGGGAGAGAAGATCACAGCTCCTGTTCGAACAGGACCAGAATGGCGTCGTAGAGATCCTTCACGGTAAAGCCGCTGGCAGGGGTGGTAAATATGGTGTCATCCCCGGCGATAGTGCCGAGAATGCCTTCCGATTTCCCTAACGAGTCCAGCAGACGCGCGATCAGCTGCGCTGCACCCGGGCTGGTATGGATAACCACCACCGCATCGTTATAGTCGATGTCCAGCACCAGGTTCTTCAGCGGGCTGGAGGTAGTCGGCACGCCAAGCTCTGCAGGCAGGCAGTAGACCATCTCCATTTTAGCGTTGCGCGTACGTACCGCACCGAACTTGGTCAGCATCCGGGAGACTTTGGATTGATTAATGTTATCAAACCCTTGTTCCTGAAGGGCCAGAACGATTTCGCCCTGGGAGCTGAACTTCTCTTCTTTAAGTAGCGCTTTAAACGCCTTAACTAATTCTTCTTGTTTTGCCGAGCTTCGCATAAGTCACCCGTAGAATGGCGATTGAAACAACATTATTATGCATATAGATGAATTTTTATGCAAATAGTCTGCCATTATTAAGGCTGAAATAATGTTATGAAAGCCGCGGATTTTATCAAAATAAATTATTGAGCAACATGCCTGTGTCACGAGTCACAAATAAGATTAAAAGTAAAATAAATGTTATTAAAGTGCTGTTGTTTTGCTAGCTTTACAGGGTGTATTGTACCGCCTGCGGGGGCATTACTGGCGTTATGAAGAAAATTTTCATGCTGCCGTAGAGTACAACAGAAAGTAGATGATGCTAAACGCGTGTTGAAGCGCGTTTTTTCTGCGGGAAGAACGGTATCATTTACCCCATGTTGTCATGTCCTTAGCAACGGAGTAACGGTATATTTCGCTAACCATAATAAGGAGTTTAGGATGAAAGTTGCAGTCCTCGGCGCGGCAGGCGGTATTGGCCAGGCGCTAGCCCTTCTTCTCAAGACCCAACTGCCTTCAGGCTCAGAACTCTCTCTGTACGATATCGCGCCGGTCACCCCTGGCGTGGCGGTCGATCTTAGCCATATCCCTACTGCGGTAAAAATTAAAGGCTTCGCCGGTGAAGATGCAACCCCTGCGCTGGAAGGTGCAGACGTGGTGCTGATCTCCGCAGGCGTGGCGCGTAAGCCTGGCATGGATCGCTCCGATCTCTTTAACGTCAACGCCGGCATTGTTAAAAATCTGGTGAATCAGGTTGCGAAAACCTGTCCTCAGGCGTGCATCGGTATCATCACTAACCCGGTCAATACCACCGTCGCTATCGCCGCTGAAGTGCTGAAAAAAGCGGGCGTCTACGACAAGAATAAGCTGTTCGGCGTCACCACGCTGGACATCATCCGCTCCAACACCTTTGTGGCAGAGCTGAAAGGCAAACAGCCTTCCGAGGTTGAAGTCCCGGTTATCGGCGGCCACTCTGGCGTCACCATTCTGCCGCTGCTGTCGCAGATCCCTGGCGTTAGCTTCTCCGAGCAGGAGGTAGCCGATCTCACCAAACGTATCCAGAACGCAGGCACAGAAGTGGTCGAGGCGAAAGCCGGTGGCGGGTCCGCAACCCTGTCCATGGGCCAGGCGGCGGCGCGCTTTGGCCTCTCGCTGGTGCGTGCCCTCCAGGGTGAACAGGGCATCGTTGAGTGCGCCTATGTTGAGGGCGATGGCGAGCACGCTCGCTTCTTCTCCCAGCCGCTGCTGCTGGGTAAAAACGGCGTTGCCGAGCGCCAGCCTATCGGCACCCTGAGCGCTTTCGAGCAGCAGGCAATGGAAGGGATGCTGGAGACGCTGAAAAAAGATATCCAGCTCGGCGAAGAGTTTGTGAATAAGTAACTCAGTCCGTAGGCCCGGTAAGCACAGCACTACCGGGCATTATCGCAATGCCCGGTAGTGCTGAATTAGTTGGTGGCCGGGTACTCCTGAATCGTCACGTGCAGCAGCAGCTTCTTATCCTCACGCATCACCTCTACTGGGATCTCTGAACCCGGGCGGATCTCCGCCACCTGATCCATGGTCTCCAGCGCTGAGATAGCCGGCTTGCCGTTTACGGACACGATCACATCGTTGACCTGAATACCTGCGCGTGCCGCCGGGCCGTCCGGTGCGACTTCATTAACCACGATCCCCTGGATCTGATCGATCCCACCGCCTTGCGAATGTAGAGGTGCGATCTCTCTGCCACCGATGCCGATATAGCCACGGATGACTCGCCCGTCACGGATCAGCTTATCCATGATCTTGGTTGCTAGCTGGAAGGGAATGGCGAAGCCGATGCCCTCCGGCGTTTCGCCATCGTTGCTCTTATCAAACGAGAGGGTATTGATGCCCATCAGCTCGCCGAGGGAGTTAACCAGCGCCCCGCCGGAGTTACCGTGGTTAATAGAGGCGTCGGTCTGCAAAAAGTTCTGCCGCCCGGACGGGTTGAGGCCGATGCGGCCGGTGGCGCTGATGATCCCCTGGGTAATGGTCTGGCCGAGGTTATAGGGGTTACCGATCGCCATCACCACGTCGCCGATGTGCGGCGTGCGTTGACGGTTAATGGGGATCACCGGCAGGCCGCCGGTGGCGTTGACCTTCAGCACCGCCAGATCCGTTAGCGTATCAGAGCCGACCAGCAGGGCTTCAAACACACGGCCGTCCTGCAGGGCGACGATGATCTGATCCGCATCGTTAATCACGTGTTTGTTAGTAATAATGTATCCGCGCTGATCCATAATCACCCCGGAGCCAAGGGTACGGATCTCCAGCTGGTTATTCGTCGAGCTGGCCGCGCTGCGGTTATAGACGTTGACCACCGCAGGCGCGGCGCGGCGCACAGCCTGGTTATAACTCACCGGCGTTTCATCGGTGCTGTCAAACTGGGGGGGAGAGGAGGCGCTCAGCTGACGTAGCGAGGGCAGGGCAGCCAGCAGCAGGCTACCTACAATTAGGCCAATACCGACAGATCGTAATAGCTTCACTAACATGATGCGGACGTCGTTAAAGAGGGTGCGGGCAGCATAGCACGACTTATCCGGACATCACACAGGGGTGGTGATGTCCGGGAGCCAGCCATTAACGCAGTAATAAATAGAGAGTATCGTTGCCGCGCACCACGTGCAGCGCAATGATATTTGGCTTGGTCTCCAGCACCTTGCGCATCTCGGCAATGGACTGCACGCGTTCGCGGTTAACGCCGATAATCACATCGTCTTTGTGCAAACCCGCCTGGGCAGCAGGACTCTCTTTTGCCACCTCTTCAATCTTGATGCCTTTGGTGCCGTCCTTCAGCTGGCCGTCGGCCAGGCTTGCGCCCTGTAATGCCGGGGAGAGGCTCTCAGCGCTGGCGGAGGAAGCGGTGCTCTTATCCAGCGTGACTTCGACCTCCTGGCCTTTGCCCTCGCGCAGCAGGCCAAGCTTCACCTTCGTGCCCGGTGCGGTGGTGGCGATGCGCGAGCGCAGTTCGGCAAAGCTGTTCAGCGGCTTACCGTTAAGGCTAACGATCACGTCGCCGGATTTGATTCCGGCTTTGGCTGACCCGGAGCCAGGCAGCACTTCGCTAACAAAAGCGCCGCGCTGGACGTTGAGGTTAAACGCCTTGGCGATATCGGCGCTCATCTCCATGCCTTTAATACCCAGCAGGCCGCGCTGGATCTCGCCGGACTGGATCAGCTGTTGGGCCAGGGTTTGCGCCATATTGCTGGGGATGGCAAAGCCGATGCCAATGCTGCCGCCGGTTGGCGCAAGAATCGCCGTGTTGATACCGATCAGCTCGCCGTTAAGGTTGAGCAGCGCCCCGCCGGAGTTGCCGCGGTTAATAGAGGCGTCGGTCTGGATAAAGTTTTCCAGCCCCTCTAGGTTCAGGCCGCTACGGCCAAGCGCCGAGATGATCCCCGAGGTAGCAGTCTGGCCGAGGCCAAACGGGTTGCCCACCGCGACGGCGAAATCACCCACCCGCAGCTTATCGGAGTCGGCAACGGCGATCTGCGTCAGCCCGGTAGCGTTCTGCAATTGCAACAGGGCGATATCGCTCTGGTCATCGCCGCCGATCAGCTTCGCTTCGAACTCACGCCCGTCGTTAAGCTGAACGTTGATCTTCTGCGCCTGGTTAATGACGTGGTTATTGGTCAGCACGTAGCCTTTGGCCGCGTCGATGATCACCCCGGAACCCAAGCCCTCAAACGGCTGCGCCTGGCCATCCGGTAGTTCGTCGCCGAAATATTTCTTCAGCTCTTCAGGTATTTTCTGTTCGGGGGCAACCGCTGTTCCCTCTACCTGCACGCTCACCACCGCAGGCAGCACCTTCTCCAGCATCGGCGCAAGGCTGGGCAGCGCCGGCTGGCCAGGGATCTGGGCGGGCAGCGAGGCCGTCGCCGGGAAGGGTGCCGAGAGAGATAATCCGACACTTAACGCTAATGCACTCAACAGCGGGTTTCTTTTCTTCATGGATGCAAGCTCTCGTGACCTGAAGTGTAAGGAAAAAAATGCCCCAAAACGGATCGATGTTATTGAATTTTCAACCGGGTAACAATGAGGTGAATGATTAAATAATAGCTGGGATGGCAAAAGAAGAGGCGGGCGTAGCCTGTACGCCCGTAAAAAAAGTGGCTGTGGCGATCAGCCGCGCTTCGGTGCACCGCGCAGCAGGCCTGACGCGCTATCTGAGTAGTCGCGCGGCATCTGAACCGGTGCCTGATCGTTGCCAGCTTCGGATTCAGCAAGGCGGTTGCGGAACGGATTGTCCTCTGCAGACATCTCCGGCAGCAGCTGGCTGGAGCTTTGTGCCATGTGCTGATAAAGCTGGCGATAGTCGTGGGCCATGTTATCCAGCAGCTCTGCGCTGCGGGCAAAGTGGCCGGTAAGCTCTTCGCGATACTCTTCCAGCTCGGCTTTGTTCTTCTCTAGCTCATACTGTAAGGCCTGCTGCTGGCGAAGCTTGCGGTTTCCAAAGCGCATGCCCACAGCACCAATGATAATGCCGACGACTAATCCAATTAGCGCATATTCCCAGGTCATGAACATCTCCCGTTGTGTTGTAGGTCCGTAGGGTGTAGGCGGCGAGGCTCCTTGCCTGTACCTCATTATGCCACTATAACCGCTAAATCCGTATAAGTGGAATCCTGGCACCGCATCGCGTAGTGTAGAACGGCCTTTTTTTCACCAGCCAGGACCTGCGGCAAATTAATTATCAAGGAATAACAATAGCATCATGCAGAGCCTTACCCCCACATCGCGTTACCAACTGGCCCTGAAAGAGGGCAGCCATCAGCCTGACGACGTTCAGCGCGAAGCCGTTAACCGGCTGGAAAACATCTATCAGGCGCTAACAAATCGTACAGAGACGCCCGCTCCCGGCGGCGGTCTACGGGCAGCGTTTGGCAAGCTGCTGGGCAAGCGGGAGGCACGCCCCGCTGCGCCGGTGCGAGGTCTGTACATGTGGGGCGGGGTCGGACGGGGAAAAACCTGGCTGATGGATCTCTTCTACCATAGCCTGCCAGGCACACGTAAACAGCGGCTGCATTTTCACCGCTTTATGCTGCGGGTACATGAGGAGCTGACCCAGCTACAGGGGCAGAGCGATCCGCTGGAAATTGTGGCCGACCGCTTTAAAGCCGAGACCGACGTGCTCTGCTTCGATGAGTTTTTTGTCTCGGATATCACCGACGCCATGCTGCTGGGTGGCCTGATGCAGGCGCTGTTTGCCCGCGGCATTACGCTGGTGGCGACGTCGAATATTCCGCCGGAGAATCTCTACCGCAACGGCCTGCAGCGCGCGCGTTTCCTGCCGGCTATCGAGGCGATCAAGCAGCACTGTGACATCATGAACGTTGATGCCGGGATTGATTACCGTCTGCGTACGTTGACTCAGGCGCACCTCTGGCTGTCGCCGCTGAATGATGAGACGGCGCAGCAGATGGAGACGCTGTGGCAGGCGCTGGCGGGAGCGAAGCGGGAGAACCCCCCGACGCTTGAGATAAACCACCGTCCGCTGCCGACGCTGGGGGTAGAGAACCAGACGCTGGCGGTCTCCTTCACCACCCTGTGCGTGGACGCCCGCAGCCAGCATGACTACATCGCCCTGTCGCAGATGTTCCATACCGTGCTGCTGTTTGACGTCCCGGTGATGACCCCGCTGATGGAGAGCGAGGCCCGGCGCTTTATCGCGCTGGTGGATGAGTTTTACGAGCGCCACGTCAAGCTGGTGGTCAGTGCCGAGGCGGTGCTGCATCAGATCTACCGGGGCGAGCGGCTGAAGTTTGAGTTCCAGCGCTGCCTGTCGCGTTTGCAGGAGATGCAGAGCGAAGACTATTTAGCCCGCGAGCACCTGGCCGGGTAAAGGCGAAAACCTCGTCGAGAAGTATAAAAAGGGGTCGATCTTTGACCCCGACTTCTCTATAATCTTGCGACCCCACGTTACGAGAAGGTTTTTTTCCCAAAACTTTCTATGTGCTGGCATTTGCTATTCGAAGGGGTAGGTTTGCCGGACTTTGTCGTGTGAGCCTCAACTGACTAAACGTTTGGGTGTTCACCAACGTGTAACTTATTACTTGGGTAAGCTTTTAATGAAAACTTTTACAGCTAAACCAGAAACCGTAAAACGCGACTGGTATGTTGTTGACGCGACCGGTAAAACTCTGGGCCGTCTGGCTACCGAACTGGCTCGTCGCCTGCGCGGTAAGCACAAAGCGGAATACACTCCGCACGTAGATACCGGTGATTACATCATCGTTCTGAACGCTGACAAAGTTGCCGTAACCGGTAACAAGCGTACTGACAAAGTGTACTATCACCACACTGGCCACATCGGTGGTATCAAACAAGCGACCTTTGAAGAGATGATTGCCCGCCGTCCTGAGCGTGTGATTGAAATCGCGGTTAAAGGCATGCTGCCAAAAGGCCCGCTGGGTCGTGCTATGTACCGTAAACTGAAAGTTTACGCGGGTAACGAGCACAACCACGCGGCACAGCAACCGCAAGTTCTGGACATCTAATCGGGATTATGGCAATGGCTGAAAATCAATACTACGGCACTGGTCGCCGCAAAAGTTCTGCAGCTCGCGTTTTCATCAAACCGGGCAGCGGTAAAATCGTTATCAACCAACGTTCTCTGGAACAGTACTTTGGTCGTGAAACTGCCCGCATGGTAGTTCGTCAGCCGCTGGAACTGGTGGACATGGTTGAGAAACTGGATCTGTACATCACTGTTAAAGGTGGTGGTATCTCTGGTCAGGCTGGTGCGATCCGTCACGGTATCACCCGCGCTCTGATGGAGTACGACGAGTCCCTGCGTGGCGAACTGCGTAAAGCAGGCTTCGTTACTCGTGACGCTCGTCAGGTTGAACGTAAGAAAGTCGGTCTGCGTAAAGCACGTCGTCGTCCTCAGTTCTCCAAACGTTAATTTGTCTCTGCTTACGCAGAACGAATGGCGCAAAAACCCGGTTTATGCCGGGTTTTTTTATGGACAAAAAATAAGATATCCACAGTAACCGTTGATTTTTTCCTGATTTACAGCATTTCCGGAATCCCCTCACCACAAAGCCCGCAAAATCTGGTAAACTATCATCCAATTTTCTGCCCAAATGCCGGGGATTGCTCATTTTTTGCTGCTTTTTGCACAAATGTGTCTCTTCGGGTGGATGGGTCACCTTACATCTGGCTGGTCACTCTGTGGCTCGCAGCAGTAATATTCTGAATATACCTGGAGGTTTTCATGGCTGTCGCTGCCAACAAACGTTCGGTAATGACGCTGTTTTCTGGTCCTACTGACATCTATAGCCACCAAGTCCGCATCGTGCTGGCCGAAAAAGGTGTGAGTTTCGAAATCGAACACGTGGAAAAGGATAATCCGCCTCAGGATCTGATTGACCTCAACCCGAATCAAAGCGTACCGACGCTGGTGGATCGCGAGCTGACCCTGTGGGAGTCTCGCATCATTATGGAGTACCTGGACGAGCGCTTCCCACACCCGCCGCTGATGCCGGTCTATCCGGTTGCGCGTGGTGAGAGCCGCCTCTATATGCACCGTATCGAAAAAGACTGGTACACGCTGATGAACGTCATCGTCACCAGCTCCGGTGCCCAGGCTGACGCCGCCCGTAAGCAGCTGCGTGAAGAGCTGCTGGGTATCGCCCCGGTCTTTACCCAGAAACCTTACTTCCTGAGCGATGAGTTCAGCCTGGTAGACTGCTACCTGGCACCGCTGCTGTGGCGTTTACCGCAGCTGGGCATTGAGCTGAGCGGTACCGGTTCAAAAGAGCTTAAGGGCTACATGACCCGCGTTTTCGAACGCGACTCCTTCCTCGCTTCTCTGACAGAAGCCGAACGCGAAATGCGCCTCGGCCGGGGTTAATACGCATGGATTTGTCACAGCTCTCTCCACGCCGTCCGTATCTGCTGCGCGCATTCTATGAATGGCTGCTGGATAACCAGCTCACGCCGCACCTGGTGGTAGACGTGACCTTGCCTGGCGTGCGTGTGCCGATGGAGTACGCCCGTGACGGGCAGATCGTTCTCAACATCGCCCCGCGCGCGGTAGGCAACCTTGAGCTGGCGAACGACGAGGTGCGTTTCAACGCGCGCTTTGGCGGCGTTCCGCGCCAGGTTTACGTGCCGTTGGCTGCCGTACTGGCGATCTACGCCCGTGAAAACGGCGCAGGCACCATGTTTGAGCCGGAAGCGGCCTACGATGGCGAGGCGGTTACCGTCAACGACGATGACGAAACGGCAACGCCTGAAAGCGAAACCGTGATGTCGGTGATCGATGGCGACAAGCCTGACCACGTTGACGATGACAACGATCCAGATAACGATCCGCCGCCGCGCGGTGGTCGTCCGGCGCTACGCGTCGTGAAGTAATCTCACAGGCCCCCCGGGGCCTGTTTTTTTTGCCTGTTGCAACCCCTTACGCGACGGGCATTAGCCAGCAGGCGATGGTCTCCCGCATCACCGCCAGCCGGGCGTCGAGGGCGGCGGGCTGCTTCAGATCCTGTTGGTAGAGGATCGATAGCGTCGACTGGTTAATCAGATAGAAAAAGCCCAGCGCGGAGATGCTGATATTGAGCTGCATCGCATCGATGCCCGGGCGAATCGAGCCATCCTGCTCGCCGCGATCGAGGATCTGCTGGGTGATGGTTATCCAGCTGCGGTTGATCGGCACGATGCTGTCCAGCTCCTTCAGGTGACGGCCTTTAAGCTGGTTCTCGCTATTCAGCAGACGAATAAATTCCGGGTTCGCCAGGTAGTAGTGCCAGGTAAAATCTACCAGCGCCAGGATAGCTTCCCGGCCGCTCAGATGATCCAACTTCAGCGCCGCCTCTTTGGCGCGAATATCCTGGTACGCCGCCTGCAGCACATGGGTAAACAGGGTGTCTTTATTGTCGAAATAGTAATAAAGCATCTGCTTATTCACCTGCGCCACGGCGGCAATCTGGTCAACTCTGGCCCCGTCAAAACCCTTCTCAGCAAACTCTCTCTTCGCCGCCGCCAGGATCAGCCCACGGGTCAATTCCGGATCGTGTCTCCGCTTCCCCTTGATATCATTCATTATTTATCCATTAAAATCATCGCGTTACCGGCTGCTACTTAATTATTAACTAATTAGTTGATTTTGAGAAGTCGATCATTATTTTCTTTTTGCTCGCTTCCTATACTGCTTAACGGTTATCAACCATCTAGTTGAAATCTACTATTCAGCCTTTGGGAGTCGTCTATGAGCCATTCACAACGCCCGGTCGCCCTCGTTACAGGATCCACGCGCGGCATAGGCAAAGCCTGCGCGCTGGCGCTGGCGCAGCAGGGGTTTAACGTTGCCATTAACGGGCGCGATAGCGAAGAGGGCCGAGCACGCCAGCAGAGCATGGTGGCTGAACTGCAACAGTTTGACATTGAAGCACTTGCGGTGCCAGGGGACGTTGCCGATCTTGCGGTTCAGCAGCAGATGCTCGACCAGGTGATGGCGAAGTGGGGGCGACTGGACTGCGTGGTCAACAACGCGGGAACGGCGGCAAAGCAGCGTGGCGATCTGCTGGAGGTTACGGCGGAAAACTATGACTACTGCCAGGACATTAACACCCGCGCGATGTTCTTCTTCTGCCAGCGTGCCGCCCGGATCATGCTCCAGCAGGGAGAGCGGGATGCTCACCACCGCTCGATTATTAATATCACCTCCTGTAGCGCCCACAGCCTCTCTATCTCCCGGGGTGAATACTGCGTCTCGAAAGCGGCAGCCAGCATGGTCACGCAGCTCTTCGCGCTGCGTCTGGCCGAGGAGGGGATCGGCGTCTACGAGATCCGTCCCGGCATTATCGAAACCGATATGACCAGCACTGTGAAGCCGAAATATGACCAGCTGATTGGCGATGGGCTGGTGCCGATGAAGCGCTGGGGGCAGCCGAAAGATATCGCCACCACCGTCAACGCGCTGGCCTGCGGGCAGCTTCCCTTTACCGTCGGCCAGATTATTGATATCGACGGCGGCCTGAATAAATCCCACTTTTAACCTCTAAGGAAAAGACATGGCGACTCAATCTGTTGGCATCATCATGCATGGCGTAACTGGACGGATGGGCAAGAATCAGCATCTGATCCGCTCGATCGTGGCGATCCGCGAGCAGGGCGGCGTTGAGCTGGCAAACGGCGATCGTTTGATGCCGGATCCGATCCTCATTGGCCGTAACGAAGAGAAGATCGCGGCGCTGGCAAAAAGCTACGGCATCAGCCGCTGGGGAACCGATCTCGATGCGGCGCTGGCCAACCCCAACGACACCATTTTTTTCGATGCGGCGACCACCCAGGCGCGCCCGGCGCTGCTGAAAAAGGCCATTGCCGCAGGCAAGCACATCTACAGTGAAAAACCGGTGGCGGTCAGCCTCGACGAGGCGATGGAGCTTTACTACTTTGCCGAGCAGCACGGCGTCTGCCATGGTGTCGTGCAGGATAAGCTCTGGCTGCCGGGGCTGCAAAAGTTACAGATGCTTAACCAGTCCGGCTTCTTCGGCAAGGTGCTCTCGGTGCGCGGCGAGTTTGGCTACTGGGTCTTTGAAGGCGATCTGCAGCCGACCCAGCGTCCGTCGTGGAACTACCGCGCCGAGGACGGCGGCGGCATCATTCTCGACATGATCTGCCACTGGCGCTACGTGATCGACAACCTGTTCGGCGAGATCAAAAGCCTCAGCTGCCTGGGTGCTACCCATATTCCTGAGCGCTTCGACGAGCAGGGCAACGCCTACCAGGCCACCGCCGACGACGCTGCTTACGCTACCTTCGAACTGCATAACGGCACCATCGTGCAGATCAACAGCTCCTGGTGCGTGCGCGTGCGCCGCGAAGATCTGGTGACCTTCCAGGTGGATGGCGTCAACGGATCGGCGGTAGCAGGCCTCACCGACTGCCTTACCCAGTCCCGGGTCAATACGCCGAAGCCGGTATGGAACCCGGACGTGCGTCAGACCCATAACTTCTTTAACGACTGGGTGCCGGTGCCGGACACCACGACTTATGACAACGCCTTTAAGGTGCAGTGGGAGCTGTTCTTACGCCACGTGCACGGCGAGGGTGAATTTCGCTGGAACCTGCTGGAGGGGGCAAAGGGGGTGCAGCTGGTGGAGTTGGCCCTGCAAAGCTGGAAAGAGCGCCGCTGGCTCGATGTTCCGTCCCTGTTACGCTAAGGAGCCATAATGCAAAAGCCTGATGCACAACGTTTATCGATCAACACCGCCACGGTGCGTAAACAGTGGACTCTGGATCAGATCATTGAGGGCTGCGCCCGCCACCAGATCCACGGCATCTCCCCCTGGCGTGACCAGGTGCAGGCCCTCGGCTTGCAGAAGACCGCCCAGCTGATCCGCAGCAATGAGCTGGCGGTCAGCGGCTACTGCCGCGGCGGCATGTTCCCCGGCATCGACGACGCGGCCCGGCGGGCTGCCGATGACGACAACCGTCGGGCGGTAGATGAGGCGCTGGCGCTTAACGCGGCCTGTCTGGTGCTGGTGGTTGGTGGCCTGCCGGGAGAGTCAAAAGATATCGCTGGCGCGCGTAGCCAGGTGCGCGACGGTCTTGGTCGCCTGCTGGAGTACTCGCGTAAGGCGGGGATGCCGCTGGCAATCGAGCCGCTGCATCCGATGTACGCTGCGGATCGCGCCTGCGTCAACACCCTGGAGCAGGCGAACGATCTCTGTGACGAGCTGGGGGACGATGGCCTGGGGATCGCCGTCGATCTCTACCACACCTGGTGGGATCCAAAGTTTTATGCAGAGATTGAACGCGCGGGCCGTAAGCGCATTTTAGGCTTTCATATCTGTGACTGGCTGGTGCCCACCCGGGATCTGCTCCTCGATCGCGGCATGATGGGCGACGGGGTGATCGATATTCGCGCCGCGCGCCAGGCCGTGGAGGCTTTGGGCTATGAGGGGGCGCATGAGGTAGAGATCTTCTCCGAGCACAACTGGTGGCAACGCGATCCGGATACGGTTCTGGAGACGTGCAAGGCTCGTCATCAAAGTCACTGTTAGTCAGATTTTAGCGGTATCTGGTTTCTCGTCACACTTATCAGGTTAGTCGAGGGAATTATGCAGACAGATACAAAAAAGATGGTGCTGGTATCGGTGCTTTGCGGCCTGGGTTACATGATGTACTCCGTGGATCGCATGACCGTCTCATCAGCAATCGGGCTGATCGCCAACGACTTCGGCCTTGAAAAAGGCCAGTCCGGCATTCTGCTCAGCTCGTTCTTTTACGGCTTCATTGGCTTTCTCTTTCTCTCCGGCATCATCGCCGACAAGCTCAGCGGCAAACCGGTCCTCATCCTGGGGCTGATGATGTTCTCCGTGGCGACCATGCTGACTGGCATTGCCGGGAGCATGACCTCGCTGATCTTCTACCGGGTCATGACCGGTATCGGCGAGGGGGTCTTCTGGCCCGCGGCCTCGCTGGAGGTGGCCAACGTCACCACCGAGAAGCAGCGCACTACCGTGATGTCGCTCTACTGGATGGGCTATCCCATCGGCGGCTTCTTTGGCACCTGGCTGGGGGCGATGCTGGGGCCGCTATACGGTTGGCGGGTGGTCTTCTATGTTGCGGGCGGGCTGGGCGTGCTGGTGGCGCTGGCCTACGCGGTGCTGGTTAAATCCGAACCGAAAAAGGCCGTGACTGCTACCACGGCAAAAGAGAAGGTGCCGCTTGGCCAGCTGTTTCGTAACAGGGCGGTAATGCTGATCGCTTTCTACTACTTCCTGCTGCTAAGCGGCTGGTGGATTGTCCTGCTGTGGGCACCGACCTTCCTGATGAACATGAAGCAGCTCTCCATCGGTATGGCGGGCACCATCGCCAGCCTGCTGGGGCTGACCGGCGCGCTGGGCGGATTCCTGCTGGGCCGCTACTGCGACGGCGGGGACTTTACCCGTAAACGCAAAGTGCTGATTGCCGTCACGCTGCTCAGCAGCCTGCTGATGGCGGCGATGGTGATGGATCTGCCGGTGTTTGCCGTGGTGATCCTCGTGCTGTTCCTCGGCCTGCTGGGCTACCCCATTACGCCGATGGTGCTCTCCTTTACCTCCGAGCTGGTGCCGCCTCAACTGCGCGGTGCGGCCATTGGCCTGGTGATGAACATCGGCATGACCGCCGGGGGCATTTCGCCGGTGCTGGCAGGATACTTTGCCGATCGCTACTCCATGAGCACGGTATGGTTCTTTGCCGCCTGCATCATGCTGGTCAGCAGCGTCCTGCTGCTGGGCGTGCGCAAAAGCACCCAGCCCGTGACGCACCGGCGGGTTGCCGGGCTGGCGTCAGATATTTCAACGAGCAAACAGTAGAGGTTAACAATGACAACAGCGATCCCGCAGGCCATTCTGGAGAGCCTGACCAACGTTGCCATGCCCCATCACGTTGCCGAGGCGCAGCCGCAGCAGATGTTGACCCTCGGTGAGTATCGCATCCCTGTCTATGACAGCGAGGCGCTGGTGGTGGGCAGCGGAGCGGCGGGGTTACGTGCAGCCGTCGAGCTAAAGCGCAGGCGGCTTAACGTGCTGGTAGCGACCCAGACGCTGTTCTGGGGAACCTCCGCCTGCTCCGGCTCCGATAAGCAGACTCTGCACACGGCCTCCACCAGCTTTCGCGGAGATGACTTCACCCGCCTGGCCGGGGCGCTGGGGGCCGGGGGCGCGATGGATGGCGACACCGCCTACGTTGAGGCGGTCGGCTCTGTTGAGGCTTTTATCGGGCTGAAAAGCATGGGGCTGCCGCTGCCAGAGGATCGTTATGGCGCGGTGCTGCGCTATCAGACCGATCATGATGAGGTCGGCAGGGCGACTAGCTGCGGGCCGCGCACCTCCCGCCTGATGGTTAAGGTGCTGGCGGAGGAGGCGGCGCTGGTGGGCGTTCCCTTCCTCGATCACGCGACGGTGATCCGCCTCCTGACCTCTGGCGAGGGAGCCGGGCGGCGAATTAGCGGCGCGATTGCGGTCGTTAAAGGGGCGAAGAGTGCGGAGAATCCTTGGGGACTCTGCCTGCTGCGCAGTCCGGCGGTGGTGCTGGCCTCCGGCGGGCCGGGAGAGCTGTTTCGCGACAGCGTCTACCCTAAGCGCTGCTTTGGCGCGCTGGGGCTGGCGCTGGAGGCGGGTATCGATACGGTCAACCTTACCGAGCACCAGTTTGGCATTGGCACGCGGCGGGATGAGTTCCCATGGAACCTCTCCGGCACCTACGTGCAGAGCATGCCCTATATCTACTCGGTAGACGCTGATGGACAGGAGCACAACTTTCTGGCTCGCTACTACCGCACCACCCGTGAGCTGGCCTCCAATATTTTCCGCAAGGGCTACCAGTGGCCGATCCATGCCACCCGGACGCTCGATTTTGGTTCCAGCCTGGTGGACCTGGCGATCTATAACGAATCGCAGGCTGGGCGCGCCATCTATATGGACTTCAACCGCAACCCGCTGCCGGTGCCGGGGGACGAGCCTTTTTCGGTGCGCAACCTGGATGAGGATGTTTACCAGTACCTGCGCAACAGCGATGCCTGCCTGGAGCAGCCCATCGATCGTCTGCGGCATATGAACCCGCTGGCCATCGAGCTTTACAAGCACCACGGGCACGACCTGACCCAGCAGCCGCTGGCCTTCAACGTCAACCATCAGCATATGAACGGCGGCATCGCCGTGGACATCTGGGGCCACACCTCGCTGGAGGGGTGCTACACGGTGGGCGAGGCGGCGGGTACTCACGGGGTAACGCGTCCCGGTGGCGCGGCGCTGAACGCGGGGCAGGTATTCGGCCTGCGCTGCGCCAAGCACATTGCGGCAGCGGCGCGCACAGCAGGCGAGCCGCAGGGTGAGGCGGAGCTGAAGAGGGTGATTGCCCAAATCCAGCGGGACAGTGCCAATCCAGCGGCGCTGGAGATCGAGCAGGTCCGGGCGGAGATCCAGCAGCGAATGAGCGATCGCGCCGGGTTTATCTGTGAGGCGGAGAGCGTCAACGAGGCCCGGGAGGCCGCGCGCCAGCTCAATCAGCGCATTGCCAGCTCGGGGATCGCTATCAATCACCCAAACCGGACGGCGTTTAGCTTCCAGTGGCGGCAGATGGCGCTGGCTTCAGAAGCGATCCTCACCGCGCTGCAAACCTACGTGGCCGAGGGCGGGGGAAGCCGGGGTGCGCGGATGATCTGCTCCCCGCAGGGCGATGCGATACCGCAAACCCGGGAGGGGGCGCTGACGCGTTTCCGTTTCCTTTCGGAAAAGCCAGAGCATAAGGCAGAGCAGCTGCACGTCCGCTGGCAAAACGGGGCGTTTAGCGTCGAGGCGAGGCCGCTTCGGGCATGTGGAGATCTTACCGCGCTCTACTTTGAGAAGAACTGGCCGGATTATCTGACGGGGGAGATATACAAGACGCCGCAGGAATAAAAAAATGCCCCTTTATCCGGCAAGATAAAGGGGCGGATGATTACACTTCGAGGTAATTCATAATGCCGTCGGCGGCTTTACGCCCTTCGGCAATCGCCGTTACTACCAGGTCCGAACCACGCACGATGTCACCACCGGCGAAGATTTTCGGGTTGCTGGTCTGGAAGGCATTTTCGTTGCCTTCCGGGGCGATGATCCGGCCCTGGGAATCCAGCTCCACGCTGTGCTGTGCCAGCCAGGACATGCTGTGCGGACGGAAACCAAACGCCATCACCACCGCATCAGCCGGAACCACGTGTTCGGAGCCAGCGACGATCTCAGCCCGACGGCGGCCGTGTGCATCCGGTGCGCCCATCTCGGTACGCGCCATCTTCACGCCGCTCACCTTGCCGTTAGCGTTCACTTCAATACCCAGCGGCTGGACGTTGAACTGGAACTCCACGCCCTCTTCCCGCGCGTTTTTCACTTCGCGGCGGGAGCCTGGCATGTTCTCTTCGTCACGGCGATAGGCACAGGTCACATGCGTTGCGCCCTGGCGGATGGAGGTGCGTACGCAGTCCATCGCGGTATCACCGCCGCCCAGCACCACCACGCGCTTGCCTTCCATGTTGACGTAGGGTTCGTCAGCGGTTTCACCGAAGCCCATGATCTGCTTGGTGTTAGCAATCAGGAACGGCAGGGCGTCAAATACGCCGGAAGCATCTTCGTTCTCCAGGCCGCCGCGCATGGACTGATAGGTACCGACGCCGAGGAATACCGCATCGTAATCCTTCAGCAGATCGTCGAGCTGTACATCGCGACCCACTTCAGTATTGAGTTTGAACTCAATGCCCATGCCGGTGAAGATCTCCCGGCGGCGGGTCATTACCTCTTTCTCCAGCTTGAAGGCCGGAATACCGAAGGTCAGCAGGCCGCCGATCTCCGGATGGCGGTCGAATACTACCGCCTTCACGCCGTTGCGGGTCAGCACGTCGGCGCACGCCAGGCCAGCCGGGCCAGCGCCAATAATAGCGACGCGCTTGTCGGTCTGCTTCACGCCGGTCAGGTCCGGACGCCAGCCCATCTCAAACGCTTTATCGTTAATATAGCGCTCGATATTGCCGATGGTCACCGCGCCGAACTCGTCGTTCAGGGTGCAGGAGCCTTCACAAAGGCGATCCTGCGGACAGACACGGCCGCACACTTCCGGCAGGGTGTTGGTCTGGTGCGACAGCTCGGCGGCTTCAAAAATACGCCCCTCGTTGGCCAGCTTCAGCCAGTTCGGGATGTAGTTATGCACCGGGCACTTCCATTCACAGTACGGGTTGCCGCAGGAGAGGCAGCGGTCCGCCTGCGCCTTGGCCTGGCCCTCTGAGAACGGCTCATAGATCTCAACAAATTCGATTTTACGGATCTTCAGCGCTTTCTTAGGCGGATCCACGCGCTGTAAGTCGATAAACTGGTACACGTTTTGGCTCATTGCTACCTCTTACTGCGCCTGCACGCGCAACTCTGCGGCGCTGCGACTACGGTGACCCAACAGGGCTTTAACATCGCTGGACTTCGGCTTAACCAGCGCAAACTTCGCGGCGAAGGCAGGCCAGTGGGCCAGGATCTCTTCCCCACGCGAGGAGCCGGTATGCTGTACATGCTCGGTGATCAGGCCGCGCAGGTGCTCTTCATGAATTGCGAGGTCGTCGACGCTCAGCACTTCCACCAGCTCCGGGTTCACGCGGTTGCGGAACTCGCCATCTTCATCCAGCACGTAGGCGAAGCCGCCGGTCATGCCTGCGCCAAAGTTGACGCCCGTCTTGCCAAGAATACAGACGATGCCGCCGGTCATGTACTCACAGCCGTTGTCACCAATACCTTCCACCACGGTGATCGCCCCGGAGTTACGGACCCCGAAACGTTCGCCCGCGCGGCCTGCGGCGTACAGACGACCACCGGTCGCGCCGTACAGGCAGGTGTTACCAATAATGCTCGCCTCGTGGCTACGGAAAGCCGAGCCGACCGGCGGACGCACCGCCAGCAGACCGCCCGCCATGCCTTTACCGACGTAGTCGTTGGCATCCCCGGTCAGGTACAGCTCAACGCCGCCGGCGTTCCACACGCCGAAGCTCTGGCCTGCGGTGCCGCTGAAGTGGGCTTTAATCGGATCCGACGCCAGGCCCTGATCGCCATGCGTCTGGGCAATGTAGCCGGAGAGCGATGCGCCCACCGAACGGTCGGTGTTGCGAATATCAAACCAGAAGGTTTTGCTCTGGCGCTCGTCAACAAACGGCTTCGCCTGGTTCAGCAGCTGGGCATTGAGCACCCCGTTATCAAACGGCGGGTTGTGCTCGGTGCAGTGGAGCGCTTTGCCCGGATGCGGCTCGGCGGTCTCCAGCAGCTTAGAGAGATCCAGCTTCTGCTGTTTGGCGGTGAAGCCCTCCAGCGCGGTAAGCAGATCGGTACGACCAATCAGGTCCACCAGGCGGGTCACGCCCAGCTGCGCCATCAGCTCCCGGGTCTCACGGGCGATAAATTCAAAGTAGTTGGTCACTTTGAACGGCAGGCCGTGATAGTGGTTCTTACGCAGCTTGTCATCCTGGGTTGCAACGCCGGTTGCGCAGTTGTTCAGGTGGCAAATACGCAGGTATTTACAGCCCAGCGCTACCATCGGGCCGGTGCCGAAGCCGAAGCTCTCTGCACCGAGAATCGCCGCTTTGATGATGTCCACGCCGGTTTTCAGGCCGCCGTCGACCTGCAGACGAATTTTGTGGCGCAGGCCGTTAGCCACCAGCGCCTGCTGGGTTTCAACCAGCCCCAGCTCCCACGGGCAGCCCGCGTATTTCACTGAGGAGAGCGGGCTTGCACCAGTGCCGCCGTCGTAGCCAGCGATGGTGATCAGATCCGCATAGGCTTTTGCCACGCCGGTGGCGATGGTGCCTACGCCCGGCTCGGAGACCAGCTTCACGGAGATCATCGCTTTCGGATTGACCTGCTTCAGGTCAAAGATGAGCTGGGCCAGATCCTCGATGGAGTAGATATCGTGGTGCGGCGGCGGGGAGATCAGCGTCACGCCCGGCACCGAGTAGCGCAGCTTAGCGATGTACGGGGTCACTTTATCCCCCGGCAGCTGGCCGCCTTCCCCAGGCTTCGCGCCCTGGGCCACTTTAATCTGGATAACGTCCGCGTTCACCAGGTAGGCCGGGGTCACGCCGAAGCGGCCAGAGGCAACCTGTTTGATACGCGATACTTTGTTAGTGCCGTAGCGAGCCGGATCTTCTCCGCCTTCGCCGGAGTTAGAGTTGCCGCCGATGCTGTTCATCGCTTCGGCCAGCGCCTCGTGGGCCTCCGGGCTTAGCGCGCCGATAGACATCGCTGCGGTATCGAAGCGTTTAAACAGCTCGCTGGCTGGCTCCACGTCATCAACGTTCACCGCGTCCGCAGGCGGGTTGATGTGCAGCAGATCGCGCAGCGTTGCCGCCGGGCGCTCGTTGACCAGCTTAGCGTACTGCTGATAGTCACTGTACTCGCCGCTCTGTACCGCCTGCTGCAGGGTGCGCACCACGTCCGGGTTGTAGGCATGGTATTCACCGCCGTGGACGTACTTCAGCAGGCCGCCCTGTTCCAGCGGTTTACGCGCCAGCCAGGCACGTTTCGACAGGTTCAACAGATCCTGCTGGAAGTCGGCAAAGCCCGCGCCGCCGATGCGGCTGATCACGCCCTGGAAGCAGAGATCGGCAACCTCATCATGCAGGCCAACCGCTTCGAATAGCTTCGAGCAGCGGTAGGAGGCGATGGTAGAGATGCCCATTTTGGACATGATCTTGTACAGGCCTTTATTGATGCCGTTACGGTAGTTCAGCATCACGGTACGGTAGTTCTTATCGATGGCGTGCGTATCTACCAGCTTCGCCAGCGTCTCATAGGCGAGGTACGGATAGACAGCCGTCGCGCCGAAGCCCAGGAGTACGGCGAAGTGGTGCGGATCGCGGGCGCTGGCGGTCTCAACAATGATGTTGGCGTCGCAGCGCAGGCTCTTCTCCACGAGGCGGGTCTGGATAGCCCCCACCGCCATCGGGGCCGGAACCGGCAGGCGATCCTTGGCGATGTTACGGTCAGAGAGCACCAGCAGCACCGTGCCGTCGCGCACCATCTGCTCTGCTTTATCACACAGCGCGCTCACCGTGTCTTCCAGCGAAGCTTCGTTGACGTCAAAAGTGATATCCAGCGTGTCGGCGCGGTAGTGGTGCTCCGACAGGGTAGTCAGCTGCTTAAAGTCGGAGTAGAGCAGGATCGGTGATTTGAAGGTCAGGCGGTGGGCCTGGCCCTCGGCTTCACAGAAGACGTTCATCTCCCGGCCGATGCTGGTGGCCAGCGACATGACGTGCGCTTCACGCAGCGGATCGATTGGCGGGTTAGTCACCTGCGCAAACTGCTGGCGGAAGTAGTCATAAATAATACGCGGCTGGCTGGAGAGCACGGCGAACGGGGTATCGTCACCCATTGAGCCGACCGCCTCCTGGCCGTTTTCACCCAGCACGCGGATCACTGAATCCAGCTCTTCGGCGCTGTAGTTAAACTGCTTCTGGAAGCTGGCCAGCAGGTCATCGCCCATCTCACGGCTGCCCACTGCGTCATCCGGCAGATCTTCAAACGGCACCAGACGGCGCACGTTCTTCTCCATCCACTCTTTATAGGGGTGGCGGCTCTTCAGATCGTCATCGGTTTCGCGGGAGTGCAGAATACGGCCGCCGCGGGTGTCGATAACCATCAGCTCGCCTGGTCCGACGCGGCCTTTTTCCACCACTTCGTCCGGCTGGTAATCCCAGATCCCGACTTCCGAGGCGCAGGTGATCAGCTTATCTTTGGTGATGACGTAGCGCGCCGGACGCAGGCCGTTACGGTCCAGGTTACAGGCGGCAAAGCGGCCGTCGGACATGACGATGCCCGCCGGGCCGTCCCACGGCTCCATGTGCATGGAGTTAAAGTCAAAGAAGGCGCGCAGCTCCGGATCCATATCCGGATTGTTCTGCCAGGCTGGCGGCACCAGCAGACGCATGGCACGGACGATGTCCATCCCGCCCGCCAGCAGCAGCTCGAGCATGTTATCCAGCGAGCTGGAGTCGGAGCCGGTTTCGTTGACGAACGGCGCGGCGTCGTGCAGATCCGGGATCAGTGGCGTCTTGAATTTATAGGTACGCGCGCGCGCCCACTGGCGGTTACCGGTGATGGTGTTGATCTCACCGTTGTGGGCCAGGTAGCGGAACGGCTGGGCCAGCGGCCAGCGCGGTACGGTGTTGGTGGAGAAGCGCTGGTGGAACAGGCAGATGGCCGACTCCAGGCGCAGGTCCGCGAGGTCCAGGTAGAAGCGCGGCAGATCCGCCGGCATACAGAGACCTTTATAGATGTTCACCAGGTTGGAGAGGCTACAGACGTAGAACTCTTTGTCCTCCTGGAGGCGTTTTTCGATACGGCGGCGCGCAATAAACAGACGGCGCTCCATATCACGCGGACGCCAGCCCGCAGGGGCGTTAACAAAAATTTGCTCAATACGTGGCAGCGAGGAGAGGGCGATTTCACCGAGCACCCCTTCGTTGGTCGGCACATCGCGCCAGCCCACGATAGAGAGGGTCTCTTGCTGAAGTTCTTCTTCGACGATGCGGCGCGCAACGGCGGCCTTTTCAGCGTCCTGGTTCAGGAACAGCATGCCCACGGCATAATTTTTGGCTAAGCGCCAGCCGCGCTCTTCGGCAACCAGGCGGAAGAAACGGTCAGGTTTTTGTAGCAGCAGGCCGCAACCGTCGCCGGTTTTACCATCGGCAAGGATCGCACCACGGTGCTGCATTCGGGCCAGTGCGTGAATAGCGGTACGCACTACCTTGTGGCTAGGTTCGCCTTCTATGTGGGCGATCAGGCCGAAACCACAGTTATCTCTCTCAAGAGATTTATCGTACAACATATCAGTGAACCTCCCCAGGCTCTACGTGACTCTCTCATGACCGTGGCGCGCAGGCGCAGAAAGGGCGTGGCGACGGAGCCTACAGGCCTCGCATGTCGCCCTCTATCATCCTTTTCGCGTAGGTCAAACAAGTGTTGAGGACTTGCTTCAGAGGGAATCTAAATTACTGCATAAATATGGTGAGCAGACTGCTCACCCAGAAAGCTTCCAGCGGATATCCAACTTATCGGGAATCGACACACAGGTCAAATCACAATCTTATTTATGCAAAAATGTGCTAACACAGAGTTAACTTTCTGATTTTTAACTGTAATTAGCTATTTTACAGGCGTGTGACAGCGACGGCAGGCGGTGGCAGAGTGTGATCTCTCTCACTATAAGAAAGCGCTATTGTTATTGGTATTATCTGTTTTTTCACCTTTAGGCGCTATTTTTCGCTGGTTGCGAAGAGTAACCCGCATAAAGACACTGTTTTACGCATGAGCAAAAATAGTAGAAAAACAGGGCAGCAATATAAGGAAAAGTAATCAACCCAGTGGTGAATGAAATAGCGGTAATTGTGCTTGATTATGCAATGGAAATAGCGCCGCTATGACGATTGATCCAGGTCATCGCCGTCGGAGGCTAAAAATGGCAGGCTTGGCCCTTTCTTCAGGGCGGCCTTTCAGATTATGCAGTTACAAAAATTAGTCAACATGTTTGGTGGCGATCTTGCCCGCCGCTATGGTGAAAAAGTTCATAAGCTTACCCTGCACGGCGGCTTTAGCTGCCCGAATCGCGACGGCACAATTGGCCGCGGCGGCTGTACCTTCTGCAACGTTGCCTCCTTTGCCGACGAGACCCAGCAGAACCACTCCATTACCGCGCAGCTCGCTTACCAGGCGACACGGGTTAACCGCGCCCGGCGCTATCTTGCCTATTTCCAGGCCTATACCAGTACCTGGGCCGAGGTGCAGGTGCTGCGCGCCATGTACCAGCAGGCGGTGAGCCAGGCCAATATTGTTGGGCTGTGCGTGGGCACGCGCCCGGACTGCGTTCCGGAGGCGGTGCTGGATCTGCTTAGCGAATACCAGCAGCAGGGGTATGAGGTTTGGCTGGAGCTGGGCCTGCAGACGGCCCACGATAAAACGCTGCACCGTATTAACCGCGGTCACGACTTCGCCTGCTATCAGCGTACCACCCGGCTGGCCCGCCAGCGTGGGCTGAAGGTGTGCAGCCACCTGATCGTTGGCCTGCCGGGGGAGGGGGAGGCAGAGTGCCTTGCGACACTACAGCGGGTGGTAGAGACCGGCGTTGACGGCATCAAGCTGCATCCGCTGCATATCGTTACCGGCAGCACGATGGCAAAGGCCTGGCAGGCCGGGCGGCTGACCGGTATCGAGCTGGATGCCTACACCCTGACCGCCGGGGAGATAATCCGCCATACGCCGCCGGAGGTGATCTACCACCGCATCTCCGCCAGCGCCCGCCGCCCGACCCTGCTCGCGCCGCTGTGGTGCGAAAACCGCTGGACCGGCATGGTGGAGCTGGATAAGTACCTCAACGCCCACGGAGCGCAAGGCTCCGCGTTAGGACGGCCCTGGACAGTAGCGTAATGCCAGACGGTACGGGCTACATTTTTTGCACAACCTTCAACGCTTTGCTCAGAATTGAGTATTATTGTGCGACGTTGTGGTGAAGGAACTCGTTAATGAAGCAAATCCGCTTACTCGCGCAGTACTATGTCAATCTGATGATGAAGCTTGGCCTGGTGCGCTTCTCCATGCTGCTGGCCCTCGCGCTGGTGGTCTTGGCAATTGTTGTCCAGATGGCCGTTACCATGGTGCTGCATGGCCGGGTCGAGAGCATTGACGTGATCCGTTCAATCTTCTTCGGGCTGCTGATTACCCCCTGGGCGGTCTACTTTTTATCGGTGGTGGTTGAGCAACTGGAAGAGTCCCGCCAGCGGCTGTCAAAGCTGGTGGAGAAGCTTGAGGAGATGCGCGAGCGCGATCTCAAGCTCAACGTTCAGCTGAAAGAGAACATCTCCACGCTCAATCAGGTGATCAACGATCGCGCCATCGCTGAGGCTGAGCGCCAGGCGACCTTTGAGCAGCTTAAAATTGAGATGCAGGAGCGCGAGCAGACACAGATCCAGCTGGAGCAGCAGTCCTCCTTCCTGCGCTCGTTCCTCGACGCCTCGCCGGATCTGGTCTTCTACCGCAACGAAGATAGGGAGTTCTCCGGCTGCAACCGGGCCATGGAGCTGCTGACCGGCAAAAGTGAGAAACAGCTGGTTAACCTGAAGCCGAACGACGTCTACTCGCCGGAGGCGGCGGAGAAGGTCAACGAAACCGATGAGAAGGTGTTTCGGCACAATGTCTCCCTGACCTACGAGCAGTGGCTGGAGTACCCTGACGGGCGCAAAGCCTGCTTTGAGATCCGCAAGGTTCCCTACTACGACCGGGTGGGTAAACGCCACGGACTAATGGGCTTTGGCCGCGATATTACCGAGCGCAAGCGTTACCAGGATGCGCTGGAACGGGCCAGCCGTGACAAAACCACCTTCATCTCCACCATCAGCCATGAGCTGCGCACGCCGCTTAACGGCATCGTTGGCCTGAGCCGCATTCTGCTTGATACCGAGCTGAGCGAGGAGCAGGAGAAGTACCTGAAGACTATCCACGTCTCTGCGGTGACGCTGGGCAATATCTTCAATGACATTATCGACATGGACAAAATGGAGCGCCACAAGGTGCAGCTGGACAACCAGCCGGTGGACTTCACCAGCTTCCGCGCCGATCTTGAAACTCTCTCCGGGCTACAGGCCCAGCAGAAGGGGCTGAGCTTTGTCGTCGAGCCGACGCTGCCCCTGCCACACAAGGTGATCACCGACGGCACCCGGCTGCGGCAGATCCTGTGGAATCTGATCAGCAACGCGGTGAAGTTTACCCAGCAGGGCCAGGTCACGGTACGCATTCGCTATGACGATAACGAAATGCTGCGCTTCGAGGTTGAGGACTCCGGTATCGGCATCCCGCCGGCGGAGCAGGATAAAATTTTCGCCATGTATTATCAGGTCAAGGATAAGCACGGCGGCAAACCGGCTACCGGGACGGGGATTGGCCTCGCAGTTTCGCGGCGGCTGGCGAAAAGCATGGGCGGCGACATCACGGTGAGCAGCCAGCCGGGCAAGGGTTCGCGCTTTGTACTGACGGTGCATGCGCCTGCCGTGGCGGAAGAGGTTGAGGACGGCTTCGAAGATGACGATATGCCGCTCCCGGCTCTCAACGTGCTGCTGGTAGAGGATATCGAGCTGAATGTGATTGTGGCGCGATCGGTGCTGGAGAAGCTGGGCTGCAGCGTCGATGTTGCCATGACCGGAACCGAGGCGCTGGCGATGTTTACGCCGGGCGAGTACGACCTGCTGCTGCTGGATATTCAGCTCCCGGACATGACCGGGTTAGATATCTCTCGCCAGCTGACGCAGAACTACCCTCGGGAAGATCTGCCCCCGCTGGTAGCCTTGACCGCCAACGTGCTGAAAGATAAAAAAGAGTACCTTGACGCGGGGATGGACGACGTCCTGAGCAAGCCGCTGGCCGTCCCAGCGCTGACCGCGATGATCAAGAAGTTTTGGGATACCTGCGACGACGAAGAGGAGAGTGCGGTGGAACCTGTCGATAACGATAAAGCGCAGACGCTGTTAGATATTCCGATGCTGGAGCAGTACCTGGAAATTATCGGTCCGAAGGTGATCGTTGATGGCATTACGATGTTTGAGAAGATGATGCCGGGCTATATCGCTATTCTCGAATCAAACCTCACCGCCCGCGACCAGAAGGGTATCGCGGAGGAGGGGCATAAGATCAAAGGCGCAGCAGGCTCGATTGGTCTGCGCCGTCTGCAGCAGCTGGGCAAGCAAATTCAGTCTTCAGATCTGCCGGCGTGGTGGGATAACGTGGGCGAATGGATTGAAGAGATGAGACTGGTCTGGCAGGACGATATCGCGGTGCTTAAAGCGTGGGTAGCAGGGGCAGGGAAAAAATGACCCCGGATAGACCGGGGTGCGCGAATACTGCGCCAACACCAGGGAAACTGTGGCTGTGCCGAAATTTTTTGTGTTGGTTATCTGCTGGGCACAGGCGAAAATAGTGGTAAGCCCGCAGATAAGATAGCAAATCTTAAATTATTTGTTATATGAATCGATGAAATGTGTGAGGCATAGCGCCCTTATAAAAATTTTTAATAATCGTCAGCACCTTACAACAAAGGATCATCAAAATGAAAAAAGTGGGAGTGGTACTGAGCGGCTGCGGCGTTAACGACGGAACTGAAATCCACGAGGCCGTCATCACGCTATTAGCGATCGCCCGTTGCGGCGCGGAGGCGGTCTGTTTTGCCCCGGATAAACCCCAGGCTGACGTAATCAACCATTTAACCGGCGATGCGATGGCAGAGAGCCGCAACGTTCTCATAGAAGCGGCGCGTATTGCTCGCGGCGCTATTCAGCCGCTCAGCCTGGCCTCTGCCGACGCGCTGGATGCGCTCATTGTCCCGGGTGGCTTTGGCGCGGCCAAAAACCTCAGCAATTTTGCCAGCCAGGGCGTGGAGTGCAGCGTTGATAGCGGGCTGAAGCAGCTGGCGCAGGCGATGCACGCAGCCGGTAAACCGCTGGGGTTCATCTGTATCGCCCCGGCGATGCTGCCGAAAATTTTTGATTTCCCGCTGCGCCTGACCATTGGTACAGACATCGACACCGCAGACGTGCTGGAGGAGATGGGCGCGGAGCATGTGACCTGCCCGGTAGACGACATTGTGGTAGATGAAGAGAACAAAGTGGTCACGACCCCGGCCTACATGGTGGCGCAGAATATCGCTGAGGCCGCCAGCGGTATTGAGAAACTGGTCACGCGCGTGCTGGTGCTGGCGTAATGGCGTTACGCAGTAAATCGCTGAAGACGAAAATAAGGCGCCTGCTGCTGCGTATCCTGCTGGGGCTGGCGCTGCTCTGGGGCGGTGGCATTCTGCTGTTCAGCTTTATGCCGGTACCCTTTTCGGCGGTGATGGCGGAGCGCCAGCTATCGGCCTGGCTGGGCGGCGATTTCGGCTATGTTGCTCACTCCGACTGGATGGGCATGGACGATATCTCTCCGTGGATGGGGCTGGCTGTGATTGCTGCTGAGGATCAGACCTTCCCCGAGCACTGGGGTTTTGATGTGGATGCCATCCAGAAAGCAGTTTCCCATAACGAGCGTAACGGTAGCCGGATCCGCGGCGCGTCTACGCTCTCCCAACAGACGGCGAAAAACCTCTTTCTCTGGGACGGGCGCAGCTGGCTGCGCAAGGGGCTAGAGGCCGGGCTGACGCTGGGAATGGAGACGGTGTGGAGCAAGCGGCGGATCCTGACGGTTTATCTCAACGTTGCTGAGTTTGGCGAGGGGGTATTTGGCGTCGAGGCGGCGGCACAGCGCTATTTTAATAAGCCCGCCAGCCGCCTGACGATGTCAGAGGCCGCGCTGCTGGCGGCCGTGCTGCCCAATCCTATCCGCTTTAAGGCCAACGCCCCCTCGGGCTACGTGCGCAGTCGCCAGGCGTGGATCATGCGCCAGATGCGCCAGCTGGGCGGAGAAGCGTTTATGACCAGGCATTCGCTGCACTAAGCCCGCTGGCAAGCGCAGGCTGAGCGATAAAGCGCTGCCACAGGCGGGCCTGCTTACGGGCGCAGGCCCAGCCAGACCAGGTTGCCAGCGGGATCAGCGTCCCTTCGCCAATGTTATCGCACACCACCGGGATCACTTCATCCGGGCTGATGCGGCGACAAAGCACGTTCTGCGGCTTCAGGTTCATGGTGACGATGCGGTTTTTACGCAGATAGCTTTTCAGCATCCTGAGCAAGGGATAGAGCGCCTTGCTGTCGCCCGCTTTACGGCACTGAGCGGCATACTCCGTCAGCGTTTTTGACGGAGATCCGTCAAAATCAGTAATGATATCGTAGACGTATCCGGTTCCCAGATCGGTCTCGACAGTGCCGTAGTAGCGCGGCAGCCCGCTCCAGTCCGTTAAACGACGTGACAGATGGGCGTAGTAGCTCAGCTCGCGCTTGATCTCTTTATCGCCGCCGCTCTCGTAGTTATAGATAATCTTGATGCAGCGTTGGGCATTGTCCGGATGCGCATAGCATTGACGGTGCCGACCGGTGCCCAATGGGGTGAGATGGGATAAGCGAATCATACGTTGTCCTGCTTTTCTGGAAATTGTTTTGGAAACAATCCAAGTATGGCCAGGCAACTTAAATGGAAAATAAACGGCTAGCTTAAGGTATTCTTAAGGAAGGGTTGGCAGGGGGTAAGCGCACAAATTGTGCAATTCCCCGGTGGCGCTGCGCTTACCGGGGCGACAGGCAATTAATCTTCATCAAAACCGGCGTTGAACAGGGCAATGACGGCGGCAAGTGCCTCATGCTCCTGCGGGCCGCTGGCTTCGATCTCTATCTGGCGGCCTTTAGCGGAGTCGAGCATCAGCAGCGCGATGACGCTGCTGGCTTCCGCCTCGGTGCCTTCATCATTGCGCAGCAGCACTTCCGCATCAAACCCCTGAACCAGCTCGAACAGCTTCATCGCCGGGCGGGCGTGCATGCCCAGCGTGTTAGTGATCTCAACGGTCTGCTTGACGGTCATGTTTTACGTTTTTCCAGGGTGCGGTGGCGGGACTGCACGTTTTTACCCCGCGAGCGGAAGTAGTCCGCCAGCTGCTCGGCGATATAGACCGAGCGGTGCTTACCCCCGGTACAGCCAATGGCAACGGTGAGGTAGCTGCGGTTGTTGGTCTCCAGCATCGGCAGCCACAGCTCCAGATAGCTGCGGGTCTGGTAGATAAAGTTGTGCACTTCGGTGTGACGGTCAAGAAACGCTGCCACCGGCTTGTCGAGGCCGGTCATCGGGCGCAGCTTGGGATCCCAGTGCGGGTTCGGCAGGAAGCGGACGTCAAAGACGTAGTCGGCGTCGATAGGGATGCCATGCTTAAAGCCGAAAGACTCAAAGACCATAGTCAGTTCGCGCTCGCGCTTGCCCAGCAGGCGGGTACGCAGCATCTCCGCCAGCTCGTGCACCGACATCTCTGAGGTATCAACGATCAGATCCGCCCGCGAGCGCAGCGGCTCCAGCAGATCGCTCTCTTCATCAATGGCGCTCTCCAGCGACAGATTCTTGCTGGAGAGAGGGTGCAGGCGTCGGGTGTCGCTGTAGCGACGGATCAGCGTATTGCGATCGGCATCAAGGAACAGCAGCTGCGGCGAAAAGGCCGTCGGCAGGTTGTTCATCGCCTGTTCAAAAATCTCCGGTGACTCCGGCATGTTGCGCACGTCAATGCTGACGGCCGCCGAGATCTGGCGGTCGGCCAGCGATTTCGCCAGCTCTGGCAGCAGCACCACCGGCAGGTTATCCACACAGTAGAAGCCCATGTCTTCCAGCGCTCGCAGGGCAACTGATTTCCCTGAGCCAGAGCGACCGCTGACGATCATCAGTACCATGTACCGTTTCTCCTCAGGAGAGCAAATGTAAAAGCGTTTTCCCGGTTACGCGTCATCGTGGCTGCCTTCGGTATCCGTGATGATCTGGTACAGCTCCTCATCGCTCTGCGCGGCGCGCAGGCGTCGGCAGATGGTTTTGTCTGCCAGGCGACGGGCGACAAGGGAGAGCGTGTGCAGATGCGTCTTTGTCTGATCGGCAGGAACCAGCAGGGCGAAGAGCAGATCCACCGGCTGGTTATCGATAGCATCAAAGGCGATAGGGGTCTCCAGCTGCACAAAGACGCCAACGGCGCGCAGGGTGTCTTCCTCTACCTTGCCGTGAGGGATCGCGATACCGTTGCCAATACCGGTGCTGCCCATTTTCTCACGGGTGAGGATGGCTTCAAAGACTACCTGCGGCGGCAGGCTGAGCTGCTTTGCCGCCAGCTCGCTAATAATCTCCAGCGCACGCTTTTTGCTCTGGCAGTGCACGCCGCTGCGGGTACATTCCTGGTTAAGGACATTGCTCAGTTGTAGAGCGGAATCGTTGTTCATCATAAATTCACCTAAGCGTTGTTCGCGCAGACAACCTGCTGCGTTGCCACAGCAGGTTGCTAAATGCCGTCGAACGCCCGGACAATTAGTATTGTTTCAGTTTATCTTTATGTTTGGTTAACTGCCGCGCCAGTTTATCAATTAAACCGTCAATGGCCGCATACATGTCTTGCCCATCCGCACTGGCGTGGAGTTCGCCACCGTTTACGTGCAGTGTGGCGTCCGCGACGTGCGTCACTTTCTCCACTTTTAACACAATGTAGACCTGATTGATCCGCTCGAAGTACTGCTCCAGCTTAGCAAATTTTGTACTGACAAAATCGCGCAGTGCTTCAGTAATTTCGACATTGTGCCCTGTAATGTTGAGCTGCATAGTGTCTTCCTTATCGGTTGGGTCAGACCAGCTGCTTGCGCTGGTTAGACGGCGGGATGGATAAAGACTCTCGATACTTCGCAACGGTGCGGCGAGCCACCATGATACCCTGATCGGACAGCAGGGTGGTCAGTTTACTGTCGCTCAGTGGTTTCGCAGGGTTTTCTGCGGCTATCAGCTTCTTCACCAGCGCCCGGATCGCCGTTGACGAGGCTTCGCCGCCGCCTTCGGTGTTCACATGGCTGGAGAAAAAGTATTTAAGCTCAAAAATGCCCCTCGGGCTGTGCAGATACTTCTGGGTTGTCACACGTGAAATCGTGGATTCGTGCATCTCGACGGCCTGGGCGATGTCTGCCAGCACCATCGGTTTCATAAACTCTTCGCCCTTGTCGAAGAAGGCCTGCTGCTGTTCAACGATGCAGCGGCTAACCCGTAGCAGAGTATCATTGCGGCTCTCCAGGCTTTTAATCAGCCACTTGGCCTCCTGAAGATTGCTGCGAATATACTGGCTGTCGGCGTCGTTGCGCGCACCGCTGCACATGCCGGCGTAGTGCTGGTTGATCTGCAGGCGTGGAATGCTGTCAGCGTTCAGCTCGACCATCCAGCGACCGTTATGCTTACGCACCAGCACATCGGGAATGACATACTCCGGCTCGCCAGTCTGGATCGACTGGCCCGGGCGCGGATCCAGGGACTGAATCAGATTTACCGCCTCTTTCAGCACCTCTTCCTTCAGGCGGGTGACGCGCATCAGGGTTCGGAAATCATGATTCGCCAGCAGATCGAGGTGATCGCTGATGATCAGTTTCGCTTCGGCCCGCCACGGCGTATCGCTGGCGAACTGGGAGAGCTGAATCAGCAGGCAGTCACGCAGATCCCGTGCCGCCACGCCCACCGGATCGAAACGCTGGACGCGTTTCAGCACCGCCTCGACCTCATCCAGCCCAACGTTGCTGTCGCCCATGCTGTCGAGGATATCCTCAAGAGAGACGGTCAGATAACCCGTCTCATCGACAGCGTCAACAATGGAGGTAGCAATAGCGCGATCGGTATCGGAGAAGGGGGTCAGCTCCACCTGCCACATCAGGTAGTCCTGCAGCGACTGGGTGGTTTCGCCCTGATAGACGGGAAGCTCATCGTCCTGGTAGTCCACGCCGTTGCCCGACGGCGTACCGGCGGTGTAGATCTCATCCCAGCTGGCATCCAGCGGCAGCTCCTCGGGCATATCTTTCTGCTCAAGGGCGTCGGCGGTGTCTAACGCTTCGGTATCCTGGGTCTGCTGCGCGTCTATCTCGTCGTGAATATCGGTCTGCTCCAGCAGCGGGTTGCTATCCAACGCCTGCTGAAGTTCTTGCTGAAGTTCCAGCGTAGAGAGCTGCAGCAGACGAATAGCCTGCTGCAGTTGGGGCGTCATGGCGAGCTGTTGGCTTAGCCGCAGTTGCAAACCTTGCTTCATGTTCAGAGCACTTCTCTCCCGCTAAAACATTACAGTTACTAACCCTATCAGAGTCTGAAGTCTTCCCCAAGATATACGCGTTTAACCTGTTCGTCTTCAAGGATTTGCTGCGGCGTACCGTGGGCAATCAAATGCCCCTGGCTGACGATATAGGCGCGTTCGCACACGGCCAGCGTCTCACGTACGTTGTGGTCGGTGATCAGTACGCCTAGCCCGCTGTCGCGCAGGTGCTCAATGATGCGCTTAATGTCGATAACGGAGATAGGGTCAACGCCAGCAAAGGGTTCATCCAGCAGGATAAACTTAGGGTTTGCCGCCAGCGCGCGGGCAATCTCAACGCGGCGGCGCTCACCGCCGGAGAGGGCCTGGCCAAGGCTGTCGCGCAGGTGCTCAATGTGAAACTCCTCCATCAGCTCATTAGCGCGGTCTTCACGCTGCTGAGAGGAGAGATCGTCACGAATTTGCAGCACCGCCATTAAGTTATCGTAGACGCTCAGGCGACGGAAAATAGAGGCCTCCTGCGGCAGGTAGCCAATACCGCGGCGTGCGCGGGCATGCAGCGGTAGCAGGCTGATATCTTCGTCATCAATGATGATATTGCCCGCGTCGCGGGAGACAATGCCTACAACCATGTAGAACGTGGTGGTTTTACCCGCCCCGTTAGGGCCAAGCAGGCCCACAATTTCGCCGGAGTTGACGGTCAGGCTGACATCCTCGACCACGCGGCGGCCTTTATAGGCTTTAGCAAGATTTTTTGCAGTTAACGTTGCCATAACGAATTAGTTACTCTTCTTCGGTGCCGGTTTATTGCCTTTGTCCTGCAGCTGAGACGGAACCAGGACGGTGGTCACGCGCTTGCCTTTTTCGCTAAACGCCTGCATTTTTTGCTCTTTGACCAGATAGGTAATTTTGTCGCCGGTGATATTGCTGTCCTGCTGCTCAAGGAAAGCGTTGCCGGTCAGCACGACGAAGTCATTCTGCAGCTCGTAATGGAGCTGGCCAGCGTGACCCTGCACCGGCTTGCCGTTATCCTGCATCTGGTAGAAGGTGGCCGGGTTGCCGTAGCCATCAATGATCTCTTTGCCCTGCTCGCCGCCCGGACGGGTAACGACCACCTTATCGGCGTTGATCTTGATCGTGCCCTGGGTGACCACCACGTTGCCGGTGAAAGTTACCACGTTGCCCTGCATATCCAGCGACTGCTGGTCGGATTCAATATGGATCGGCTGATCGGTATCGCCGGTCACGGCCAGCGCCGGGACAGAGGCGGCCAGAAGTACGCTGGCAAGCGCAAGATTAAGGCTGAGTTTGTTTATTTTGAATTTCATAGGAGGTTCTAACCTTTTCAATCAGCTCGGCGTTTTGGCTGCGTAAGTTGCCGCGCATTTTCAGGCCGCTGGAATTAAATGTTGTACCGTATAACGTGACCAGATCGTTCGAGGTAACATCCTGAGTAATCAGGTTAATCTGAGCGTTATCCGTCGTAATTTTCCGCAGTTGGGACTCTGCTGTCAGGGCATTGACCTCAACGTGTCCATAAAGATACAGCATACGGTCATCAGTCAGTTTGGCTTTATCTGACCTAATCGACCAGGTGGGCACTTTATTTTCGTCAAAAGTGGTTAATACCGGCTGCGTAAACCACGAGACGGCCTGATCGGAGAAGTACTCAACGTGCTGCGCAATCAGGCGATAGTTCAGCGCCCCTTCCGGGCTATAAACCACAGTATCGGTATGCTCGCTGCGGTAGGTTGGATCGCTATTGTTGATCGCGACCTGGCTGTCATCGTCCCGATCGGTCAGGTTGACGCCAATCAATACCAGCACCGCCAGCGACAGCAGAATGATAACCCAACGTCTGGTTTTACTCATATCGATTGCCCTTTGGCCTCTTCCAGTTTGCCCTGCGCCAGCAGCAGCAGATCGCAGACTTCACGTACCGCGCCGCGTCCACCCTGAATCCTTGTCACGTAGTCCGCCCGCGGCAGCAGCAGCGGGTGCGCATCGGCAACGGCCACGCTTAAGCCCACTTCCGCCATCACCGGCCAGTCGATCAGGTCATCACCCACATAGGCGACCTCATCGGCGCTGACGGCGAGGGTGGTAAGCAGCTCCCGGTAGGCAATCAGCTTGTCTGATTGCCCCTGGTAGAGATGCGTAATTCCCAGCGTAGCGCAGCGGTCTTCCAGCAGTTTAGCCTTGCGGCCGGTAATGATCGCCACCTCAATACCCGAGGTCAACGCGCAGCGGATGCCGTAGCCGTCGCGCACGTTGAACGCTTTCAGCTCTTCACCATTATTACCCATAAAAATCAGGCCGTCAGACATTACGCCATCAACGTCCAGGATCAACAGGCGGATCTTCTCCGCTTTAGCCATCACTTGCGTACTCACCGGCCCGTAACAGGTCGCCAGTGATGCAGCAGCATTACTCATTCTCGTATCCTTTTTACACCACGCCTGCGCGCAGCAGATCGTGCATATGTACCACACCCAGCAACTGGTCGCCATCGGCAACCATTACCGCCGTAATGTGGCGGGACTGCATCAGGTTCAGGACGTCAACCGCCAGCGTGCCTGCGCGGACGCGAATGCCGCCGGGGGTCATGACGTCGGCAATACCTAAGTTTCTGACGTCGGCACCCATATCAAATACGCGGCGCAGGTCGCCATCGGTAAAGATGCCCTCAATTTTCATCAGGTCATCACACACTACCGTCATGCCCAGATTCTTGCGGGTGATCTCCAGCAGCGCGTCGCGCAGGGAGGCCTCTTTACTGACATGAGGGATCTCATCCCCGGTGTGCATAATATCGTTCACCCGCAGCAGCAGCTTACGTCCGAGCGCGCCGCCGGGGTGGGAGAGGGCAAAGTCCTCTGCGGTAAAGCCGCGCGCCTTCAGAAGCGCTACCGCCAGTGCGTCGCCCATCACCAGCGCCGCTGTGGTGCTGGAGGTGGGAGCCAGCCCCAGCGGGCAGGCTTCCCGGGGCACCTTGACGCACAGATGGATATCCGCCGCCCGCGCCATGCTGCTCTCCGGACGGCTGGTGACGCAGATCAACGGCACCTGCAGACGTTTCAGCACCGGAATAAGCGCGAGGATCTCGTTAGATTCTCCGGAGTTCGACAGGGCAATAACGATATCCTGTGGCGCGACCATGCCGAGATCGCCGTGAGCGGCCTCGCCTGGGTGAACGAAAAATGCCGGCGTGCCGGTGCTGGCAAAGGTCGCCGCCATCTTACGCCCGATATGGCCAGATTTGCCCATGCCCATCACCACTACTTTGCCAGCGCAGTAGAACATCCTCTCGCAGGCTTCGGTAAAGTCCTGGTTGATATAGCGGTCAAGCTCGGCCAGACCTTCACGTTCAATAGCCAGTACATCCTTGCCCGCCTGTTGAAAGTCAAAGCCTGGCGGCAAATCTATGTGCGACATAATAGGTTTCCGATTATCCAGTAATATACGGCGACAGCCAGTAGAGCATCGCCATCCATATGATAAAACCGCCAAGTAACAGCGCGCCTGCGCCTCTGCCCGTCTGGCGCTGCCGGCGCCAGCACAGTAGGGCAAAGATAACGCTAACCGCCAGCATCACGCCGTAATCACGCGTAAAGGCCAGCGGGTTAAAGGGACCGGGTACAATCAGCGCGGGCAGGCCCAGCACAATAGCGATATTAATAATGCCGGAGCCAATAATATTCCCGATGGCGATATCATCTTCGCCTTTACGTGCTCCGGCGATAGCGGTAGCCAACTCCGGCAGGCTGGTACCAATGGCGATCACCGTCAGGCCAATGGTCAGCTCGCTCATCCCCAGCACGTTCGCCAGCACCGTGGCGTTATCAATGACCATCCGGGTCGCCATCGGCATCACGATCAGCGCAACCCCCAGCCAGAGAAACGCTACCGACAGGCTACCCTCACGGGGCAGCTCCGCCAGCTGCTCCCGGGTCAGACTATCGTTGCCCTGGCGGCCAATCTTAACAATGAATACCAGCCAGAGCACGGCTAACAGCAGTAAAAAGAGACCGTCCGCCCGCGTGAGCTGACCATCGTACAGCACCACGCCAGCGAGGGCGCTAACGATCAACATTAGCGGTATTTCGCGGCGCAGAATATCAGAATGCACGGTAAATGGATGGAACAGGGCGGCTAAGCCGAGGATTAACAGTATATTGACGATGTTGGATCCCAGCGCCGTGCCGATAGCGAGATCCATCTGTCCGTGCAGGGAGGCGGCCATCGAGACAATGATTTCAGGCAGAGAGGTGCCGATGGTGACCACCGTCATGCCAATGATCAGCGGTGGGATCCCTATGCTACGGCAGAGAATAGATGCGGCAAACACCAGACGATCGGCACTGTAGACCACCAAAAGTAAACCAATAATTAACAGCGCCATCGCTAAAAGCATCTAAAGTCCTTTCTTCAGGTATAATCGCCGGTCCGCAGTCAGCGATCGCCAGGCGAAAAGAGGATCGGTTAGACACAGCGAGTCCTGATTTTGACTTTAAGCGGCTTAAAAGTAAAACAAATGCCAGCTTTAGCTAACCTATGCACACAATATTCTGTAAAAATATCGTGACCAGGCGTAATGACGCGCCCTGGTTACACCTAACAAGGCAGAAGGAAAAGTAAATGAGCCAGACGATGGCGAATTTAGTCGATGTCCGTGGCGTCAGCTTCTCCCGTGGCAATCGGTGTATCTTCGACAATATTACGCTGACGGTGCCGCGGGGAAAGATCACCGCGATCATGGGACCGTCAGGGATCGGTAAAACGACGCTGCTGCGCCTGATCGGCGGGCAGATCCCACCGGATACCGGTGAGATCCTCTTTGATGGCGAGAACGTGCCGGCGATGTCGCGCTCCCGCCTCTACACCGTGCGCAAGCGTATGAGCATGCTGTTCCAGTCCGGGGCGCTGTTCACTGACATGACCGTGTTTGATAACGTGGCCTATCCGCTGCGCGAGCACACGCATCTGCCGCCCGCGCTGCTAAAGAGCACGGTAATGATGAAGCTGGAGGCCGTCGGCCTGCGCGGTGCGGCAAAGCTGATGCCGTCTGAGCTATCCGGCGGTATGGCCCGTCGTGCGGCGCTAGCGCGAGCGATTGCCCTTGAGCCGGATCTGATCATGTTTGATGAGCCTTTTGTTGGCCAGGATCCCATCACCATGGGGGTGCTGGTCAAGCTCATCTCTGAACTGAACAGCGCGCTGGGGGTGACCTGCATTGTTGTCTCCCACGACGTGCCCGAGGTATTGAGTATTGCCGACTACGCCTATATCGTGGCCGACAAAAAGATCGTCGCCCACGGCAGCGCCCAGGGCTTGCAAGAGAATGCCGATCCCCGGGTCCGCCAGTTCCTTGACGGCATTGCGGATGGCCCAGTGCCGTTCCGCTATCCGGCGGGCGACTATCTTCACGATTTATTAGGAACAGGGAGCTAAGCCACTCATGCTGTTAAATGCACTGGCATCGCTTGGGCATCGCGGGATCAAAACGATCGCGACGTTCGGGCGCGCCGGGTTGATGTTATTCAATGCGCTGATCGGCAAGCCCGAGTTTCGCAAGCACGCCCCGCTGCTGGTTCGCCAGCTCTATAACGTGGGCGTGCTCTCGATGCTCATCATCCTCGTCTCCGGGGTGTTCATCGGCATGGTGCTGGGGCTACAGGGTTACCTGGTGCTCACCACCTACAGCGCCGAAACCAGCCTTGGGATGCTGGTGGCACTGTCGCTGCTGCGCGAGCTGGGACCGGTGGTTGCTGCCCTGCTGTTCGCAGGACGGGCAGGCTCGGCGTTGACCGCTGAAATCGGTCTGATGCGCGCCACCGAACAGATCTCCAGCATGGAGATGATGGCGGTGGATCCGCTGCGACGGGTGATTTCGCCACGCTTCTGGGCGGGAGTGATCTCGCTGCCGCTGCTGACGACGATGTTTGTCGCGGTCGGCATTTGGGGCGGCTCGCTGGTGGGCGTAAACTGGAAAGGCATCGATGCCGGCTTCTTCTGGACGGCAATGCAAAACGCCGTCGATCTGCGCCTCGATCTGGTGAACTGCCTGATCAAAAGCGTCGTGTTCGCTATTACCGTTACCTGGATCGCGCTGTTTAATGGTTATGACGCGATCCCCACTTCGGCAGGGATTAGCCGGGCCACCACACGTACCGTTGTGCACTCATCGTTGACCATTCTCGGCCTCGATTTTGTGCTCACCGCTCTGATGTTTGGGAACTGAGTAGATGCAAACGAAAAAAACAGAAATTTGGGTGGGTATTTTTCTTCTGATTGCCCTGCTGGCGGCGCTCTTTATCTGCCTGAAGGCGGCGGACGTTGCCTCTATGCGCACGGAGCCTACCTACCGCGTGACCGCCACCTTCGATAACATCGGCGGCGTAAAGGTTCACTCACCGGTACGTATTGGCGGCGTTGTCGTTGGGCGCGTGGCCGATATCGAGCTTGATCCAAAAACCTATCTGCCGCGCGTATCGCTGGACATCGAAGAGCGCTATAACCAGATCCCCGATACCAGCTCGCTGGCCATTCGTACCTCTGGCCTGCTGGGCGAGCAGTACCTGGCGCTCAACGTCGGGTTTGACGATCCCGAGCTGGGAAGTTCTATGCTTAAAGACGGCAGCACCATTCAGGACACCAAGTCCGCGATGGTACTTGAGGACCTGATCGGACAATTCCTTTACAACAGCAAAGGTAGCGACAATAAGAGTTCAGGCGATGCGCCAGCGCCGGGCGCTGCCGATACTGAAGTTGCACCGTCCGCCACCCCGACGAATCCATGAGGAGAAGTGACGCATGTTCAAACGACTGTTAATGATTGCCGTACTGGCCATCGCTCCGCTGACGGCAGCGACCGCTGCCGACCAGAGCAACCCGTACAAGCTGATGCAGGAAGCGGCGCAGAAGACCTTCGATCGCCTTAAAGCCGAGCAGCCGAAAATCCGCTCTAACCCTGACTATCTTCGTGAAGTCGTCGATCAAGAGCTGCTGCCCTACGTGCAGGTGAAATACGCCGGGGCGCTGGTGCTGGGCCGCTACTACAAAGAAGCGACCCCTGCGCAGCGTGATGCTTACTTTGCTGCGTTCCGTGAATATCTGAAGCAGGCCTACGGCCAGGCGCTGGCAATGTATAATGGCCAGACCTACCAGATTGCACCGGAGCAGCCGCTGGGCAACGCCTCTATCGTGCCGATCCGCGTCACCATTAACGATCCAAACGGTCGTCCGCCGGTACGCCTGGACTTCCAGTGGCGTAAGAACAGCCAGACCGGTAACTGGCAGGCCTATGACATGATTGCTGAAGGTATCAGCATGATCACCACCAAACAGAATGAGTGGAGCGACCTGCTGCGTACCAAAGGCATCGATGGTCTGACTGCGCAGCTGAAATCGATCTCCCAGCAGAAAATCACCCTGGACGAGAAGAAATAATGGCTGACCAGCTACGCTGGACGCGCAATGGCGAGCGGCTGGCTCTCGAAGGCGAGCTGGATCAGGACGTCCTGAACGGCCTGTGGGAGGCGAGGGCAGAGGCGCTGAGCGGCGTTGACGTGATCGACCTGACCGGCGTTGCTCGCGTGGATACCGCCGGTGTTGCCCTGCTGGTTCACCTGGTGGCCTTTGCCCGAAAACAGGGGCATCCGGTAGTGCTGGAGGGCGTCAGCGACAAGGTTCGCACTCTGGCGCAACTCTATAACCTTCCTGCCGATGCGCTGCCACACTAATATTTTCAGTACGTTACTACTCATAGCCTCGCTTGATTGACAAGCGAGGCTTTTTGCTTATTTAAGACAGCGCCACTTTCCTCTAAGATGTTGGACTGTTTTCACTACCAGATGAATTAAAGCCCATGGAAAATCATGAAATCCAGACCGTGCTGATGAACGCACTCTCCCTTCAGGAAGCCCACGTTAGCGGCGATGGCAGTCACTTTCAGGTTATTGCGGTGGGTGAAATTTTTGCCGACATGAGTCGCGTGAAGAAGCAGCAGGCCGTCTATGCCCCGCTGATGGAGTATATCGCGGACAACCGCATCCACGCCCTGTCGATCAAAGCCTATACGCCTGCCGAGTGGGCGCGCGATCGTAAACTCAACGGTTTTTGAGCTGACGGTCGTTGACCGGCAGTACGTATGAATTCTTAACAGAGAAGAGATGAATGGATAAGTTTCGTGTACAGGGGCCGACCCGGCTTCAGGGCGAAGTGACAATTTCAGGAGCGAAAAACGCAGCGTTGCCAATTCTTTTTGCCGCCCTGCTGGCAGAAGAGCCTGTCGAAATTCGTAACGTTCCGAAACTGAAAGATATCGATACCACCATGAAGCTGCTGAGCCAGCTTGGCATGAAGGTAGAGCGTAACGGCTCGGTCTGGATGGACGGTAGCGCGGTCAATATCTATCGCGCCCCTTATGAGCTGGTGAAGACCATGCGCGCTTCCATTTGGGCACTCGGTCCGCTGGTGGCACGTTTTGGCAAGGGTGAAGTCTCCCTGCCGGGCGGCTGCGCTATCGGCGCGCGTCCGGTGGATCTGCATATCAGCGGCCTGGAGCAGCTGGGTGCGGAGATCAAGCTGGAAGAGGGCTACGTTAAAGCATCCGTGAATGGCCGCCTGAAAGGGGCGCATATCGTGATGGATAAGGTCAGCGTTGGCGCGACCGTCACCATCATGTCGGCAGCGACGCTGGCCGAAGGCACAACCATTATCGAAAACGCCGCCCGCGAGCCGGAGATTGTCGATACGGCAAACTTCCTCAACACCCTGGGCGCGAAAATCACCGGCATGGGTACGGATAGCATCACCATTCAGGGCGTTGAGCGTCTGGGCGGCGGTGTCTATAGCGTGCTGCCCGATCGTATTGAAACCGGGACCTTCCTGGTGGCGGCGGCCATCTCCGGCGGCAAAATTGTCTGCCATAAAGCCCAGCCGGACACCCTGGACGCAGTGCTGGCCAAGCTGCGTGAAGCGGGCGCGGATATTGAGCTAGGCGAAGACTGGATCAGCCTGGATATGCACGGCAAGCGTCCAAAGGCGGTTAACGTGCGTACCGCGCCGCATCCGGCGTTCCCCACCGATATGCAGGCGCAGTTTACGCTGCTGAACCTGGTGGCAGAAGGTACGGGTGTCGTCACGGAAACCATCTTCGAGAACCGCTTCATGCACATTCCGGAGCTGATCCGTATGGGCGCACACGCGGAGATCGAGAGCAATACCGCTATCTGCCACGGTGTGGAAAAACTCTCTGGTGCTCAGGTGATGGCAACCGATCTGCGTGCGTCTGCAAGCCTGGTGCTGGCGGGCTGTATCGCGGAAGGGACCACTATCGTTGAGCGTATCTACCATATCGATCGTGGGTATGAAACCATTGAGAACAAGCTGCGGGCGCTGGGCGCGAACATCGAGCGCGTGAAAGGCGAGTAGTGCTGAAAGCGTAATGGAAGGCAGCCCCCTTGCCGTCAGGAGAAGGGGGTTGGCTTGCCGGGGTAACAATCGTTACGCTTTGGGCTGTTTCTCCCTCTCCTTGCGGATCAGCTTAGCGCGATCGATAAACTCATGAGTGACGGGGTCGTGATAACGCGACGGCCAGATCACCCACGGATCCGTTCCAATCGCCCTGGCGATAATCTGCTCTCCCTTCGGCCACGGACGCGTCAGCACGTTCGCCAGCGTTGACGAGCTGAGACCACTCCTGCGTGACTCTGCCGCCATTGAGGTCCCTTTCTTACGTAGCGCGGCGATAATATCGGCTGGGTGCCAGTCAGTCAGTTTCTGTTCCATTTTTCCTCCCTGTGATTGCGATAAGCACTGCGCTAAAACGGTGCGCGGACCTATCATATCCCTTAGGGAGTTTAAGCTCTAATAAGTTCTCATAAAGAGAGGCGTATTTAGGAATTTGCCAGGGATAATTCCATGGTATTACTGGATTTACAGGGGTGCTATTTACTGGAATCTTTTGGAATAATCCCGCGCCGAAACGCGGGGGTATTGGGATCAACGATCGCGCTGAACGGCGATGTGCGCCAGACCAATCAGCGCTTCACGCCATGGAGAGTCCGGCAGTACCTGAAGCGCGGCAATAGCTTTATCCGCCTCTTCCTCTGCCCGTCGACGCGTCCACTCAAGTGAGCCGCAGGCGGCCATCGCCTCAAGCACGGGCGTCAGCAGATGGCGGCCGTTACCCTGCTCAATGGCCTCGCGGATCATCTGTGCCTGCTCTGGCGTGCCGTGACGCATAGCATGCAGCAGCGGCAGGGTAGGTTTGCCTTCGTTGAGATCGTCACCCACGTTTTTCCCCAGCGTTTCGCCGTCGGCGCTGTAGTCCAACAGATCGTCGATAAGCTGGAAGGCAGTACCCAGGTAGCGGCCGTAATCCTGCAGCCCCTTCTCCTCTGCCTCGCTACAGCCCGCCAGAATGCCGGAGCACTGGGAAGCCGCCTCGAACAGACGGGCGGTCTTGCTGTAGATGACCCGCATGTAGTTCTCTTCGGTAATGTTCGGATCGTTAACGTTCATCAGCTGCAGCACTTCGCCTTCAGCGATCACGTTTACCGCTTCCGACATGACCTCCAGCACCTTGAGCGAGCCGAGGCGGGTCATCATCTGGAAAGAGCGAGTATAGATAAAATCGCCCACCAGCACGCTGGCAGCGTTGCCAAACGCCGCGTTAGCTGTGGCTTTACCCCGGCGCATGTCGGATTCATCTACCACGTCGTCATGGAGCAGCGTCGCGGTGTGGATAAATTCGATTAGCGCCGCGATAGTAACGTGGGCATTCCCCTCATAGCCGACGGCGCGTGCAGCCAGCACGGCGATCATTGGACGGATACGTTTACCGCCGCCGCTCACAATGTAATACCCCAGCTGGTTGATCAGCTGTACGTCCGAGTCGAGCTGTTGCAGTATTGTCGCATTGACACCCGCCATATCTTGCGCGGTTAACTCATTGATTTTTTCTAAATTCATCGCAAAAGCCGGGCTTAAAGTCCTGTTTATCACCTGTCAAAATGGGATAACGAAGGGTTACGGGTTAGCTATAGTATTGTTGATTGTACTGAAAAAACGCGCCAGATAAACGTCACCATGCACGTTGTGTTTTTTTTCTTCGTCTATTGACGATCGCACTTGTCAAAGGCTCGCGTTTTGCGTAATATTCGCGCCCTATTGTGAATATTTATAGCGCACTCTGAATCACTCAAAAGATGTGCGCGGAAGCGGAGTTTTTTATGTACGCGGTTTTCCAAAGTGGTGGTAAACAACACCGAGTAAGCGAAGGTCAGACCATTCGCCTGGAAAAGCTGGACATCGCAACTGGCGAAACTATTGAGTTCGCTGAAGTTCTGATGGTCGCAAACGGTGAAGAAGTCAAAATCGGCGTTCCTTTCGTTGATGGCGGCGTTATCAAAGCTGAAGTTGTTGCTCACGGTCGTGGCGAGAAAGTTAAAATTGTTAAGTTTCGTCGTCGTAAACACTACCGTAAGCAGCAGGGCCATCGTCAGTGGTTCACTGATGTTAAAATCACTGGCATCAGCGCTTAAGACTAGGGGAGCAGATTTAAATGGCACACAAAAAGGCTGGCGGCTCAACTCGTAACGGTCGCGATTCAGAAGCTAAACGTCTGGGCGTAAAACGCTTTGGCGGAGAAGCAGTACTGGCAGGTAGCATCATCGTTCGTCAACGTGGTACCAAATTCCACGCTGGCTCTAACGTAGGTTGCGGCCGTGACCACACTCTGTTCGCTTTGACTGACGGTAAAGTTAAGTTCGAAGTTAAAGGCCCGAAAAACCGTAAGTTCATCAGCATCGTTGCTGAATAAGTTTTTCGCGTCCCGGTAACGGATGAAAGCCCCGCAACACGTTGCGGGGCTTTTTACATTCTGTCCCGGTAAATTATTTGCAGGGAATAGGGCATGAAGCAGCAGGCAGGCATTGGGATCCTTTTGGCGCTAACGACAGCCATGTGCTGGGGTGCATTACCCATTGCCATGAAGCAGGTGCTGGAGGTGATGGAACCGCCCACAATTGTGTTCTATCGCTTTTTAATGGCGGCGATAGGTCTCGGCGCTATTCTGGCCATGAAAGGCAAGCTGCCACCGATGCGTATTTTCCGTCAACGCCGCTGGCTGGTCTTGCTTGCTATTGCCACCGGAGGCCTGTTCGGGAATTTCATTCTCTTTAGCTCTTCTCTGCAATATTTGACCCCAACGGCCTCACAGGTGATTGGACAGCTTTCACCGGTGGGTATGATGGTCGCCAGCGTCTTTATCCTCAAGGAGAAGATGCGGGGAACTCAGATAATTGGGGCAACAATGCTGCTTTGCGGGCTGGTGATGTTTTTCAACACCAGCCTGATTGAGATTTTTACCAGACTAACCGATTACACCTGGGGTGTAATCTTCGGCGTCAGCGCCGCCGCAGTCTGGGTGAGTTACGGGGTCGCGCAAAAGGTGTTATTACGCCGGTTGGCCTCGCAGCAGATCCTCTTTTTGCTGTACACTTTATGCACAATAGCGTTACTGCCGCTGGCGGAGCCAGGCACGATAGCCCAGCTTAGCCACTGGCAGCTGGCCTGCCTGATCTTCTGCGGCCTCAATACGCTGGTAGGGTACGGCGCGCTCGCTGAGGCGATGGCGCGCTGGCAGGCGGCGCAGGTGAGCGCATTAATCACGCTCACTCCGCTGTTTACGCTGTTGTTTTCAGATTTATTATCACAGGCCTGGCCCGATGTTTTCGCCAGACCGATGTTAAACCTTTTAGGTTATCTCGGTGCGTTTGTCGTGGTTGCGGGCGCTATGTATTCCGCCATAGGCCACCGCCTCTGGGGACGCTGGCGCAAGCGTGAAGTGATTGTCACTTTACCCCGCTCAGGCGAATGAGTAACGGAGAGTAAAATGAAGTTTGTTGATGAAGCTACGATTCTGGTCGTGGCAGGTGACGGCGGTAACGGCTGCGTAAGCTTTCGTCGTGAAAAATATATTCCGCGCGGCGGCCCTGACGGCGGTGACGGTGGTGATGGCGGTGATGTCTGGCTGGAAGCGGACGAGAACCTCAACACCCTGATCGACTACCGCTTTGAGAAATCTTTCCGCGCCGAGCGTGGGCAGAACGGTCAGAGCCGTGACTGTACCGGCAAGCGTGGCAAAGATGTCACCGTTAAGGTGCCGGTAGGGACGCGTATCATTGATCAGGGCACCGGTGAGACCATGGGCGATATGACCAAACACGGTCAGCGCCTGATGGTGGCAAAAGGCGGCTGGCACGGTCTGGGCAACACGCGCTTTAAATCCTCCGTTAACCGTACTCCGCGTCAGAAAACGATGGGTACGCCGGGCGACAAGCGCGATCTGCAGCTGGAGCTGATGCTGCTGGCCGACGTCGGGATGCTGGGCATGCCTAACGCCGGTAAATCGACGTTTATCCGTGCCGTATCCGCAGCGAAGCCGAAAGTGGCGGACTACCCGTTCACCACCCTGGTGCCGAGTCTCGGCGTGGTGCGTATGGATACCGAAAAAAGCTTTGTGGTTGCCGACATTCCGGGCCTGATTGAGGGCGCGGCAGAAGGGGCAGGGCTGGGTATTCGCTTCCTGAAGCACCTTGAGCGCTGTCGCGTCCTGCTGCACCTGATCGACATCGATCCTATCGACGGTTCCGATCCGGTTGAGAACGCGCGCATCATCATTGGCGAACTGGAGAAGTACAGCGAGAAGCTGGCCGCCAAGCCGCGCTGGCTGGTCTTCAACAAGATCGACCTGATGGATAAGGCTGAGGCCGAAGAGAAGGCGCAGGCGATTGCTACGGCGCTGGGCTGGGAAGATAAGCACTATCTCATCTCTGCGGCCAGCCAGCAGGGCGTTAAAGACCTCTGCTGGGACGTCATGACCTTCATCATTGAGAACCCGCTGGTTCAGGCTGAAGAAGCGAAGCAGCCGGAGAAAGTCGAATTCATGTGGGATGACTACCACCGCCAGCAGCTTGAAGAAGCTGACGTGGAAGAAGATGATGAAGACGACGACTGGGATGAAGAGGACGACGAAGGTATCGAGTTTATCTACAAGCGTTAATCCAGTAAAAACCCCGGCCATGAGCCGGGGTTTTTGTTTGTTGACGCAACCGAATTAATTATTCTGGTACACATCCTTGTACAGTCGACTCTCGAAGCGCACCAGCGGGATGCGGCGGTTACGCTGGTCGGCAGGCTCTACCGCATAGCCAGAGAGATACTGCACAAACGCCATGCGTTGGCCGCTGGCGGTGGTAATAAAGCCCGCCAGGTTATACACCCCCTGCAGAGAGCCGGTCTTCGCCGACACCTTGCCGTCTACGCCTGCCGCATGCAGACCGGCGCGATACTGTAACGAGCCGTCATAGCCCGCCAGCGGCAGCATTGAGATGAAGTTCAGCTCGGTGTCATGCTGGGCGATATACTGCAGCACCTGCATCATGGTCGCCGGAGAGATCAGGTTATGGCGCGACAGGCCGGAGCCATCGACCACAATGCTGTTACCCAGATCGACTCCCGCCTGCTGGCGCAGGATCTGTCGTACGGCATCCGCTCCTGCACGCCACGTGCCCGGCACGCCAAAGCGCGCATGGCCGATAGTACGAAACACGGTGTCGGCAATCATGTTGTCCGACTTTTTCAGCATAATCTTTAAGAGATCGTGCAGCGGAGCGGACTGCTTGCTGGCAATCACCGTTCCCGGCTCGTTAACCAGCGTCTGGCGCAGCAGCGTGCCGCTGTAGGTAATCCCGGCCTGCTTAAGCTCATCTTTCAGCACGGCACCGGCGTAGCTCGCCCCGTCCTGGATGGCAAAGGCCAGCGGCAGCGGGTCGGCGCGCTGGGTCAGGCAGCCGGTCAGCGTAAAGCGGTTGAGGTCGCCAGGGACGACGTCCAGCTCGCAGTACTGGGCATCAGGGGAGCCTTTGGCCAGCGTACGCACCTGGCTGAACATGGTGACGGGGTAGTAGGAGGCGATGCGGATAAACGCCAGATCGTTAGCCTTCTGGGCGCTGTAGAGCGATACCGAGAAGCAGTTGCGATCGATAATCGCGGCGGCGGGGGGGGCGCTGAAGCACTGGGTCATGTCGTTCCACGGCCAGCCGGGAGCTTTATCGTGGCTGGCAAAAACCGAGGTGTCGATCAGCACATTGCCGTCGATCTGCTGTACGCCGGACTTTTTGAGTACCGCGACCATATTGCGGATATCCTGGCGTTTTAGCGTCGGATCGCCGCCAAATCGCGCCACCAGATCCCCTTTTAACACCCCGTTCGCAACGTTACCTTTACTCTCAAGCGTGGTGGTAAAACGGAAATCTGGTCCAAGCTGCAGCAGGGCGGCCAGCCCGGTGATCACCTTCTGGGTGCTGGCGGGCAGGGCCATCTGCTGGCTGTGGTAATCAATATCGGGAGTCTGGGCACCAACCTTCTGCACCATCAGGGCGAGGTTTGCGCCAGCAGGAAGCTGGTTAATGTACTCATCAACGTTCGCAGCCTGCACATTCAACGCTATACTGGTGGTCAATCCGATGACATATCTGGAAAATCGCATAATCTCGCGCTAGAAACCTGGAAACAGGCCGTCATACTACGGTGCATCGCACCGGAAAGTAAACGATGACCCATAAGGAACTTCCGGGTAAAATGCGTATCAAATTGAAAAATTGCTGCTGACCTGGAGCCTTGTCTCCGGGTCGGTTTTCTTTTGCTTTTGTCCCCCCTCCTTTGCGCGGTATGCGGGGGGGTAAAGCGACCGGGGCGGGGCCACCGCTCCCTACAGGAATGTTTAAGAGGTATAACAATGCAAGCTATTCCGATGACCTTACGTGGTGCCGAAAAATTACGCGAAGAGCTGGATTTTCTGAAGTCCGTGCGTCGTCCTGAAATCATCGCCGCGATCGCCGATGCCCGTGAGCACGGCGACCTGAAAGAGAATGCCGAGTACCATGCTGCCCGCGAGCAGCAGGGGTTCTGCGAGGGGCGGATCAAAGACATTGAAGCCAAGCTCTCTAATGCGCAGGTGATCGACATCACAAAAATGCCTAATAATGGCCGCGTGATTTTTGGCTCGACCGTTACCGTGCTGAATCTTGATAACGACGAAGAGCAGACCTACCGTATCGTGGGTGATGACGAGGCGGATTTTAAGCAGAATCTGATCTCGGTAAACTCGCCTATTGCCCGTGGCCTGGTCGGCAAAGAGCAGGATGACGTGGTTGTCATCCGTACGCCGGGTGGCGAAGTGGAGTACGAGATCCTCAAGGTAGAATATCTTTAATTACGTGCCAACCTGTAATATGTTGACGTAATGTAAAGATAAGAAAAAGGCCGCATAGCGGCCTTTTATCAACGTCAAGAGCGTGGCATTTTGCTTGTCAGCTTGCGGAAAACCCCTCGTTTTACACAGATTTTGTGTTCTATCCAGGATATTCTTAGCGTGGCAGCGAAATTTTACGCTCCTTCAATGGGCGGTACAGCACCAGCGTTTTACCGATGACCTGTACGTTAGAGGCGCCGGTTTCACGAACAATCGCTTCCACGATCAGCGTCTTAGTTTCGCGGTCTTCGGTAGCGATTTTGACCTTGATTAGCTCATGGTGCTCTAGCGCTTGTTCAATCTCGGCCAGTACCCCTTCGGTCAAACCATTGTTGCCAAGCATAACTACCGGCTTGAGCGGATGTGCCAGACCTTTAAGGTGCTGTTTTTGTTTAGTACTCAGATTCATCGTATATTTTTGCTTACGTTGGGATTGAAAACGGTTCATTCTACCGCCATCTCCAGTGTATCGCCAAATCGGCTGTGCTAATAGTTGATAGCCTGCTACTCACGATGAACAACTTGGATATAGAGATGACAGGTAAAAAGCGTTCTGCCAGCTCAAGCCGCTGGCTTCAGGAACACTTTAGCGATAAATATGTGCAGCAGGCGCAGAAAAAAGGGTTACGTTCCCGCGCCTGGTTTAAACTTGATGAAATACAGCAAAGTGACAAACTTTTTAAGCCAGGCATGACGGTTGTCGACCTGGGGGCAGCGCCGGGCGGCTGGTCGCAGTATGTGGTCACCCAGATTGGCGGCAAGGGGCGGATCATCGCATGCGATCTTCTCCCTATGGATCCCATCGTTGGCGTCGACTTCCTTCAGGGCGATTTTCGTGATGAATTAGTCGTAAAGGCGCTGCTGGAACGCGTCGGCGATGAAAAAGTTCAGGTGGTCATGTCCGATATGGCCCCCAACATGAGCGGAACACCGGCGGTGGACATTCCCCGCGCCATGTATCTGGTGGAGCTGGCGCTGCAGATGTGCCGCGACGTTCTTGCACCGGGCGGAAATTTTGTAGTGAAGGTGTTTCAGGGCGAAGGTTTCGATGAGTACCTAAGAGAAATTCGCTCTCTGTTTACGAAGGTAAAAGTGCGTAAACCTGACTCTTCGCGTGCACGTTCACGTGAAGTGTACATTGTAGCGACCGGGCGAAAATGATAAACCGTTGATATCAGACTCAGGTTTGAATGAGACGGGATACAGAGTATCCTGACGCTGTTTTTAACACAGTTGTAATATGAGGTTAATCCCTTGAGTGACATGGCGAAAAACCTAATACTCTGGCTGGTCATTGCCGTTGTGCTGATGTCAGTATTCCAGAGCTTTGGGCCCAGCGAGTCGAGTGGCCGTAAGGTGGACTACTCTACCTTCCTGCAAGAGGTCAATCAGGACCAGGTTCGCGAAGCGCGTATCAACGGACGTGAGATCAACGTTACCAAGAAAGATAGTAACCGTTACACGACTTACATCCCGGTCAACGACCCGAAACTGCTTGATAACCTGCTGACGAAAAACGTCAAAGTGGTTGGCGAGCCGCCGGAAGAGCCAAGCCTGCTGGCTTCTATCTTCATTTCGTGGTTCCCGATGCTGCTGTTAATCGGCGTCTGGATATTCTTTATGCGCCAGATGCAGGGCGGCGGTGGCAAAGGTGCCATGTCGTTCGGTAAGAGCAAGGCGCGTATGCTGACCGAAGATCAGATCAAAACCACCTTTGCCGACGTTGCAGGCTGCGACGAAGCAAAAGAAGAGGTGGGTGAACTGGTTGAGTACCTGCGTGAGCCGAGCCGCTTCCAGAAGCTGGGCGGTAAGATCCCGAAAGGCGTCTTGATGGTCGGTCCTCCGGGTACCGGTAAAACGCTGCTGGCAAAAGCCATTGCTGGTGAAGCCAAAGTGCCATTCTTTACCATTTCCGGTTCTGACTTCGTAGAAATGTTCGTTGGTGTCGGCGCATCCCGTGTGCGTGACATGTTCGAACAGGCTAAGAAAGCTGCGCCGTGCATCATCTTTATCGATGAGATCGACGCCGTGGGCCGCCAGCGTGGCGCAGGCCTCGGCGGCGGTCACGATGAGCGTGAGCAGACCCTGAACCAGATGCTGGTTGAGATGGACGGCTTTGAAGGCAACGAAGGGATCATCGTTATCGCTGCGACTAACCGTCCGGACGTGCTTGACCCGGCGCTGCTGCGTCCAGGCCGTTTTGACCGTCAGGTTGTGGTTGGCTTGCCGGACGTGCGTGGCCGTGAGCAGATCCTGAAGGTGCATATGCGTCGCGTACCGCTGGCGCCAGATATCGACGCGGCCATCATTGCCCGTGGTACCCCAGGCTTCTCCGGTGCGGATCTCGCTAACCTGGTCAACGAAGCGGCGCTGTTTGCTGCCCGCGGCAACAAGCGCGTTGTCTCGATGGTTGAGTTTGAGAAAGCGAAAGACAAGATCATGATGGGTGCGGAACGTCGCTCCATGGTGATGACCGAAGCACAAAAAGAGTCTACCGCGTATCACGAAGCGGGCCATGCGATTATCGGTCGCCTGGTGCCGGAACACGATCCGGTCCATAAAGTGACGATTATTCCGCGCGGTCGTGCGCTGGGTGTGACCTTCTTCCTGCCGGAAGGCGATGCGATTAGCGCCAGCCGTCAGAAGCTGGAAAGCCAAATCTCCACGCTGTACGGCGGTCGTCTGGCAGAAGAGATCATCTACGGCGTTGAGCATGTTTCTACCGGGGCATCGAACGACATTAAGGTCGCGACCAACCTGGCACGTAACATGGTGACCCAGTGGGGCTTCTCCGACAAACTCGGTCCGCTGCTCTATGCAGAGGAAGAGGGCGAGGTGTTCCTGGGCCGCAGCGTGGCGAAAGCGAAACACATGTCCGATGAAACGGCGCGTATTATCGACCAGGAAGTGAAATCGCTGATTGAGCGTAACTACAACCGCGCTCGTCAGATCCTGAACGATAATATGGACATCCTGCATTCAATGAAAGATGCGCTCATGAAGTATGAGACCATCGATGCACCGCAGATTGATGACCTGATGGCCCGTCGTGATGTGCGTCCGCCAGCGGGCTGGGAAGATCCTGGCTCGAACAGCTCTGACAGCAATGGTACGCCGCGTGCGCCGCGTCCGGTTGATGAACCGCGTACGCCAAACCCCGGCAACACCATGTAATAGCGGTTTGGCGACAAATAAGCCCTTGCGGCATATGCATTAGCATTATTTAAAACCCCGGGGCGTGCTCCGGGGTTTTTTCTTATCTACCACCCACACAGTACAAGGGATGCTCTATGAAACTCTTCGCTCAGGGAACCACGCTCGATCTCTCTCATCCGCACGTAATGGGTATACTCAACGTCACCCCGGACTCTTTCTCTGACGGCGGCGCACACAACACGCTGATCGACGCGGTTAAACATGCCAACCTGATGATCAACGCCGGGGCCACCATCATTGACGTCGGCGGCGAGTCAACCCGGCCAGGCGCGGTTGAGGTGAGCGTTGATGAAGAGCTGTCCCGCGTGGTGCCGGTCGTAGAAGCGCTGGCGCAGCGTTTTGAGGTCTGGATCTCAGTGGATACCTCTAAGCCGCAGGTCATCCGGGAGATTGCCCGCGTGGGTGCGCATCTGATTAACGATATCCGCTCTCTGAGCGAGCCGGGCGCGCTGGAAGCGGCGGCGGAAACCGGCCTGCCGGTCTGCCTGATGCATATGCAGGGCGATCCAAAGACCATGCAAGACGCGCCAAAATATGCCGATGTCTTTGCTGACGTTAACCGTTATTTTCACGAACAGATTGAAAGGTGTGAGAAAGCAGGCATTACAAAGGATAAATTGGTACTCGACCCCGGCTTCGGTTTCGGTAAGAATCTCTCCCATAACTACGCGCTTCTTGCACGCCTGGCAGAGTTTCACCATTTTGGTCTACCGCTGCTGGTGGGAATGTCCCGTAAATCGATGATTGGCCAGCTGCTTAACGTTGGTCCATCAGAGCGCCTGAGCGGCAGCCTGGCGTGCGCAACGATAGCGGCCATGCAAGGAGCACACATAATTCGCGTACATGACGTGAAAGAGACAACAGAAGCCATGCGGGTGGTCGAGGCCACGCTATCAGCGAAGGAAAACAAACGCTATGAGTAGTCGCAAATATTTTGGTACAGACGGTATTCGTGGGCGCGTCGGCGATGCGCCTATTACGCCTGATTTCGTTCTTAAGCTGGGCTGGGCAGCAGGTAAGGTACTGGCGCGTCATGGCTCGCGCAAAATCATTATCGGCAAAGACACGCGTATCTCTGGCTACATGCTGGAATCGGCGCTGGAAGCAGGCCTGGCCGCTGCCGGTATCTCTGCCTCCTTCACCGGGCCGATGCCGACGCCGGCGGTGGCTTATCTGACCCGCGCATTCCGCGCCGAAGCGGGGATTGTTATCTCCGCCTCCCATAACCCCTTTTACGACAACGGGATTAAATTTTTCTCAACCGACGGCACCAAGCTGCCGGACGAGGTAGAAGAGGCCATTGAAGCCGAGCTGGAAAAAGAGATCAGCTGCGTTGACTCTGCGCTGCTCGGTAAAGCCAGCCGTATCGTAGACGCCGCCGGGCGCTACATCGAATTTTGTAAGGGAACCTTCCCGAACGAACTAAGCTTGAAGGGGCTGAAAATTGTCGTCGATTGCGCCCATGGCGCAACCTATCACATCGCGCCTAGCGTCTTCCGCGAGTTGGGTGCGGATGTTATCACCCTCGGCTGCGAGCCGAACGGCGTTAACATCAACGAAGAGTTGGGTGCCACTGACGTGCGTGCGCTGCAGGCTCGCGTGCTTGCCGACAAGGCCGATCTCGGTATCGCCTTTGACGGCGACGGCGACCGCGTCATCATGGTTGACCACGACGGTAACAAGGTTGATGGGGATCAGATCCTCTACATTATCGCTCGCGAAGGCCTGCGTCAGGGTCAGCTGCGCGGCGGTGCGGTCGGCACGCTGATGAGCAACATGGGTCTGGAGCTGGCGCTGAAGCAGCTGGGTATTCCCTTTGCCCGCGCTAAGGTCGGCGACCGCTACGTGCTGGAGAAGCTGCAGGAGAAGGGCTGGCGGATTGGCGCTGAGAACTCCGGGCATATCATCCTGCTGGACAAAACCACCACCGGTGACGGCATTGTTGCCGGGCTGCAGGTCGTTGCGGCCATGGTTCGTAACAATATGACCCTGCACGATCTCTGCAGCGGCATGAAGCTCTTCCCGCAGATCCTGGTTAACGTGCGCTTTACTGCCGGGAAAGGCGATCCGCTGGAACACGAAACCGTTAAATCGATAACAGCAGAGGTTGAAGCGGCGCTGGGCAGCCGCGGGCGCGTCCTGCTGCGTAAATCCGGTACCGAGCCGCTGATCCGCGTAATGGTAGAGGGTGAGAACGAAGCGCAGGTTACCGAGTTCGCTCACCGCATTGCCGATGCGGTCAAACAGGCCTGATCGTGTTATCACGCCACTCCAGAAATGGAGTGGCGGAAAGGTAATAATGCCCTTTTTAACTCCTTGAAACTGCATTAAATTCATCTATTTAATGTGTTTAGCTAAGGAGAGGTTATGGAAAGGGTGGCGTGGTATCCGAGTATGGCGCTGGGTCTGGGGCTATTAACGGGCCATTTTCTTAACGTTATTATCCATCGCTACTGTCAATGTGCTTTTGCCGTTCGCTATCCGCTGAGTGAATTATTAACGGGCGCGGCTTTCCTCGTGCTGGTCTACCGATACGCTCCATACTTCACCGGGCTACAGCTCTTTTTTCTGGCCAGCTTTTTCTGCCTGCTTTATGTGCTGGCCGTTATTGATATCACTCTCTTTCTGCTGCCGGATCGTCTGGTGTACCTGCTGCTATGGCTTGGGCTGGCAGCCTCGGTGCTGAATATCATTCCGGTGTCGCCGCGGGATAGCGTAACGGGAGCAATCCTGATCTGGAGTGGTACCTGGCTGATAGCGCAGGGGCACGTCTGGATTTGCAAGCGGGAAGGGCTGGGCAACGGTGATGTTAAGCTTTACGCGGCCTGTACGACCTGGCTTGGTATCGACTATGTTGCGGAGCTAATGCTGGGGTCGGCGGCGCTGGGCATACTTGCTTTTACTCTCCGGGGCCTGCTGCGTTTTCGTCGACTGACTACGGTCGATCCCTACATGCCGTTTGGACCTGCCATTGCAGCTACCGCTCTTCTCATCCTGCACATTAAGGTCCTCCGCTAATACCAATAAGCGTCTGTTTTTTGCCCATTTAGTGCATCGGATAGCCTTTGAATGCGGCTTTTGCTCTTTTTTTCCGCAGTTGATACAATGCAGCGAAATTGCCCTTGCGCAGGGCATCCGCTTTGGTTAGTATTCACACCCGCTCAAGTGGGAAATAACATTAACTCCCGCTTTTGGTTTGAAACCCATTCAGGGTTTGAAGCTTATGTTATGCGGCAACTCCGCAAGGAACAGGTTGATTATGTACGAAGCTCTTTTAGTAGTTTTCCTTATTGTGGCGATTGGCCTTGTGGGTCTGATCATGCTGCAGCAAGGTAAAGGCGCTGATATGGGAGCCTCCTTTGGTGCAGGCGCTTCCGGTACGCTGTTCGGTTCAAGTGGTTCTGGTAACTTCATGACCCGTATGACGGCTGTATTGGCAACCCTGTTCTTCATTATCAGCCTGGTGCTGGGTAACATTAACAGCAACAAAACCAACAAAGGGAGCGAGTGGGAAAATCTGAGCGCGCCAGCGACGTCTGAGCAGACTCAACCCGCAGCGCCGGCTAACAAGCCGACAAGCGATATCCCACAGTAAGTATTCCGTACCGAGGTGGTGGAATTGGTAGACACGCTACCTTGAGGTGGTAGTGCCCTAACGGGCTTGTGGGTTCGAGTCCCATCCTCGGTACCAATATTCCAGAGAAAAGAGATCGCAAGATCTCTTTTTTTTCGTCTGTACGTCATGAATATGGCGGCGCTCTCTTTCTCTTATCCTCTCCCGGCTATACTGCTTAAAAACAGCAACCTCTCCTGTACGGTACAGTATCATGACCTGGCAGCGGCTCAACGGCGCGGCATGGCGCAATATCTGGGTTACTGGCGACCTTCACGGCTGCTACAGCCTGCTGTTAAATAAACTTAGCTTCGTTGGGTTTGATACCTCGCAGGATCTGCTAATTTCCGTGGGCGATCTCACCGATCGTGGCGTCGAGAATGTGGAGTGCATGACCCTGGTCACCTGTCCCTGGTGCCGGGCGGTGCGTGGTAACCACGAGCAGATGATGCTGAACTGTTTGCTCTACAACGGTAGCGCCAGCCACTGGTTGATGAATGGTGGCAGCTGGTTTTTCAATCTGGATGATGAGCAGGAGCAGCAGGCCAGAGCGCTGCTGCCGCATATCGCTGCGCTGCCGCTGGTCATTGAAGTTAACACGCAGGGTAAAAAAGTGATCGTTTGTCATGCCGACTACCCTGACGATAACTACGTGTACGGTAAGCCGGTAGAGGAGGATCAGCTTCTCTGGAATCGGGATCGGCTTGCGGCCTCTCTGGCGGGCAGGGTGAAAGAGATCCACGGCGCGGATCTCTTTATCTTTGGTCATACGCCGCTGCGTAAGGCGCAACGCTTTGCCAATCAGTACTACATTGATACCGGCGCGGTAATGAGCGGCAATTTGACTCTGATGCAAATCCAGGCTGAGTAAAACCTTGAACAGGGTTGTCAGGCCGTTACAGGCTGCCCACCCCGCCATCGACCAGCAGATCGGTGCCCACCGTATAGCTTGAGTCATCCGACGCGAGATAGAGCGCGGCCTTCGCCAGCTCCCGCACGGTACCCATCCTTCCGAGCGGTACCAGCTTGATAATCTCCTCCTGCATGACCCGCAGCGCCTCTTCGTCAAGACCAAGCTTGTTCAGCGCGGGGGTTTCTACCGGGCCGGGGCTGAGGCCGTTCACGCGAATACCACGCGGCAATAGCTCGGCCGACAGCGTGCGTGCAAGCGACAGCAGACCGGCCTTGCTGGCGGCGTAGACGCTGCTGGTGGGCAGACCAATGCGCGCGCTGACCGAGCCGCAGAGGATCACCGAAGAGGGATTATTCAACAGCGGCAGCAGGGCCTGAATGAGAAAGAAGGGGCCTTTAAGGTTAATCCCCATCAGGCGATCCCACTTGGCCTCGTCCCATACCTCAATCTCACCGTGGGTCACGTCCCCTGCGTTGATGAAGACCGCATCCAGACGCGGCCAGCGGGCAGCAATCGTCTCTGCAAGCTGCTTTTGCGCGGCGATATCGCCCGCGTCGGCGGGGATCACCCAGGCGTTATCTCCCAGAATGCGCTTCGCGTCGGCGAGCGTCTCAGGGTTACGGCCCGTCACCGCTACGTGCGCCCCTTCGGCGATAAATTCCTGCGCCGTCGCCAGGCCAATGCCCGTTGTACCGCCGGTAATCAGTGTATATTTATCTGCTAAACGACCCATTTGCTTCTCCTGATTGAAGAGTGGAGAAAGCACTATAGAAACGTTAGTATCTAAAAGAAACCAGGTACCAATTGGATACTAAAGAGGCGAGAGGTGTGCAATGGCGGTATTACTCGACTGCGCAGAAGAAAAAAATTGTCAGCACGAGCCCTGCCCGATGACCAGCTTTATCGGGTTGATCTCCGGGAAGTGGGCCATCCCGATTATCTATCGTCTGATCGTCATCAATGAGCCGGTGCGGTTTGGCGATTTGCTGCGGGCCGCCGCGCCCATTACGCAAAAAGAGCTGACTAAACAGCTGCGGCTGTTTGAACAGCGCGGGTTGGTCACACGTACCGTCTATCCTGAAATCCCGCCCCGCGTGGAGTATCAAATCACCGCCCTTGGCCTCACTCTGCAAAATGCCCTCGCGCCGCTAGCCGACTGGATGCGTGAATACGGTCAACAACTTAAGCATTAGCGGCTTGCCCACTTTGCGAAACGGCTCCGGGAAATTTGTCATCAATCTGTCACACTTAGCGCGACAATGACAAAGGTGAGGAGTTAGGGATGAAAAGAGCACTACTCGCAGCTGCGCTGGCCGGAGCATTAACGCTGACCGCAGGGGCGCAGGCGCAAACGACCCCGGAGGGCTATCAGCTACAGCAGGTGTTGATCATGAGCCGCCATAATCTGCGCGCGCCGCTGGCAGATAACGGTAGCGTGCTGCAGCAGTCAACGCCGAACAAATGGCCCGAATGGGATGTGCCGGGCGGACAGCTCACCACCAAAGGCGGCGTGCTCGAAGTCTATATGGGGCACTATATGCGTGAATGGCTGGCGGAGCAGGGGCTGGTGAAGGCGGGAGAGTGTCCCACCTCTGACGCCGTCTATGCCTACGCCAACAGCCTGCAACGCACCGTAGCCACCGCACAGTTCTTTATCACCGGCGCGTTCCCCGGCTGCGATGTGCCGGTTCACCATCAGGACGCGATGGGCACAATGGATCCCACCTTCAACCCCGTTATCACCGATAAGGATACGGCGTTCCGCGACAGGGCGGTGCAGGCCATGCAGACCGAACGTCAGGCGATGCAGCTGGATAAAAGCTATAAGCTGCTGGCGCAGATAACAAACTATGACAACTCCCCCTCCTGTAAAGAGAAGCAGGTCTGCTCCCTGACCGATCCGAAAGATACCTTCAGTGCCGGGTACGAAAAAGAGCCAGGCGTCTCCGGGCCGCTGAAGGTAGGCAACTCGCTGGTGGATGCCTTCACCTTACAGTATTACGAAGGCTTCCCGATGGATCAGGTCGCCTGGGGAGAGATCAAAACTGACCAGCAGTGGCGTGTGCTGTCGAAGCTGAAAAACGGCTATCAGGATTCGCTCTTCACCTCCACGGCAGTGGCGCAGAACGTGGCGAAGCCGCTGGTGAAGTACATCGATAAGGCGCTGGTGACGGACCAGGCCAGCGCGCCGAAAATCACGCTGCTGGTGGGTCATGACTCCAATATCGCCTCGCTGCTGACGGCACTGGATTTCAAACCCTACCAGCTGCACGATCAGTACGAGCGTACGCCAATCGGCGGCAAAATCGTCTTCCAGCGCTGGCATGACCAGAGCGCTAACCGCGATCTGATGAAGATTGAGTATGTGTATCAAAGTGCGGAACAGCTGCGCAATGCGGATGTGCTGACCCTGCAGGCACCGGCGCAGCGCGTAACGCTGGAGCTGAAGGGCTGTCCGGTAGATGCCGACGGTTTCTGTCCGCTGGATAAATTCAATGCGGTTCTGAACGACGCGGCGAAGTAGGGTGTGAACTCTCAGGCATAAAAAAGGGCGCTTGCGCGCCCTTGATACTTCAATCCGATATTACTGCTTGTCGGTGTGCTCAAGGCTGTCCATCTGCGGCAGGCCGGTGCTGGCAGAGGAGGAGAGCAGGCCCGTCTCAACGTAGTTGAATAGCTTCTCGCGGGTGTCAGTGATGTCCAGGTTACGCATGGTCAGCTGACCGATACGATCGTCCGGAGAGAAGACAGAGTCGCCTTTCTCCATGGTCAGACGCTCTGCCTTGTAGGTCAGATTGTCAGAGACCGTATTCAGGATGGAGTAGTCGTTACCGCGACGCAGCTCCAGCGTCACCTCACCGGTGATGGCGCTCGCCACCCAGCGCTGCAGGGCATCACGCAGCATCAGCGCCTGCGGATCGAACCAGCGGCCCTGATAGAGCAGTTTGCCGAGCTGGCGACCGTGAGAGTGATACTGCTCAATGGTATCTTCGTTGTGAATACCGGTCAGCAGACGCTCGTAGGCGATGTGCAGCAGCGCCATCCCCGGAGCTTCGTAGATGCCACGGCTCTTCGCTTCGATAATACGGTTCTCAATTTGATCGCTCATGCCCAGGCCGTGACGGCCACCGATGCGGTTAGCTTCCAGCATCAGCTCAACGTCGTCAGAGAAGGTTTTGCCGTTCAGCGCTACCGGGTAGCCACGCTCAAAGCGGATGGTCACCTCTTCCGCCGGGATCTTCACGCTCTCGTCCCAGAACTTGACGCCCATGATCGGGTTAACGATCTTGACGCTGGAGTTGAGGAACTCCAGGTCCTTCGCTTCATGGGTCGCGCCCAGCATGTTGGAGTCGGTGGAGTAGGCTTTCTCTACCGACATTTTGTAGTCAAAGCCGCAGGCGATCATAAATTCGGACATCTCCTGGCGGCCGCCCAGCTCGTCGATAAAGTCGGTATCGAGCCACGGCTTATAGATCTTCAGCTCGGCATTGGTCAGCAGGCCGTAGCGGTAGAAGCGTTCAATATCGTTGCCCTTATAGGTGCTGCCGTCGCCCCAGATGTTTACGCCATCCTCTTTCATGGCGGCAACCAGCATGGTACCGGTTACGGCACGGCCCAGCGGCGTAGTATTGAAGTAGGTCAGCCCGCCGGTGGTATTATGAAACGCACCGCACTGAATAGCGGCGATGCCTTCGGCAACCAGCTGCTTACGGCAGTCGATCAGACGTGCGTTTTCTGCTCCATACTCTTTTGCACGGCGTGGGATAGCCTCATAGTCATCCTCATCTGGCTGACCCAGATTAGCCGTGTAGGCATAAGGAACAGCGCCCTTTTGGCGCATCCACAGCAGGGCTGCGCTGGTGTCGAGGCCGCCGGAGAAAGCGATGCCAATACGTTGTCCAACCGGAAGATGCTTGAGAATCGTCGTCATAAAATAAATCCCTGCTAACTATACCTATGGTGAGAGACTTAACAGCCACGCCATGATGATAGGCTAAACATTACCGCAGAGAGCGCCTGCGCACCCTCAGTAATGCATGATTATGCAAAATAAGTGAGTTTTCATTTAATCATCTTTTCGTGGAGACCGGAAGCGTTGCGTGGCAAAATCATTAAAAAAAATGAATGGATAATAGTGAAGCAGATGAGAAGAGCGCGTTTTTTTGTTGCAATGAATAAAATCAATTGATTATAATGTCTGTCTAATCAGTCGTTCCCGGTGTTTACACCTGTCTTAACTTGCATTTAGTGCAATATCGGCGTAGTATTTGCCACGATTCAGGCGCGGGGTGGAGCAGCCTGGTAGCTCGTCGGGCTCATAACCCGAAGGTCGTCGGTTCAAATCCGGCCCCCGCAACCACTTTCCCTTAGTGTTCTTTTTCAAATATACTATGAAGACCTTGTGCCTTCGGCGTCGCATTTGAAAAAAACAGTAGCGAAAGGTTCTCCAGGCCGTTGTTACGGCTATAGGGTTCAGTTATCTAAAGCCTCGATTTATCGGGGTTTTTTGTTATCTGACTACAGAATAACTGGGCTTACGCCCTTTTTTTATGTCTTGGGGGTGGGTTTGTCCACATTAGAGCAAAAATTAACAGAGATGATTACCGCACCGGTCGAAGCGCTGGGCTACGAACTGGTTGGTATTGAATTTATCCGTGGTCGCACATCTACGCTGCGCATCTATATTGATAGTGAAGATGGCATCAATGTTGATGATTGTGCTGATGTCAGCCATCAGGTTAGCGCCGTGATGGACGTCGAAGATCCCATTACCGTCGCTTACAACCTGGAAGTCTCCTCACCTGGTCTTGATCGTCCGTTGTTCACCGCCGAACACTACACGCGCTATTTAGGCGAAGAGGTCACGCTGGTGCTGCGTATGGCGGTTCAGAATCGTCGCAAATGGCAGGGCATTATCAAAGGTGTCGATGGCGAGATGATCACCGTTACGGTCGAAGGTAAAGATGAAGTGTTCGCCCTGAGCAACGTTCAGAAAGCGAACCTGGTCCCCCACTTTTAACAGTCTGGATTGAGGTGAAAGGCCCCCAATGAATAAAGAAATTTTGGCTGTTGTTGAAGCTGTTTCCAATGAGAAAGCGCTGCCGCGCGAGAAAATTTTTGAAGCGCTGGAAAGTGCGCTGGCTACAGCAACAAAGAAAAAATATGAGCAAGAGATCGATGTCCGCGTTGAGATCGATCGTAAGAGCGGTGACTTTGATACCTTCCGCCGTTGGGTAGTGGTAGAAGAAGTCACCATGCCGACGCGTGAAATCACGCTGGAAGCCGCACGCTACGAAGATGAGAGCCTGAACCCGGGTGACTACGTTGAAGATCAGATTGAGTCTGTCACCTTTGACCGTATCACTACCCAAACGGCGAAGCAGGTTATCGTGCAGAAGGTACGTGAAGCCGAGCGCGCGCTGGTTGTCGATCAGTTCCGCGAGCACGAAGGTGAGATCATCACCGGCGTGGTGAAGAAAGTGAACCGCGACAACATCACGCTGGATCTGGGCAGCAACGCTGAAGCCGTGATCCTGCGTGAAGATATGCTGCCGCGTGAAAACTTCCGTCCAGGCGACCGTATTCGCGGTGTGCTCTACGCGGTGCGTCCTGAAGCGCGCGGTGCGCAGCTGTTCGTGACCCGTTCCAAACCGGAAATGCTGGTGGAACTGTTCCGCATCGAAGTGCCAGAGATCGGTGAAGAAGTTATCGAGATCAAAGCGGCGGCCCGCGATCCGGGTTCCCGTGCGAAAATCGCGGTGAAGACCAACGATAAGCGTATCGATCCGGTCGGCGCCTGTGTTGGTATGCGCGGCGCCCGTGTTCAGGCGGTCTCTACCGAGCTGGGCGGCGAGCGTATCGATATCGTTCTGTGGGACGACAACCCGGCGCAGTTCGTGATCAACGCGATGGCACCGGCAGACGTTGCTTCTATCGTGGTGGATGAAGACAAGCACACCATGGATATCGCCGTTGAAGCCGGTAACCTGGCGCAGGCGATTGGCCGTAACGGCCAGAACGTCCGTCTGGCATCGCAGCTGAGCGGCTGGGAACTCAACGTCATGACCGTTGACGACCTGCAGTCTAAGCATCAGGCGGAAGCCCATGCGGCGATTGATACCTTCACTAAGCACCTGGACATTGACGAAGAGTTCGCCACCGTGCTGGTTGAAGAGGGTTTCTCAACCCTGGAAGAGCTGGCCTATGTGCCAATGAAAGAGCTGCTGGAAATTGAGGGTCTGGACGAAGAGACCGTTGAGGCCCTGCGCGAACGCGCGAAAAATGCCCTGACGACCCTGGCCCTGGCGCAGGAAGAGAGCCTTGGTAATAACAAACCGGCTGACGACCTGCTTAACCTTGAAGGCCTCGATCGCGAGCTGGCGTTTAAACTGGCTGCTCGTGGTGTTTGTACGCTGGAAGACCTCGCTGACCAGGGCGTTGATGACCTAAGCGATATCGAAGGATTAACCGACGAGAAAGCGGGTGAGCTCATCATGGCCGCACGTAATATTTGCTGGTTCGGCGACGAAGCGTAATAAACTGTAGCAGGAAGGAACAGCATGACAGATGTAACCGTAAAAGCGCTGGCCGCTGAGATTCAGACCTCCGTGGACCGCCTGGTACAGCAATTTGCTGATGCAGGGATCCCGAAGGCTGCTGAAGACTCAGTAACAGCACAAGAGAAACAGACGCTGCTGGCGCACCTGAACCGTGAACACGGTTCCGCGCCGGACAAGCTGACGCTGCAGCGCAAAACGCGCAGCACGCTGAATATCCCAGGCACCGGCGGGAAGAGTAAATCGGTGCAGATCGAAGTCCGTAAAAAGCGCACCTTTGTGAAACGCGATCCGCAAGAGGCTGAACGTCTCGCCGCGGAAGAAGAGGCGAAGCGCGAAGCGGAAGAGAAGGCAACGCGTGAAGCAGAGGAAGCTGCGAAGCGTGAAGCTGAGGACAAAGCCAAGCGTGACGCACAAGAGAAAGCGAAGCGCGAAGCCGAAGAAAAAGCGAAACGCGACACCGCTGATACGGCGAAGCGCGACGCTGCGGAAACGAGCAAAGTGAGCAATCAACCATCTGACGAAATGACCAAAGCTGCCCAGGCTGAAAAAGCGCGTCGTGAAGCCGAAGCGCAAGAGCTGAAGCGTAAAGCTGAAGAAGAGGCGCGTCGTAAGCTTGAAGAAGAAGCACGTCGCGTAGCAGAAGAAGCACGCCGTATGGCGGAAGAAAATGAGAGGAACGGGGTTATCGAACCTGCAGAAACCGAAGACACCAGCGATTATCACGTGACAACCTCTCAGCATGCTCGCCAGGCTGAAGATGAAAACGATCGTGAAGTAGAAGGCGGCCGTGGCCGTACCCGTACCGCTGCGAAAGCTGCCCGTCCTCAGAAGAAGGGCAATAAACACGCTGAATCCAAAGCTGACCGTGAAGAAGCGCGTGCAGCGGGCCGTGGCGGTAAAGGCGGTAAGCAACGTAAAGGTTCTTCCCTGCAGCAGGGCTTCCAGAAGCCGGCTCAGGCTGTTAACCGTGACGTTGTGATCGGCGAAACCATCACCGTTGGCGATCTGGCGAACAAGATGGCCGTTAAAGGCTCTCAGGTCATCAAAGCGATGATGAAACTGGGCGCAATGGCGACCATCAACCAGGTCATCGATCAGGAAACCGCACAGCTGGTTGCCGAAGAGATGGGCCACAAGGTTATCCTGCGTCGTGAAAACGAGCTGGAAGAAGCAGTAATGAGCGACCGTGATACGGGCGCAGCGGCCGAGCCGCGTGCACCGGTTGTGACCATCATGGGTCACGTTGACCACGGTAAAACCTCGCTGCTTGACTATATTCGTTCTACTAAAGTGGCGTCCGGCGAAGCGGGTGGTATTACCCAGCACATCGGTGCTTACCACGTAGAAACCGAAAACGGCATGATCACCTTCCTGGATACCCCGGGCCACGCCGCGTTTACCTCCATGCGTGCTCGTGGTGCGCAGGCAACGGATATCGTTGTACTGGTGGTAGCGGCTGACGACGGCGTGATGCCGCAGACCATCGAAGCGATCCAGCACGCGAAAGCGGCGCAGGTACCGCTGGTAGTTGCGGTGAACAAAATCGATAAGCCAGAAGCTGACATGGACCGCGTGAAGAACGAACTCTCCCAGTACGGCGTTATGCCGGAAGAGTGGGGCGGTGAATCTCAGTTCATCCCTGTGTCTGCGAAAGCGGGTACCGGTATCGACGACCTGCTGAACGCTATCCTGCTGCAGGCTGAAGTTCTTGAGCTGAAAGCGGTACGTAAAGGCATGGCGAGCGGTGCGGTCATCGAATCCTTCCTTGATAAAGGTCGTGGTCCGGTTGCTACCGTGCTGGTGCGTGAAGGTACGCTGAACAAAGGCGATATCGTTCTGTGTGGCTTCGAATATGGCCGCGTGCGTGCGATGCGTAACGAACTGGGTCAGGAAGTGCTGGAAGCGGGTCCGTCCATTCCGGTGGAAATCCTGGGTCTGTCCGGTGTTCCGGCTGCCGGTGATGAAGTCACCGTTGTTCGTGACGAGAAGAAAGCGCGTGAAGTTGCGCTGTACCGTCAGGGCAAATTCCGTGAAGTTAAACTGGCGCGCCAGCAGAAATCTAAACTCGAGAACATGTTTGCCAACATGACCGAGGGCGAAGTTCACGAAGTGAACGTCGTACTGAAAGCTGACGTACAAGGCTCTGTGGAAGCGATCTCCGACTCCTTGCTGAAACTCTCTACTGACGAAGTTAAAGTGAAGATCATCGGTTCCGGCGTAGGTGGTATCACCGAAACCGACGCAACCCTGGCTGCGGCGTCCAACGCCATCCTGGTTGGCTTCAACGTGCGTGCTGACGCCTCTGCGCGTAAAGTTATCGATGCTGAGAGCCTGGATCTGCGCTACTACTCCGTCATCTACCATCTGATCGACGAAGTGAAAGCAGCGATGAGCGGTATGCTGTCGCCTGAGCTGAAACAGCAGATTATCGGTCTGGCTGAAGTGCGTGACGTGTTCAAATCACCGAAATTCGGTGCGATCGCGGGCTGTATGGTTACCGAAGGTACCATCAAGCGCCACAACCCAATCCGCGTTCTGCGCGACAACGTGGTTATCTACGAAGGCGAGCTGGAGTCCCTGCGCCGCTTCAAAGATGACGTTAACGAAGTCCGTAACGGCATGGAGTGTGGTATCGGCGTGAAGAACTACAACGACGTTCGCGTTGGCGATATGATCGAAGTGTTCGAGATCATCGAGATCAAACGCAGTATCGACTAAGTGTAGGCCGGGATCGCCTCGCGTCACCCGGCAATCATATTAAAAGGGGCTAATAGCCCCTTTTTTGTCTGGAGAATTTATTATGGCGAAAGAATTTGGTCGCCCGCAGCGCGTGGCCCAGGAGATGCAGAAAGAGATTGCGATGATCCTGCAGCGCGAAATCAAAGATCCGCGTCTGGGCATGATGACCACCGTTTCCGGTGTCGAAATGTCCCGCGATCTGGCCTATGCCAAAGTGTTTGTCACCTTCCTGAACGACAAAGATGAGGACGCGGTAAAAGCGGGCCTCAAAGCGTTGCAGGAAGCGTCTGGCTTTATCCGTACGCTGCTGGGCAAAGCCATGCGCCTGCGTATCGTGCCGGAGCTGACCTTCTTCTACGACAACTCGCTGGTCGAGGGGATGCGCATGTCTAACCTGGTGACCAACGTGGTGCGACAGGACGATGAGCGTCGCGTCAACCCGGACGACAGCAAGGAGGACTAATGAGTCGTCCTCGTCGTCGCGGTCGCGACGTGCACGGCGTGCTGCTGCTGGATAAGCCTCAGGGGATGTCCAGCAACGACGTGCTGCAAAAAGTAAAGCGCCTCTATAACGCCAACCGTGCCGGGCACACCGGCGCGCTGGATCCGCTGGCGACCGGCATGCTGCCGATCTGCCTGGGCGAGGCGACAAAGTTTTCCCAGTACCTGCTGGACTCAGATAAGCGCTACCGGGTCGTTGCTCGCCTCGGCCAGCGCACCGACACCTCCGATGCGGATGGTGAGATCGTGGAGGAGCGTCCGGTGACCTTCAGTGCGGAACAGCTTGCTGACGCGCTGGAAAGTTTTCGTGGCGACACGATGCAGGTTCCGTCGATGTACTCGGCGCTCAAGTATCAGGGCAAAAAGCTCTATGAGTACGCGCGCCAGGGCATTGAGGTGCCGCGTGAAGCACGGCCGATTACCGTCTATGAGCTGCTGTTTATTCGCCACGAAGGCAATGAGCTGGAGCTGGAAGTACACTGCTCGAAAGGCACCTATATCCGGACTATCATTGACGATCTCGGTGAGAAGCTGGGCTGCGGGGCGCACGTGACCTTCCTGCGTCGTCTGGCCGTCAGCACCTATCCGGTCGATCGCATGGTGACCCTGGAGCAGCTGCACGAACTGGTCGCCCAGGCGGAGCAGCAGGAGAGGCCAGCCGCGCAGCTGCTGGATCCGCTGCTGATGCCGATGGACAGTCCGGCTGCGGATTTCCCGGTAGTTAACCTGCCGCTGACGTCGTCGGTCTACTTCAAGAACGGTAACCCGGTACGAACCACGGGCGCGCCGCTCGACGGGCTGGTGCGCGTGACGGAAGGTGACGAAGGCAAGTTTATCGGCATGGGCGAGATGGACGATGAGGGCCGCGTCGCCCCGCGTCGACTTGTCGTAGAGTATCCGGCGGCATAAGCTTATGCAGCTACCTTGCGATAACAGGGTACTGCGAGTAGAATATTGCCGCTTAACGTCGCGTTGGCTGGGTAACAGTGAACGGGCGTTATATCTGGGATCGCTGAATTAGAGATCGGCATCCTTTCATTCTTTTAATTCTGGAGTTCAAAATGTCTCTAAGCGTTGAAGCTAAAGCAAAAATCGTTTCCGAGTTCGGTCGTGGCGAAAATGACAGCGGTTCTACCGAAGTACAGGTTGCCCTGCTGACTGCTCAGATCAACCACCTGCAGGGTCACTTTGCAGAGCACAAAAAAGATCACCACAGCCGTCGTGGTCTGCTGCGTATGGTTTCTCAGCGTCGTAAACTGCTCGACTACCTGAAACGTAAAGATGTTGCACGCTACACTGCGCTGATCGAGCGTCTGGGTCTGCGTCGCTAAGTCTGGCGAGTTTCAGAGAAAGGGGCCTTATGGCCCCTTTTTTCAACCAGACGGCAGCAATTCACTCTAAACTATTGTATTGTTGCTTTGAATGATCTTCGTTGCAGAGGTTCGCGCGGCTAATGAGAGGCTTCACCCATGGGGGTGTCGGTTGTCATTAGTCGCGAGGATGCACTGAGGATCGGGTTTAACGTCAGCACGCCGCAAGGTGTGCTGTCAAACATTTAAGAAAGGGTAAAATTTTGCTTAATCCGATCATTCGTAAGTTCCAGTACGGTCAGCATACCGTAACCCTGGAAACCGGCATGATGGCGCGTCAGGCGACAGCAGCCGTTATGGTAAGCATGGACGACACCGCGGTATTCGTAACCGTAGTAGGCCAGAAAAAAGCGAAGCCGGGCCAGGACTTCTTCCCGCTGACCGTTAACTACCAGGAGCGTACCTACGCTGCCGGTAAAATCCCAGGTGGCTTCTTCCGTCGTGAAGGCCGTCCAAGCGAAGGCGAAACCCTGATCGCGCGTCTGATTGACCGCCCGGTTCGTCCGCTGTTCCCGGAAGGCTTCGTAAACGAAGTTCAGGTTATCGCTACCGTTGTCTCCGTTAACCCGCAGGTTAACCCGGACATCGTGGCCATGATTGGTGCTTCCGCAGCCCTGTCTCTGTCCGGTATTCCGTTCAACGGCCCGATCGGCTCTGCGCGTGTTGGTTACATCAACGACCAGTACGTTCTGAACCCGACTCAGGACGAGCTGAAAGAGAGCAAGCTGGACCTGGTAGTTGCCGGTACCGAAGCAGCTGTGCTGATGGTTGAATCCGAAGCAGAACTGCTGAGCGAAGACCAGATGCTGGGCGCGGTGGTGTTTGGCCACGAGCAGCAGCAGATCGTTATCCAGAACATCAACGACCTGGTGAAAGAAGCCGGTAAACCGCGTTGGGACTGGCAGCCGGAAGCGGCAAACGACGCGCTGAACGCACGCGTTGCTGCCCTGGCAGAATCCCGTCTGAGCGATGCTTACCGCATCACCGACAAGCAGGAACGTTACACTCAGGTTGACGCGATCAAATCTGAAACTATCGCTACCCTGGTTGCCGAAGACGAATCTCTGGACGCTAACGAGCTGGGCGACATCCTGCACGCCATCGAGAAAAACGTGGTGCGTAGCCGCGTACTGGCTGGCGAGCCGCGTATCGACGGCCGTGAAAAAGATATGATCCGTGGTCTGGACGTGCGTACTGGCGTGCTGCCGCGTACTCACGGCTCCGCGCTGTTCACCCGTGGCGAAACGCAGGCGCTGGTTACCGCGACCCTGGGTACCGCACGTGACGCGCAGAACATCGACGAGCTGATGGGCGATCGCACCGACAGCTTCCTGTTCCACTATAACTTCCCTCCGTACTCCGTAGGTGAAACCGGTATGGTTGGCTCGCCGAAGCGTCGTGAGATTGGTCACGGTCGTCTGGCGAAGCGCGGCGTACTGGCTGTTATGCCGGACATCGAGAAGTTCCCGTACACCGTGCGTGTGGTGTCTGAGATCACCGAATCCAACGGCTCCTCCTCCATGGCTTCCGTGTGCGGCGCGTCGCTGGCACTGATGGACGCCGGTGTGCCGATCAAAGCCGCCGTTGCGGGTATCGCGATGGGTCTGGTGAAAGAGGGCGACAACTTTGTCGTGCTGTCTGACATTCTGGGCGATGAAGATCACCTCGGCGATATGGACTTCAAAGTAGCGGGTTCCCGTGAAGGTATCTCTGCTCTGCAGATGGATATCAAAATTGAAGGTATCACCAAAGAGATCATGCACGCTGCGCTGAACCAGGCGAAAGGTGCACGTCTGCATATCCTGGGCGTGATGGAGCAGGCGATCAACGCACCGCGTGGCGACATCTCTCAGTTCGCACCGCGTATCCACACCATTAAGATCAGCCCGGACAAGATCAAAGACGTGATCGGTAAAGGCGGCTCTGTGATCCGTGCGCTGACCGAAGAGACCGGCACCACCATCGAAATCGAAGATGACGGTACCGTGAAGATCGCAGCGACCGACGGCGAGAAAGCGAAATACGCTATCCGCCGTATCGAAGAGATCACTGCCGAGATCGAAGTTGGCCGTATCTACAATGGTAAAGTGACCCGTATCGTTGACTTTGGCGCGTTCGTTGCCATCGGCGGCGGTAAAGAGGGTCTGGTACACATCTCTCAGATCGCTGACAAGCGCGTTGAGAAAGTGACCGACTACCTGCAGATGGGTCAGGAAGTACCGGTGAAAGTTCTGGAAGTTGATCGCCAGGGCCGTGTCCGTCTGAGCATCAAAGAAGCAACCGAGCAGTCTCCGTCCGCTGATGCGCCGCAGGCGCCGGCAGCAGACCAGGGCGAGTAACGTTGCCATTAGCTCCTCGCCGCTGGCGGGGAGCTTTTACAACCGGGCAGGATGCCAGCATTGCAGCCGGGGGACAGGACGTTCAACCTTTTGTTGTCTTCGGGAGTAGGAAATGAAGCCTTTTTTGCGCTGGTGTTTCGTTGCGACAGCTCTAACGCTGGCAGGATGCAGCAACTCTGCCTGGCGTAAGAACGAAGTCCTCGCAGTGCCATTGCAACCGACTTTGCAGCAGGAAGTGATTCTGGCACGTATGGAACAAATTCTTGCCAGTCGGGCTTTAACCGATGATGAACGCGCACAGCTTTTATATGAGCGCGGAGTGTTGTATGATAGTCTCGGTCTGAGGGCACTAGCGCGAAATGATTTTTCACAAGCGCTGGCAATCCGACCCGATATGCCTGAGGTGTTTAACTACCTTGGCATTTACTTAACGCAGGCAGGCAATTTTGATGCTGCCTATGAAGCGTTTGATTCTGTACTTGAGCTTGATCCAACTTACAACTACGCGCACTTGAATCGCGGTATCGCTCTCTACTACGGCGGTCGTGACAAGTTAGCGCAAGATGATCTGCTGGCGTTTTATCAAGACGATCCCAACGATCCTTTCCGCAGCCTGTGGCTTTATCTCGCCGAGCAGAAGCTCGATGAGAAGCAGGCGAAAGAAGCACTGGAACAGCGCTTCGAGAAATCGGACAAGGAGCAATGGGGATGGAACATTGTCGAGTTCTACCTGGGCAACATTGACGAGAAAACGTTAATGGAACGCCTGAAGGCGGACGCAACGGATAACACCTCGCTCGCTGAGCATCTCAGTGAAACCAACTTCTATTTAGGTAAGTACTACCTAAGTCTGGGGGAAAAGGACAGCGCTACGGCACTGTTCAAATTAGCGGTTGCTAACAACGTACACAACTATGTTGAGCACCGTTATGCATTGTTGGAATTATCGCTCTTGGGCCAGGAGCAAGACGACCTGGCAGAATCGGACCAGCAATAGCTGACGACATAAACATCAGCCCACAATCTTTTTGATTGCCATCATCTTCACGGGTGAGGGCGTTGTTGTTCGTCAATACACCTACTTTGAGCCGGTTCACACTTTTCAATGAAAATTGCAGATCAATTTCATGATGAGTTATGTAGACTGGCCGCCAATGACATTGAGGCACTCGTACTACATGGCTGAATTCGAAACCACTTTTTCCGATCTTGGGCTGAAACCTTCTATTATTGAGGCGCTTAACGATCTCGGTTACGAAAAACCTTCTCCGATCCAGGCTGAGTGCATCCCGCACCTGCTCTCTGGTCGTGACGTGCTGGGTATGGCCCAGACCGGCAGCGGTAAAACCGCAGCGTTCTCGCTGCCGCTGCTGAACAACATCGATCCGGAACTGCGCGCGCCGCAGATCCTCGTGCTCGCTCCAACCCGTGAACTGGCCGTTCAGGTTGCTGAAGCGATGACTGACTTCTCTAAACATATGCACGGCGTAAACGTGGTTGCCCTTTACGGCGGCCAGCGCTATGACGTGCAGCTGCGCGCCCTGCGCCAGGGCCCACAGATTGTTGTGGGTACGCCGGGCCGTCTGCTCGATCACTTAAAACGTGGCACGCTGAACCTCTCCGGCCTGAAAGGCCTGGTGCTGGACGAAGCGGACGAAATGCTGCGTATGGGCTTCATCGAAGACGTTGAAACCATCATGGCGCAGATCCCGGCTGAACATCAGACCGCGCTCTTCTCCGCCACCATGCCGGAAGCGATCCGCCGCATCACCCGCCGCTTTATGAACGAGCCGCAGGAAGTGCGCATTCAGTCCAGCGTAACTACTCGCCCGGACATCAGCCAGAGCTACTGGTCTGTTTACGGCATGCGTAAAAACGAAGCGCTGGTGCGTTTCCTGGAAGCGGAAGATTTTGATGCGGCGATTATCTTCGTCCGTACCAAAAACGCGACCCTGGAAGTGGCTGAAGCGCTGGAGCGTAGCGGCTATAACAGCGCCGCGCTGAACGGTGACATGAACCAGGCGCTGCGTGAGCAGACCCTGGAGCGTCTGAAAGATGGTCGTCTGGATATCCTGATCGCCACCGACGTTGCGGCCCGTGGCCTCGACGTGGAACGTATCAGCCTGGTTGTTAACTACGACATCCCGATGGACTCTGAGTCTTACGTTCACCGTATCGGCCGTACCGGTCGTGCGGGCCGTGCAGGCCGTGCGCTGCTGTTCGTTGAGAACCGCGAGCGTCGTCTGCTGCGTAACATCGAACGCACCATGAAGCTGACCATTCCGGAAGCCGATCTGCCAAACGCAGAGCTGCTGGGCAAACGCCGTCTGGAAAAATTCGCCGCTAAAGTTCAGCAGCAGCTGGAGAGCAGCGATCTGGATCAGTACCGTGGCCTGCTGGCGCAGATCAAGCCAACCGCAGAAGGTGAAGAGCTGGATCTCGAAACCCTGGCTGCAGCGCTGCTGAAAATGGCTCAGGGCGAACGTTCGCTGATCGTACCGCCAGACGCACCGATGCGTCCGAAGCGTGAGTTCCGCGACCGTGATGACCGTTTCGAGCGCCGTGGCGACCGTAACGATCGTGGCCCGCGTGGCGACCGTCCGGAGCGTGGTGGTGAAGACCGTCCGCGTCGCGAGCGTCGTGATGCTGGCGATATGCAGCTGTATCGCATTGAAGTGGGCCGTGATGACGGCGTGGAAGTTCGTCACATCGTTGGTGCTATTGCTAACGAAGGCGACATCAGCAGCCGTTACATTGGTAACATCAAGCTGTTCGCTTCCCACTCCACCATCGAGCTGCCGAAAGGCATGCCGGGCGAAGTTCTGCAGCACTTCACCCGCACGCGTATTCTTAACAAGCCGATGAATATGCAGCTGCTGGGCGATGCACAGCCGCACGAACGTGGTGAGCGCCGTGGCGGTGACCGTCCGGCTGGCGAACGTCGTAGCTTCGGCGGCGGCGAGCGTCGTGAAGGCGGTCGTGGCCCGCGTCGCGAAGGTTCTGCACCAGCCGGTGCAGGTCGCTTCAGCGGTGAGCGTCGTGAAAGCCGCGGTCCGCGCCGTGATGACGCTTCTACACCGCGCCGTCGTTTCAACAACGACGCGTAAGCGTGTAAGCACAGCAACGTTACTGTAAAGTAAGCGTTACAGCCCCGATCTCAACAATCGGGGCTTTTTTTATCGGTAATGTACTCATGTACTGGTACAATGCGCAGCGAACCGCATTTTAGAGAGAAGAGAGAAGAATGGCTACGCTTTCCACCACCCATACGACCCCATCGCTGCTTGGCGGCGTGGTGATCATCGCAGGAACCATTATTGGCGCAGGGATGTTTTCGCTGCCGGTGGTGATGTCGGGCGCATGGTTCTTCTGGTCGCTTGCGGCGCTGGTCTTTACCTGGTTCTGTATGCTGCACTCCGGGCTGATGATCCTTGAGGCCAACCTCAACTACCGCATCGGCTCCAGCTTTGACACCATCACCCGCGACCTGCTGGGCAGGGGCTGGAACCTGGTCAACGGCGTCTCTATCGCCTTTGTGCTCTACATCCTGACCTACGCCTATATCTCGGCGAGTGGCTCAATTCTGCATCACACCTTCTCAGAGATGTCGCTCAACGTCTCGCCGCGCCTGGCGGGGCTGGGGTTTGCGCTGATCGTCGCGTTTATTGTCTGGCTCTCAACCCGCGCGGTTAGCCGCATGACGGCCATCGTGCTGGGCGCTAAGGTCATCACCTTCTTCCTCACCTTTGGCAGCCTGCTGGGGCACGTCGAGCCTGCCACGCTGTTTAACGTGGCCGAAAGCAACGCCTCCTACACGCCGTACCTGCTGATGACTCTGCCGTTCTGCCTCGCCTCGTTTGGCTATCACGGCAACGTGCCGAGCCTGATGAAGTACTACGGCAAGGATCCGCGCACGATTACGCGCTGCATTGCCTATGGCTCGCTGCTGGCGCTGGGGCTGTATACCATCTGGTTACTGGTGACGATGGGAAATATCACCCGTCCGGCGTTTATCGGCATTGCCCAGCAGGGAGGGAATATAGACGTGCTGGTGCAGGCTCTGAGCGGCGTGCTGAACAGCCGCAGTCTGGATCTGCTTCTGGTCGTCTTCTCTAACTTTGCGGTGGCCAGTTCGTTTCTGGGGGTGACGCTGGGGCTGTTTGATTACCTGGCCGATCTTTTTGGCTTTGACGACTCCGCCAGCGGCCGCTTTAAAACCGCGCTGCTGACTTTCCTGCCGCCGATTATCGGTGGGCTGCTGTGGCCGAACGGCTTCCTCTACGCCATTGGCTATGCCGGGCTGGCGGCCACCATCTGGGCAGCCATCGTTCCGGCGCTGCTGGCGCGTGCATCACGTAAGCGCTTCGGTAGCCCTAAGTTCCGCGTCTGGGGCGGCAAGCCGATGATTGCGCTGATCCTGCTGTTCGGGGTAGCTAACGCTGTGGTACACCTGCTCTCCAGCTTTAACCTGTTACCCGTGTACCAATAACACCCGTAGGCCCGGTAAGCGTAGCGCCACCGGGCAATTAAAAAGCTACCCCAATAATTCCTCTTTCACCTGCATCGCCAGCTCGAACGAATGCAGCCGCGCCTGATGATCGAAAATCTGGCCGTTGACCATGATCTCATCGGCCTGAGTTTCACGAAGAATCGACTCCAGCCCGTGACGCACTTTAGTTTTATCTCCTACCAGCGACATGCTCAGCGCCTGCTGGACGCCATACTGCTCGGACGGCGACCAGAAGGATCCCATATCGGCAATCGGCGCTGGCAGCTGGCCGGTTTCGCCCCGGCGCAGCTTCACAAACGCCTGCTGCATTGAGGTAAACAGAAACTCCGCGTCGCGGTTGCTGTCTGCGGCAACAATGTTAATGCACACCATCGCATAGGGTTTCTCCAGCCGCGCCGAGGGCTTGAAGTTGGTGCGGTAGAGGTGCAGAGCCTGGAAGAGCATATCCGGGGCAAAGTGCGAGGCAAAGGCAAACGGTAGCCCCAGCTGGGCAGCAAGCTGGGCGCTATAGAGGCTGGAGCCTAGCAGCCACACCGGGATCTTCTCCCCGTAGCCCGGGACCGGACGGACGTGCGGATTCGGATCGCGGGCGTCAAACCAGTCCACCAGCTCCGCCACGTCGCGCGGGAAGTTATCGATATCGCCACTCATGTGACGGCGCAGGGCCATCATGGTCCGCTGGTCGCTGCCCGGCGCACGGCCCAGGCCCAGATCGATACGTCCCGGATAGAGCGTATTCAACGTGCCAAACTGCTCGGCGATCACCAGCGGGGCGTGGTTAGGCAGCATCACGCCGCCGGAGCCAAGGTGCAGCGTCTGGGTATTGGCGGCCAGGTAGCCAATCAGCACCGACGTCGCCGCGCTGGCGATGCCGGTCATATTGTGGTGCTCGGCCAGCCAGAAGCGGCGATAGCCGCGCTTCTCTGCCAACTGGGCTAAATCCAGGGAGCGGTGGAACGCATCACGCGCCGTAGCGCCCTGCGGGATCGGGGCTAAATCCAGCACCGAGAAGGAAACGGTTTTGTCAGTCATCGTATGCTCACTTTGTTGACGGCAATCTTTTAATACTGCATTAAAAATTGATTACCGTAGTTAACAAAGTGAGCTTTTTTCATACCAGCTCGAGGCCAGCGAGGCGCTTCCAGTAGCCGTTGCAGTCGCTGTTTGCCGTCAGCGGCAGCGGCGCAGCACCGTTTTCATTGGCGCGGAAGGCGTCAAGCATGGCAAAGGTCTCCGTCCCCAGCGGTGAGAGGCGCACCATATCCACCAGCCCCTGCATGGAGATCAGCTCATTGCCGAGGTTGTAGATATAGCCGCTCATGGTCTGGATGCCGTTCAGGACAAACACCTGCTGGTTTTCCTGGGTGAGCACGTTGCGCCCGGTGGGATACTTAATGCAGCAGGTTTCGCACTCGTCCTTGGGGCGATCCTCGGAGCGGGCGGTAAAGCAGCGGGCGGAGTAGGCCAGCGGCAGATGGCCGTAGCTCAATACCTCTACCTCAAACTGCTCGCGGATGCCAAGCGCGTCGCACTGATCAAGCAGGTTCGCCAGCCAGTCGCGGGACAGCTCCACCGGCATACACCAGCGCACCATGCCCTGCTTCAGCAGCAGGCGCAGGGTGACCGCGTTATAGCAGTTCAGGGCGTGCCCGGCGACGAAGGGCAGCTTACGTTCGGCGCACATGTTCACCACGCCCAGATCGCTTGCCTCCAGCAGAAAGTCGCCATTCTCCACGTAGCGCTTAAGCTCGCCCAGCTCCGAGGCGGCCTGCACCAGCGCCAGGGTAGAGAGCACGACCTGTTTACCGCTCCCGGCGAGGGATTTAGCCATCGCCAGCCAGTCGCCTACTTTTGTAGCCCGCCGCTTGCTGCATACCGCTTCGCCCAGATAGATGGTATCGGCGCTGCTGCTGGCCGCCTGCCGGTAGAAATCCTCCAGCGTCTCTTTTGACCAGTAATAGAGGACCGGTCCTAATGAATATTTCATTTTATCTCTCACTGCCATTTACGGTGATACGCGCCAAGGGTTGTCTGCGTGCCTTCAGACATCGCGCCGAGGGTCTCCATCCATGCCAGCTGTGGGGCATAGCTTTCCGGTGAGGCCATGCAGCGGTCGATGGCCTGACGCCACACCTTTGCTACCTGGCTGACGTAGGCCGGGCTGCGCTGGCGTCCCTCAATCTTCACCGAGGCGATATTTGCCTTCAACAGCTCGGGCAGCAGCTCCAGCGTATTCAGGCTGGTTGGCTCCTCCAGAGCATGATAGCGCTCGCCGTCAACGTGGTAGCGGCCTTTGCACAGCGTCGGATAGCCTGCGTTCTCGCCATCCTGATAGCGGTCAATTAGCACCTCATTAAGGCGCGACTCCAGCCCCTGCGGCGTCTGCTGCCAGCGTACAAAGCGGGCAGGGGAGCAGGCCCCTACGGTATTAGGCGATTCACCGGTTAACCAGGAGGAGAGGTAGCAGCGTCCCTCGGCCATAATGCACAGGCTACCGAAGGCAAACACCTCCAGCGGCACCGGCGAGGTACGGGCTAGCTGTTTTACTTGATGAATCGACAGCACACGCGGCAGTACCACGCGGGCAACGTCAAAGTGGCGGTGGTAGAAGCGGATCGCCTCGTCGTTAGTGGCGGAGGCCTGAACCGAAACGTGGCGTTCAATATGCGGATAGCGCTCGGCGGCGTACTCCAGCATCGCCAGATCGGCGAGGATCAGCGCGTCAGCCCCCAGCTGGGCGGCCATATCCACCGCTCGCTGCCAGCGAGCGTAGCCGTCGGGGTGGGCAAAAGTATTGATCGCAATATGCAGCTTTTTACGCCGCTGGTGGACAAAATTGACTGCTTCCTGCAGCTTCTTCTCGGTGAAGTTGAGACCCGCAAAATGGCGGGCGTTGGTATCATCCTTCAGGCCTATATAAACAGCGTCGGCACCGTTTTCGATAGCCGCCTTTAACGCCGGTAGATTTCCGGCCGGGCAGAGCAACTCCATAGTGTATCCCAGGTCAGGGGCCGGGTGGCCCACGCGCACCGCTAAGGTGCAAAATTGTTAACGAACTGGGATTTTAGTTAACCCTTCGGCGACAATTTTTGATTTAAGGCAGCTAATCGCGTATTGATGGGGGTAATAGGGGGTAGTTTCATCTGCGCAATTGTTGATTTATGCCGCTATGTGAGTTCGGGGTTATGGCAGAATAGCCAGACTTTTCATATCAGGGAGTAAAGCTTGTGTTGGATATACTGCGCTCACGTCTCGTTCATGCCGCACCGTCTCTGCTGCGCGTGCCGATGAAGCTTGCGCCTTTTGCGCTTAAACGCCAGGCGTTGGAGCAACTTCTGCGCTGGCAGTTCCAGCAGGCGCTGGCGGACGGTGAGCTGGCTTTCCTTGAGGGCCGCTGGTTAAGTATTGAAGTGCGCGATATTGGCCTCAGGTGGTTTACTTCCGTTGAGAATGAGCAGTTAATTGTGCGTGAGTCCGCTGCTGCCGACGCCAGCTTTAGCGCTGACGCCAGCGATCTGCTGATGATTGCCGCACGTAAGCAGGATCCGGACACGCTATTCTTCCAGCGCCGACTGGTGATTGAGGGCGATACCGAACTGGGGTTATACGTTAAGAACCTGATGGACGCTATTGAGCTGGAGCAGATGCCTAAACCGCTGCGCATCATGCTGCTGCAACTGGCGGAGTTCGTCGAGGCTGGCCTGCAAGCGCCGCCTGCGACTAAACCAAATTCTGTAGGTGAGCCATGCTAATTCGAGTCGAAATACCTATCGATGCGCCAGGCATTGATGCACTTCTCCGCCGCGCGTTCGACGGGGATAGCGAAGCTAACCTGGTCCACTCCCTGCGGGAAGACGGCTTGATTACCCTGGGGCTTGTCGCCACTGACGATGAAGGTCAGGTTGTTGGCTACGTCGCCTTTAGCCCGGTGGACGTAGAGGGCGAAGATCTGCAGTGGGTCGGCCTTGCGCCGCTGGCAGTAGACGAGCACTATCGTGGCCAGGGGCTTGCTCGCCAGCTGGTCTATGAGGGGCTGGACTCACTCAACGAGTTCGGCTATGCCGCCGTGGTTGCGCTGGGTAATGCTGACTTCTATCAGCGTCTCGGCTTTGAGCGGGCGGCACACTACGATCTCCACTGCCGCTGGCCGGGCACGGAGAGCGCCTTCCAGGTGCATCGCCTGGCGGATGATGCTTTAAACGGCGTGCATGGCCTGGTGGAGTACCACGAACACTTTAATCGTTTTTAAGCGGCTGGGGCTGCAATGCCGCCAGTAGCGTCTCAAACGATTCATCTCCGGCAACGAGGCGCTCTTTCTGGCGCTTCGTTAGCTGTTTTATTCGGTACTCGATCTTTAACGCTAGTGAGCGCTCACCTACTTGTGCCGAGAAGGCCAACCGCAGTTCCCCCTTGCCGCGCAGTGCCTTGGCGCCTTTCCCTGTCTGATGCTGGGTGAAGCGACGGGCAACATCAGTGGTAATGCCCGTATAGAGGGCATCATCGGCGGTACGGATAAGATATAAAAACCAGGGCGTCATAGCGTGATTCAACCGGATTAGGTGAACGCACCTTAGCATGAGGTAGATAAAAAATGGAAACTCTCGCCGCCATTCATCGCTGGTTGGCAAAGCAGCACGTGGTGACCTGGTGCGTTGCCAGCGAAGGCGATCTGTGGTGCGCTAACGCCTTCTATCACTACGATCCGCAGCGGGTCGCCTTCTATGTGATGAGTGAGGATCGCACCCGTCATGCGCAAATGAGCGGTAGTCGCGCGCCGGTTGCGGGTACGGTTAACGGCCAGCCGAAGACGGTCGCCCTCATTCGCGGCGTGCAGTTTAAAGGTGTGATCCGGCGTCTGGAGGGAGCGGAAAGCGAGGCCGCGCGTGAGCACTATAACCGTCGCTTTCCGGTTGCCAGAGCGATGTCGGCCCCGGTATGGGAGATCTTACTGGACGAAATAAAGTTTACCGACAACACCCTGGGCTTTGGCAAAAAGCTTCACTGGCTACGGGGATCAGTTCCCCAGTAGACGCAGAGTTTCCCGGTTAAACGCGGGCAGATCGTCAGGCGTACGGCTGGTGATCAGCTGGTCGTTATCATTGACCACTTCCTGATCGTAGAACTCCACGCCGGCGTTTTTCAGATCGATAACGATCGGCTTAACCGCCGTCAGCTTGCGCCCGCGTACCACTTCGGCACTGATCAGTAGCTGCGGACCGTGGCAGATGGCAAATACCGGCTTACCGGAGTTCACGAAGTCGCGGGTAAAGGTCACAAAGCGCTCGTCGCCGCGCAGGGAGTCCGGAGAGTGGCCGCCTGGCAGCAGCAGGGCGTCAAACTCCGCTGGAGTTACCTCATCAATCGACTTATCGATGGTGATGCTGGCTTCGCCCTGTTTCCCCTTCACGGTTTTCCCGGCTTCCTTCTCAATGGTGATAACTTCGTGGCCCGCTTTACGGTACGCCTCGGCCGGGGAAGTAAATTCTGAATCTTCAAAGTCGTCAGTGATCAAGACTGCGATTTTCTTGCCCATGTTTCCTCCATTGTTTTAGCTCTGGATGGGTTATTTCGCCATCTATCGTTAATAATGACGTATGAATAAGTGTGGTTCAGCGACCTCACATTGCAAGGCGGACTAATCTGCAAAAGGAGGCGAGATGAGTCAGGTACTGATTACTGGAGCGACCGGGCTGGTTGGCTCCCACCTGTTGCGTATGCTCATTCAGGAGCCGCGGGTCAACTATATTGCCGCCCCGACGCGGCGGCCGCTGTTGGGCATGCCGGGGGTCTTTAACCCCTGCGATCGTCAGCTCACCGATGCGCTGGCCCAGGTTACCGAGCCGATTGACATCGTTTTCTGCTGCCTCGGCACGACCCGCCGGGAAGCGGGCAGCAAAGAGGCGTTTATCCATGCCGACTACACCCTGGTGGTGGATACCGCGCTGGCCGGATTGCGGCTTGGCGCCAAGCATATGCTAGTGGTTAGCGCGATGGGTGCGAATGCCGGCTCGCCCTTTTTCTATAACCGGGTGAAGGGGAAGATGGAGGAGGCGCTAATCGCCCAGGATTGGCCGCGCCTGACCGTTGCTCGTCCGGCGATGCTGCTGGGCCGCCGGGCAAAACAGCGGTTTGGTGAGTCCCTGCTGGGACCAATGCTGCACCTGCTGCCCGGCAAGTGGAAATCCATTGAGGCCCGAGACGTGGCGCGGGCGATGCTGCTGACGGCGTTCTCCCCCTGTCGTGAGAGGGTCACTTTTTTGACCTCTGAACAGCTGCATGCGATTGCCATCGGTGAGGAGAATTAACTGTTTCCAAAAGTGTCCAGTCAGGCGTAGTATCTTCCGGCCAATAATAATCCATACATCTTTCCGGGGAATGCAATGACTGGTCAGTCTTCATCTCAGGCGGCAGCACCTGTCCAATGGTGGAAGCCCGCGCTCTTTTTTTTCGTTCTTATCGTTGGGCTTTGGTACGTAAAGTGGCAGCCCTACTACGGTAAAGCTTTTACCGCCGCTGAGACACACAGCATCGGCAAATCCATTCTTGCCAACGCCGAAGCCAATCCGCTGCGAGCCGCGCTCGACTACGCCATGATCTACTTCCTCGCGGTCTGGAAAGCAGCCGTACTGGGCGTGCTGCTCGGCTCGCTGGTGCAGGTGCTTATTCCCCGCGACTGGCTGCTGCGTACCCTGGGCCAGAAGCGCGTCGGCGGCACGCTGTTTGGCACGCTCTTCTCCCTGCCAGGGATGATGTGCTCCTGCTGCGCCGCGCCGGTTACCGCCGGGCTGCGCCGTCAGCAGGTGTCAATGGGTGGCGCGCTGGCGTTCTGGATGGGTAATCCGCTGCTTAACCCGGCTACGTTAGTGTTTATGGGCTTTGTGCTGGGCTGGCACTTCGCCCTGATCCGCCTCGTAGCCGGTCTGGCAATTGTGCCGGGGGTTGCTCTGCTGGTGCAGCGCTGGGTGAAAGAGAGCGACCGACCGTCGCCGCTGCCTGAAGCGGTCACCGCCGCCGAGCCGCAGGGCGGATTTATGGCGCGCTGGGGCCGGGCGCTGTGGACGCTATTCTGGAGCACAATTCCTGTCTATATTTTGGCGGTGCTGCTACTGGGTGCGGCGCGGGTGTGGCTTTTCCCTCACGCCGACGGCGCTATCGACAACTCACTGATGTGGGTCGTGGCAATGGCTATCGTGGGCTGCCTGTTTGTGATCCCAACGGCAGCGGAAATTCCTATTGTACAGACCATGATGATGGCGGGGATGGGCATGGCTCCGGCTCTGGCGCTGCTCATCACGCTGCCGGCGGTAAGCCTGCCGTCGCTGATTATGCTGCGCAAATCCTTCCCGGCGAAGGCGCTGTGGCTAACCGGTGGGCTGGTGATAGTAGGGGGGATGATTGTGGGCGGGATTGCTTTGCTGTGATAAATCGCCGGATGGCACTATACCATCCGGCTTATCAACATTATTTGATAAACGTAAACGCCGTGGTGACGTGCTTGACGCCCGACACGCGGCTGGCAGTATCGGCAGCGGCGCGGCCTTCACGCTCTGTTACCAGCCCCAGCAGGAACACCTCGCCGTTTTCGGTGGTCACCTTCACGTTCGACGATTTCACCTGATCGCTACCCAGCAGCTGGGAACGGACCTTGGTGGTGATCCAGGTATCTGACGAGGCGGTGCCCAGGCTAATCGGCTGGCCCTGGCGGATCTCGTTATAGACCTCCGTTGCCCCCTCGACGCCCATCGCAATCTGCTTCGCACGCGAGGCCAGTTCGGTATTCGGCGCCTGGCCGACCAGCAGGACTTTCCCCTGGTAAGCGGTCACGTTAATGCGTGCGCTCTTCTTAATTTGCTCATCTTTAGCCAGCGCGCTGTTAACGCGTAGCTCCAGCGTTCCGTCATCAACCTGCGTGCCCACGGTACGCGGATCGGTCGCTGCTTTGGTGCCTACGGCAGCGCTGCCGACCACGGCCGCTGCAACACATCCCTGAAGCAGCAGCGCGGAGAGTATTACCGCAAGGGGCGTAAATGCCTTCATGTCTACTCCTTAATCATCCTGGTGAGGAAAAAGCGTGTTATCAATCAGATCGCAAAGGCAGTTCACCGTCAGCATATGCATCTCATGGATGCGTGCGCTGCGATGGGAAGGAATACGAATTTCGACATCCTGTGGCCCAAGAAGACCCGCCAGCTCGCCGCCGTCGTAGCCGGTGAGGGCAACGATGGTCATATCGCGGGTGACGGCTGCCTCAACGGCCTTTACGATATCCCGGCTGTTACCCCGGGCGGAGATTGCCAGCAGTACGTCGCCGGCATGGCCGAGTGCGCGTACCTGTTTGGCATAGATCTCATCATGCAGCCGATCGTTGGCGATCGCGGTTAAGACCACGTTATCGGTATTTAGTGCAATTGCCGGCAGGCTCGGACGCTCGGTTTCGAAGCGATTGATCATGCTGGCAGCAAAATGCTGGGCGTTGGCGGCAGAGGTGCCGTTGCCACAGCAGAGGATTTTGTTACCGTTAAGCAGGGAGTGAACCAGCGTCATGGCAGCACGGGAGATCGCATCCGGCAGGGCTTCCGCCGCCGCAATCTGGGTTTGAATACTTTCCGTAAAGCAGACTTTAATTCTTTCGAGCACGGTGATCCCTATAATGTCAGCTAGTATGAGCGGTCGTTAAAAGCGTCTTGTATCCACTCCACGTCGTTTCCGGTGAAGGCTACCACATCGAACCGGCAATCCACAGTGTCAAAACTCCCATTGTGGCGGGCGAGCCAAAAACGCGCCGCCGACAGAAGTTTCAACTGCTTGCTGCGGGTGATGCTGGCCGCTGCACCACCGTAGCGGGCCGTTTTACGATAGCGAACCTCAACGAAGACGGTTGTTGGACCCTGGCGCATAATCAGGTCAATCTCGCCGCCGCGTGAACGCACGTTGGCGGCGATAAAGCGCAGTCCTTTGCCCTCCAGCCAGCGGCGCGCTGTTGCTTCCCACGCGTCGCCGGTCTGTTTACGGCTTAACTGGCCGGGACGATCTGCCCCTGCTGGTATTTGAGCCATGATAACTTCCTGTTAATCACGCAGTCTGGAGTAGCCGAGAGATCGCCAGTATTACCGCTGATCTCGAAGCCGGGAACCTGACGCATTTGGGCGAAGTGGTTGGCCAGCGCCCAGGCATCAACGCCCATGGCATACAGGCGTGCCAGCGAGTAGTCGTTGTTGACGCTGCCCAGCGCCTGCTGCATCAGCGCAGGGTTGCTGCCTGCCAGCATCGGGATTTCGCTAAACTGTAACCCTTCCATCTCGAGGCGGAAGTCCGGGCCTGCGCCGCCCTGAGCGCTGCGCGAGCTGGCGTAGAGGGCCGCACTGCTGTGGCTGCCGGTGCGCATGGCGATCATCGGCTTGATGAGAGCGATCTCGTTCGGCGTTGCCAGGATATAGGCCGCATCGACGTTGCCGCCGCCGGTGATCTGCGCGTCGGTCGGCGGGGCCGGAATGGTCAGGCCGCCGATAGTCACCCCCTGCTGTTGTGGCAGGCTGGAGGCCACCGGGGTGCCAGTCAGGGCGATACCCGAGCCGCCGTTGATGCCCATCTTCAGTTCTGCCGTGGAGCCAAACTTCTGCTGCAGCACGGTACCACCGCCCAGTTTCTGCCACTCATCGGCAAAGGCGGTGGTAACCCGATCCCCCAGTGAGCTGCGCGGAACCAGCAGCAGCGGCGCGCGCCGACCCTGATCCCACATGTGGTGGGCGGCGTCGCGGGCCTCGTCTTCCGGCGAGAGGGCGAAGTAGCAAATGTTCGCCCGGCTCTGCACCGACTCCGGCTGGTTCAGCGCCAGCACGTTAAGGGCGGTGTTGCTGCGCATTAGCTCTTCAACGTTACCCTTTAGCAGCGGGCCAACCACGATGCTGGCACCGTCCTGCTGAACCTGGTTGAGGATCTGATCGAGCGGCTGCGAGCTGGTGTCATAAATTTTCAGCTCGGCAGAGGGATTCGCCGGCGTGCTGGCTACCGCTGGCGTCGCGGCTGGCTGCGCCTGTGGGTCAGGGGCGCTCACAGGCGCAGCTGTGTTAGCTGGCGCAGCGGTTTCAGCGGGTTCTGAGGCTTGAGTCGCCTCGGGAGCGGTAACCGGGGCCTCTACCGGTGCGGCAGGCTGGGTCTGGGTCAGCTCATCCACCGGTGCCTGGGAGGGGCTAACGACGTCAGCGTCTCCCGCTGTCGCCGCCTGGGCAACCTGGACAGGCGTTGCCGGGCCGCTCACGGCAGGTGCGCCGTTCTTCGCCGCTTCAAAACCCTGCTGGATAGCACGGCCATAGACCGCGGCCTGGCCGTTCAGCGGCAGCAGCAGGGCGATTTTGTTGGTAGAAGCCGGTTTAAAATTCTGCACGTTGGTTAACGCGGTCGGCAGCATCTTCGCCCCGGGGTTTTGTGGATAGCGGGTCTGCCAGTCGCCGATCCCCGCCTTCAGCATGTTTGGATCGGTACGGTTATCGAACCAGACGCGCTGGAGATCGAGCCAGCCCTGCAGCACGTTCTCATCGGCGTTGATCACCAGCGCCTGCGCCTGCTCCGGCGTCATAGAGGAGAGCGACTGCCAGGTGGCATCAATATTTTTCTGCTTATCCTTCGCCGCCAGCAGCGGCTCCTGGGCAATTAAGGCCCGCAGCAGCGCCAGCGACGGGCGGCCCTGGCTGGCGTCAATCTGTGCCTGCCAGTAGCGCGCCAACTGGTTACCCTCGAAATCGGCGGGCTTCAGCTTATCAAGCAGCGCCTGCGCACCGGCAAAATCCTTCTGCACCAGCTTAAGCTCAACGGCCAGCAGCGACTGCTCTTTACGCTGGGTATCGGTCAGCTCCTGCGGCAGCTGGTTAAACAGCTCGCCCGCCTGCTGGCTTTTGCCCTCCTTCAACAGGGCACGAATGGCGAGTAATTGCCAGTTGGTCTTGGTATCATCAGTGCTTTGCTGCATCTGGCTGAGATAGAAGCCAGAGTCAGCCTGCGCCGTGCCCTGCATGTGTGCGCTGCTCTGGTCTGGCGCCTGTGTTCCACAGCCGGCAAAAAGCAGGGCGGCCAGCACGACAGGCAGACAACGCGCTGCTTTTAAACGGAAAAATGTTGACTGTACCATTCTGTATCCAGTGATATTTTTTTCGCAATGCTCAATATTAAATCGGCAATACGGATGAAACAATGAAACAACACGAATCGGCGGAGAATTCTCATGGTCAGCTCTACATTGTACCCACGCCAATCGGGAATTTGGCTGATATCACCCAGCGCGCGCTGACCGTGTTGCAAAGCGTTGATTTAGTTGCCGCAGAGGATACCCGCCACACCGGCCTGCTGCTCCAGCACTTCGCTATCAGCGCCCGCCTGTTTGCCCTTCACGACCATAACGAGCAGCAGAAGGCGGATACGCTGGTGGCGAAGCTTAAAGAGGGGCAGAACATCGCCCTCGTTTCCGACGCCGGGACGCCGCTGATCAATGACCCCGGCTACCACCTGGTGCGTACCTGCCGCGAGGCGGGGATCCGCGTGGTGCCGCTCCCTGGTCCCTGCGCCGCTATCGCCGCCCTCAGCGCCGCCGGACTGCCGTCGGATCGCTTCTGCTACGAAGGTTTCCTGCCTGCCAAATCCAAAGGCCGCCGCGACACGCTAAAAGCGCTGGAGGCCGAGCCGCGTACGCTGATCTTCTATGAGTCTACCCACCGCCTGCTCGATAGCCTGGAGGACATCTGTACCGTGCTGGGTGAATCCCGCTACGTGGTGCTGGCCCGTGAGCTGACCAAGACCTGGGAGTCAATTCACGGCGCGCCTATCGGTGAGCTGCTGGCGTGGGTGAAGGAAGACGAAAACCGCCGCAAGGGCGAGATGGTGCTGATTATCGAGGGGCATAAGGCCCAGGAGGAGGATCTGCCTGCCGACGCGCTGCGCACTCTGGCGCTGCTCCAGGCGGAGCTGCCGCTGAAAAAAGCCGCCGCGCTGGCCGCGGAGATCCACGGCGTGAAAAAGAACGCCCTCTATAAGTACGCCCTGGAGCAGCAGGGATAAGGTTACCGACATTCAGCGTGTCGGAAGAATGTCGGAAGAATGTCGGAAGAAATTGCTGATGTACCGTAGGCCGGGCAAGCGCAGCGCCGCCCGGCAAAAACATCACGTCACCGGAGCTGGGTTAAACACCGCCAGCTGGTTGTGCAGTCCCCACTGATCCGAGAAGGTTTTCTTGCGGCCGCTGGCAACGTCAAGGATGAAGCGGAACAGCTTCCAGCCGACGTCCTCAATGCTCTCTTCGCCGGTCGCAATCGTCCCAGCGTTGATATCCATCAGATCGTACCAGCGGTTAGCCAGCTCGGTACGGGTCGCCATCTTGATCACCGGCACTGCCACCAGGCCGTACGGCGTACCGCGCCCGGTGGTGAACACCTGAACAGTGATCCCGGAGGCTACCTGCTGAGTGCCGCAGACAAAGTCGCTGGCAGGGGTAGCCGCGTAGATCAGGCCGCGCTTCGTTGGACGCTGGCCCGGGGAGAGCACTTCCACGATGGCGCTCTGACCGGATTTAGCGATAGAGCCAAGCGCTTTCTCAACCACGTTAGCCAGGCCACCTTTCTTGTTACCCGGAGAGGGGTTGGCGCTGCGGTCGGTTTTACCCATGTCGAGATAGTTATCGTACCAGGCCATCTCCTCCAGCAGGCGTTTACCCACCTCCTCGTTGATGGCGCGCGGGGTGAGAAGATGGATAGCGTCACGCACCTCGGTCACCTCGGAGAACATCACCGTCGCACCGCAGCGGACCAGCAGGTCTGAGGCGTAGCCCACCGCCGGGTTAGCGGTCACACCGGAGAAGGCGTCGCTGCCGCCGCACTGCATCCCAACAACCAGCTCGGAAGCCGGGCAAGTTTCGCGCTGGCGAGCGTTGAGCTTGATGAGGTGGCGCTCGGCAACCTGAAGAATATCGTCAACCATTGAGCGGAAGCCGACGTGCTGCTCATCCTGCAGGCGTACAATGCTGGCGCTGTCTACTGCGATTGCCTGCACGTCTTCCGTTCCCTGCAGCAGGCGCTCCGGCTGGAGCTTCTCGCAGCCGAGACCGACTACCATCACTTCACCGCCGAAATTAGGGTTCAGGGCGATATTATGGATGGTGCGGATAGGCACTACCGCTGCCGGGGCGTTGATCGCCACGCCGCAGCCGTAGAGGTGGTTAAGACCCACCACGCCGTCAACGTTAGGGTATTTCGGCAGCAGGTCACGCTCGATAATTTTAACCACGTAGTCCACCACGCCTGCGACGCAGTGTACGCTGGTGGTGATCCCCAGCAGGTTTTTGGTCCCGACGCTGCCGTCGGCGTTGCGATAGCCTTCAAAGGTGTAACCCTCCAGGGCGGGCAGCGGCTCCGGCACCTTAGTTGCCAGCGGCAGGGTGTTCAGCGGCGGCGCTTTTGGCAGCTCCACGGTGGACTCGTCGATCCAGCTTCCCCGGGCAATATCGCGCACCGCGTAGCCGATCACTTCACCGTAGCGGACAATGTCACCGTGCGCGGGAATATCCACCAGTGCCACTTTATGCCCCTGCGGGATATGCTCAATGAGTTCAAGCCCATCCGGGAAACGCGTCCCGGCTCTTAAGCCATTGTCATTGACAATAATCGCCACGTTATCGGTTTCATGAACCTTAATATAAAACGCCGTCGGCGATTCTTGACGAATTTCGATATCGGCCATTGTCCAGTATTCTCCAGCCAGGTGTGAGATAACAAAAACGGTAAAGAGTGGATCGTGTTTCTCATTATCAGAAATATAACGACACTGCTATGGAATAAATAGTGTCAGGAGTTTCTGGTTAAGAATGTGATCCAGATCACTCCTTATTGCCGTAACAGGCCCCACAGCAGGGCGAATGCCTAAATCTGTGGATCAGCGCCCAGCGAGTTGTGCATATGCTCAATATAATCATCCGAAGTAATTTATTAATTGAGCAAAGTGACAATGCGTGATGTTGGTGGCCTGATTATACTGATTCACGATTTCATTGCATCTGGTTAGTTACCTGATATTGCCTGCTATCAATAAATAATCAGGAAAATACACCTCATATAACGATAAAAATAGAGTACCGTGCCCGAGGATTAATAAATGATACTGGATACTGCCGTTGAGTCAAAAAAGGGTATGCCTACCCGTTATTTAATCTTGCTCATTATCTTTATCGTTACGGCGATTAACTACGCGGACCGCGCGACGCTCTCTATCGCCGGGACCGAAGTCGCTAAAGAGCTGCAGCTCAGCGCCGTCTCTATGGGCTACATCTTCTCCGCCTTCGGCTGGGCCTACCTGCTGATGCAGATCCCCGGCGGCTGGCTGCTGGACCGCTACGGTTCGAAGAAAGTTTACACCTACAGCCTCTTTTTCTGGTCGCTATTTACCTTCCTGCAAGGGTTCGTTGATCTCTTCCCGCTGGCCTGGGCTGGCGTGTCGATGTTTATCATGCGCTTCATGCTTGGCTTCTCTGAAGCGCCTTCGTTCCCGGCTAACGCCCGTATTGTTGCCGCGTGGTTCCCGACCAAAGAGCGCGGCACGGCATCGGCTATTTTCAACTCTGCCCAGTACTTCTCTCTGGCGCTCTTCTCCCCGCTGTTGGGCTGGCTGACCTTCGCCTGGGGCTGGGAGCATGTGTTTACCGTAATGGGCGTGATTGGCTTTGTGCTGACCGGTATGTGGGTGAAGTTTATCCATAACCCTACCGACCACCCGAACATGTCTGCCAACGAGCTGGAGTACATCACCAAAGGCGGCGCAGTGGTCGATATGGACCACAAAAAGCCCGGCGCGGCGGTGGCGGGTCCGAAAATGCACTACATCAAGCAATTATTGACCAACCGCATGATGCTGGGTGTGTTCTTCGGCCAGTATTTTATCAACACCATTACGTGGTTCTTCCTCACCTGGTTCCCTATCTACCTGGTGCAGGAGAAGGGGATGTCGATTCTGAAAGTGGGCCTGGTGGCCTCTATTCCGGCGCTGTGCGGCTTTGCCGGTGGCGTGCTGGGCGGGGTCTTCTCGGATCACCTGATTAAACGTGGCGCAACAATTACCCTGGCGCGTAAGCTGCCTATCGTACTGGGAATGCTGCTGGCGTCGAGCATCATTCTGTGTAACTACACCAATAATACCACCCTGGTGGTCACGCTGATGGCGCTGGCATTCTTCGGGAAAGGGTTTGGTGCCCTCGGCTGGCCGGTGATCTCCGACACCGCGCCAAAAGAGATTGTTGGACTTTGCGGCGGGGTATTCAACGTGTTTGGCAACGTGGCCTCCATTGTCACTCCGCTGGTAATTGGTTACCTGGTCAGCGAGCTGCACTCCTTTAACGCTGCACTGGTGTTCGTCGGCTGTTCAGCACTGATGGCGATGTTCTGCTACCTGTTCGTGGTAGGCGACATCAAGCGTATGGAACTGCGGAATTAAGCAACGGTTACTTCAAGGTATAGATGATGACTAACGATATCTTCCCAAACAAATTCAAGGCTGCGCTGGCAGCGCATCAGATTCAGATTGGCTGCTGGTCCGCGCTGGCAAGCCCGATCAGCACCGAAGTGCTGGGTCTGGCGGGCTTTGACTGGCTGGTACTCGACGGCGAACATGCACCGAACGATGTCACCACCTTTATCCCGCAGCTGATGGCCCTCAAGGGCAGCAGCAGCGCGCCGGTTGTCCGTGCCCCGGCTAACGATCCGATTGCCATTAAGCGCCTTCTCGATATCGGCTTCTACAACTTCCTGATCCCGTTTGTCGAGAGTGAAGAGGAGGCCGTACTGGCAGTCGCCTCTACCCGCTATCCGCCAGAGGGCATTCGCGGCGTATCGGTCTCCCACCGCGCTAACATGTTTGGCACCGTGCCGGACTACTTCGGCCAGGCAAACAAGAACATCACTATCCTGGTGCAGATTGAAAGCCAGCAGGGCGTAGACAACGTCGATGCTATCGCCGCCACCGACGGCGTGGACGGGATCTTCGTTGGCCCAAGCGACCTTGCTGCCGCGCTGGGCCACTTAGGCAACGCATCGCACCCCGAAGTACAGCGTTGCATCCAGCACATTTTTGCCCGTGCCAAAGCGCACGGTAAGCCAAGCGGCATCCTCGCGCCGGTAGAGGCCGATGCGCGCCGTTACCTGGAGTGGGGCGCAACCTTCGTTGCCGTTGGCAGTGACCTGGGCGTATTCCGCGCCGGAACCCAGCGCTTAGCTGATTCATTTAAGAAATAACCACCACCGAACTGAAGAGAGAGACGCACTATGACACTGAAAGTTGGTTTTATTGGCCTGGGCATCATGGGTAAACCAATGAGTAAAAACCTCATTAAAGCCGGTTACTCGCTGGTGGTTTCTGACCGTAATCATGAGGCGGTTGCTGAAGTGATTGCTGCCGGTGCAGAAACTGCCTCTACGGCAAAAGAGATTGCCGAGCAGTGTGATGTGATCATCACCATGCTGCCGAACTCCCCGCACGTAAAAGAGGTGGCGCTGGGCGAAGGCGGCATTATCGAAGGTGCAAAAGAGGGCACCGTGCTGATCGACATGAGCTCCATCGCACCACTGGCCAGCCGTGAAATCAGCGACGCGCTGAAGGCGAAAGGCGTACAGATGCTGGACGCACCGGTGAGCGGCGGGGAACCGAAAGCCATCGACGGCACGCTCTCCGTAATGGTCGGTGGCGACAAGGCGCTGTTCGATAAGTACTACGACCTGCTGAAAGCGATGGCTGGCTCGGTGGTGCACACCGGTGATATCGGCGCGGGCAACGTGACCAAGCTGGCAAACCAGGTGATCGTGGCGCTGAATATTGCCGCCATGTCTGAGGCGCTGAGTCTGGCGACCAAAGCAGGCGTGAACCCGGATCTGGTATTCCAGGCTATCCGCGGCGGCCTGGCGGGCAGCACCGTGCTGGAGGCGAAAGCGCCGATGGTGCTGGATCGCAACTTCAAGCCGGGCTTCCGCATCGATCTGCATATCAAAGATCTGGCGAACGCGCTGGATACTTCCCATGGCGTGGGCGCGCAGCTGCCGCTGACCGCAGCGGTGATGGAGATGATGCAGGCGCTGCGTGCTGACGGTCACGGCAACGACGACCACAGCGCCCTTGCGTGCTACTACGAAAAACTGGCGAAGGTAGAAATCGCTCGCTAATAAAAAACGGGCGCGGCGACGCGCCCGGAATCTATGCCGCGTGCAGTAACAGGCTACTGATATGAAAATCGTAATCGCCCCAGACTCTTATAAAGAAAGCCTCTCTGCTACCGAGGTAGCCCAGGCGATAGAAAAAGGCTTCCGGGAAATTTTTCCGGATGCACAGTACGTCTCCGTTCCGGTCGCCGACGGTGGGGAAGGAACGGTTGAGGCGATGATTGCCGCCACCCAGGGTGCGGAGCATACGGCATCGGTGACCGGCCCGCTGGGGGAGCGCGTTGACGCCCGCTGGGGGATGTCCGGCGACGGTAATACCGCCTTTATCGAGATGGCCGCTGCCAGCGGACTGGCCCTCGTGCCACCTGAACAACGTAACCCGTTAATTACCACCTCGCGCGGCACCGGGGAGCTTATTCTGCACGCGCTGGAGCACGGCGCACGGAATATCATTATTGGCATCGGCGGCAGCGCCACAAACGACGGCGGTGCGGGCATGGTGCAGGCGCTGGGCGCTAAGCTGTGCGATGCGAACGGCACCGAGATCGGCCACGGCGGCGGCAGCCTGATGAGCCTTAACACCATCGACATCAGCGGGCTGGATCCGCGTCTGGCAGCGTGCACCATCCGTGTCGCCTGCGATGTGACGAACCCGCTGACGGGGGATCAGGGCGCATCGCGCATCTTTGGCCCGCAGAAAGGGGCCACCGAAGCGCAGATCGTTGAGCTGGACAACAATCTTAATCACTATGCCGACGTGATTAAAAAATCCCTGCGCGTGGACGTAAAAAACGTACCTGGCGCGGGCGCGGCGGGCGGGATGGGCGCGGCGCTGATGGCTTTCCTTGGCGCAGAGCTACGCAGCGGCATTGAGATCGTCACCCAGGCGCTGAACCTGGAGGAGCATATTCACGACTGTACGCTGGTGGTCACCGGCGAGGGGCGAATCGACAGCCAGAGCATTCACGGCAAGGTGCCTGTGGGCGTGGCGAACGTTGCCAAGAAATACCATAAGCCGGTGATCGGCATTGCGGGCAGCCTGACGCGCGACGTAGGCGTCGTGCATCAGTACGGTATCGATGCGGTATTTAGCGTGCTGACCAGCATCGGCACGCTGGAAGAGGCCTTCCGTGGTGCATTCGACAATATCTACCGCGCTTCACGCAACATTGCCGCCACCCTGCGGGTTGGGATGTTGACGGAGGGGTGACAGCGGGGCGTAAACCCTCTATACTGCGCGCCGAAGCTGACCAGACAGTCGCCGCTTCGTCGTCGTCCTCCTTCGGGGGAGACGGGCGGAGGGGAGGAAAGTCCGGGCTCCATAGGGCAAGGTGCCAGGTAACGCCTGGGGGGTGTCACAGCCCACGACCAGTGCAACAGAGAGCAAACCGCCGATGGCCCACGCAAGTGGGATCAGGTAAGGGTGAAAGGGTGCGGTAAGAGCGCACCGCGCGGCTGGTAACAGTCCGTGGCACGGTAAACTCCACCCGGAGCAAGGCCAAATAGGGGTTCATAAGGTACGGCCCGTACTGAACCCGGGTAGGCTGCTTGAGCCAGTGAGCGATTGCTGGCCTAGATGAATGACTGTCCAACGACAGAACCCGGCTTATCGGTCAGTTTCACTCTTTACACAGAACCCCGCCTCGGCGGGGTTTTTTGTTTTTTACGGTAAGTAATCCTGCGTGATCCCCTTCACACATACACCAGCGTTAGAATATTTTTATTTATTCAGATGAAAGCACAGCGGTCGTTTCTCTCACTCTCCCATTCAAATTAAACAATAGCCAAGTTTTTCTCCCGCTTCCTGATTACGATTAATCCATACCAATAGCCGCGGTATCAGCGGCATCGATAATAAATCTGTCCCTACATTAAGAAGCGAGAGCATTATGAGTACCAATAATAGTATTGATGTGATGCAAGGCACATCTGCGGCGGCACGAAAGGCAGGGATGTCGGAGCAGGCGTGGCGTGAAGCAATTAAATTCGACAGTACCGATACGGGCTGGGTCATTATGAGTATCGGCATGGCCATTGGCGCGGGAATTGTATTTTTACCGGTGCAGGTGGGATTAATGGGGCTGTGGGTATTTCTGCTCTCCTCTATTATTGGCTATCCGGCAATGTATCTCTTCCAGCGATTATTTATTAATACGCTAGCGGAGTCGCCGGAGTGTAAAGACTATCCCAGCGTCATTAGCGGCTATTTAGGTAAAAACTGGGGCGTCTTATTAGGTGCGCTCTATTTTGTTATGTTGGTGATCTGGATGTTCGTCTACTCCACCGCCATTACCAACGACAGCGCTTCCTATCTCCATACCTTTGGCATCACTAAAGGTCTGCTCTCCGATAACCCCTTCTACGGCCTGGTGCTAATCTGCATTCTGGTCGCCATCTCCTCGCGCGGCGAGAAGCTGCTGTTTAAGGTCTCGAGCCTGATGGTGCTGACCAAGCTGCTGGTGGTCGCGGCGTTGGGGCTGAGCATGGTGGGACTATGGCATCTCTACAATGCCGGGACGCTTCCGCCCGCAGGCCTGCTGATTAAGAATGCGATCATTACGCTGCCCTTTACCCTGACCTCCATTCTTTTTATCCAGACCCTCAGCCCGATGGTTATCTCCTACCGCGCCAAAGAGAAGTCGGTTGAGGTTGCTCGCTATAAAGCCCGGCGGGCGATGAATATCGCTTTTGCCATTCTGTTTATTACCGTCTTTTTCTACGCTGTCTCATTCACCCTGGCTATGGGCCACGATGAAGCGGTGAAAGCGTATCAGCAAAATATCTCCGCGCTGGCCATTGCCGCCCAGTTTATTAGCGGCGAGGGCGCAGGCTGGGTAAAAGTAGTTAGCGTTATTTTAAATATCTTTGCCGTGATGACCGCTTTCTTTGGCGTCTATCTCGGCTTTCGCGAGGCGACCCAGGGCATTGTCATGAACCTGCTGCGGCGTAAATTCCCGACCCGGCAGTTTGATGAAAAATATGTGCAGGGCGGGATCATGATCTTCGCCATTCTGCTGGCCTGGAGCGCGATTGTGCTTAATGCTCCGGTGCTGAGCTTCACCTCAATCTGTAGCCCTATATTCGGCCTGATCGGCTGCTTAATTCCCGCCTGGCTGGTCTATAAGGTGCCGGCTCTGCACAAGTACAAAGGCCTGTCGCTGAAAATCATCATCATTACCGGTCTGCTGCTCTGTATTTCACCGCTGCTGGCCTTCGCCTGATGCTATTAATCTCATGAAACAGATGGACGCTATTATGTCAGATGTAAAATGGACCCCGGAATGGGATCGGTTTATTCAGATCGTACGCCAGGAGGTTAAACCCGCGCTGGGCTGTACCGAGCCGGTATCGCTGGCGTTGGCCGCCGCCACCGCCGCCGCGCAGCTATCCGGCAGCATCGAGCGCGTGGAGTGCTATGTCTCGCCTAATCTGCTGAAAAACGGTATGGGGGTCACCGTGCCGGGAACGGGCATGGTAGGCCTGCCGATTGCCGCCGCCCTCGGCGCGCTCGGAGGCGATGCCGCCGCCGGGCTGGAAGTGCTAAAAGCCGCGTCGCCAGCGGCAATCGCAAATGCCAAAGCGATGCTGGTCGAGGGGCGGGTAAGCGTCAGGGTACAGGAGCCGTGCAGTGAGATCCTCTATGCCCGTGCCTGTGTCTATACGGCGGACAGCCAGGCCAGCGCGACGATCGAGGGCGATCATACCCGCATCGTAAGGATCGAAAAGCAGGGCGAGACGGTTTTCCAGCGCCGTGACCATGAGAGCGAGAGCGGTGAGGATCCGCTGGCGGCGCTGTCACAGACCACGCTGCGCAACATTCTTATCTTCATCGAGCAGGCTCCGTTTGAGCGGATCCGCTTCATTCTCGATGCCGCTCGCATCAACGACACGCTCTCCCGGGAGGGGCTGGCGCAGGAGTGGGGTCTGCATATTGGCACCACGCTGCAAAAACAGCGCGATCGCGGCCTGCTGGGGAACGATCTCTCTTCGGCGATTGTGATCCGTACCAGCGCCGCCTCGGATGCACGAATGGGCGGCGCGGCGCTGCCAGCCATGAGCAACTCGGGATCCGGCAACCAGGGGATCGCCGCCACGCTGCCGGTTGTGGTGGTCGCTGAGTTTTTAGGTGTGAGTGACGAGCAGCTGGCCCAGGCGCTGATGCTTTCCCATCTCAGCGCGATCTACATTCATAATCAGCTTCCGCGCCTGTCGGCACTCTGCGCCGCGACAACGGCGGCTATGGGGGCGGCGGCAGGGATGGCGTGGCTGATGGACGGACGCTATGACACCCTCGCCAGGGCTATCAGCAGCATGATCGGCGACGTCAGCGGAATGATCTGCGATGGCGCATCCAACAGCTGCGCCATGAAAGTCTCGACCAGCGTCTCGTCAGCGTGGAAAGCGGTGCTGATGGCGCTGGATGAAACTGCCGTGACCGGCAATGAGGGGATTGTGGCGCACGATGTAGAACAGTCGATCGCTAACCTCTGTGCGTTGGCCTGCCGGGCGATGCAGGCAACCGACCGGCAGATTATCGACATCATGGCACACAAAGTCTAAAAACCGTAGGCCGGGCAAGCGCAGCGCCGCCCGGCGTTTCAGGGTCAAACAGGTAAATCAACCAGCAGCGCCCGCAGCGGCGTGTCCGCTACCAGCGTAATTTGCGCCTCGTCGCGAATAAACGCCCCGTCGCCACAGGTCAGCGCCTTGTGCTCTTCCTGCGGCGTCAGGGCATGAAACCTGCCATGAATCGACTGCAGGTAGGCGCGTGGACCGTGCAGCTGGAAGCTAACCTGCTCGCCCTGGTCCAGCTCAATATGGTGCAGCCAGACCTGCTGACGTAGCTGCATACTTTCATCATGCCCGTCAGGGGAGGCCAGCAGCTGCTGCTGACCTGTAATGGCCATTTTTTGCATTGGCGGGTTCTCCCGCTCCGGGCAGGCGTCCAGCCAGAGCTGCATCCGCGTCAGGGATTTATCTTTGCTTAGGTTATGCTCGCTATAGCTGATCCCCGGCTGGGTCGCTATCAGCAACGCTTCACCCGCCTTCGCCTGTACATGGTGACCATCGCTATCGCGGTACTCGGCTTCTCCCTCAAGGATCAGGTTAAGAATATCCACCTTAGGGTAGGTACGCGGCTGGAATGACGCGCCGGGGGCCAGAACCTCCTGGTTCAGCACCCGCAGGGAGGCGTAGCCCAGCAGTTTAGGGTCGAAGTAGTGTCCAAAGGAGAAGGTATAACGGGCCTGCAGCCATCCGAAATCTGCCTGTCCGCACTGTTTGGCTGTTCTGGTAGTAATCATAATTCTGACCTCTCTTTACACTAAATCAATGGTAAAGGTATGGACGCTGCAATGTTAGCCAGATATTCTGCCCGGTATGTTCAAATTTCCTGAATGAGAACGAAATGGCTAAAGAGAGAGCGTTGACGCTCGAAGCATTACGCGTCATGGACGCCATCGACAGGCGTGGCAGTTTTGCCGCAGCGGCGGATGAACTGGGCCGGGTGCCCTCCGCGCTGAGCTATACCATGCAGAAGTTAGAGGAAGAGCTGGACGTCGTGCTCTTCGACCGCTCCGGACACCGAACAAAATTTACCAACGTTGGGCGCATGCTGCTGGAGCGGGGACGCGTCCTGCTGGAGGCCGCCGACAAGCTCACCACCGACGCCGAAGCGCTGGCTCGCGGTTGGGAGACACACCTGACGCTGGTGAGCGAGGCGCTGGTGCCAACGCCCTCCTTTTTCCCGCTGGTGGAGAGGCTGGCAACGAAAGCCAATACCCAGCTCTCCATTATTACCGAAGTGCTGGCGGGGGCATGGGAGCGCCTGGAGCAGGGCCGGGCGGATATCGTTATCGCCCCGGATATGCACTTCCGCTCGTCGTCAGAGATCAACTCGCGCAAGCTCTACACGCTCCTCAACGTCTACGTCGCCGCGCCGGATCATCCTATTCACCAGGAGCCGGAGCCACTCTCTGAGGTGACGCGGGTGAAATATCGCGGCGTCGCGGTAGCCGATACCGCCCGCGAGCGCCCAGTGCTTACCGTACAGCTGCTGGACAAGCAGCCGCGCCTGACGGTGAGCAGCCTGGAGGATAAGCGCAACGCGCTGCTGGCCGGGCTAGGCGTAGCCACCATGCCTTACCCGCTGGTGGAGCAGGATATCGCCGAAGGGCGTCTGCGGGTGGTCAGCCCGGAATCCACCAGCGAGGTGGATATCATTATGGCCTGGCGGCGCGACAGCATGGGCGAGGCGAAGGCCTGGTGCCTGCGGGAGATCCCTAAGCTTTTTGCAGGGAACCAGGCAATAAAAAGGGCACCCTGAGGGTGCCCTGATAGCTTAGCCGAAGCGGGTATCGCGCCCGTGCGGCTCATCCAGATCCTGCCATGGGCCGATAGAGATAATCCCCGTCGGGTTGATGGTCTTATGGCTGCGGTAGTAGTGGTTGCGAATGTGGGCAAAGTCCACGGTTTCGGCAATGCCCGGCATCTGGTAGATATCCCGCAGGAATCCGTACAGGTTCAGGTAGTCGCTGATCCGGTGCTTATCGCACTTGAAGTGCGTGACGTAGACCGGATCAAAACGTACCAGCGTCGTCCACAGGCGAATATCCGCCTCGGTCAGACGATTACCGGTCAGGTAGCGGTGCTGGCCGAGGATCTGCTCCAGCCGCGCCAACGAGGCAAAGACATTCTCTACTGCCTCGTCGTAGGCTTCCTGGCTGGTAGCGAACCCGGCTTTGTAGACGCCGTTGTTCACATTGTCGTAGATCCAGCTATTCAGCTCATCAATCTGCGCCCGCAGCTCTGGCGGATAGTAGTCGCCCGCTTTCGCGCCGTGCGCGTCAAACGCAGTATTAAGCATGCGAATAATATCCGCAGACTCATTGCTGACGATAGTGTGATTTTTCTTGTCCCACAGCACCGGCACGGTAACGCGCCCGGTATAGTGTGGGTCAGCGTGGAGATAGAGCTGGTAGAGAAAATCGTGCTGATAGAGCTTGTCGCCGGTGGCCGCCGGGAAGCTATCATCAAAGGTCCAGCCGCTCTCCAGCATCAGCGGGTTAACCACTGAGACGTCGATAAACGGTTCAAGACCCTTTAGCGCGCGGAAAATCAACGTCCGGTGCGCCCATGGGCAGGCGAGGGAGACATAAAGATGGTAGCGATCTTTCTCGGGAGCAAAACCGCCTTCGCCCGTCGGGCCGGCTTCGCCGTCGGCGGTCAGCCAGTTACGGAACGCGGACTCCGAGCGTTTAAAACGTCCGCCGGTTGACTTTGTGTCGTACCAGACGTCATGCCAGACGCCGTCAATAAGCTGTCCCATGGTGCTCTCCTTACTGCCGGGAAAAGGTTAAGCGGAGAGATATCTCCCCGCCTTGAATTGCTATCAGTATAGAAGCCTTACCACTTTTTATTCAGCACGCGGTCGATGCTAAATGCGCCCGGACCGGTAATACCCAACAGCAGGAAACCGCCTGCGATGGTCAGGTTTTTCATGAACATAATGGAGTTCATGCCTTCCGCAAAGTTGCTGTGGAAGAGGAACGCGGTGAGCAGCGTAAAGACGGCGGTAATCAACGCGGTGGTACGGGTCAGGAAACCAAACAGAATTGCCAGACCGCCGCCAAACTCAAGCAGGATAACCAGCGGCAGCATGAAGCCAGGTACGCCCATCGCTTCCATATACTGCTGAGTGCCTGCATAACCAGAAATTTTGCCCCAGCCAGCGGTAATAAACAGAATTGGCATCAGAATACGCGCTACCAGAATACCAATATCTTCTAATTTTTTCATTTTACTCTCCATGAGGCCGCAGAGGCCGCTAATGTCATTTTTCCAGCGCTGACGGGCGTTTGCTGCCTGTTTGCTGTCGATGGAGAGGATAATAAACGCGGCGGAGAGGGATTGTTAGCAAGGAAAACTGTTAATCTTTATCAAATAATCTGAGGGATTAAAAAAGGAGTAAGCCCGGTAAGCGTAGCGCCACCGGGCATCGTGGGTGTAGGTGATTAACGCAGGCGTTGCTGCTTGATAGTGGACTGTACCAGACGCCAGGTACTCCACGCGGCAAACCCGCGTTTCGCCCAGCGCAGCAGCATGTTGGGGTGACGCACGGTCCGCACCGCCATCAGACTGCTGCCCACCAACAGCCACGATCGCATACTAAGAAAAGTATTCCAGCCGCGATCGTAAGCGCCCGTCGTCTCCAGCCAGTCGCGACGGCTGGCGGTGAGATCGAGGCGCTGCTGCTGGATCTGGCTTAGCAGCATCGCTTTGCGTTTGAGACGCTCCGCTTTACTACTGCTCACTTTTTATCCTCCTCCAGCAGAGAACGATCGTTAGCCAGCTCACCGCGCGTATGGCGCAGGAATGTTGATTGTCGAGCCTTATGCAGCGTCCAGAAACCGCCGATGATAGCGCCTACCAGCAGAACCACAGTGGTAGCGATCATCGCGTTAAGACGGTATTGAGGGTCGATAGCCCAGATGATGAGAACCATCAGGCTCATCAGGCCAAAGGCAGCCAGCAGCATGGTAAGCCCCAACATCAGGAGCATCTGGATGACGTTTGCTTTCTCTTCTTCCAGTTCCACCACAACCAGCCGCAAACGCGTTTCCACCATCTCAACGAGGATGGTCATAATGCGTTGCCCAATACCCAGGACGCTTTTTCCTGGCCCGCTTGTTTGACGTAAGTCAGCCATAATCAGCGTCGCGTCAGCAGCACGCCCAGCACCACACCGGCGGCAGCTGCAATCCCTACACCAGTCCACGGGTTCTCGCGCACATATTCATCGGCGCGCGTGGCGGCTTCACGGGTTTGCTTGGCAATAACATCGCTGGTTTCACCCAGACGATAGCGGCTTTCGTGCAGGGCACGTTCTGCTTTGGTACGCAGCTTACTCAGCTCTTCTTTCGATCTGTCCCCGGAGCTGCTTAACACCTCTTCCAGGGTATCCGTCAGGGATTTCAACTCAGCGCGCAGATGATCGGCAGTAGTATCTTTAGACTTAGACATAGTTCTCTCCAGTGAGCGAGTGGTAACTTCCTTTAATAATCACGGGCCTCAAGCATACGCAGCTCTTCCTGCGCCTCTCTCAGCTTGTGTTCACGTTTGGTCACTTTATCCGCATCGCCTTTTTGCTGTGCTTCAGTCAGATCCTGCTGGCGTTCAGCAACCTCTTCCTTCTGTTCAGCAATTTTTTTCTGGTGGTCTGCGCGCAGCTTGCTGTCAGTGCAGTTGGCTTTTACTTCCGTAAGCGCCTTGTTCAGGCCGTCAACGCGGCTCTGATTGTTATGCTTCTCGGCGTAGCTAATTTCGCGCAGGATATCCTGTTCTTTCTCCTGGCAAAGCGATACGGCCTGCGAAGCGGCGCTTAAAGAAAAAAGGCTTAACGCCAGTACGATGCGGTATCTCATTCTTATAACTTTCCCTTGTTTTAGCGGCATATCACCATGAAATGCCGGTAATGCAGTCAGTAAAAGAGTGACACTGTTCCCGTCTACTCAAGCATAGTAAGTAAACGCGAAGATCACCAAAGTAAGTGAAAAGATTCGGATTAGTAGAAGGTTAGCCCAGACGGTGAGGCGTATCCCGCAGACGGGTGAGCCATGCGGAGGTCTGGTCGTCATCGTCCTGAAGGGCAATGATGTATCCCTGCGGCAGGGTGCGGTCTAAGACCACTTTCGCTGCAGCGCTTTGCGCGCTGGAGTCAAAGGTGATGACCAGGGTGTCATTTTTTGGCGTAATGCTTTTAAAACGGATGCCGTTAGCGTCAAGGTGGTGCCAGACGGAGAAACCATCCGGCACGCTGACGCTCTGGTTACCCGGGCGAATGGCGAGCGTTGACTCACGCTGCTGCAGGGTGGCCCAGGCAGAGAAGAGCAGGGTAAAGAGCATAATGGTTGCCAGCGCAAAGGCGCACTGGTGCATCAGCACGCGTCGCGAACGTGGATTACTGCCGATTTCCATATTTTTTCTTCCATAAAACGAACAGCGAGCCAACCAGCCCAACTACCAGCAGAACCACCGGCAGCAGCATCAGGCAGGACATGAGTGCATCTTCATATTTGAGAAACACGGGCGTCTTGCCCAGCAGATAACCAAAGGTGGTCAGGATCACCACCCACAGCAGGCCGCTCATCCAGTTAAAGAACTGGAAGCGGGCATTGTTCAGGCCGGAGAGACCGGCAATCGTCGGTAGCAGCGTACGCACAAAGGCAATAAAGCGGCCAACCAGCAGCGCGGAGAGTCCGTGCTTATGGAACATATGGTGCGCCCGCTGATGGTAGTGTGCGGGCAAGTGTGACAGCCAGTTCTGCACGATCCGCGTGTTGCCCAGCCATCGCCCCTGTATATAGCTCACCCAGCAGCCGAGGCTGGCGGCAGCGGTCAGCAGCAGTATGGTTTGCGGATAGCCCATCGCCCCTTTTGCAATCAGCACGCCTACCAGCACCAGCAGGCTATCCCCCGGTAAAAATGCCGCTGGCAGCAGGCCGTTTTCCAGAAACAGAATCATAAACAAAACAAAATAGAGCATGCCGATCATGGAAGGATTCGCCAGCGTTTCGAAATCCTGGTGCCATAAAGCGTTCAGTAACTGGGTAAGTAGTTCCATTCAGTGTTCCTGGTACATCGGTTAACGAATATCGGGGTTAACGCCGCTGGAGAGAAATTGCATCTAATTGTAACAAACGCCAGAGATCTGCGTCACTGAAAATACGTATTTTAGGAATTGATTTTGCTTGCCGAGGAGGGGGGTGACAAAGGTATTTACAAAGGCTGACACTCTATACGGTTTCTGACCCCGTTATGTCATTGATTGAACAGCGCAGGCGCATCTACGCCTACGCTTTAAAAGAGAAGAGTGTTATTTCACCGCGCTTGCTGCGGTATCGAGGTGGACCACCGGATTTTCAGCAAACAGATAGCGGTCCGCGTTAAACTCAAAGTCATCGCTGGTTTCATTAAACAGCATCAGCTTAGTATTCTCGAGGTGCTGCCACATCGCCAGCTTGGCCGCGTGCGGATCCTTACGAATCAGCGCCTTAAGGATTTGGTCATGATCGTCGCACCAGTTATCCACCGTACGCGCATCAATGTGATCGTGCAGTTTTTTCCAGTACGGGTTGTGCGTACGCTGAGTCCACATTTTTTCCACGATTGCTGCCAGGGCGGTATTCTGCGTGGCCAACGCCACCTGAACGTGGAACTGGAGATCCCACTCAGAGTCGCGGAAGCATTTCTCCTGACGCGCCTTGTCCTGGATCTCCATCAGCTTCATGATGTCCTGCTTGGTCACCTGGGTAGCGGCAAACTCGGCAATATTGCTCTCGATTAGCTGGCGGGCCTGTAACAGCTCGAACGGGCCGTAGTTGGCAAACTCCATGGATTCGTCGGGGATCTGCTGATATTTCGCCTGGTTAGAGATGACATGGATACCGGAGCCTTTACGCACCTCGACGTAGCCCTCAACCTCCAGCATGATGATCGCTTCGCGCACCACGGTGCGGCTAACGCTCTTCTCATCGGCAATAAAGCGCTCGGCGGGCAGTTTGTCACCGACAAGGTACACGCCGTCCTCAATGCGGCTCTTTAGCTCAGCGGCCAGCTGCTGATATAAACGGCGTGATTCGGTGATTTCCATTTGTGCTCCAGGCGAGACAGGATAGATAGATTTGTTATACCACTTTTCCTAAATTCCCACCATACCAGTAACGAAAAAGCCGCCCGAATAGTACAGGCGGCTTTTGGTAAACGCGTGATGCGTTACTGAATGTGCTTAGTGTTGGGTGGCAGGACCACCAACGGCTCGCTTCTCTTCTTCGAGTTCCGCTGCGGACTTGCTCTTCAGCACGGTCCAGATAACGATAGCCCCCAGCACGTCGAACACTGCCAGCACGGCGAACAGCGGGCTGAAGCCGATGGTGTCAGCCAGCGCACCGACCACCAGAGCAAACATGGTGCTCGCTGTCCAGGCCGCCATACCGGTCAGGCCGTTGGCGGTAGCCACTTCATTACGGCCAAACACGTCAGAGGAGAGGGTGATCAGCGCACCAGACAGAGACTGGTGAGCAAAGCCGCCGACGCACAGCAGGGCGATAGCGACATACGGACTGGTGAACAGGCCGATCATGCCTGGGCCGATCATCAGCACCGCACCCATGGTCACCACCATTTTACGGGAGACGATCAGGTTCACGCCAAACCAGCGCTGGAACAGCGGCGGCAGATAACCCCCAACGATACAGCCGAGGTCTGCGAACAGCATGGGCATCCAGGCAAACATGGCGATCTCTTTCAGGTTAAAGCCGTAGACTTTAAACATGAACAGCGGGATCCAGGCGTTGAAGGTACCCCAGGCTGGCTCTGCCAGGAAACGCGGCAGGGCGATACCCCAGAACTGACGGGTGCCCAGAATCTGCCAGACGGACATCTTCTTACCGTTGTTGGTCTGATGCTGTGCTTCCTGACCGCCAATGATATAGCCACGCTCTTCTTCGGTTAATTTTTTCTGATCGCGCGGGTGTTTGTAGAAGATCAGCCAGGCCATCGCCCAGGCGAAGCTCAACACGCCGGAGATAATGAAAGCCAGCTGCCAGCTGTGCATGACGATAGCCCATACCACCAGCGGCGGCGCAATCATCGCACCAATAGAGGAACCGACGTTAAAGTAGCCTACAGCGATAGAACGCTCTTTCGCCGGGAACCACTCGGACGCAGCTTTCAGGCCGGCCGGGATCATGGCGGCTTCAGCGGCACCGACTGCACCACGGGCCAGCGCTAAACCACCCCAGCTGCCTGCCAGCGCTGTCGCACCACAGAAGATTGCCCAGGTTACGGCGAAGACAGCGTAGCCAACTTTAGTACCGAGGATATCCAGCACATAGCCTGCAACCGGCTGCATGATGGTGTAGGCGGCGGAATAGGCCGCGATGATATAAGAGTACTGCTGCGTGGAGATGTGCAGCTCTTCCATTAGCGTTGGCGCAGCCGCGGCTATGGTGTTACGGGTCAGGTAGCCCAGCACGGTGCCCAGCGTCACCAGCGCTATCATGTACCAACGTAAACCTTTAATTTTACGCATGTAAAACCTCATCGTTATGTTATTTCCGCCTTGGGCGGCCCCTCCTCCGGATCGAGCCGGGGGAGGTGTAACGGGGGGCGTAGCCGGGAATATCTCCCGAAACGGCCCGGACCTTGCCATCAGTGTGCGTGCACAAATCGGTATCCGTACCGGTAAACTCAGTGATTAATCACCTGTAATGCATTCCGTCGGTGTATGTTCTGCGACGGCAGGAAAGATAACTTGTCATACAACTTTAAAAGGTGAGTGACATCACAAAAGTGCTTTTCTCTGTGTGGGCATTATGCCGCGTCAGCAAAGCCAGAGCTGGCGCGGGCTGGCGGCGAGTTTACTCCCTTAAGGGTAAATTTTTTGTCAGCGTTTATTGATCTAACTCACGAAAATATCTTCGGTCTATAGAAATTGGTGTGATAACTTTGTCAGCATTGAACGTACGCATCTAACGCTCTCGTTTAGAGGAAGACGATAATGACCGCTTTTATGACCGAAGATTTCCTGCTGGATACTGAATTTGCTCGCCGTCTGTACCATGATTACGCGAAAGATCAGCCGATTTTCGACTATCATTGCCACCTGCCGCCGCAGCAGATTGCGGATAACTACCGTTTCAAAAACCTGTATGACATCTGGTTGAAAGGCGATCACTATAAGTGGCGTGCGATGCGCACTAACGGTGTGCCTGAGCGCCTGTGTACCGGCGACGCCTCTGACCGCGAAAAGTTTGACGCGTGGGCAGCCACCGTGCCGCACACCATTGGTAACCCGTTATACCACTGGACACACCTCGAGCTGCGCCGCCCGTTTGGTATTACAGGTAAGCTGCTCTCTCCGGCGACCGCCGATGAGATCTGGGAGCAGGGCAACGCGCTGCTGGCCCAGGACAAATTCTCCGCCCGCGGCATCATGCAGCAGATGAATGTGAAGATGGTCGGCACCACTGACGATCCGATCGACTCTTTGGAGCACCATGCCAGCGTGGCGAAAGACACCTCCTTCAGCATCAAAGTGCTGCCGAGCTGGCGTCCGGATAAGGCGTTCAACATTGAGCTGGCGACCTTTAACGACTACATGGCGAAGCTGGGGGAAGTCTCCGATACCGATATCCGCCGCTTTAGCGATCTGCAAACCGCGCTGACTAAGCGTCTGGATCACTTTGCCGCCCACGGCTGTAAAGTCTCTGACCATGCGCTGGACGTGGTGCTGTTTGCCGAGGCGAGCGAAGCCGAGCTGGATAGCATCCTTGCCCGTCGTCTGGCGGGCGAGACCCTGAGCGAGCGCGAAGTCGCGCAGTTTAAGACCGCCGTGCTGGTCTGGCTGGGTGCGGAATATGCCCGCCGCGAATGGGTACAGCAGTACCACATTGGCGCGCTGCGTAATAACAACCTGCGTCAGTTCAAACTGCTGGGACCGGACGTCGGCTTCGACTCCATTAACGACCGTCCGCTGGCGGAAGAGCTGTCTAAGCTGCTCAGCAAGCAGAACGAAGAGAATCTGTTGCCAAAAACCATTCTTTACTGCCTGAACCCGCGCGACAACGAAGTGCTGGGCACCATGATCGGCAACTTCCAGGGTGAAGGTATGCCGGGCAAGATGCAGTTCGGCTCCGGCTGGTGGTTTAACGACCAGAAAGATGGCATGGAGCGTCAGATGACCCAGCTGGCACAGCTTGGCCTGTTAAGCCGCTTCGTAGGGATGCTGACCGATAGCCGCAGCTTCCTCTCCTATACCCGTCACGAATATTTCCGCCGCATCCTGTGCCAGATGATTGGCCGCTGGGTCGCTGCCGGGGAAGCACCGGCAGATATCCAGCTGCTGGGCGAGATGGTGAGAAATATCTGCTTTAACAATGCGCGTGATTACTTCGCGATTGAACTGAACTAAGGCCGTTTGAGGTTGATATGCAATACATCAAGATCCATTCGCTAGATAACGTCGCAGTCGCGCTGGCTGACCTGGCGGAAGGCGCGGAAATTTCTGTCGATAACCACACCGTACGGCTGCGCCAGCCGGTGGGACGCGGGCATAAGTTTGCCCTGCAGACCATTTCGCAGGGGCAAAACGTGGTGAAATACGGTCTGCCTATTGGTCACGCCACGGCAGATATCGCGGAGGGTGAATACATTCACTCTCACAATGCGCGCACCAATCTGAGCGATCTGGACGAGTATAGCTATCAACCCGATCTTCAGGCTGTGCAGGCGCAGGCGGCGGATCGCGACGTTGAGATCTACCGTCGGGCCAACGGTGAGGTAGGTATCCGCAACGAGCTGTGGATCCTGCCAACCGTCGGCTGCGTCAACGGCATCGCCCGCCAGATCCAGACCCGTTTCTTAAAAGAGACGCAGAATGCTGAAGGCACCGACGGCGTCTTCCTGTTCAGCCACACCTACGGCTGCTCGCAGCTCGGGGATGACCACGTCAACACCCGCACCATGCTGCAAAACATGGTGCGTCATCCGAATGCGGGTGCGGTGCTGGTGATTGGCCTCGGCTGTGAGAACAACCAGGTTGATGCCTTCCGCGAAACGCTGGGCGACTTCGACCCGGACCGCGTCCACTTTATGGTCTGCCAACACCAGGAAGACGAAGTGGAAGCGGGCCTTGAGCATATGCACCAGCTCTATAACGCAATGCGTAATGATAAACGCGAACCGGGCAAGCTGAGCGAGCTGAAGTTTGGCCTCGAGTGCGGCGGCTCTGATGGTCTCTCCGGCATCACCGCCAACCCGATGCTGGGTCGCTTCTCGGACTATGTGATCGGCAACGGTGGCACCACCGTGCTGACTGAAGTACCGGAGATGTTTGGCGCCGAGCAGATCCTGATGAGCCACTGCCGCGATGAGTCCACGTTTGAAAAAACTGTCACCATGGTGAACGACTTCAAACAGTACTTTATCGCCCACAACCAGCCGATCTACGAGAATCCATCGCCGGGCAACAAAGCGGGTGGCATTACAACCCTGGAAGAGAAGTCGCTGGGCTGTACCCAGAAAGCGGGTGCCAGCCAGGTGGTTGACGTGCTGCGCTACGGCGAGCGTCTGAAAACCCACGGCCTGAATCTGCTGAGCGCGCCGGGTAACGATGCCGTTGCTACCAGCGCCCTGGCTGGGGCGGGCTGCCATATGGTGCTCTTCTCTACCGGTCGCGGTACGCCCTACGGCGGCTTTGTGCCGACGGTGAAAATCGCCACCAACAGCGAGCTGGCAGCGAAGAAAAAGCACTGGATCGACTTTGACGCCGGTCAGCTGATCCACGGCAAACTGATGCCGCAGGTGCTGACCGAGTTCGTGGATACCATCGTTGAGATCGCTAACGGCAAACAGACCTGCAACGAGCGCAACGAGTTCCGCGAGCTGGCTATCTTCAAAAGTGGCGTTACGCTGTAAGCGTTTTGTCGGGTGGCGCTAACGCTTACCCGACCTACGCGCAATAAAAACGGTCACCCGAAGGTGACCGTTTGACTTTGAAGGCCCGGTAAGGCGTAGCCGCCACCGGGCTTTTGTTTTTAACTACGCAGCGCGTTTTTCGCCAGGCGCTCGTCTTCTGCCATACAGGCCGCGGCGGTAAAGAGCACGTCGGTAGAGGAGTTCAGTGCCGTCTCGCAGGAGTCCTGCAGAACGCCGATGATAAAGCCCACCGCCACTACCTGCATGGCGATATCGTTCGGAATACCGAACATATTACAGGCCAGCGGGATCAGCAGCAGCGAGCCGCCCGCCACGCCGGAGGCACCGCAGGCGCAAAGGGAGGCAACCACGCTCAGCAGCAGCGCCGTAGGCAGATCCACCGGGATGCCCAGCGTTGTTACCGCCGCCAGGGTCAGCACCGTGATGGTGATGGCCGCCCCTGCCATATTGATGGTTGCGCCCAGCGGCACGGAGACGGAGTAGGTGTCGCGGTCCAGGTTCAGCTTTTTGCACAGCGCCATATTAACCGGGATATTGGCCGCCGAGCTGCGGGTAAAGAAGGCGTAGACCCCGCTTTCGCGCAGGCACATGAACACCAGCGGATAGGGGTTACGGCGGATCTTCCAGAACACCAGCAGCGGGTTGATGATGAGCGCCACCAGCAGCATGCAGCCGATCAGCACCGTCAGCAGCTGGGCATAGCCAAACAGGGTGTCAAAACCGGTGGTGGCGAGAGTAGAGGCGACCAGACCAAAGATACCGACAGGCGCGAAACGGATCACCAGTTGCACCATAAAGGTCACTGCATTCGAGAAGTCATTAATCAGATTCTTGGTGCTCTCGTTGCCGTGGCGCAGGGCGAAGCCCAGACCGACGGCCCAGACCAGAATACCAATGTAGTTGGCGTTCAGCAGGGCGTCGACCGGGTTAGAGACCATGCTCAGCAGCAGGCCGCGCAGCACCTCAACGATGCCTGACGGCGGCGTGATCTCCGTTGCGCCGGTAACCAGATGCAGCGTTGAAGGGAACAGGAAGCTGAACACTACCGCTGTCAGCGCGGCGGAGAAGGTGCCCAGCAGATAGAGAAAGAGAATAGGGCGAATACTGGTTTTCTGCCCATGCTGGTGGTTGGCGATAGAGGCCATCACCAGCATCAGGACCAGAACCGGCGCGACGGCTTTCAGTGCGCCTACAAAGAGAGTACCCAGCAGACCCACGGCAATCGCCGCAGGTTTAGAGATCCACGCCAGCAGAATACCGAGCACCAGCCCGACAAGGATCTGTTTAACAAGACTGCCCTGCATAATATGCTTGAGCAGGCCAGACGGTTGTGTCGCCATGATAGTTCCTTAAGTGAAATTGCGTTCCAGCCGGAATGTGCTCTATGTCACGTTTATGTCCGGATGTAACTGAATGTTTGCCTGGTTGAGTATATGGAAAGAACTATCGAGGGGAAGTGCAACGTGCTGGATTTTACGTGTTGCGTCATATTTTTTAACTAAGTATTTACATTTTTCCGGGCGGCGCTCACGCCGCCCGGCGTAATCATTATGAGACTCGCTGCTTCTTGTCGTTCTGATGGTTAACCCAGGCGTTGATCAGCAGGGTCACCGCCAGGATCCCACCCACTACGCCCAGTGAGATGGCGATTGGGATGTGGTAGAAATCGACAATCAGCATTTTGATACCGATAAACACCAGGATCACCGACAGACCATACTTCAGCATCGCAAAGCGCTCCGCCACGCCTGCCAGCAGGAAGTACATCGCACGCAGGCCGAGGATCGCGAACAGGTTCGAGGTCAGCACGATAAACGGGTCGGTAGTGACGGCAAAGATCGCCGGGATGCTATCAACGGCGAAGATCACGTCGCTCAGCTCGACGAGGATCAGCACCAGCAGCAGCGGCGTGGCATACAGCAGGCCGTTGTGCCGCACAAAAAAGTGCTCGTTCTCAATGGTATCGGTCATGCGCAGATGGCCGCGCAGCCAGCGCACCATCGGCTTGTCGCCAATCCCGGCCTCGTCCTCTTTCGCCAGCGCCATTTTGACCCCGGTGAAGAGCAGGAAGGCACCGAAGACGTAGAGCAGCCACTCGAACTGGGAGATCAGCCAGCTACCGGCAAAGATCATGATGGTACGCAGCACAATTGCGCCCAGCACGCCGTAGATCAGCACCCGGCGTTGCAGGGCAGGCGGAATAGAGAAGTAGCTAAATAGCATCAGCCAGACAAAGACGTTATCCACCGCCAGCGCCTTTTCAATCAGGTAGCCGGTGAGGAAGGCGAGCGCCTGTGGATCGGCTACCGCCCGACCTTCGGTCGAAGCGAGATACCACCAGAAAGCAGCGTTAAACAGCAGTGAGAGGGTGACCCACAGGATCGACCAACCGGCCGCCTGTTTCATGGTCATGGTATGGGTGCCACGACGGCCATGAAGCAGAAGGTCGATAGCCAGCATGATCACAACGACTACAGCGAATCCGCCCCACAGGAGCGGTGTGCCGACACTATTCATAGAGAGTTCCTTGCAGTAAAAACAAAAACGGCCAACGTCGAAAGACGGCAGCCGCTTGTTTTTAGATGCACAGGGCCTCGCCTTTCGGCAAGGTCTCACTTACATCCTTCTCAGGATGCCCAGCGACCGGATGCGTAAACGCATCGTAATGACGACCTGCCGGCGAAGAAGTTACTCCCCTTTGCTAGTAACAAAATATGTCAGAGTAGAGAGGGCGTCAACGTCAGCCCCCTCCGGTTTTACATACCTTTACGCCGGCAGGTCGAGCTGGGCGGCGGCGTCCGCCGGGAAAACCACGCCGGTCTGGCGACGGATCTCGGTGAGCAGCTTCGCAGTAATGCGGCTCACCTCCAGGCCAGCGTGGTTAACCGCGTTCTCATCCACCCGTTGGGCAAACAGCTCCGCTTCATAGAGCATGGTGTTGATATGCTGTGGCTGGGTGATCTCCTGCGGCTTACCGCCGCGGGGCACAAACGATACCCGCTGACATTCGGAAAGCTGTTCAATCACCAGCGCGCCATCTTCCCCCTGAATCTCGCTCGCCAGCGAGGAGTCGCTAACCTTTGAGTGCTGTAGGGTGACGCTGAAGTCGCCATAGTTCAGCACCGCTACGCCGTGACCGTCCACGCCGCTCGGCAGCAGGCTGGCGGTGGCCTGCACGCTCTGCGGCTCGCCCCACAGCGCGACCGCCGATGCCAGGCAGTAGAAGCCGATATCCATGATCGAGCCGTTAGAGAAAGCCGGATTAAAGGTATTGGGATTCTCACCGTTGAGGTAGCGCGGATAGCGCGAGGAGTACTGGCAGTAGTTAAAGAACACCTTCCGCAGCTTGCCTACCTTCGGCAGCGACTGCTGCACCAGCTGAAAGTTGGGCAGCGCGCCGGTCTTAAAGGCTTCAAACAGCACCACGCCGTTTTCCCGCGCAACCGCAATGGCCGCCTCGACCTCCTGCAGATTTGAAGCCAGCGGCTTCTCGCAGATCACATGCTTTTTATGCCGCAAAAAGAGCTGGGTCTGCGGGAAGTGTAGGGAGTTCGGGCTGGCGACATAGACCGCATCGATAGCGTCACTCTGAGCCAGGGCGTCGAGGGAGGTAAAGAGGTGCTCGACGGGGTAATCGCTGGCAAAGTGCTCGGCCTGCTCAAGGCTGCGGGAGTAAACGCCGGTCAGCTTTAGCTTGCCGGTCTCATGGGCGGCATCAACGAACTGGCGGGTGATCCAGTTGGTGCCAACGACTGCGAAACGTATCATAAATCCTTTATGCTCCATCGGGGACAGTCCACCCAATGTAGCATGTCAGGATGACAAAACGAGTGCGCTATTGCGCAAAATCGCTAAGCGAGCGGTGCGTCAGCCACAGGCGAGTGTCGAACTCCAGCTGGTGGTACTGCGGCTCCATATAGCAGCAGAGCTGGTAGAAGGCTTTGTCATGCTCCTTCTCCTTCAGGTGCGCCAGCTCGTGGACAGCGATCATGCGCAAGAACGGCTCCGGCGCGCTGCGAAACACGGTGGCGATGCGGATCTCCGCCTTGGCTTTTAGCTTGCCGCCCTGTACCCGGGAGACGGCGGTATGCAGACCCAGAGCGTTCTTGAGAACGTGGATCTTGTTGTCGTAGGCCACCTTATTGATCGGCGGCGCGTTGCGCAGGAACTCGCTTTTGAGATCCTGGATATAGCTATACAGCGCCTTGTCGGTGGTGACGCTGTGCTGGCCCGGATAGCGCTTCTCCAGCACCTCACCGAGACGGTTTTGCGCAATGAGCGACTGCACCTGGGCCAGCAGATTTTCCGGATAGCCCTGAAGATAGAGAAGATTGCTCAATATTGCCCCGCGATAAGAGTTAAAAAAGGGTATACTCACGCCCCCGCTCAGGGGAGAACACCGAATTTTACCATCCAGGAGGGCCGATGAGCCATTCAGACAACGGTTTCCGTTCACTAAACTTAAAGCGTTTTCCGGAAACGGACGACGTCAACCCGCTGCAGGCGTGGGAAGCGGCCGATGAGTATCTGCTGCAGCAGCTGGACGAAACCGAAATCAGCGGCCCGGTCCTGATTTTTAACGATCACTTTGGTGCGCTGGCCTGCGCGCTGGTGGAGCATAAGCCGTTCAGCATTGGCGACTCCTACCTGAGCGAGCTGGCGACCCGGGAGAACCTGCGTCATAACGAGCTGGATGAGGGCAGCGTGACCTTTCTCGACAGCACCGCCGCCTATCCGGCCGCGCCGGGCGTGGTGCTGATCAAGATCCCGAAAACCCTCGCACTGCTTGAGCAGCAGCTGCGCGCTCTGCGTAAGGTCGTGACGCCAGAGACGCGGATCATCGCCGGCACCAAGGCCCGCGATATTCACAACTCTACGCTGGAGCTGTTTGAGAAGGTTCTCGGCCCGACCACCACCACGCTGGCATGGAAAAAGGCACGGCTGGTGAACTGCACCTTCAATGCGCCTGCGCTGAACGATGCGCCGGAGACCCTGAGCTGGAAGCTGGACGGTACGCCGTGGACTATCCATAACCACGCTAACGTCTTCTCCCGTACCGGGCTGGATATTGGCGCGCGCTTCTTCCTTCAGCACCTGCCTGAAAACCTGGAGGGGGAGATTGTCGATCTCGGCTGTGGTAACGGCGTGATTGGCCTGACCCTGCTGGAGAAGAACCCTGAGGCGCAGGTGGTATTTGTGGATGAATCCCCGATGGCGGTGGCCTCCAGCCGCCTGAACGTTGAGACCAATCTGCCCGAGGCGCTGGATCGCAGTGAATTTATGATCAACAACGCGCTTTCCGGCGTGGAGCCGTACCGCTTCAACGCGGTGTTCTGCAACCCGCCGTTTCATCAGAAACACGCCCTGACGGATCATATCGCCTGGGAGATGTTCCACCACGCCCGCCGCTGCCTGAAAACTAACGGCGAGCTGTATATTGTCGCCAACCGTCACCTCGACTACTTCCACAAGCTGAAGAAGATCTTTGGCAACTGCACTACCATTGCTACCAACAGCAAGTTTGTGGTGCTGAAGGCGGTGAAGCTGGCGCGCAGGCGTTAATTTTTGGAAGTTAGCCCGGTAAGCTCAGCGCTACCGGGCATGTGTTAAATTGCCAACGCTAACTTTGTCCCCTGGGCGATGGCGCGGCGGGCGTCCAGTTCCATCGCCACGTCACAGCCGCCAATCAGATGCACCGTTTTTCCCGCCGCGTACAGCGGATCGGCCAGATCCCGGCGCGGCTCCTGACCTGCGCAGAGTACAACGTGATCCACCGCCAGCAGCTGCGGTTCGCCGTCGATCAGTACGTGCAGCCCCTCGTCGTCGATCTTCTGGTAGCTCACCGCCGGGATCATCTTCACTCCACGCGACAGTAGCGTAGCGCGGTGGATCCAGCCGGTGGTTTTCCCCAGCCCCTCGCCGGGTTTACCTGGCTTGCGCTGAAGCATCACAATCTGCCTTGGACTTTTAGGCTGCAGCGCTCCCTCGGGACGCAGCCCGCCCACCTGTTGCAGACTGGTATCGATTCCCCACTCCACGCAAAACTCGGCAATGTTCTGGCTGGATGGCTCTCCCGGCTGGCTCAGGTACATGGCAGTATCAAAGCCGATGCCGCCGCAGCCGATGATCGCCACCTTCGCGCCCACCGGCACCTTGTCGCGCAGCACTGCCAGGTAGGTCAGCACCTTCGGATGATCGATCCCCTCGATCGGCGGGATCCGTGGCTCAATGCCGCAGGCGAGGATCGTCTCATCAAAGTCGATAAGATCCTCTGCGCCCACCAGCCGGTTAAGCTGCAAGCGGATACCGGTCATATCGATCATCCGCCGGTAGTAGCGCAGCGTTTCGTAGAACTCCTCTTTGCCAGGGATCTGTTTAGCGATATTAAACTGGCCGCCGATCTCTGCTCCAGCATCAAACAGCGTCACCTGATGGCCGCGCTGGGCAGCGTTCACCGCAAAGGCCAGACCCGCAGGACCTGCACCGACCACCGCCAGCTTTTTCGCTTTTACTGCCGGAACGATCGGCATCAGCGTCTCATGGCAGGCGCGGGGATTGACGAGGCAGGATGTGACCTTGCCAGCAAAAATCTGATCGAGGCAGGCCTGGTTGCAGCCGATGCAGGTATTGATCTCCGCCTCGCGACCGCTCTGCGCCTTCGACAGGATCTCCGCATCGGCCAGAAAGGGGCGGGCCATGGAAACCATATCCGCATCGCCGCGCGCCAGCACCTCGTCGGCAACGCCGGGATCGTTAATCCGGTTGGTGGTGATCAGCGGCACCGAGACGTGGCCCTTTAGCTTGCGCGTCACCCAGCTAAAGGCAGCGCGCGGTACCGGCGTGGCGATGGTAGGAATGCGCGCCTCGTGCCAGCCGATCCCGGTATTGATGATAGTTGCGCCAGCTGCCTCCACGGCTTTTGCCAGCTGCACCGTCTCCTCGAAGGTGCCGCCGCCCTCAACCAGATCAAGCATCGACAGGCGGTAGATAATAATAAAATCGTTCCCCACGCGCTGGCGTACGGCGCGTACCACCTCAGTAGCAAAACGCATTCGGCGGCTATAATCGCCTCCCCACTCATCCTCGCGCTGGTTGGTACGGGCCGCGAGAAACTCGTTAATCAGGTATCCCTCAGAACCCATGATCTCCACCCCGTCGTAGCCCGCTTCCCGGGCAAGCAGGGCGCAGCGGGCAAAATCGTCGATCAGGGCGAGGATCTCATCGTGGGTCAAGGCATGGGGGGTAAATCGGTTAATGGGCGCCCGAATAGCCGAGGGAGCCACCAGCTGCGGCTGATAGCTGTAGCGCCCGGTGTGCAGGATCTGGAGGGCGATTTTACCTCCCTCCTGATGCACCGCCCCGGTAACCAATTGGTGATGTGGAAGCTGGCTGGCATCGCACAGCGCCGCGCCGCCCGCCATCGTTACGCCGGAGAGCGCCGGAGCCACGCCGCCGGTGACAATCAACGCCACGCCGTGTCGAGCACGTTCGGCGTAGAAGGCGGCGAGGCGCTCAGGGCCGTCGGGACGCTCTTCGAGGCCGGTATGCATTGAGCCCATCAGCACGCGGTTTTTTAGAGTGGTAAAGCCCAGATCGAGGGGGGCAAACAGCGACGAATAGCGCATTGTCTCTTCCAGTATAAAATTATTGTTATGTGGTCGGATGAGTTCTAATTTAGCGGTCGCAGGATAAAAGGGAAAAGGGGCGTGAAACAGTTGTGATGAGATTCAAAGAATGGCGTCGGTCCCCATCCGCAGACGGGGACCAACGTAGTTAGGCTTTTTCAGTCGAGACGCTCAGCGCCGCCAGCGCCAGCCCGGCGGCTTTCAGCACTTGCTCGCACTGCTCAACCGTCAGGGTTAACGGCGGTTCGATACGAATTGTTTTTGCATTATTCAGCGTACCCGCCACCAGCACGCGCTGGCGGAACATCTCGCTGGCAAAGTTATATCCGCTCTCGTTATCGACAAACTCAATTGCCATCAGCATCCCTTTGCCGCGCACGTCGTACACCAGCTCGGGGTACTGACGCGCCAGCAGGCGGAAGCCATCCAGCAACATGTCGCCTTTCTGCTCGGCCTGCGCCGGCAGGTTCTCCTCCAGCAGCACGTTAATGGTTGCCAGTGCCGCGGCACAGGCCAGCGGGTTGCCGCCAAAGGTGGTAGTGTGCAGGAAGGGGTTGTCAAACAGCACCGAGAAGACCTCTTCGGTAGCAATCGTCGCGCCGATAGGCATCACGCCGCCGCCAAGCGCCTTAGCAAGGCAGAGGATATCGGGCTGCACGTTCTCATGCTCGCAGGCAAACATTTTACCGGTACGGCCCATGCCGGTCTGGACTTCATCAAAGATCAGCAGCGCGCCAAACTCATCGCACAGCTTACGCACGGCAGGCAGGTATCCCGTTGGCGGCAGGATCACGCCGCCTTCGCCCTGAATCGGCTCGAGGATCACTGCCGCCACGTCATCGCCGGTTTTATGGCACTCGGATAGCAGCGTGCGCATGGCCTCAATATCACCAAAGGGAACATGGCGGAAGCCCGGCAGCAGCGGCATAAAGGGTTTACGGAAGGCAGATTTCGCCGTCGCTGACAGCGCTCCGAGGGACTTGCCGTGGAATGCGCCGCTGGTGGCGACGAAGGTAAACTTCCCGCGCGGCGACTGATACGCCTTCGCCAGCTTGAGGGCAGCCTCCACGGACTCGGTGCCGCTATTGCTAAAGAAGCTGTACTTGAGTTTGCCCGGTGCAAGGGCAGCGAGGGTTTTTGCCAGCATGGCCCGGAGCGGATCGAGCAGCTCCTGACTGTGAAGCGGTTGTTTCGCGAGCTGATTTTGTACGGCGGAAACCACAACTGGATTACGGTGCCCCACGTTAAAGATGCCAAATCCACCCAGGCAGTCTAAAAACTCCTGTCCCTGGGTGTCGACAAGCGTATTCAGACTTCCTGCTTGCCACTCTACGGCTCCGTAATCCCCGCCAGCAGTAACAGACTTGCGGTACTCTAAGAATCCAGGATTTACATGCTCTTTAAAGTAATCAATCACCTCTCGGTTAAGTTCTTTCATCTCCTCATGATCAAGCGTTCGCTTCTCAATGAGATTCAGGGCGTGTGCGCTGCAGGCGAGGGCCGATGCGCTGGAAGGTAACCTGTTCAAAATAAGCTCCCGGGGATGGCGTATCACGCGATACTGCATAAATTATTGCAGGGATTACGCCACTTCGGCATGGGTAGCAAAAATCGGGATAAACGCCAGGTCAAAACAGGGCTGCACAAAATTTAATCATGCCAAATTATGTCAACCGTAGATAACCGCTGGGCTTTTTACGAGCTATTTTGCGGGCTTACGTGGTTATCTGCACCAGATTAGTGCAGAAGATGCCGCAAAAGCGGGCAGATCGAATAAGCCTTTTTAGGTAGTTTCTCAGCGAAAGTATTCTAAATCAATATATTAGAAAAGCGTATAAAAAGTGCGGTTTAGCATCATTTTGCGATCGCGATCGGTTTTAACAACTAAAGATAAATTTTTTACCGCCGAAAAAAGATTAGTCCAAAAAATTAACATATAACACCTGCAAGGAATGCCCGCCATGTCCTCTCAACGCAATGTCACCCAGAACGAGTACCCGCTGGACGATGACACCACTCTGATGTCCACCACCGATCTGCAAAGCTACATGACCCACACTAACGACACCTTTGTTCAGGTAAGCGGCTATACGCTCAACGAGCTGCTGGGTCAGCCGCACAATCTGGTACGCCATCCGGACATGCCGAAAGCGGCCTTTGCCGACATGTGGTACACGCTCCAGCAGGGGGAGCCGTGGAGTGGGATCGTCAAAAACCGCCGTAAAAATGGCGATCACTACTGGGTGCGGGCTAACGCGGTGCCGGTGGTGCGCAACGGCAAAACAACGGGCTATATGTCGATCCGTAACCGGGCAACGCCAGAAGAGATTGCCGCAGTTGAGCCGCTCTACAAGGCGCTGAATGAAGGACGCTGCAACAGGCGCATCCACAAAGGTCTGGTGGTGCGTAAGGGCTGGCTCGGCAGACTGCCAGCCATGCCGCTGCGCTGGCGGGTCCGTGGGGTGATGGCGGTGCTGTTTGCGCTGCTGGCGGCCTCGCTCATGCTAAGCCATGCCGGATGGAGCGCGCTGGCGGCCAGCGCGGTGGTGATGCTGCTCGGCACATGGCTGTTTGAACAGCAGATTGTCCGTCCGGTAGAGAACGTGGCGCGTCAGGCGCTGAAGGTCGCCACTGGCGAGCGGAACAGCGTCGATCATCTGAACCGCAGCGACGAGCTGGGTCTCACCCTGCGCGCGGTCGGCCAGCTGGGCCTGATGTGCCGCTGGTTAATTAATGATATTTCCAGTCAGGTAGCCAGCGTGCGTAACGGCAGCGATCGCCTGGCACAGGGCAATGAAGATCTCAACGACCGCACCCGCCAGACGGTCACCAACGTTCAGCAGACCGTGGCAACCATGAACCAGATGGCGGCCTCGGTACAGAGCAACTCCGAAACCGCTGCCGAAGTCGATAAGCTATCGATGGAGGCCAGCACGGCCGCGAGCGAAGGCGGGGAGGCGATGCAGACGGTGGTGAAAACCATGGATGACATTGCTGACAGCACGCAGCGTATCGGCTCTATCACCTCGCTTATTAATGATATCGCTTTCCAGACCAATATCCTGGCGCTCAACGCGGCGGTTGAAGCGGCTCGCGCCGGGGAGCAGGGCAAAGGCTTTGCCGTGGTGGCCGGGGAGGTTCGTCACCTGGCAAACCGCAGCGCCAACGCGGCGAATGATATCCGCAAGCTGATTGATGCCAGCGCCAGTAAGGTGCAGTCCGGCGCGGATCAGGTTCACGCCGCCGGGCGTACTATGGATGATATCGTGGAGCAGGTGAAAAACGTCACGCGTCTGATTGCCCAGATCAGCCACTCTACCTCTGAGCAGGCTACCGGGCTGTCGGAGCTAACCCGGGCGGTGGCCGAGCTGGACGGCATCACGCAAAAAAATGCCGAGCTGGTGGAGGAGAGTGCACAGATCTCTGCGATGGTTAAGCATCGCGCTAACCGCCTGGAAGATGCCGTTACCGTCCTGCATTAATTAACCACTTTTAATTTAAGCCGCCTGGTTGTTATCAATCAGGCGGTTTTTTTGCGATGGTGTAATTAATTTTTAATCTATTTGTTAAATCGTGCTACTTACGGTCATATAACGATCGATGATCCACAATTAATAGCCTCCGCCTATCCATCACCGGAATTATCCAGTATAAAAACGATCAAAGTCATAAAGTTAGCGGAACCGTTACCGATAACGTGATCGTCATAGAGATAATCACCTTGATGGAGTATATATGTTCTTACATGACGTAAAGATCGGCACAAAGTTATTTCTGGCGTTCGGGTTCTTTATTCTCTTAATGGTTGCAAGTTCCTGCCTCTCACTATTTAGCCTGAATCGTGCAAATAACGGCATGCAGACTATCGTGAACAGTGATTATCCCACCACGGTAAAAGCCAACCACCTTATCGAAAGATTTCAGACCTTCGTCAGCACCCAACAGCTGATGCTGCTGGATAGCGAAGGGAAGTGGAGTGAAAGCATGCAGCAGCAGCTGACCGCCATCAGCGGCGAAATCACGGTGCTGCTGGACTCGCTGACGAAACAGCTGGACGAGCCGCAGGCGCAGAAGATCCTCACCGAGCTGCGCGGAATACGGCAGCAGTACCTCGACTCCCGCTTTCGTATTTTAGAGGCGGTAAAAGTCGGCAACCGGGAAGCGGCCGTTCAGGAGATGATGAATACTACCGTGCCCATCCAGAACGCCTATACGCAGAAGGTTCTGGAGCTGATCGCGATTCAGGATGCGCGGATGCGCGAGGCGGGTAAACAGGTGGATAGCGACTTTAACACTAACCGCCTGATGCTGATCCTGCTGACAGTGATCGGTATCGCTATCGCCGTGCTGATGGGAACCTTTATTGTGCGTGCCATTACCCGCCCGCTGCGGCAGGCGGTGGATCTGGCGGAGGCGATTGCCGCCGGGGATCTCACCCACTCGATTGACGTTAAACATCGGGACGAGACCGGCGTGCTGCTGAATGCCCTGATGGCCATGAAGACCCGCCTGCTGGAAATTGTGCAGGAGGTGCAGTTCGGGTCAGAGAATATCTCCAGCGCCGCCGCGCAGATCGTTGCCGGTAACCAGGACCTGGCGGCCCGTACCGAAGAGCAGGCCAGCTCCGTGGAGCAGACCGCGGCCTCAATGGAGCAGATCACCGCCACGGTGAAAAATACCGCCAGCCATACTACCGAAGCGACTCAGCTCTCCGCTGACGCGGCGACGGTGGTAAAAAACAACGGCGCGATGATGAAGCAGGTGACGGAGAAGATGCGCGTCATTAATGACACCTCCAGCCGCATGTCCGACATCATCAACCTGATTGACGCTATCGCTTTCCAGACCAATATTCTGGCGCTCAACGCGGCGGTTGAAGCCGCACGCGCAGGCGAACACGGGCGCGGTTTTGCGGTGGTAGCCGGTGAAGTTCGCCAGCTGGCGCAGAAAAGCGCCTCGTCGGCGAATGAGATCCGCCAGCTTATTGAAGACTCCACGACCCAGGCGCGAGAAGGCATGGCGCTGGTGGAAAAAGCAGGCGGGCTGATCAACGGCATGGTGAGTAACGTTGAAGAGATGGACACCATCCTGCGGCAGATCGGCCATGCCAGCCATGAGCAGACGGAAGGGATCTCGCAGATTAACAGCGCTATTGGCCTGATCGACGCCACTACCCAGCAGAACTCCAGCCTGGTAGAGGAGTCCGTGGCGGCAGCGGCGTCGCTGAACGATCAGGCCCAGCATCTGAAGGGGCTGATCAAGGTGTTCCGCATCAGCCATACAGAGGCGACCGCTTAATCCATCTGGGAAATCTCCAGCGCTGCCCGGTCGATCACGCCAATGATCTGCTTCAGCTGGGCGGCGCTAATCTCTTCATGGTTCACCTTCAGATCCAGCACGGCCTTGAAGTTATCCAGGGCGCGTTTCATCTGCGGATTTTTACGCAGCTGGTGCCCGACGCCACGTGCTTTGATCCGCTCCTGAATATGCAGGAGATGCTCCTGATTCTCCTCCAGCCACTGCTGGCCTGCCTCGGTAATGGCAATCTTCTTACGCCCGCTCTCCTCTTCGCTAATCTCAATGAACGCCTGCTCCTGCAGGAAGTCGAGGGTCGGATAGATCACGCCGGGGCTGGGGGTGTAGTGGCCCTGGGTCAGGTTTTCGATCTCTTTGATCAGCTCATAGCCGTGGCTGGCGTTGCGGGTCAGGATATCTAATACCACCAGCCGTAGCTCGCCGTGGCCGAAGAAGCGCTGACGGCGTCCGCCGTGGCCGTGATGATGGTGGGGACGATCTTCATGGGTATGGCGCATGGTTCTAACCTTCTTTAATTGATATATCTAAATTATGTCTAAAGTAAGTCTACATGGCGGAATGACTGCTTGTCTAACGCTATCAAAAAAATTCTTGCATTCTTCCTAAGTAGCAATCATTATCATTTAAAATTTATTTAGATATATCGTATTCCACTTGGGATGGCTAACATGACGAAACAAGATCGACGTTATCCGCAGCGCGTGCGCAACGAGCTGCGCTTCCGCGAACTGACGGTGCTGCGCGTGGAGCGCATCGGCGCAGGTTTCCAGCGCATCGTGCTGGGGGGAGAGGCGCTGGCGGGCTTTAACAGCCGGGGCTTTGACGATCACACGAAAGTATTTTTCCCTGAGCCGGGACAGACGTTTGTGCCGCCGACGGTAACGGAAGAGGGCATTGTCTGGGGCGACGGCGTGCGCCCGGCCTCGCGCGACTATACGCCGCTCTACGACGAAGCCCGTCACGAGCTGAGCCTCGACTTTTTCATCCACGACGGCGGCGTCGCCAGCCGCTGGGCCGAGAACGCGCAGGTGGGAGATACCCTGACCATCGGCGGGCCGCGTGGTTCACTGGTGGTGCCGGAAGATTACGCCTGGCAGCTCTACGCCTGCGACGAGAGCGGCATGCCCGCCCTGCGCCGTCGCCTGGAAGCGCTGCGTCAGCTGGCGGTACGTCCGCAGGTGACGGCCATTGTCACCATTGGCGACGAGCGCTATAAGGATTATCTGGCGCATCTGGATGAGTTTGCTATCGAGTGGATTGTTGGCCACAGCGAAGAGGTGCTAAACCAGCGTCTGGCGCAGGTGAGCGTCCCGCAGGAGGACTACTTTATCTGGCTCACCGGGGAAGGGAAGATTGTGAAAAACGTCAGCCGCCGATTTGAGACTGACGCTATCGATCCGCAGCTGGTACGTGCTGCCGCCTACTGGCACGATAAATAACGGCGTCAGGCAACCGCGTCGTACTGCGCCTCGCTGACCTGTCTTTCCAGCGAGGTGCGCACCTCCGCCAGGGCTTTCTCCTGCTGCACGAAATACCCCTCCTGATCCTGTAGGGAAGAGACCAGCTGCCAGGCGCTCTCGCCCTCCAGCTTGCTAAGCTCCGCCAGCAGCCCGGTGATATGCCCCTTGACCTCTGCAATCCTTGCCCGCAGACGGGTCAGATCGTTGAGCCTGTCGCTGGCCATCAGCGGTCCCAACCCTTTTTGCAGACGGGCGAAGAGCGAGCGGACGGCGGCTACGTCGCCGCGCTGCCGGGCCTGGTTAAGCTGGACCATCATGGCGTTAGCTTCATCTTTCAGCTCGGCATCCACCAGATCCGGGTGGCACAGCTTACTCGCCTGCCGCCACAGCTTTTTCAGCTCCTGACGCTCGTCCTGAGAGAGCCTCTGCTCAAAGCTAAAGCGTGCCTGAGCATCGTGCTGCTGCTCCTGGTACTCCTCATACTCCTGACGCGCCTCGTCCCGCGCCTGGCGGGCCGGCTCCTCTTCGCGGGTGAGTCCTTTCTCCAGCTCCTGGGCTTCCGCCAGCAGAGAGGCGATCAGAGCGTTTTGCTGCTGGACGCGACGGCGAGTCTCCGCCGCCTGCGATGAACTGGCAGGCAGGCTACGCCAGCGCTGGGTTAATGAAGCCAGCTCTTCAACGGCCTGAGCCATATACTGCTGGCAGCGCAGGTAGTCCGCCTCCCGTCGCCGGGCCTCTGCCTGTTGCCTGCGCAGCGTGGCCTCCGCCAGCGCCTGACGCAGGCGCAGGATCTGCGTCATTAGCGGCCCGAGACGTTTCATATAGCTGTCGTTAAAGTCGTCGAGGATCTGAATGCGGGCGTTGCGCTTATCGATCAGCTCCCGCATCTGCTCCTCCAGCGCCTTAAGCTCCAGCTTGCTGGCTGCTACCTGCGGATCGTGCCACTGGGTCACTGCCCGCTGGCTCTGTAGCCAGGCGGCGATAGCCTGTAACGCCGCGGAGTAGTTTTTCTGCTCCAGCGCCGCAACGATAAACGCCAGCTCAGGATCCTGAGCGTTGCTTTGCAGCCAGCCAAGCTGGCTATGGATGATGACCTCATCCTCCAGCTCAATGGCGTTCTTTATGATCTCAAGCCGTTTGATAGGTTTGTTCATGGCGTTTCGCTGTGCGCCTGGGTAGTTAACTCAAGCGTAGTTGTTGTTAAGAGAACAGGAAATAGTACCGTTTCGCTAGAGATTATCATTCGCCGCGGCAAAAATAGTATCAAAAATCGAGATGGCTTTTTCCAGGGTCTCCAGGGCGTTGCGCAGTGGGGCAAAGAGTTCATGATCGGGTGGGAACTCGCCGTTATCCTGCCAGCATTCGGCCATCATGTTGATATCGAGCGTAACCGGCAGGAAGAACATACCTTTGCCTAAGTCCCGGAAGTTAAGATTGTCTAATTCCATGCGGAGGGCCGGGTCAATATTGCTGATCATCGACTTGAGATTTTTGTCGGGGCCAAAAATGGCTTTCGAAGGATGAAAGCGAAAGCCAAAAAAATGTTCCTGCTCTGCGCAGCAGCCGGTGAGCAGTGCCAGTTCATAATCGTGTTGATCGCTCCGGGTACTAAAGCTCTCATAAAAATATTTGTAATCAGTGCCGTCAATATCCCATTTTTTTGGCGCTAACCAGAAAACGCCAGACCTGGCATAGTCAGCTTTTCCGCCCCAACCTTTCTTCGAAATAAAATCGTTGGCGCAGAGGTCGATCCCTTGCCAAATCGCCGGGTTGAGCTGCCGTTTAAAGAAGACGGTAGCTTCGTTAAACATCTTCAGTTGGGAAAGCAGGAGATTACCTGCCTGACGCTCTTCATTATTGGTGGGTGACATAACAGTTCCTGTTAAAACTGACGCATACGGTCAAGAAAGCAAAATGCAGCATGGGCGGCTATCAGCCGAGCGGGGGAAATCTCCGCTGCGGCAAAAATCTGCCGCCGGGTGGGTTCCATCGCCTGAGTCATTACGCTAGCCAGGCGACGCCAGGAGAGGCAGGGCACGTCGGTAACGTCAGCCTCTTCGCCAGCGCTAAGCGGCACGCGTCCCTGTGGGGTGAGATAGACCACCGCCCAGGGGTGCTCACCGGCGCGTTTTTTCGCCTCGCCGATGTAGCGGCTAATCTGATCTTTCTGCTCGTAAGCGCCTATCTTCACTTCGATCAGCATAAAGAAGTTATCGGCATCAATTTCGATATCAACACGGTTGGTTGCATCCCCGGTGGGGTACTTCTCCACGTTTACGCGACAGTAGCGGGTAACGTTCTGCGGGAAGTTTGCGTTGCCGCACTCCCGAACGGCGCTAAGTAGCGCCTTTAACGGCAGATCGCCAAAACCGTGGTTGCCGTGCGGATCGAGCAGCCAGGCGAGCACGGCGCTATTACGCATCTCGTTCCGGCCAAGCTTCGCCACTTCCCACGGATCGAAGGTAAAGGTTCCGTGCCGTAGAGCGGCAAGAGGCTGCTCTATGTCAGTAAAAAAGGCGCTAAGCTGTTGTGTGTCTACTGCAACGGTGGGCGATTCTCTGGCCTGGGTATCCAGTCCCTGGCGCGGCCATTGGGCAAAAAAATGCGGCAGCCACGCGGCGAGGGAAGGGGAACTATCATTCATGAATCCAACTCATAAGCGTATTAAGCGTTATTGACTGGTCAGATTATGCCAGCCGAGTAGAATTTTTAGCGACATAATTTTCTTACATGACCGCATTCACCGCTGTCTACTTCCGTTAGAGGCTATTACCATGAAAATTAAAGCAATTGGTGCACTATCCGCCGCACAGGCGCTCGAGCCGATGGACATCAGCCGTCGCGAGCCAGGCCCGCATGATGTACAGATTGCCATCGCCTACTGTGGGGTTTGCCATTCGGACGTACATCAGGCCCGCGCCGAGTGGGCCGGGACGCTGTTCCCCTGCGTTCCGGGTCATGAGATCGTTGGCCGCGTTACCGCCGTTGGCTCAGAGGTCACCGGGCATAATGAGGGCGATCTGGTTGGCGTAGGCTGTATCGTTGACAGCTGTAAGCACTGCGAAGATTGTGAGGAAGGGCTGGAGAACTACTGCGACCATATGGTCGGCACCTATAACGGTCCGACGGAGGATGCCCCAGGCCATACTCTTGGCGGCTATTCGCAGCAGATTGTAGTACACGAGCGCTACGTGCTGCGCATCAAACACCCGGAAGATCAGCTGGCCGCCGTTGCGCCGCTGCTCTGCGCCGGGATCACCACCTACTCACCGCTGCGCCACTGGCAGGCTGGCCCAGGTAAAAAAGTGGGCGTGGTCGGCATCGGCGGGCTGGGTCACATGGGGATCAAGATTGCACACGCGATGGGCGCGCACGTGGTGGCGTTCACCACCTCCGAGTCCAAGCGTGAAGCGGCAAAAGCGCTGGGTGCGGATGAAGTTGTCGTCTCCCGCAACCCGGAAGAGATGCAGGCCCACACCAAGAGCTTTGATTTTATCCTCAACACCGTGGCCGCGCCGCACAACCTCGACGCCTTCACCGCCTTACTGAAGCGTGACGGCACCATGACCCTGGTGGGCGCACCGGCTACCCCGCATCCATCCCCGGAAGTCTTTAGCCTGATCATGAAGCGCCGCTCGATTGCCGGCTCGATGATTGGCGGTATCCCGGAAACTCAGGAGATGCTCGACTTCTGCGCCGAGCACGGGATTGTGGCCGATATTGAGATGATCCGCGCCGATGAGATCAACGAAGCCTGGGAGCGCATGATCAAAGGCGATGTGAAGTACCGCTTCGTCATCGACAGCGCTACGCTGGCCGAGTAAGCGCAGCGCCACCCGGCAAAATGCCGCCTTCTGGTGATGGAGGGCGGCAGTACGTTTATCTCTTTAAGCAGCGGCGCTGATAGTAAAATCAAAATGGATCGCATCATAGGGAAACAGCGTGCCGCGAACGCCTTTCTCCAGTAAGCCATTATTCAGCAGGGCGGTAACATCCGTATGGACGCCTTTGATATCGCGACCTACCCGAGCAGCAATGTCGCGGATCGTCATTTCACCGAAGCCAGCCATAGCGAGTAATATTCCCATTCTGTTGGGCGATAATGTCTTATGCATCACCTCCCATGAAGGAAACGAAATCACATCATCACCCACGCCTCGTTCCCCTGCTGCTGCGGCGTTCAGAGCAGACAGCACGTTCGCCGAAAAATCTTTTATAGCTTCGATTTTAATCGTTACGATTTTCATGTTATGCCTTCTCTTTACGGATGGTTTCGACGTCTGAAAGGAAATCAGCAAACAGCCCGTCGATACTTATAAAGGTCGTATTGAACTCATGAACGCCAATGTGTTTATGATCGCCTTTGCCGCGCTCGTTATCGTAACGCATCACACAAGTACCAGAGACTACATAGGCCATGCTGTACTTAAAACCATGTTTGCTTCCTAAAATGGCTGGATCGACTTCCCATATAAGTACTTGTATATATGCATTTTCATCCAGATAACGTGTAAATTTCTTATACAGTTTTGCTGACATTCAATCGCTCTCCATGCGTGTTGGAAATTATTACAACATGAAGGTCTGTTGTCAATGATTACAACAGATTCTCATCAGCGCATCCTGCTTATCAAAATGCCAGGATAATCGTTACCAGCGGGTTCGCTGCATATCGATCACGAACCGGTACTTCACGTCGCCTTTCAGCATGTGCGCAAAGGCTGTTTCGATCTCTTCCCCAGCGATCATCTCAACGTCGGCGGTAATATTGTGCTTGCCGCAGAAATCCAGCATCTCCTGAGTTTCCTTGATGCTACCGATCGACGAGCCGCTGATGCTCAAGCGGCGGAACACCATCGGCGTGACGTTAGGAGACAGGTGCGGACGATCGGGAATGCCCACCAGCACCAGCCGACCGTTGGTTTTCAAGGTAGCCAGATAGGGATCGAGATCGTGTGGGGCAGCCACGCAGTCGATAATGAGATCCAGCGTGGTTTGGGCTGCTGCCATCTGTGCGGCATCGCGGGAGACAACCACATGACGTGCCCCGAGACGGCGGGCATCCTCACCTTTTTCCGGGGAGGTGGTAAACAGAGTTAATTCCGCACCCAGCGCGCTTGCCAGCTTAACGGCCATGTGGCCCAGACCGCCAAGGCCGACGACACCAACGCGCATACCAGCCTGAACGTTATAGTGGCGCAGCGGGGACCAGACCGTCACGCCCGCGCAGAGCATCGGTGCCACGCCCGACAGGGGCAGGTGCTGCGGTACCGAGACCACGAAATCCTGATCGACTACCACGTTTTGCGCGTAGCCGCCCCAGGTGCTCTCCCCGGTATATTTATCTATGCCGTTATAGGTTGCCGTGAAGCCTGCCTCGCAGTACTGCTCCTCCTGCTGCTTGCAGAAGTGGCACTCGCGGCAGGAGTCAACCATCACGCCGACGCCAACGATATCACCCGCTTTAAACTTATCGACCCCTGTGCCGGTCTCGACGATGCGGCCAACGATCTCATGGCCCGGTACCAGCGGATAGCGGCTCACCGCCCACTCGTTACGTGCCATATGCAGATCGGAGTGGCAGACGCCGCAGTAGAGGATCTCAATCTTCACGTCCTGCTGTTGCAGCGGGCGTAGCGCAATCTGGCTGCTGGAGAGGGGCTGCGCCGCGTCCGTCGCGACTAATGCGTTAATTTTCATCGTGCCTCTGAATTAGGGTGCTTTTATTCAAGGAAGGCGGCAGACTTTAATAAAGTTGGTTCTGTATTGATAGTAGTCACCAAATGGTGACCGTAAACTGGAGAGTTCATTATGCCTGCATGGGTAGATGGCAAGCTGATGTTTTATGCGGACTCGCCTCCGCGCCGCCTGATGGATCTCTTCTCTGTCAAATGGAGCACGATGGTGCTACATGCGCTCTACCACTGGCCCGGCGAGCGTGCGCGTACCGGGGAGTTACAGCGCAGCCTGGAGGGCATCTCCAAGAAGATGCTGTTTCAAACGCTGAAGGAGCTGGAGCAGCGCGGCCTCATCGCCCGGCATGTCTATGACGTTATTCCGCCGAAGGTAGATTACCGACTGACTGCGCTGGGCAAGAACTTTGCCGAACCGATAGAGCAGATGTACCAGTGGGGGCTGGAGAACCAGGCGGCACTGGATGAGATGGAGAAGAATTTGCAGTCTGGTGCTTAGTAGGGTGAGGCATCAAGGTAAATCCCGACGCTATCACTCACGTTCCTGAATGAGTAAACATTGCCATGCACGCGCAGGTAGAGCTGCCCCTCTTTTACCTCCGCGATGGCTTTGTCATCATTGGTTACCATAAACGCAGTTTCATTTTTTACATGATCCATAAAATCGGCATCGCTCTTTTTGGCATCATACAGATAGTAATGATACGAAAATGATGTCATAGCACCTGCGCTAGCTTGGGTAACGTAAAGGTTTACTGCGTTGTTAACTTTAACTTTCTTGTATAAATCATGCTCTACCGGGAAGGTCATGAAAAACACAATCCATCCTAACCATATGAGAAATATTAAAATCGGTATGAGAATGTAACGTTTTTTAAAAACCCGCTGTTTTTGCATATTTTATTCGGATCTTGCTCCATGTTTGGCCTGTTACTGTATTTACTACCCTGTAGTTAAAATTTTAAATACCCTTATACTTTCCGCAAAGAAATATCTAAGCGGAAATGGGTCCTTTATGAGACAGGTATAACATTTGCAATAATTTAAAGAATGGGATAGACAAAAACTCAGAAAATTTCCTTTGTGTTAAATAGCCATATTTTCCCAGAAAGTATAATTAAAAAATAGCATTTTTAGCCTAATTAATAGTGTCATGCAGGCGTAGAAAGTAGGAGTGTTAGCCTAATGGAAAAAATGCCTCTTCCTGCGCATTGATGTATCTATAACGCTATCTGCGTTGCCACTAAGACTGATTTTAATTGGGGCTGGTTAGTTTGGTTAGTTTGGTTAGTTCGAAAGACTTAACATGCTGACATGGCTAGCATGATGACTTACATGTGCTGCCGAAGGGGGAGCACCAGCTGACGGCGCTGGGCGGCAACTTACTAGAGGCTTACAGTGAGATTGAAGAAATATGGCTTCAATTAACAAGGAGCATTTACATGAGCTGGGAATATAGTCAGAGCACAGGCGTGCTTAGGCATAACGGAGCATTTTTTGCCAAAGGATATAGTGGACTAGGGCAGGGGGAAAACAATCCCGCTATGGAGCGTGAGAGTAGCGTTGGTCCCATTCCTCAAGGACATTACAGGATTGCTGGTGCTCACGACACCGTCACAAAAGTTACCATTATTCTTGACCCTATTCTGGGAACAAATACATATGGCCGCAGTGAGTTTCGAATTCATGGTGGGATGAGATCCGGGGCGCACACTGCATCTAAAGGTTGCATCATTATTGATGGTGAGGCTCTCCGGCTAAAAATCCTAAACAGCAGTGATACAATACTGGTGGTAACTCAATGAGGAAAATAGTGTTCGCCTGTTCTTTGCTTTTTATTCCAATAATTGTAGCGGCACATCCCACCACACAGCAATTAACGGAGCAGATAAAGCAAAAGGGGGCACAGGCCGTCATATCAAGCCTGTATGACAATGACGAAGCTGAATGGCAATTTGTCACCAGAGAGATCGGAAAAGGTGGTGCGGATTGGCTCAGGGTTGCCGCGTTACTGGCTCCCGGCAGCGATGCTGATTCAGCGGAAACACTGAGTGAGGCGGTAGGAATGGCAATCCCACATAATCCTGTTGCTGTTCTCAACATCATGACCGAGCGTTACACCCCGCTCAGTCAGGAAGTTGTATGTGGGCTACCGTTTTACAGCATGACAGAGATCCAGCTTAATCAATATATCGCCGATGCCATCCGGGCACTCTATAAAGTGCCATCCAGTAAAGCATGTATTGACACCATGGTGAATGTCATTGGTGAATCAAACGGGTTTAATGAGGATAATTAGTAATGGCCATTCCTGTTTATCTATTTTTGAAAGATGACGGCGGTAACGTTATTACAGGTTCAGCGGATGTTAAGGACCGGGAGGGGAGTATTGAAGCGCTAGGACTGCATCATAGGGTAAGTACTCCCACAGATAACGCCAGCGGCAAGCAAACTGGCCTTCGGCAGCATATGGCGTATATGATTGAAAAAGAAATTGATTCATCTTCACCTTATCTTTATAAGGCGCTAACCACCGGGCAGGCGTTGAAATCAGCCGAGCTGAAATTTTATCGTATCAATGATGCAGGGCAGGAGGAAGAATATTTCAACGTTCTGCTGGAAAATGTGAAAGTGGTGAATGTGATGCCTGTCATGCTGGATATTAAAGACGCCAACAAAGAAAAATTTAATCATATGGAAATTGTTGAGTTTCGGTACGAGAAAATTACATGGCATTATCTGGATGGTAATATAATGCACTCCGATAGCTGGGCTAAGCGTCCAACACTTGCTGCCTAATTCAGTCCAGGCAGTGGCCGTATGGTTGGCACGAGCGATACACTCCAGGCAATAAAAAAACCCGCAAACCTCGATAGGGCGCGGGTTTCTCTGGATTAATTAGCTATACCTGGTACTAATCCATTCTCGATTTGGTGGCCCCTGTTGGGTTTGAACCAACGACCAAGCGATTATGAGTCGCCTGCTCTAACCACTGAGCTAAGGGGCCGTGGCGAGGGATTATAATGTAACTGGTGGCTGCAATCCAGTCATTCGGGTGTACATGGTGCTTTTGTAAACAACCTATAATCAACCCGTTATACCTAAATTTTGGACAATTCACCTGGAGCAATGATGATAAACGATATTCTCGCGCCGGGCCTGCGGGTGGTGTTTTGCGGCATCAATCCAGGCAAATCGTCGGCCCACACGGGTTTCCACTTCGCGCATCCCGGTAACCGTTTCTGGAAGGTGATCTACCAGGCGGGCTTTACGGAGCAGCTGCTGAAGCCGGAAGAGGAGCAGCGGCTGCTGGATACCCGCTGTGGCATCACCATGCTGGTGGAGCGCCCAACGGTGCAGGCCAGTGAGGTGGAGCTGCACGAGCTGCGTACCGGCGGACGGGACCTGATCAAGAAAATTGAGGACTACCAGCCGGACGCGCTGGCGATCCTCGGCAAGCAGGCTTTTGAGCAGGCATTCAGCCAGCGCGGCGTGGCATGGGGGAAACAGAACATTACTATCGGTGCCACCGAAGTATGGGTGCTGCCGAACCCCAGCGGCTTAAACCGTGCGACGCTGGATAAGCTGGTGGAGTCATATAGGGAGTTGGATCAGGCATTAGTGGCAAGGGGATTGTAGGCGTAAATCACAGCCAATAAAAAAGCCCTCCGGAGAGGGCTTTTCTTTTAACGGTAACGATTAATCGTCGAGGAAACTACGCAGCACTTCAGAGCGGCTCGGGTGGCGCAGCTTACGCAGCGCTTTCGCTTCGATCTGACGGATACGTTCACGGGTAACGTCGAACTGCTTACCCACCTCTTCCAGAGTGTGGTCAGTGTTCATATCGATACCGAAACGCATACGCAGCACTTTCGCTTCACGGGCGGTCAGGCCAGCCAGTACGTCGTGCGTTGCGGCACGCAGGCTCTCGGTAGTGGCAGAGTCCAGCGGCAGCTCGAGGGTGGTATCCTCGATGAAATCACCCAGATGCGAATCTTCGTCGTCACCAATCGGCGTCTCCATGGAGATTGGCTCTTTGGCGATCTTCAGCACCTTGCGGATCTTATCTTCCGGCATCAGCATACGCTCGGCCAGCTCTTCCGGCGTCGGTTCGCGGCCCATCTCCTGCAGCATCTGACGGGAGATACGGTTGAGCTTGTTGATGGTCTCAATCATATGCACCGGGATACGGATGGTACGCGCCTGGTCCGCGATAGAGCGGGTGATCGCCTGACGGATCCACCAGGTGGCATAGGTCGAGAACTTATAGCCACGACGGTATTCAAACTTATCAACCGCTTTCATCAGGCCGATGTTGCCTTCCTGAATCAGGTCGAGGAACTGCAGGCCACGGTTGGTGTACTTCTTAGCGATAGAAATAACCAGACGCAGGTTCGCTTCCACCATCTCTTTCTTCGCACGACGCGCTTTCGCTTCGCCGATGGACATGCGACGGTTGATATCCTTGACCTGTTCGATGGTCAGGCCGGTCTCTTCTTCAATCTGTTGCAGCTTCTGCAGGCCACGATGCACGTCTTCAGCCACGTCCTGCAGCTTCTCGGACCACGGCTTGTTCATCGCCAGCGCAGCATTGAACCAGGTCTCGCTGGTTTCGTTGCCGGTGAAGAGGGTGATGAAGTTCTTCTTCGGCATTTTGCACTGCTCAACGCACATCTTCATGATGATGCGCTCCTGGGTGCGCACGCGGTCCATCATGACGCGCATGCTGTTTACCAGGTAGTCGAACTGTTTCGGCACCAGACGGAACTGTTTAAACACCTCGGAGAGCTTAAGGATCTCCTCCTGAGAGGCTGCGTGGCTGCGGCCTTTCGCTTTGATGGTGTCGCGGGTAACTTCGTACTGTGCACGCAGTTCGCCGAATTTCTCGCGAGCCAGCTCTGGATCGATGCTGTTATCGTCATCGCTGCTGTCGTCGCTGTCTTCGTCTTCATCTTCGTCTTCGTCGTCATCCAGCTCTTCCTGAGAAAGCTCAGAGCCAACGTGCGTCGCGGTCGGAGCCAGATCTTCTTCGGCATTCGGATCAACAAAGCCAGTGATCAGGTCAGAAAGGCGTGCCTCTTCCGCTTCAACGCGATCGTACTGCTCCAGCAGATAGGTGATCGCTTCCGGATACTCGGCAACGGAGCACTGAACCTGGTTAATACCATCCTCAATGCGTTTTGCGATGTCGATTTCGCCTTCACGGGTCAGCAGCTCCACCGTACCCATTTCGCGCATGTACATACGTACCGGGTCAGTGGTGCGCCCGATTTCAGATTCAACGCTCGACAGAACCTGAGCCGCTGCTTCTTCCGCATCTTCATCCGTGTTATTTGAGTTTTCAGCGAGCAGCAGATCGTCGGCATCAGGTGCTTCTTCCATCACCTGAATGCCCATGTCGTTGATCATTTGGATGATGTCTTCGATCTGGTCGGAGTCGACGATATCTTCCGGCAGATGGTCATTGACCTCGGCATAGGTCAAATAGCCTTGCTCCTTACCACGTTGGACAAGAAGTTTCAGCTGTGACTGCGGGTTTTGCTCCATAAGACGGTATCCACACTTAATTCGTTTGATTGGTGTCGGCGGTGGTGCTGCCAACCTTTAAAGCGAAGGCGTGCTTATATTTTTGCCGCTGCCCTCGAAGCGGCTGTCGGGATCTACCCGATCGCTATTCGGCACTTAAGCCGTTAAATTCACTTCCGGGCGCGCGCTTCGTTAATCACACGCACCTCTTCGCGCTCGGCGGGGGTTAACCCGTGGGTCCGCGCCCGCGCGATCAATTCAGAGAGCCGTAGCTCAAGCACCGAGTCGAACATATGGTTCAACGCATCGGTGAAGGTCTTTTCTGCGATATCCTTATCTGCTATATCGTCCCACATGGACAGTTTTTCAAGGGTGGCGGCCTCATTTGTGCCGCGATACTGCTCTAAAAGCTGTCCGGTGGTCAGACCTGGCTGCGACAGACAAGTGTTGACCAACTGGACGAATAAGCCAAGTCCGGGTAGCTTCGCCGGATCCAGACCGTCCAGCGGTGGCACCAGCGGAGCCAGCTCCGGGTTCTGCACCAGCAATCCTATCAGTATACGCATGGTAGTCCGTTTTAGCTGCGGTGCCGGGCGTGGCTGACCACTTTCGGACTGCTTCGGCATTAAACGTTCAAGCTGGTTATCGTCAAGAATGCCTAATTTATTACCCAGTTCCTGCCGGAGATAGATACGCAGCGTCTCGCCCGGTACCTGACTTATCAGCGGCAGCGCCAGCGTGCTCAGCTGCGCGCGACCGTCAGGGGTGCTCAGGTCTACCTGCGGCATCAGGCTGTTAAACAGAAACGTGGAGAGCGGCTGAGCCTGCTCCATCCGCGCTTCGAACGCCGCCTTGCCCTCTTTACGCACCAGCGTATCCGGATCTTCGCCGTCGGGCAGAAACATAAAGCGTAGCTGACGTCCGTCGGTCATGTACGGCAGCGCCGTCTCCAGCGCACGCCATGCGGCTTCACGGCCTGCACGGTCGCCGTCGTAGCAGCAGATCACGCTGTTGGTGACGCGGAACAGCAGCTGGATATGCTCGGCGGTGGTGGAAGTACCCAGCGAGGCGACGGCATAATTAATGTCGTACTGCGCCAACGCGACCACGTCCATATAGCCTTCGACCACCAGCAGGCGCGGCGGCTCAGGGTTATCCTGCTGCGCTTCATAAAGGCCATACAGCTGGCGGCCCTTATGGAAAATATCGGTTTCCGGGGAGTTGAGGTATTTCGGCATGCCATCACCCATGACACGACCACCAAAACCAATCACCCGGCCACGTTTGTCGCGGATAGGGAACATCACGCGTTCGCGGAATCGATCGTAGGTACGCCCGCGATCGTTAGTGACTAACATGCCCGCGTCGGTCAGCGACTGGCGATTCTCGCCGTTGCCGCCAAAGCGCTTTAAAACGTTGTCCCAGCCGGGTGGAGCATAGCCAATGGCAAAGCGGGTAATCACTTCGCTGCTTAAGCCGCGCTGGACCAGATACTGGCGCGCAGGTTCAGCCGCTGGCTGGTTCAGAGATTGCTGATAAAAGGCGTTTAGCCCGTCCATCAGCTGGTAGAGCGTCTGCCGCTGGTGGCGCTCAATCTGGCTTGGACCGTTGCCCGCTTCATACGGCACGTCGAGGTTGTGCATCGCCGCCAGCTCTTCAACGGTCTCGACGAACTCAAGCTTGTCGTAGTTCATCAGAAAGTCGATGGCGTTGCCGTGGGCGCCGCAGCCGAAGCAGTGGTAAAACTGTTTCTCACCGTTCACGGTGAAAGAGGGGGTTTTTTCGTTATGGAACGGACAGCACGCGTGAAAATTCTTGCCCTGCTTTTTCAGCTTCACCCGCGCGTCGATGAGATCGACGATGTCGGTGCGTGCCAGCAGGTCATTAATAAAGACTCGTGGGATTCGTCCAGCCATAGGCCCCGTCTACCTTTAGCGTGATGCGTTAAGGTATGTCAGATTATAAACGAAAATAAGCCGCGCATTCCTTTCGGAAGCACGGCCTTACAACTACAACTCTGTCTGTAAACTGAGGGTCAACACCCTCAGCTAATTAGTACAGACGAGTACGGCGTGCGTTTTCGCGAGCCAGTTTCTTCGCGTGACGTTTCACAGCGGAAGCTTTGGCGCGTTTACGTTCGGTAGTCGGTTTTTCATAGAACTCACGACGACGAACTTCCGCCAGAACACCTGCTTTCTCACAGGAACGCTTGAAGCGACGCAGAGCTACGTCGAACGGCTCGTTTTCACGTACTTTAATTACCGGCATGTGCCTCTCACCTTTGATTAATTCGGTTTGCCGCTGGCATCAACGCCAGCTTATTTCAAAATGGTGCGGAATTTTACTGCAAATGCTGCTGCTTTGTAAAGCACCGCAGCCCTTTTTACAAGGGCGCTCTCATAAGGAGGGGGAGTATACACGACCTCTGCGTCTGGGTTGAACAATAGTTTTACAACCACCGTCCATGACCCTACACTGCGCGGTATTGCAAAGAGGTAAAGAATAGCCATGCGTGTATTGGGAATTGAAACATCCTGCGATGAAACCGGCATCGCCATCTACGATGATGAAAACGGGCTTTTAGCCAACCAATTGTATAGTCAGGTGAAACTGCACGCTGACTACGGCGGCGTGGTGCCGGAGCTGGCCTCCCGCGATCACGTGCGCAAAACCGTGCCGCTGATCCAGGCCGCGCTGAAAGAGGCAAATCTGGCCGCTAAAGATATCGATGCTGTGGCCTATACCGCAGGCCCTGGCCTGGTCGGGGCGCTGCTGGTCGGCGCAACGGTAGGACGCTCGCTGGCGTTCGCCTGGAACGTGCCGGCCATCGCGGTTCACCATATGGAAGGGCATCTGCTGGCTCCGATGCTGGAAGAGAATCCGCCCGAGTTTCCGTTTGTGGCGCTGCTGGTCTCCGGCGGCCATACGCAGCTGATTAGCGTGACCGGTATCGGCCAGTATGAATTGCTGGGGGAATCCATTGACGATGCCGCCGGTGAGGCGTTCGATAAGACGGCGAAGCTGCTGGGGCTGGACTATCCCGGCGGGCCAATGCTGTCGAAAATGGCGGCTGACGGCACGGAAGGGCGCTTTGTTTTCCCGCGTCCGATGACCGATCGTCCAGGTCTGGACTTCAGCTTCTCCGGTCTCAAGACCTTTGCCGCCAATACCATTCGTAACAACGGTAATGACGACCAGACCCGGGCGGATATCGCCCGCGCCTTTGAGGATGCGGTGGTGGATACCCTGATGATCAAGTGCAAGCGCGGCCTGGATCAGACCGGCTTTAAGCGGCTGGTGATGGCGGGCGGCGTGAGCGCCAACCGTACGCTGCGAGCGAAGCTGGCAGAGATGATGCAGAAGCGTCGGGGTGAAGTCTTCTATGCGCGACCGGAGTTTTGTACCGATAATGGGGCGATGATCGCCTATGCGGGCATGGTGCGTCTGAAGGCGGGTAGCCTGGCCGATCTCAGCGTGAGCGTGCGTCCGCGCTGGCCGCTGGCGGAGCTACCGGCGGCATAATTGCCTTTTAGCCCGGTGGCGCTCTGCTGGCCGGGCCTACTCTTCTTCCTTCACTTCCTCATCTTTCTCGCGCTTTTTCTTCAGCTTGGTCCAGATTTTAGTCTCCTGATGACGCCACAGGCGCTGAATATTGTCGTGATGACGAAGCAGAATCAGGCAGGAAAGCATCGAGACCGGGAAGGTAAACTGGGGCTTAAACCACCAGACATAGAACGGGGCGATCAGCGCGCTGACGATGGCCCCCAGAGAGGAGTAGCCGCTCAGAAGAATAGTCAGCAGCCAGGTGCCGGCCATGACGCCGGTAAGATCCCAGCCAATCGGCGCAATCGCGCCAAACGCGGTAGCCACGCCTTTTCCGCCTTTAAAACCAAAGAAAACCGGCCAGATGTGGCCCAGACAGGCGGCGATAGCAATCAGCCCCAGCCAGAAGGGGGTAACGCCCAGCGCATAAGCGCCCCACACCGGGAGCATGCCTTTCAGCACGTCAAAAATCAGTACCGCTACGGCTGCACTCTTGCCGCCAATTCGCAGGACGTTGGTCGCTCCGGGATTGCCGGAGCCACTCTCGCGAGGGTCAGGCAGACCCGCGATGCGGCAGACCAGAATGGCGCTGGAGATTGAGCCGCAAAGGTACGCGAGGAGGATCATTCCAGGCGCGATTGCACTCATAACGCTGTTCCGTTTTGAAAATGTCGTTTTATTCTCAGCATCCGTGGATAATACGCATAATTTTTTGAAAGTGGTATCCAGGTTAGCCAAAAAGCGGACGGTGCGTGATGGACATTGTATTTATAGAGCAACTTTCGGTAATCACCACAATCGGTGTTTACGACTGGGAACAGACTATCGAGCAGAAACTGGTGTTCGATATCGAAATGGCATGGGATAACCGGGCAGCGGCGAAAAGCGATGACGTCAACGACTGCCTGAGCTATGCCGACATTGCCGATGCAGTGGTGAGCCACGTTGAGGGACAGCGCTTTGCGCTGGTGGAGCGGGTGGCGGAAGAGGTGGCGGATCTGCTCCTGAGCCGGTTCAACTCGCCCTGGCTGCGTATTAAGGTCAGCAAGCCGGGGGCGGTAGCGCGGGCGGCCAACGTCGGGGTAATCATTGAGCGTGGCAATAGTCTGAAAGAAAACATTTAAATTCATAATTATTAAACCAACCGGCACTATACAGGTCTCACGTGTGTGTCTTTTCGCGGCTTGGGGATGCGTAAGCCGTTTTTTTATGTCTTTTAGGGGTTTAAGTGATGAGCGATATGCACTCCCTGCTGGTGGCGGCCATTTTGGGCGTCGTCGAAGGGTTAACGGAGTTTTTGCCGGTCTCCAGTACCGGTCACATGATTATCGTCGGACACCTGCTGGGGTTCGAAGGTGATACGGCTAAAACCTTTGAGGTGGTGATCCAGCTGGGTTCGATCCTTGCGGTGGTGGTGATGTTCTGGCGTCGCCTGTTTGGCCTGATCGGCATCCACTTTGGTCATCCCCCGCACGAGGGCGAAGGCAAAGGGCGCTTAACGCTGATCCACATCCTGCTGGGGATGATCCCGGCGGTGGTGCTGGGGCTGGTGTTCCATGACACGATCAAGAGCCTGTTTAACCCCATCAACGTGATGTACGCCCTGGTGGTCGGCGGCTTCCTGCTGATTGCCGCTGAGTGCCTGAAGCCGAAAACCCCGCGTGCGCCGGGGCTGGATGATATGACCTATCGTCAGGCCTTTATGATCGGCTGCTTCCAGTGTCTGGCGCTGTGGCCGGGCTTCTCCCGCTCCGGCGCGACCATCTCCGGCGGGATGCTGATGGGCGTAAGCCGCTATGCCGCGTCGGAGTTCTCGTTCCTGCTGGCGGTGCCGATGATGATGGGTGCTACCGCGCTGGATCTCTACAAGAGCTATCACTTCCTGACGGCCGCCGATATCCCGATGTTTGCCGTTGGCTTTATCACCGCCTTTATCGTGGCGCTGGTGGCGATCAAAACCTTCCTGCAGCTGATTAAGCGGATCTCGTTTATTCCGTTTGCTATCTACCGCTTTATTGTGGCGGCGGCGGTCTACGTCGTCTTCTTTTAAGCGTTAAGGCGGCTGCCCTCACACCTGTGGCTGAGGGCAGCGCGCTGCTTTCCACTTCGCGACTGCATCAATTCGCCGCTGGGTCAGCTCCTCGCGAATTTCAGCCCCCTTAAAGCCTGCTGCCACCACCTCTTTAGTCGATACCGCCTTCGCCACTTCCCACGCTTCGCGCAGCAGTCGCCCCTGCGGATAGTCGCTGGCCTCAAAGTGGGTGCGCCCGCGCACGTCGGCTTCGCTGGTCAGGGCGATCTGCTCCACGCGCTGGGGCTTGCGCCAGGCGTCAATGGAGTCGAACAGCTTGACGATGGTCTGCGGTTTAAGGATCGGGAAGGTGTGGATCAGGTCGTGAAACTCCGCCACCAGCTTAGCCAGATCGCGTAGCTCATTAGGCACGCGCAGGCGTTCGCACAGGTTGCTGACCAGCTTGACGCCCGCCAGGCCGTGCCCGTGGTGGCGCGGCCACAGCGCCGGTGGCGTCAGGCCCTTGCCAAGATCGTGGCAGAGCGTGGCGAAGCGCACGTCGATATCCGGGCTGAGCATCGCCGCCATTGAGACCGTCATCAGCACGTGGATGCCGGTATCGATCTCCGGATGCCACTTTGCCGGGGCAGGGATGCCAAACAGAACATCAAGCTCCGGGAACAGCACCTTTAGCGCACCGCACTCGCGCAGCGTCATAAAGTAGACCTGCGGGTTGCGGCTGGCGAGGGCGTTTTCCGTCTCCTTCCAGACGCGCTCCGGCGTCAGGTGCTCCAGCTCGCCGGCGGCGGTCATCTCGCGCATCAAGGCCATGGTTTCGTCGGCAATACGGAAGCTGAGATGGGCATAGCGGGCAGCAAAGCGCGCCACGCGCAGCACGCGGAGAGGATCCTCGCCAAAGGCCGGAGAGACATGGCGCAGGGTGCGGCTCTTGAGATCCGCCAGGCCATGGTAGGGGTCGATGATCTTACCGTCGGCGTCCTGGGCGAGAGCGTTCACGGTCAGGTCGCGGCGGAGCAGATCCTGCTCGAGGGTGACGTCGGGCGCGGCATAGCAGGAGAAGCCGGTATAGCCAAAGCCGGATTTCCGCTCGGTACGCGCCAGGGCGTACTCTTCCCGGCTTTTTGGGTGGAGAAACACCGGAAAATCGCGGCCAACCTGCTGGTAGCCCGCATCCAGCATCTCCTGAGGAGTTGCACCCACTACCACCCAGTCTTTATCTTTAACCGGTAGCCCTAACAACGCATCCCGAACAGCACCACCGACCAGATAACTCTTCACTACGCCACTCTCCTAACATACTTTTAACTGATGATACGTTAAGTGTAGAGAAAATGGCTAATCCGGTTCAGCTCATCCAGCGGTCTTTACGCTTGCGGCTGGGGATGATGTGCGGCAGTACCAGGCCTAAGAACAGCCCCGCGCCGAGCACGCCCCCGCCATACATAAACCACTGCATGATGATGGTGCGCTGTTTGTCGTCCAGCTGCAGGTTCGCGGCATTTACCTTCTTCTGCGCGACAATCAGCTGATTTTTAAGCTGCTGGTTCTCTTGTTTCAGGCCGTTGATCACGCTGTCGCTCTGGGCAACCTTCTGCTGCATGTCGGCGGTGCGCTGGTTCCAGGTATTATCGATGTTGGTCAGCTTATCGGTCAGGGTCTTAACCTGATTCTCCAGATCCGGCACGCGGGTGCGCAGGCTTGGCTCGCTGCTCAGCTCCTTCAACGGGATCCAGGCGGTACGACCGCTGCTGTCACGCACCTGACCGTAGTTTGAGTCACCGTTGGTTTGCAGCAGCGCAACCTCTTCGCCCGCGTTAACCGTACCCACGAGGCGATAGTTATCACCCGGGCCGCTACGAACCCAGGTATTCAATTCATCCGAAACGTAACGCTTTTCTTCGGCATGGGCCACGGCAGAAACGCATACAAGTAAAAACAGTCCGGTCAGGCGTAATTTAGGCATTAGCAGTCATTTGTTGTCGTAAAAAAAGTGGAACGATAGTAGTGGCATCAGTCTGACGACGCAAAGTATTCGGTATCAATCAGAATCATCTGGGTCGCAAACGATCCGCACCGTGGAAATTTGGCGCAAAATACTATCTACTGACAAACATCGAGGGCGTAAGTTCGCCGAAAATTCCGCTGATGTGACATAACCATAAGTACAAGGCCATGACTCAAGAGATCGAACTGAAATTTATCGTTGACCCATCCCGTGTGGATGCCCTGCGTAACCATCTGCACACCCTTACGGATGAGCACGTTGCGCCTGCGACGCTGCTTAACATCTACTATGAGACGCCGGAAGGTTGGCTGCGCAGCCACGATATGGGCCTGCGCATTCGTGGCGCGCAGGATCGCTATGAGATGACGATCAAAACCGCCGGACGTACCGTGGGCGGCCTGCATCAGCGTCCGGAGTACAACGTGGCCATTGACAAGCCGGAGCTGGATCTTGCCCGCTTCCCGGCGGAGGCGTGGCCGGAGGGCGGTCTGCCAGCGGATCTCGCCGAGCGCGTTAGCCCCCTGTTCAGCACCCACTTTGACCGCGAGAAGTGGTTGGTTAACGTCGGCGATAGCCGGATTGAGATTGCGCTTGATCTTGGGGAGGTGAAGGCCAATGAGCTGGCTGAACCGATATGCGAACTGGAGCTGGAGCTGCTGAACGGCGCGGCTGAAGACGTATTAAAGCTGGCGCGCCAGCTGGTGACCCAGACCGGCCTGCGCCAGGGCAGCCTGAGCAAGGCCGCTCGGGGCTACCATCTGGCGAAAGGCAATCCGCCGCGCCTGCTGCGGGCAACGGAGATCCTGACCGTTGCGCCGAAGGCGAGCGTAGAGCAGGGGCTGGAGGCGGCGCTGGAGCTGGCTCTCTCCCAGTGGCAGTATCACGAAGAGCTGTGGGTCCGCGGCGAGAAACACGCGCAGGCGGAGACGCTGGCCGCGATTGCGCTGGTGCGTCACACCCTGATGCTGTTCGGCGGCATTGTGCCGCGCAAAGCGAGCGCTCGCTTACGCGATCTGCTGACCCAGTCCGAGGCGACCATTACCTCAGCAGTTTCGGCCGCCACGGCGGTGTATAGCCCGGAGATCGCCACGGCAAAGCTGGCCCTGACCGAGTGGTTGGTGACCCGCGCCTGGCGAACCTTCCTTGATGATAAAGCGCAGGCCAAAATCAACGACTCGTTTAAGCGCTTTGCTGATATCAACCTGTCGCGCCATGCCGCCGAGCTGAAACGTAACTTTGCCCAGCCGCTGATAGACAAGTACCAGGACCAGCTTCCGCGCCTGGCACGCGACATCGACAGCATGCTGCTGTTGGCTGGCTACTACGACGGCGTCCGCGCCCGGGCATGGCTGGAGAACTGGCAGGGTTTACAGCACGCCATTAAAACCCGCCAGCGTATTGAAATTGAACACTTCCGTAACGAAGCCATTGTGCAAGAGCCGTTCTGGCTGCACAGCGGAAAACGCTAACTCAGGCAAAGGATCCCCCTTATGATGCCGCTCTCTTCGCCGCTTCAGCAGCACTGGCAGACCCTCGTTGAGCGTCTGCCGGATACACTCTCCGCCTCCACGCTTAGCGCAGAGGCGAAGTCAGTGCTTACTTTTAGTGATTTTGTGCATGACAGCATTGCCGCACATCCCGAGTGGCTGACGGCGCTGGAGAGCGAGCCGCCGCAGGCGGAGGAGTGGCAGTCTTATTCGGTATGGCTCCAGCAAGCGCTGGCTGATGTCAGTGATGAAGCCACACTGATGCGCGAGCTGCGTCTGTTTCGCCGCCGCATCATGGTGCGCATCGCCTGGGCGCAGGCCCTGCGGCTGATGCCGGAGGAGAGTACCCTCCAGCAGCTCAGCGTCCTGGCGGAGACGCTGATCGTCAGCGCCCGCGACTGGCTCTATGCCGCCTGCTGTCGGGAGTGGGGCACGCCGTGCAGCGCCGACGGCACGCCGCAGCCGCTGCTGATCCTTGGCATGGGCAAGCTAGGGGGGAACGAGCTGAACTTCTCCTCGGATATCGATCTCATCTTCTCCTGGCCGGAGAACGGCGTAACCCACGGTGGGCGTCGCGAGCTGGACAACGCCCAGTTCTTTACCCGCCTTGGTCAAAAGCTGATTAAGGTGCTGGACCAGCCCACTCAGGACGGATTTGTCTACCGGGTGGATATGCGCCTGCGTCCCTTTGGCGATAGCGGCCCGCTGGTGCTGAGTTTTGCCGCGCTGGAGGATTATTACCAGGAGCAGGGGCGCGACTGGGAGCGCTACGCGATGGTCAAGGCCCGCATCATGGGCGACAACGACGGCGTCTATGCCAGCGAGCTGCGGACCATGCTGCGGCCCTTTATTTTCCGCCGCTATATTGATTTCAGCGTCATCCAGTCGCTGCGCAATATGAAAAGCATGATCGCTCGCGAAGTACGGCGGCGTGGCCTGAAAGACAACATTAAGCTGGGGGCCGGTGGTATTCGCGAGGTGGAGTTTATCGTTCAGGTCTTCCAGCTGATCCGCGGCGGACGCGAGCCGTCGCTTCAGCAGCGCTCGCTGCTGCCGACGCTGACCGCCATTGAGCAGCTTCATCTTCTGCCGGCGGGGGATGCCGATACGCTGCGGGCGGCCTACCTCTGGCTGCGGCGGCTGGAGAACCTGCTGCAAAGCATCAACGACGAGCAGACCCAGACCCTGCCGGGGGATGAGCTTAACCGCGCCCGGCTGGCCTGGGCAATGGGCGTCGCGGACTGGCAGGCGCTCAGCGAAACCCTGGATCGGCACATGGCCGCCGTGCGCCGCGTCTTTAATGAGCTGATTGGCGATGACGATACCGACACCCAGGACGAGCAGCTGTCGGAGCAGTGGCGGGAGCTGTGGCAGGATACGCTGGAAGACGATGACGCTACGCCGGTGCTGGCCCATCTCTCCGATAGCGATCGCATCCGTGTGGTGGCGCTGATCGCCGATTTTCGCCGGGAGCTGACCCGCCGGACCATCGGCCCGCGCGGCCGCCAGGTGCTCGATCACCTGATGCCACACCTGCTCAGCGAGGTCTGCCCCCGTGCTGACGCCCCGGTACCGCTGGCGCGGCTGATGCCGCTTCTGACCGGGATTGTCACTCGCACCACCTATCTTGAGCTGCTGAGTGAGTTCCCCGGCGCGCTCAAGCATCTGATCTCTCTCTGCGCCGCCTCGCCAATGGTGGCCAGCCAGCTGGCGCGCTATCCGCTGCTGCTGGATGAGCTGCTGGATCCCAATACGCTCTATCAGCCGACGGCGATGGACGCCTACCGGGACGAACTGCGCCAGTATCTGCTTCGCGTGCCGGAGGAGGATGAAGAGCAGCAGCTGGAGGCCCTGCGCCAGTTTAAGCAGGCCCAGCTGCTGCGCGTGGCAGCGGCGGACATTGCCGGTACGCTGCCGGTAATGAAAGTGAGCGATCACTTAACCTGGCTGGCGGAGGCGATGATTGACGCGGTGGTCCAGCAGGCGTGGACTCAGATGGTGGCGCGCTTTGGTCAGCCAACGCACCTGCGCGACCGGGAGGGACATGGTTTTGCGGTTGTGGGCTATGGCAAGCTCGGCGGCTGGGAGCTGGGTTACAGCTCCGATCTCGATCTGGTCTTCCTGCACGACTGCCCGGCAGACGTAATGACCGACGGCGAGCGAGAGATCGATGGTCGTCAGTTCTACCTGCGCCTCGCCCAGCGCATCATGCATCTCTTCAGCACCCGCACCTCGTCGGGCATTCTCTACGAGGTGGACGCCCGCCTGCGGCCTTCTGGCGCAGCGGGGATGCTGGTTACCACCGCCGATGCCTTTGCTGATTACCAGCAGAACGAGGCGTGGACCTGGGAGCATCAGGCGCTGGTTCGCGCCCGGGTGGTATATGGCGATCCGCAGCTGAAATCCCGCTTCGACGAGATCCGCCGCGCCATTTTGATGACGCCCCGCGACGGCGAGAAGCTGCAAACCGAGGTGCGTGAGATGCGCGAGAAGATGCGCGCTCATCTCGGCAACAAGCACCGCGAGCGTTTCGATCTGAAGGCCGACGCGGGCGGGATTACCGACATTGAATTTATCGCTCAGTATCTGGTGCTGGGCCACGCTCACCAGAAGCCAAAGCTGACGCGTTGGTCCGATAACGTACGTATCCTTGAGCTGCTGGCGCAGAACGCCATTATGGATGAGCAAGAGGCGCAGGCGCTGACCCATGCCTACACCACGCTGCGCGATGCGCTGCACCATCTGGCGCTGCAGGAGCAGCCCGGGCACGTGCCGGAAACGGAGTTTGCCGAAGAGCGGGAGCAGGTCAGTGCCAGCTGGCAGAAGTGGCTGCTAAAACCGTGCGTGCAAAGTTAAGTATGATATTATCGCGCGCAAATTTTGTATCTCCAGGGGGACAGGAATGAAAGTAACGCTGCCAGAGTTTGAACGTGCAGGGGTGATGGTCGTCGGTGACGTGATGTTAGATCGCTACTGGTATGGCCCGACCAGCCGTATCTCACCGGAAGCGCCTGTACCGGTGGTTAAGGTCGATGCGGTTGAAGAGCGGCCTGGCGGCGCGGCGAACGTGGCGATGAACATTGCCTCTCTCGGCGCACACTCGCGCCTGGTTGGCCTGACCGGCATTGATGACGCCGCGCGCGCGCTGAGCAAAACGCTGGCCGACGTTAACGTCAAGTGCGACTTCGTTTCCGTTCCGACCCATCCTACCATTACCAAGCTGCGCGTACTGTCGCGCAACCAGCAGCTGATCCGCCTCGACTTTGAAGAGGGGTTTGAGGGCGTGGATCCCGAGCCGCTACACGAGCGCATTAACCAGGCGCTGGGCAACATCGGCGCGCTGATCCTCTCCGACTACGGCAAAGGTGCGCTGGCCAGCGTGCAGCAGATGATCGCCCTGGCACGCAAAGCCAACGTGCCTGTGCTTATCGATCCGAAAGGCAACGATTTCGAGCGCTATCGCGGCGCAACCCTGCTGACGCCAAACCTCTCTGAGTTTGAGGCGGTGGCCGGGAAGTGTAAAAACGAAGAGGAGATCGTCGCGCGCGGCATGAAGCTGATCGCCGATTTCGATCTCTCCGCGCTGCTGGTGACGCGCTCCGAGCAGGGGATGACCCTGCTGCAGCCGGGCAAAGCGCCGCTGCACATGCCGACCCAGGCACAGGAGGTCTATGACGTGACCGGCGCGGGCGACACGGTCATTGGCGTGCTGGCGGCCACGCTGGCGGCGGGAAACTCGCTGGAAGAGGCCTGCTACTTTGCTAACGCTGCGGCAGGCGTGGTGGTCGGTAAGCTCGGCACCTCTACCGTTTCGCCTATCGAGCTGGAGAACGCCGTACGTGGTCGGTCAGAAACCGGCTTCGGCGTGATGAACGAAGCGGAGCTGAAGCAGGCGGTGGCGGCGGCACGCAAGCGCGGCGAGAAAGTGGTGATGACCAACGGCGTGTTCGATATTCTGCACGCGGGCCACGTCTCCTACCTGGCTAACGCGCGTAAGCTCGGCGATCGTCTGATCGTGGCGGTGAACAGCGATGCTTCCACCAGCCGCCTGAAAGGGCCGACGCGTCCGGTTAACCCGCTTGAGCAGCGCATGATCGTGCTCGGTGCGCTGGAAGCCGTGGACTGGGTGGTGTCGTTCGAAGAAGATACGCCGCAGCGCCTGATCGCCGGGATCCTGCCGGATCTGCTGGTGAAGGGCGGCGACTACAAGCCGGAAGATATCGCGGGTAGCAAAGAGGTGTGGGCTAACGGCGGCGACGTGCAGGTGCTGAACTTCGAAGACGGCTGCTCAACCACCAATATCATCAAGAAGATCCAGAAAAACTGATCCTGTAGGCCCGGTAAGCGTTATCGCCACCGGGCAATACCGACTAAAGGATCAGTCAATATTCTCCACCGGCGGGATAGCCGGTGCGGGTTTCACTTCGCTCGGCAGCTCTTGCGCCTGGTTCGGTTCAGTGGGCGCGGCCGCAGGACGGTTCTCCAGATCGCTGATGCGCTGCTCCAGCGCGGTCAGTTTCTCACGGGTGCGCAGCAGAACCTGCGTCTGGACATCAAACTCTTCACGGCTCACCAGGTCGAGTCGCGCCAGCTGGGATTGCAGCGTCTGGCGGATCTTCTTCTCTACATCCTCACCGAAGTCACGAATGCCTTTCGGCATTGACTCATGAACCTGGCGGGCGATCTGTTCAATTTTTTTCGGGTCAATCATAGTCGTTTCCCTGAACTGGTAAGTATTAACATTAGTGTAGCGTGGTTTAGTGTAACGTGGATTATGCCGCGTGAAAGCAGAATTGTTACGGTGAATGGATTGCCGGAGATAATCAATAGCGTTATAGTTAATCCGCTTATTCTCAGGGCGGGGCGAAATTCCCCACCGGCGGTAAATCAGCTCAGGCTGAAAGCCCGCGAGCGCTCCATGCGATTTATCATGTCATGTATGGAGGTCAGCAGATCCGGTGTAATTCCGGGGCCGACGGTTAAAGTCCGGATGGGAGAGAGTAACGATCCAGTCGGGTTCGCGCCCGCTCACGTTATTTTTTTGCCGCTTGCGGTACTCCTAAGACTGCCCTGATTCTGGTAACCATAATTTTAATGAGGTTTTTATTACCATGAATCAGACGCTGCTTTCCTCTTTTGGCACGCCATTCGAACGTGTGGAACACGCTTTAGACGCACTGCGCAACGGGCGCGGAGTGATGGTGCTCGACGATGAAGACCGTGAAAATGAAGGCGATATGATCTTCGCCGCAGAAACCATGACCGTTGAGCAGATGGCGCTGACCATTCGCCACGGCAGCGGTATTGTCTGCCTCTGCCTGACTGAAGATCGCCGTAAACAGCTCGACCTGCCGATGATGGTAGAGAACAATACCAGCGCCTACGGCACCGGTTTCACCGTGACTATCGAAGCCGCTAGCGGCGTTTCGACCGGTGTCTCTGCCGCTGACCGCGTGACCACCATACGCGCCGCTATTGCTGACGACGCCAAACCGTCCGATTTGAACCGTCCCGGCCACGTCTTCCCGCTGCGCGCGCAGCCGGGTGGGGTGCTGACCCGTGGCGGCCACACCGAAGCGACCATTGACCTCGTGTCCCTGGCTGGCTTCAAGCCAGCGGGCGTACTCTGTGAGCTGACCAACGATGACGGCTCCATGGCGCGCGCGCCGGAGTGCATCGAATTTGCTAAAGCCCATGAGATGGCCGTTGTGACCATCGAAGATCTGGTGGCCTATCGCCGCGAGCAGGAACGCAAAGCCAGCTAAGCGCTGACGAAGCATAAAACAGAGCCGGGCATGCCCGGCTCTGTTATTTCTGACTAACCGGCAAAGCCGATGCTTTGCAGCAGCACCAGGCTTAGCCCCATCACCGACATGCCGCACAGCACGCCGTAGCTGGGATTGTTGTTGGGATCGATCTCTTTCGCCAGCGGCATCAGCTCATCCACCGACAGCGCCACCATAATCCCGGCGACCGCCGCCATGATGGCCGCCATGACGACCGGCGATACCAGGCTACCGAGGATCAGCCACGCCAGCACGCCGCCAAGGATTTCCGCCAGCCCTGAGATGCCTGCCCACATCACCGCCTTACGCTTTGAGCCTGTGGCAGCATAAACCGGCGCGGCGACCGCCAGCCCCTCGGGAATATTGTGCAGGGCCACCGCCAGAGCGATGCCCAGCCCCAGCTCGAGGTTGCTGCTGGCCGTCACGTAGGTGGCCACACCTTCAGGGAAGTTGTGGAGGCTGATGCCGAGGGTCAGCAGGATCGCCGTACGCTTAATATTACGCGGCAGCGTTTTGACGCTGGCGCGCATAAGATCCTGAGCATGAGCGTGCGGCAGCAGGCGATCGAGGCCGTAGTAGCCCAGCAGGCCAACGATAAACATGCCGTAGCCAAGCACTGGCGACATCCCCTCGGTACCCAGCGCGGCGGGGAGCATCTCCATCAGCGAGATCAGCAGCATGATCCCGGCGGCAAACCCCAGCGAAAAAGCCAGTACGCGGTTGGAAGGCTTCTGGCCAAGCACGCCGAGGATAGCGCCGATAAAGGTGGCCGCACCGGCTAATAAGGTCAGAATCAACGGGACCGACATTAAGAACTCCTTTTGATAATGATTCTCATTAATATTATTGATTATTGTCCCGCAAAGCGAGAGGGTAATACGCTATTTACGCATTTCTTACATTCAAATTATCTGATGATCTTCATCACGCTTATCTGAGTTCATCCCCCCCGCAAAAAGCGTACTCTGGTTTTATCAAAATGACACTTTTTCTGAGGATATCATCATGTCTGCGTCTCGTATGCCAGCGCTGTTTTTGGGCCACGGCAGCCCGATGAATGTGCTGGAAGATAATCTCTATACCCGCGCCTGGGGCGAACTGGGACAGATGCTGCCGCGCCCGAAAGCGATCGTGGTGATCTCCGCCCACTGGTTTACCCGCGGCACCGGCGTAACGGCGATGGAGACACCAAAAACTATTCATGACTTTGGCGGCTTCCCGCAGGCGCTGTATGACACGCACTATCCGGCTCCCGGCTCTCCGGAACTGGCGCAGCGGCTGGTGGATCTGCTGGCTCCGATCCCGGTTGCGCTGGACAAAGAGGCGTGGGGCTTTGATCACGGCTCCTGGGGCGTGTTAATCAAGATGTATCCGGATGCCGACGTGCCGATGGTGCAGCTAAGCATAGATAGCGCTCAGCCCGCCGCCTGGCACCTGGAGATGGGCCGCAAGCTGGCGACACTACGCGATGAGGGCATTATGCTGGTGGCGAGCGGCAACGTGGTGCATAACCTGCGTACCGCGCGCTGGCGCGGGGAGAGCACGCCCTATGCATGGGCGGAGTCGTTCAATGACTACGTGAAGGCTAACCTGACCTGGCAAGGGCCAGCGGAGCAGCATCCGCTGGTTAACTATCTGCAACACGAGGGAGGCTCGCTGTCGAACCCGACGCCGGAACACTTCCTGCCGCTGCTCTACGTGCTCGGCGCGTGGGATGGCGCGGAGCCGGTGACTATCCCGGTAGAAGGGATGGAGATGGGCAGCATCAGCATGCTGTCGGTGCAGGTGGGATAACCGTATAGACAGGCCGGGCAAGCGTAAGCGCCGCCCGGCATAACGGCTTATTCTACAAAGACGTGCGGATAGAAGCGGGAGAGATCCTGGGTGATCAACGCCCGATCCTCACGAATACCAATCCCGGCGGGTTGATCGTTGATCAGCCAGCTGCCGATCAGCACATAGCTGTCGCCAAATTTTGGCAGTTGGTGGAACTGCTGGACAATCATGCCCTCTTCACCGTAGGGACCCTCTACCTTCTCGATAGTCTGGCCGTTTTCCACGATGGAGACGTTGGCTCCCTCACGGGAGAAGATCGGTTTAATAACGTACTTCTTCAGCGGCAGATGATCGTCTTCGGCAAAGTAAGCAGGCAGCAGGTTCGGATGATCCGGGAACATCTCCCACAGCATTGGCAGTAGCGCTTTGTTGGAGATAATGCTCTTCCAGGCCGGCTCCAGCCAGCGCACGCCAGCATCTTCCAGCTTGGTGGAGAATATCTCCCGCAGCATATGCTCCCACGGGTAGAGCTTAAACAGGTTGCTGATCACCTGATCCTGGAGATCGGTAAACTGACCCTTTTCGCCCAGCCCAATATCTTCGATATAGAGAAACTCAGTCGCGACGCCCGCTTCGGCGGCACAGTCCTGCAGATACTGGACCGTACCACGATCCTCAACGGTGTCACGGCAGCAGGCCAGATGCAGAAGGTTGAAGCCGTGCTGCTCGCGCAGCTCGCCGAAGCGCTCGATCAGCTTCTCCTGCAGGCTGTTAAACTGATCGCTCTCCGGCGGCAGCTTGCCCGCGTTCTGCTGATCTTCCAGCCAGATCCACTGGAAGAACGCGGCTTCGTACAGTGAGGTAGGGGTATCGGCGTTGTTCTCCAGCAGCTTGGGTTCACCGACGCCGTCCCATGCCAGATCGAGGCGCGAGTAGAGCGACGGCTGCTGCGTTTGCCACGCCTGACGCACGAAGCTCCAGGTGTGTTTCGGAATGCGAAATTTGGCCATCAGCTCATCGCTGGCAACGACCTTCTCCACCACCTTGAGGCACATCTGATGCAGCTCGGCGGTGACCTCTTCGAGCTTTTCAATCTGTGCAAGGCTGAACTTGTAGTAGGCCTCTTCACACCAGTACGGCTCGCCGTACATGGTGTGAAAGTTGAAGCCGTACTCGGTCGCTTTTTCGCGCCAGTCCGGGCGCTCGGCAATGGTGACTCTTTCCATGAAGCTTAGCCACCCATTGAGCGCGAGGAAGAGGTGCCAACAGCGCTACGCTGCATGGTGGACTGTTTGGCAACCGACTCGCCAAAGCCGCCGCGCGTCACCGTGGTGGTGGTAGCCGGTTTCGGGGCCAGCGCGGTTTTAGGAACGGTAGCGGTGCGGCCTGGCTGGGCTGCGCCGTAGCCTTTACCGGAGGCATCGGTGTACTGGCCGTAGGCCGGGCTGGCCGGGTTACGCGAGCTAAACAGCGGCTGCTGGGCGAAGCCTGCACCGCCGCCCATCAGACGTCCCATCATGTAGCCCGCCATCAGCGGCATCCAGAAGCTGCCGCTGCTCTGCTGGGCCTGAGCCTGGTTTTCTGGCGCGACGCCCGCCTGGGCAGGTGCCTGCTGGCACTGGCCCTCACCAAATTCGGCTACGCAGTCTTCACGCGTGGCGTATTTTGGCGCGGTGCGTTCGGCCTCTTTCAGGGCGTTGTTGTACGCGGTGGTACATTCTGCGCTTTTGCCCGGATTGGCAGTCGCGCAGTCGTCTGCATTCTGGTACATGGATACCGTCTCATCGCTCTGCTCGCAGCCCGCCAGCATAAACGCGGCGGTAAGGGCGAAGGCGACGGGAGTGAGATGGCGAGCGCCCCAGCTTTTGCGGAACGTCGCATGATTAATCGTTTTTGTCCGTTTCATATGTCTCTTTTAATACCCAGAGTTAAAGCGAGGTAGCTACTGCTCAGGATAGAGGATGAGTGGTCGAAATTGAAGCGGAACAGGCCGGAATGCAGGCCTGAAGCAGGGATCTTTACGTTGTCTTACGTTGAAACGGGGGCAGACGCCCCCATCTCGTTTTCTCAGCTAATTTACGCTACGGTTAGCGTGGCAGGGCAGCGTTAAGCAGGCCGTTGCCGTTGCCATTATTACCGTTGCTGTCCGGCGCGCTGTTCTGCACGCGGGCATCCTGTTCAGGCGTTGACGGAGCGACGGCTTCCGGCGTAGTAGAGATCGGTTTACCCAGCGCGCCGTTCAGGGCCAGCAGATCCTGCTCGTTCAGCGTACCGAGCGCAGATTTGATGTTCAGCTGGTTAATCAGATAGTTGTAACGCGCACTGGAGAGCTGCTGCTTGGCGTTGTAGAGCGTGGTGGTGGCATCCAGCACGTCAACGATGGTACGGGTACCTACCGAGTAGCCTGCTTCGGTTGCATCCAGCGAGCTTTGCGCCGAGACCACGGACTGCTTGTAAGCATTAATGCTGCTGATAGAGGCGTTCACATTGTTATAAGATGAACGTACGGTCTGCACCACGCTGCGGTGTGCGGTCTCCAGCTGCTCGCTTGCGCCAACGAAGCTGTACTGCGCCTGTTTCACCTGGGAGTTCACCAGACCACCCTGATAGAGCGGCAGGGAGAAGCTCAGGCCAACCTTGTTCTGGCCGATATTGCTGTCGTCGTAGGCCGCGCCCTGGGCACCGCTGGTGCGGGAGCCGCTGTAGGAGGTGTCAGAGACGCCGGATGAGGCGGTTAAATCCAGGGTTGGCAGATGGCCATCCTGCGCCAGGCGAATCTGCTCGCGGGCCAGATCCTGGGCAAGGCGAGCCTGCAGCAGAGAGAGGTTACGGCTTTCGGCCTCTTTCAGCAGGGCATTAACCGGCTGCGGCTTGTCGGTCTGGAAACGGTCAACGTTCAGCGATGCCAGCTCCGGGTAATAGTTGCCGGTAACCTGGCGCAGCTGCTCAACGGCGTTGTCCAGATTGTTACGGGCGGTCACTTCGTCCGCCAGCACGGTGTCATACTGAGAGCGGGCGTTCTGCACGTCAGTAATGGCAACCAGACCCACGTTGAAGCGCTGGGTGGTTTGATCCAGCTGGCGATAGATAGCCTGTTTTTGTGCCTCGGTATAAGAGAGCGCATCGATGGCGCTTAATACGTTAAAATAGGCGGTAGCGGTGTTAAGGATCAGCGTCTGCTGATCGGTCTGGTACGTGACGTCCTGAATGCCTGCCGATTTCTCTTGCAGGGTCAGGGCACGCCATTTCGACATATCAAACAGGGTCTGAGTCAGCTGCAGCGTAGCGCTGGTCGTATTGGTATTGAGACCATTCTGGTCGCGGAACCCGTTGCTGTAGCTGTAGTCTGCGCCCAAACCGAGCTGGGGCAGTAAGGGGCTGCGCGCTTCGTTGATTTTCTCAAATGCGGCATCGCGATCCGCGGCAGATCTGCGCAGTTCAGGGTTACTTAAACGCGCTTGCTGATAAACCTGAAGCAGGTTCTCTGCCTGACTCATCGTACTGAAAGCGGCCAGGCTCAGGCCGATAAGCATGGGGAGCAATTTCTTCATTTGCATTCCTTGTTACGAAGCTTTGTTAGCGCTAATGAAATTAAAAAAATAAGGCCGATTCTAGCAGAAAGTGCCGCTGCAAAAGGTTGGCGTTAAGTGCCATCCGGCGTTAATTTGCACCAATCTACCATATAGCATGGGAAACGGCAGTCTTACAGACTGGAAATCCATAATTTCGTCATTATTTGCCAGCAGGATGAAACCATGAAAAAACCCGAGCCATCAGCAGTGACTTTCACTAAAAATGATGTAGAAATTATTGCACGCGAAACACTCTATAACGGTTTTTTTTCGCTGGAGCGCTGGCGCTTCCGCCATCGGCTTTTTAATGGTGAGATGAGTGGAGAAGTAACCCGGGAAATTTTTGAGCGCGGCCATGCCGCCGTCTTGCTACCCTATGACCCGGTGCGTGACGAGGTGGTGCTGATTGAGCAGATCCGTATTCCAGCTTACGACACCAGTGAAACCCCCTGGCTGCTGGAGCTGGTTGCTGGCATGATCGAAGAGGGCGAGAGCGTTGAAGACGTTGCTCGTCGCGAAGCCGTAGAAGAGGCCGGCCTACAGGTTGGCCAGGTAAAAGCGTTTATGAGCTATCTGGCCAGCCCCGGCGGCACCAGCGAGCGCTTATCGTTAATGGTTGGCGAAGTGGATGCCACGCAGGCCAAAGGTATACATGGCCTGGTGGACGAAAACGAAGATATTCGTGTTCATGTGGTGAGCCGGGAGCAGGCTTACCAGTGGGTTGAAGAGGGGAAAATAGACAACGCCGCGTCGGTCATCGCCCTGCAATGGCTGCAGCTGCACTACGAAAAGTTGAGAACTGAGTGGAAAAAATGAAGCGTTACACACCTGACTTTCCTGAAATGATGCGCCTGTGCGAGACCAACTTCGCCCAGCTACGCCGCCTGCTGCCACGCAATGACGCACCCGGCGAAACAGTGAGCTATCAGGTGGCCAATGCGCAATACCGATTAACGATTACAGAATCAACCCGCTACACTACGCTGGTGGAAATTGTGCAGACTGCACCGGCGATCAGCTACTGGAGCATGCCGTCGTTAACGGTACGCCTCTATCACGATGCTATGGTCGCTGAAGTGTGTTCAAGCCAGCAGATCTTTCGCTTCAAAGCGCGGTATGATTACCCGAATAAAAAGTTGCACCAACGCGACGAAAAGCATCAAATTAATCAGTTTCTGGCCGACTGGCTTAGGTACTGTTTAGCACATGGAGCAATGGCGATTCCGGTTTGTTAGCATCGTGAAACCTACCTAAGGACACCATTTGGAAAGCCTGTTAAACCTGAATCTGGCGGGTGAGTCCAGTATCAGGATCTTACAAATAACCGATACTCACCTGTTTGCCGAAAAGCATGAAACGCTGTTAGGGGTCAATACCTGGGAGAGTTATCAGGCGGTACTGGAAGCCATCCGGGCCGAACGGCGTCACTGCGATTTGATCGTCGCCACCGGCGATCTGGCACAGGATCACACCGCTGCGGCCTATCAGCACTTCGCTGAGGGTATCGCCAGCTTTGATGTGCCCTGCGTCTGGCTGCCCGGCAACCACGACTTTCAGCCCGCAATGTACAGCGCGCTGCAGGAGGCCGGTATTTCGGGTGCCAAGCGGGTCTTCGCCGGTGACAGCTGGCAGATACTGCTGCTCGACAGCCAGGTCTTTGGCGTACCGCACGGTGAACTGAGTGAGTTTCAGCTGGAGTGGCTGGAGAAAAAGCTGGCGGAGTCGCCGGAGCGCTACACGCTGCTGCTGCTGCATCACCACCCGCTGCCGGCGGGGTGCAGCTGGCTGGATCAGCACAGCCTGCGTAACTCGCAGGAGCTGGACAACGTGCTGGTGCGCTACCCACGGGTTAAGCACCTGCTGTGCGGCCACATTCATCAGGAGCAGGATCTCGACTGGAACGGCCGCCGCCTGCTGGCGACGCCTTCGACCTGCGTTCAGTTTAAGCCGCACTGCGCTAACTTTACCCTGGATACCATCGCCCCAGGCTGGCGCTGGCTGGAGCTTAACGCCGACGGCACGCTGCATACCGAAGTCAGCCGCCTGCAGAGCAGCCGCTTCAGCCCTGATACGGCATCAGAAGGCTACTGATGGCGACGCTTCTCTATCTACACGGGTTTAACAGCTCGCCGCGTTCGGCAAAGGCCGTGGCGCTACAGCAGTGGCTGGCGGAGCACCATCCACACATTGAGATGGTCGTGCCGCAGCTGCCGCCCTATCCAGCGGATGCCGCCGAACTGCTGGAGTCGCTGGTGCTGGGACACGGCGGTGAGCCGCTTGGGCTGGTTGGCTCCTCGCTTGGCGGCTACTATGCCACCTGGCTTTCTCAGTGCTTTATGCTGCCCGCGGTGGTGGTCAATCCGGCGGTGCGTCCGTTTGAGCTACTGGCCGATTATCTTGGCCGCAACGAGAACCCCTACACCGGACAGCAATATGTGCTAGAGTCACGCCATATTTACGATCTCAAAACCATGCAGATCGATCCGCTGGAGGCGGCAGATTTAATCTGGCTGCTTCAGCAAACGGGTGATGAAGTGCTGGACTACCGCCAGGCCGTTGCCTACTACGCCTCGTGCCGCCAGACGGTTGAAGAGGGCGGAAACCATGCCTTTGTGGGCTTTGACGATCACTTTTCACAGATTATCGATTTCCTCGGGCTGCACTGAGCCTCGCAGGGGACGATGCTGTCACTATCTACGAATACACCATGACGCAATCCTATAACGCTGATGCCATTGAGGTATTAACCGGGCTTGAGCCGGTCCGCCGCCGCCCGGGGATGTATACCGACACTACTCGTCCTAACCATCTTGGTCAGGAAGTTATTGATAACAGCGTGGACGAAGCGCTGGCCGGACACGCCAAACGCGTGGAGGTGATCCTCCATGCCGATCAGTCGCTGGAAGTCATCGACGACGGGCGCGGTATGCCGGTGGATATCCATCCGGAAGAGGGCGTTCCAGCGGTTGAGTTGATCCTCTGCCGCCTGCACGCGGGCGGTAAGTTCTCGAACAAAAACTACCAGTTCTCCGGCGGCCTGCACGGGGTGGGGATCTCGGTGGTTAACGCCCTGTCAAAGCGCGTTGAAGTCAACGTCAAGCGCGACGGCAAGGTCTACAACATCGCCTTCGCCAACGGCGACAAGGTAAAAGATCTCTCCGTGGTCGGCAGCACGCCGAAGCGCACTACCGGAACCAGCGTTCACTTCTGGCCTGACGAAAGCTTTTTCGACAGCCCGCGCTTCTCGGTATCGCGCCTGACCCACGTGCTGAAGGCCAAAGCGGTGCTCTGCCCCGGCGTGGAGATTATCTTCAAGGATAAGGTCAACGACAGCGAGCAGCGCTGGTGTTACGCCGATGGCCTTAACGACTATCTTGCCGAAGCGGTTAACGGCCTGCCGACCCTGCCGGAGAAGCCCTTTATCGGTGCGTTTGCCGGTGACACCGAGGCGGTGGACTGGGCGCTGCTATGGCTGCCGGAGGGCGGCGAGCTGCTCACTGAGAGCTATGTTAACCTGATCCCGACCATGCAGGGCGGGACGCACGTTAACGGCCTGCGTCAGGGACTGCTGGATGCGATGCGCGAGTTTTGCGAATACCGCAACATCCTGCCGCGCGGCGTCAAGCTGTCGGCGGAGGATATCTGGGACCGCTGCGCCTACGTGCTGTCGGTGAAGATGCAGGATCCGCAGTTTGCCGGGCAGACCAAAGAGCGCCTGTCGTCGCGCCAGTGCGCGGCGTTCGTTTCCGGCGTGGTGAAGGACGCCTTCAGCCTGTGGCTGAACCAGAACGTACAGGCGGCAGAGATGCTGGCCGAGATGGCGATCTCCAGCGCCCAGCGTCGTCTGCGGGCGGCAAAGAAGGTGGTGCGTAAAAAGCTCACCAGCGGCCCGGCGCTACCCGGCAAGCTGGCAGACTGTACCGCGCAGGATCTCAACCGCACCGAGCTGTTCCTGGTCGAAGGTGACTCGGCGGGCGGCTCGGCCAAACAGGCCCGCGACCGTGAGTTTCAGGCGATTATGCCACTGAAGGGTAAGATCCTTAATACCTGGGAGGTCTCCTCTGACGAAGTGCTGGCCTCGCAGGAGGTGCACGACATTTCGGTGGCTATCGGCATCGATCCGGACAGTGAAGATCTGACTCAGCTGCGCTACGGCAAGATCTGCATCCTCGCCGATGCAGACTCCGACGGCCTGCACATCGCCACGCTGCTCTGCGCGCTGTTTGTGAAGCACTTCCGTACCCTGGTGAAGCATGGTCACGTCTACGTGGCGCTGCCGCCGCTCTACCGTATCGATCTGGGCAAAGAGGTCTACTACGCCCTGACCGAAGAGGAGAAGGCGGGCGTGCTGGAGCAGCTGAAGCGTAAGAAGGGCAAGCCTAACGTTCAGCGCTTTAAAGGATTGGGGGAGATGAACCCGATGCAGCTGCGCGAGACCACGCTCGATCCGAACACCCGCCGCCTGGTGCAGCTCACCATTAGCGACGATGACGATCAGCGCACCAACGCTATCATGGATATGCTGCTGGCCAAAAAGCGTTCGGAAGATCGCCGCAACTGGCTACAGGAAAAAGGCGATATGGCCGATATCGAAGCCTGATAAACCAGCCCCGCGATGCGGGGCTTTTTTTTACCCCCTGCGCTACCCCTTTAGGTGACTCAACTTCCCCTTTTAACAGGTATATGATCTGCAACATAAGTTTCGCCCGACAACCACTTAACAAGAGGATGAAACATGCAGCGCATTGTCATACCCACCCACTACGTTCACGTTCGATCGACACCCCTGTGGACCAAAGAGACCGCGCCTGCCTCCATCTGGCAACGGCATCTGGATGCGGGCACGCGCCAGGGGGTTAACCCGCGCCTCTGCGTGATGCAGGGAACGATCCGCTACTACGGGTACGCTGATGAGACCAGCCCGGAGCCGGTGGAGACCCTGACCATTGAAGCAGGGCAGTTTGGCGTCTTTCCGGCAGAGAAGTGGCACTGCATCGAAGCTCTGTCTGACGATACGGTATTTAACGTCGATTTTTGGGTCGATCCTAAAGTGCTCATTGAAGGTTGAGGTAAATATCATGACCATAGATAACAGAGGCTACTCCTTAGCAATTACACACGGCGGCAGCGGCGCGACGGCAGAGAAAGTTTATCTGAAACCCATGTCGCTCTACGTGCCGGCTATCGCCCACGCGGCGGTGGCGGAGCTTATCAACACGCTGGCGGATAAAAGTGAAAGCGAGAAAGGTTTTACGTTGACGGTAACCAACAACAACAACGGCGTATCGGCCGATAAAGACTTTTCCCGCCTTGCTGAATTAGAAGACGCCACCACGGCGGCGGACACGGTGAAGGATCTGATTAATATCGTGCGCGGCTATGAATCGGACGAAGAGACCAACGTCTGCGGCTGGTAAATACCTTACGCCGCCGAGTGATTCTTCCGGTACTGGAGCGGCGTCTCGCCAATGCCCTTTTTAAACGAGCTAATAAACCAGGTCACGTCGGAAAAGCCCACCCGCGCGGCGATGTCACGGACGCTCTCGTCGCTGTGCAGCAGGCACTCGCAGGCCTTGCGCAGCCGCAGGGTGTTCAGGTAGTCATGGATCTTCTCGCCCGTTTCGGCATGAAATTTCCGCGAGACGTAGCTGCGCGATTTCCCCAGCTCGTTCGCCAGTGCGTCGAGGCTTCCAGCCAGAACATCGCCTGGCTGGCAATGCTGCGGCTGTCGCCGGGCGCGCCGTCGCGATCGGCAGGCAGCATGGCAAAGAGGCTGATGAGCAGGCTGGCGATGCTTTCGCTGTTCATCGGCTGCGAGTAGCAGCTAAACAGATAGTCGATATGGCTATGGCAGGCGGCAACGTCCGCCACCCACGCCGGGCCGCCTCGTCGGGAGAGTTTGTATAATCGCTGCTGGGCCTGCGGAAAATCGCGCAGCGCCTTCAGCACCGCATGGTGATCGAGATGGATAATGGTGCGCCGATAGATCGCCTCGGCCTGCTCATCCACCATCACCTTGTGCAGAGTAAAGGGCGGAAAGAAAAAGAGCCGCCCCGGACGCATGGTGTAGTGACGGTTATCGACGATCGCCACCCCGAAGCCCTCCTCAACGTAGAGGATCTCCAGACACTGATGCCAGTGGTGATAGCGTACGGTATTGGCAAACAGACGGCTGAACGACACGACGGCATCGTTTAAGGTAATCAGCTCCAGATAGTCAGACTTTGGCTCATCGCGCATAGTGCAATAAAACTCAACTTTTACCCCTCTGCACGCCTTTATAAACCACCTTTTTAAATTTTCTCAACTGCGAGTTTACCCATCTTTCCCGGCTGTGACGTGGCTAACATTTCTACGCGCCAGCGATTCACTATCCTTGAGCCACTTTGTTAAGAGGCTGATGCGGAAATGGAAACATCAAATGTATTGTCATCCCGGCAGGACGTTGTTGATCTGGTCACGGAGATGCTGGGCGCGCTGGATAAGCAGTTTCCCGAGGGGCAGTCACGCTTCGCGCTAGGCAACACCTGCGCCCACTACAGCGTTGAGATTGCCAACATGGAGGGGCTGTCGCGAGCGCTGTGGGGCCTGTTTCCGCTGCTGGCCGCCGGGGAGGAGACGCCGCTCAGCGCGAAATACATCACCGCCATCAAGCAGGGGACCGATCCGCACAGCCCAGGCTACTGGGGCGAAACCGGGCCTTACGATCAGCGGCTGGTGGAGATGGCGGCCTATGGCCTGGGCCTGGCATTGATGCAGGATCGTCTGCTGGCCTGGTTCACGCCGCGCGAGCAGGAGAACCTCCACGCCTGGCTGAACCAAATTACTGATGCCGAAATGCCCGACAGCAACTGGAACTACTTTGCCATCATGGTGCAGCTCGGCTTTAAACGCGCCGGGCTGCCCTGGGATCGGCAGGCGGTAGAGCGGCGCTTTGCGATGATGGAGGCTTACTACCTTGGAGACGGCTGGTACTCAGACGGTCCGGGGCGACCTAAGGATTACTACATCTCGATGGCATTTCACTTCTACGGGCTGATCTACGCCACGCTGAACGCTGAAGACGATCCCCAACGCGCCGCCACCCTGCGGGAGAGGGCGCAGCTGTTCGCCCAGGACTTTATCTACATGTCGGCGGCGGGGGGAGAGTCGGTGCCCTTTGGCCGCAGCCTGACCTACCGCTTTGCGATGGTGGCTTTCTGGAGCGCGGTAGCCTTTAGCGGGCTAGAGGTGTTCACGCCGGGCATAGTGAAGGGGATTGTTCTCCGCCACCTGCGCTGGTGGCTGACGCAGCCTATCTTTGACCGGGACGGCATTCTCACTCTCGGCTTTGCCTATCCGAACCTCGCCATGTGCGAAGACTACAACTCTCCCGGCTCGCCCTACTGGGCGCTGAAGGTGTTTCTGATCCTCGCTCTGCCTGAAACGCATCCGTTCTGGCAGGTAGAGGAGGAGAACTTGCCAGCGCTGGCGGCACGGCGGGCGCTCCCGCATGCCGGGCAGATCCTGATGCACAGCGACGCCTCGCGGCACGTCTGCATGCTCGCCTCCGGCCAGCTTGAGCTGAACAACTACGTCAATACCGAGGCGAAATACACCAAGTTTGCCTACTCCAGCCGCTTCGGCTTCACCATTGAGCGCGGGCGTTACGGCATCAAGCATGCCGCCTGCGACAGTATGCTGCTGCTCGCTGAGGGGGATGGGTACTATCGGGGCCGCCGCGGCTGTGAGGAGACCGTCGTCAGCGAAGCGTACATCTTCTCGCGCTGGTCGCCCTGGCACGACGTACAGGTGGCCACCTGGCTGATCCCCTGCGGCGAAGGCCATCTGCGGCTGCACTGTATCGACACCGTGCGTCATCTGAACAGCGTGGAGGGCGGTTTCGCGGTGATGAAAGCCGCGCATCAGACGCTGGCCTCCGGCTGCGTGGTTCACGCCACCAACGGTAGCAGCGCGATCTACGACCTCTCGTTTGGCCTTGAGCGCCACGGCGACTGCGTCATTACACCGCCCAACAGCAGCGTGATGTTTGCCGAGTGTGCGGCGATCCCGGTATTAACCGCCACCCTGACGCCGGGGCGTCACTGGCTCTGCTGTACCGCTATCGCGGGCGATCCAGAGCAGAGCGATATCGCTTCCGTGGCGGCAGTACGTTTAGAAGACGGGACGCTGACGGTGCGTCATCCCGCGATGAAAACCGATTTAGTCATCACGTTATAAATAAAAACCTCTCTTACCCTTACATACCTTCGTCGAGGATAGTATGGAAAAAATAATTAAAAACAGCCGGACTGAATATTACAAAATCAGCTCCTTTATCTTTCTCTACTTCTTTACCTGGTCAGCCAGTATTGGTCTGCTGGCCATCTGGCTCGGGCAAAAGGCTAACCTAAGCGGAACGGTGATCGGTACGGTATTTGCCGTTAACGGTATCTTCTCGGTGATCCTGAAGCCGATCTACGGCTACATTCTGGATAAGATCGGCATGAGCAAATACCTGCTCTATTTCGTTGTCGCCGTCTCGGCCCTGATGGCCCCGTTCTTTATCTACGTCTACCAGCCGCTGCTGCTCTCCAATACGCTGCTGGGGATCGTGGTCGGCGCCATCTATTTAAGCTTTGCCTGGTACGCGGGCGTTGCGGCCTGCGAATCCTATACCGATCGCTACAGCCGCCTGAACGGCATGGAGTTCGGCCAGATCCGCATGTGGGGATCGCTGGGCTGGGCGGTAGCTTCCTCCTTCTCCGGCCTGCTGTTTAACCTCTCTCCGGCCTACAACTTCATCATGGGCAGCGTCGCCTCCATCGTGATGCTGATCGTGCTGGTTAGCCTGAAGGTCGATACGCGATCCGAGCGTGCAGGAGAGGTACTGGCGAAGGAGAAGATCGTTCCCGCCGACGTCTATGCCCTGCTGAAAAACCGCAAGTTCTGGGCCTTCTGCCTCTACGTGGCGGGCGTGGCGTGGATGATGTTTATCGCCGAGCAGCAGTTCTCCCGCTACTTCGTCACCTTCTTTGAGGATGTGCACCAGGGCAACGCCGTATTTGGCTATCTGGGCACCGTGCAGTCGGGGATGGAGTTTGTCATGTACATGATCATCCCGATGTTTGTGAACTACGTCGGGGCCAAACGCGGGCTGCTGATTGTCGGGCTGGTGGTCGGTGCGCGGCTGATTATCTCCGGGCTGTGTGATTCCCACCTCTTGATCTCCGTGCTCAAACCGCTCTACGGTCTGGAGATCTGCCTCCTGCTGGTGTCGGTCTTTAAATATATCGCTGAGCATTTCGATAAACGCGTGAACGCCACCATGTACCTGCTGGGCTACCAGGCGATGCTCTACGTCGGCAACGTAGTGGTCTCATCCCCGGCGGGGATCCTCTACGACAAAATTGGCTTTGAGCAGACCTATATCATCATGGGCGCGATAGCCCTCACCTTTACCCTTATCTCTGCCTTTACCCTGTCGGCCTGCCAGAGCAAGCGGCGCGGCGCGCCTGCGGTCAATGTCGCCGGGTAGATTATTCATTCATTAAGAAGAAGGACCGGAATATGTTAAATCGTATCGTTGAGGAGCGTCTGGGAGAGGTTCCCGCGCTGGTGGATGAGCGCGCCTTTCAGGATGAGCTGGTTACCGCTCGTCGTCAGGCCCTCGAACTGATAAGCCGTCATTTAACGGAGTTCGGTGAAAAGTTTCCAGCCGAAACCTGCGTCAAAGGCTACTACCCGTTAACCGATAACGTGGAGTGGACCACCAGCTTCTGGACCGGCCAGCTGTGGCTGGCGTGGGAGATGAGCGGTGAGGCATCGTATCGTGCGCTGGCGGAGAAGCACGTGCGCTCCTTCGGGCTGCGCATTGCCGGACGTCAGGATACCAACACCCACGATCTCGGTTTCCTCTATACGCTCTCCTGCGTGGCGGCCTGGCGCTTGACCGGCAACCGCGACGCGCGCGGCTTTGCGATCCAGGCCGCCGAGGCGCTGCTGGAACGGTTTCATGAAAAGGCGCAGATCATTCAGGCGTGGGGCGATCTTACCGATCCGCAGCAGGCGGGGAGAATGATCATCGACTGCAACATGAACCTGCCGCTGCTCTACTGGGCCAGCGAGCAGACCGGCGATCCGCGCTTTGCCGAGGCGGCGAAGGCCCACGTTCAGCAGGCGGCGGCGTATCTGATCCGCGACGATGCATCGACCTTCCACACCTACTACATGGATGTACAAACCGGTGCGCCGCGCTACGGCAATACCCAGCAGGGCTATGCCGACGACTCGTGCTGGTCGCGGGGGCAGGCGTGGGGGATCTATGGCTTCCTGCTAAGCTACCTCTACACCGGCGATAAAACGATGGTAGCGCTGTCTAAAAGGCTGGCGAACTACTTCCTCAACCGCCTACCGGAGGATGGCGTCTGCCACTGGGATCTGGCCCTGGTGGGCAGCGATGCGCTGCGGGACTCCTCATCCGCCGCCATTGCCGTCTGTGGCCTGCTGGAGCTGGTGAAGCAGCTGCCGGTAAGCGATCCCGATCGCGCTCGCTATCAGCAGTGGGCGATGCACATTATGTCGTCGCTGAATAAGCACTATCTGATGGGGGTTAACGAACCCGGTAACGGGCTGCTGAAGCACTCGGTGTACCATCTCGCCAGCAATAAAGGGGTGGATGAGTGTGCCAGCTGGGGGGATTACTTCTACGTCGAGGCGCTGATGCGGTTTAGCCAGAGCTGGAAGCTCTACTGGTAATAATTATAGGCCCGGTAAGCACAACGCCACCGGGCAACACAGCTAAACCCCTTGCTCCAGAATACGGATATGGGTCTCTAACACGTCGCTTTTTACCGCCTCGCCCCACGCTTTCATGTGTGGGGTTTGCAGATGCGCTTCAAGATGAGCCACGGTCTCCCACTGCTCCACCATCACGATAGAGTCCGGATTGGTGGTCTGGAAGCTCACGTTGGCGGCGGTATCTACCATCGGCGCATAGCCGTGGCAGCCCGCTTCCTCTAATACGGTTGGAATAATTTTCGCAAACTCGTCCAGTACGGCCTGGCGATGATGCTGGCCCGGACGGGTGCGAATCTCTGCAATCACTGTCAACATGGTCAACTCCTTCTTTGTACCGTCTGACAGTTAAGCAAAAATTTCCGCAAGATGCTTGCGATATTCTGCGGTATAGCGAGGCACGTCCGGCATTTTGATCACGTCATTAGCGATAAAGGTCGGCAGCGCGTCCATTCCGAGGAACTGGTTTGCCTTGTGGAACGGCAGGTAAACACCGTCAACGCCTACGCCATGGAAGAACTGCTCTTTGTCGGTGAACGCGTCCAGCGGGGCGTTCCAGGTCAGCGACAGCATGTAGGTTTTGCCCTGAATCAGGCCGCCGGAACCGTATTTTTTCGCATCGTCAGAGCGGGTACGACCATCGCTGGCGTACAGGGAACCGTGACCTTCGGTGAAGACGTCATCAATGTACTTTTTCACCGTCCACGGCGCGCCCATCCACCAGCCCGGCATCTGCCAGATCACGGTATCGGCCCACAGGAAGTTCTGCACTTCCTCTTTCACGTCGTAGTCGCCGTCGGTGCGGACGACTTTTACATCGTGCCCGCTGTCGCGGAGGAAGCTGGCAGCAACGTCGGTCATGGTGTCATTTAACTGGCCGTTAGAGTGGCCGAATTTTTTAGCGCCGTTGATAATTAAGATGTTGCTCATTTTTTGTCCCGATAGAAAACGAATTTGCCGACTATTCTAACGACCTCGACTAGAGAGAAAAATGAGCAAAATGTGCAAAGACTTTTGCTTATATAGCAATAATGCGGCTACCAGCTTACTCGAACCACTGCCCCACCTTCCGCTGCATTGTCCACCGTCACCGCCATGTTGTGCAGCGTGGCGATACGTTTCACAATCGATAACCCCAGGCCACTGCCGGTCTCCTGCTGCCCCGGCGGACGATAAAAACGCTCGCCGAGACGCGGCAGCGACTGAGGCGGAATGCCCTGTCCATTATCGCGAACGGTAAAGCAGCACGGCTCCAGCGTGACGTCAATCCGGCTACCGCGCGGGCTGTAACGCACTGCGTTATCCAGCAGGTTACGCACCAGCAGGCTGAGCAGCAGCGGTTGTCCGGGGCGCGTTACCTCCGGCGCATCGATAGCAAGGTGGATCGCAATGCCTGCCCGGTGTGCCGAGGCATCAATATCCATCACCGCCGATTGCAAAAGATCCGCCAGAGCGATCTGCTCAACATCGTCCAGGTTATCGAGCGAGTCGAGGCGCGAAAGGGTAAGAAGCTGATCCACCAGCCGTGTCGCGCGGTCGATACCGGTATGCAGCTGGATAAGCGCACGCCGTTGACCTTCGGCGTCGTCCCACGAGAGCTGCGCCACTTCAGCCTGGACCTTGAGCGCGGCAAGAGGGGTACGCAGCTCATGCGCCGCGTCGGAGGTAAAGCGCCGCTCGCGAGTCATCATCTGCTGAGTACGGGCAAAGAGGTTATTTAACGCGTCCAGCAAAGGTCGCACCTCCGATGGAATAGCGTCGGTAGGAAGCATATCGGTGGTATCCGGTGCACGCTGATGCAGCGTCCGGGCCAGGTTCTTCAGTGGACGCAGCTCTCGGCTGAGCAGCACCGCCAGGCAGAGCAGCATCAGCGGTAGCGCCACCAGCCAGGGGGTAAGCTGTGAGGTAACGATATCCATAGCCATATCTTCACGATACTCCCACTCCTGGCCCACCACGATGCGATATTTCCCGTCAGGGGCCGTGAGCCACAGAAGCCGCCAGGCATCGTTATCGTCTTGCAGCTGCCCGTTGCTAAAGCCGTCCCGGCGGTAGTGATACGGAATATCCTGGCCGTTCTCACCATCGTGCAGCAGCAGTTTGCCGTCGGGGGAGTAGATGGCAAAAGCCAGCGCGTCATCATCAAGATGACCATGCCGGACCTTTTCCGACGTACGGACCTGGCGCAGCGGGGCAGGGACGTTATCGAGATCCATCGCCAGAAGACGTTTGGCAAAGAGCATCTGCTGGGTATCGAAGAGCTTATCAAGCCTGTGGGTGGTCTGCTGCCAGGCTGCCACGCTGGCGACCAGCCAGGCGGCCAGCGCCAGCAGACAAAAAATGAGGGTGAGCCGGACCCGCAGGCTCAAGCGTTGCGTCAGCTTCATACGTTGTCCAGGGTGTAACCAATGCCGTGCACGGTGCGAATAAACTCTGCGCCCAGCTTGCGGCGCAGGTGATGGATATGCACCTCAACAGCATTGCTCGACACATCGTCATCCCAGCTGTAGAGTTTCTCCTCTATCGCTTTGCGCGGCAGCACGCGCCCGACGTTGCGCATCAGCAGCTCCAGCAGGGCAAACTCTTTTGGCTTGAGGATCAGGGTTTCGCCATCCATGAGCACGACCAGACGAGTGGGATCGAGCGTGACGTTGCCGTGGCGCAGCTCGCTGTGGGTCTGGCCGTGGCTGCGGCGGATCAGCGCTTCAAGCCGCGCCGCAACCTCTATCAAGGCGAAGGGCTTACACAGATAGTCATCCGCGCCGAGGCGTAAACCCTCGATGCGCTGGTTTAAGGCATCACGTGCGGTCAGGATCAGCACCGGCTCGCTGCGGCCCGCCTGGCGCCAGTCGCGTAGGATGGCCAGCCCGTCTATCTCTGGTAGCGTCAGATCGAGGATCACCGCATCGTAGGGGGCACGATAGAGTGCTTCTCTGCCTATGCCGCCTGAGGTAAACCAGTCAACGGTGAAGCCCATTTTACCCAGCCCGGCTTTGATACCGTCGCCTATCAGCTTGTCATCTTCCACCAGTAAAATTCGCATCTGCCTCTCCATGCCGTGCCCACTTTTACGCAGTAAACCTCCTGTAACCTACGGCTGTACAGTAAAAAAATTTAAATTTTCTGCTTAAGAACTCGTTAAGATCTACCCTGTTTAATGGAGCATGACACCAGACAAAAAGGAGATATACGATGAAAAAATTAGCTGCTATTGCCGCCATCGCCATGATGGCCTCCGCCCCCGTTTTCGCCGCAGAGGGTGGCTTCAGCGGGCCATCGGCCACACAACCCCAGACGCAAAACCAGACCCAGCAGGGCGGATTTGTGGATAACAGCGTCAGCCCGACGACTGCCGCGAAGGCGAAAGATCTGAAAGATGACAGCTGGGTGAAGCTGCGGGGTAACATTACCGAGCGTCTCTCTGACGATCGCTACGTCTTCCGCGATGCCAGCGGTACGGTCAACGTGGAAATCGATCAAAAACGCTGGAACGGCCAGAACGTGACGCCGCAGGATCAGGTTGAAATTCAGGGTAAAGTTGACAAAGACTGGAACGAGTTTGAGATCGAAGTGAAGCAAATCACCAAGCTCGCCAAGTAATTGTCTGAAGGGCCGGTTATCCGGCCTTTTTCTTGTGACTCAGCAGGGCAGATAAGGTAAAATCTGCGGTAATATTGCCCCTGAATAATTGGGTGCAAACGCTGAGGAATCACACGTAATGAGCGATATGGCAGAGCGCCTCGCGCTACATGAATTCACTGAAAATGCCTACCTGAACTACTCCATGTACGTCATCATGGACCGTGCGCTGCCGTTTATCGGCGACGGCCTGAAGCCGGTGCAGCGGCGTATCGTGTACGCCATGTCTGAACTGGGCCTCAACGCCAGCGCGAAGTTTAAAAAATCTGCCCGTACCGTGGGCGACGTGCTGGGTAAATACCATCCCCACGGCGACAGCGCTTGCTATGAGGCAATGGTGCTGATGGCCCAGCCGTTCTCCTACCGCTATCCGCTGGTTGACGGCCAGGGGAACTGGGGCGCACCGGACGATCCGAAATCCTTCGCGGCGATGCGTTACACCGAGTCGCGCCTCTCCAAATATGCCGAGCTGCTGCTGGGCGAGCTGGGGCAGGGTACGGTTGAGTGGGTGCCTAACTTTGACGGCACGATGCAGGAGCCGAAGATGCTGCCTGCCCGCCTGCCAAACATTCTGCTGAACGGCACCACCGGCATCGCCGTTGGCATGGCGACGGACATCCCGCCGCACAACCTGCGCGAAGTGGCGCAGGCGGCAATCGCCCTCATCGACCAGCCGAAGACTACCCTCGATCAGCTGCTGGATATCGTCCAGGGGCCGGACTACCCGACCGAGGCGGAGATCATCACCTCCCGGGCAGAGATCCGCAAAATTTACCAGAACGGCCGCGGCTCCGTGCGCATGCGCGCGGTGTGGAAAAAAGAGGATGGCGCGGTAGTGATCACCGCGCTGCCGCACCAGGTCTCCGGGGCGCGCGTGCTGGAGCAGATCGCTGCCCAGATGCGCAATAAAAAGCTGCCAATGGTAGACGATCTGCGTGACGAATCGGATCACGAGAACCCGACTCGTCTGGTGGTGGTGCCGCGCTCCAACCGGGTGGATATGGATCAGGTGATGAACCACCTGTTTGCCACCACCGACCTGGAGAAGAGCTACCGCATCAACCTGAACATGATCGGCCTCGACGGGCGTCCGGCGGTGAAAAACCTGCTGGAGATCCTCACCGAGTGGCTGGCATTCCGCCGTGATACCGTGCGCCGCCGCCTGAACCATCGCCTTGAGAAGGTGCTCAAGCGCCTGCATATCCTTGAAGGCTTGCTGGTGGCGTTCCTCAACATCGACGAGGTGATTGAGATCATCCGCGGTGAAGATGAACCCAAGCCGGTGCTGATGTCGCGCTTTGGCATCAGCGAAACCCAGGCTGAAGCGATCCTCGAGCTGAAGCTGCGCCACCTTGCGAAGCTGGAAGAGATGAAGATCCGTGGCGAGCAGAGCGAGCTGGAGAAAGAGCGCGACCGTTTGCAGAGCACCCTCGCTTCAGAACGCAAAATGAGCACCCTGCTGAAGAAAGAGCTGCAGGCCGATGCCGATGCATTCGGCGACGATCGCCGCTCACCGCTGCACGAGCGTGAAGAGGCGAAGGCGATGAGCGAGCATGACATGCTGCCATCCGAACCGGTCACTATCGTGCTGTCGCAGATGGGCTGGGTACGCAGTGCCAAAGGTCATGACATCGATGCCCAGGGTCTGAGCTACAAGGCGGGCGACAGCTGGAAAGCATCAGCAAAAGGCAAAACCAACCAGCCGGTGGTCTTTATCGACACCACCGGACGCAGCTACGCCGTCGATCCGCTGACGCTGCCGTCGGCGCGCGGGCAGGGCGAACCGGTGACCGGCAAGCTGACGCTGCCGCCGGGTGCCACCGTTGAGCATATGGTAATGGCCGCTGAGGAGCAGAAGCTGCTGATGGCCTCCGATGCAGGCTACGGCTTCGTCTGTACCTTCAACGATCTGATTGCCCGCAACCGTGCCGGTAAGGCGCTGATTACCCTGCCGGAAAACGCGCACGTGCTGCCGCCGCTGGAGATTGTTGACGACAGCGATCTGCTGCTGGCGATCACCGCTGCCGGGCGCATGCTGATGTTCCCGATTAGCGATCTGCCGCAGCTGTCGAAAGGTAAAGGGAATAAGATCATCAGCATTCCAGCAGCCGAAGCGGCGAAGGGAGAGGATAGCCTGGCGCACCTCTTTATTCTGCCGCCGCAGAGTACGCTGACCCTGCACTCTGGCAAGCGCAAAATCAAAATGCGTCCCGAGGAGTTGCAGAAGGTGCACGGCGAGCGTGGCCGCCGTGGGACGCTGATGCGCGGACTCCAGCGTATCGACAAGGTAGAGATCGACTCGCCGCGCCGGGCAACGGCTGGCGACAGCGAAGAGTAATCCCTGTGCGCTTCTCCCCCTTCCAGACGAAGGGGGAGCTACCCATAAAATTTCCTGTAAAGTCATTGTTAAATCGCAGGTTACGATTGACAATACGCCTTTTCACGGACCCGATGGAACAAAGCCGTGCACCGTCAGCCGCTACACTATAATGGGCGGGTGTCCGGGCTTTCGAGGTAGCTATGCTATTCATTTTACGCGTAATCATTGTTGTAATTTACAGCATCCTGGTCTGTATCTTTGGCTGTATCTACTGCCTGTTTAGCCCACGGAATCCAAAGCACGTCGCCACCTTTGGCCATCTGTTTGGTCGCCTGGCCCCGGTGATGGGCATTAAAGTAGAGCTGCGCCTGCCGCCTGATGCGGCGACGTATGGCAATGCGATCTACATCGGTAACCACCAGAACAACTACGATATGGTCACCGCAGCCAGCATTGTGCAGCCGCGCACCGTTACCGTGGGTAAGAAGAGCCTGCTGTGGGTCCCGTTCTTTGGCCAGCTCTATTGGCTGACCGGTAACCTGCTGATCGACCGCGATAACCGTGCCAAAGCGCACGGGACTATTGCTCAGGTGGTCAAGCATATCCAGAAGCGCGATATCTCTATCTGGATGTTCCCGGAAGGCACCCGTAGCCGCGGACGTGGGCTGCTGCCGTTTAAAACCGGCGCGTTCCATGCTGCTATTGCTGCTGGCGTGCCTATCATTCCGGTATGCGTTTCAAACACCTCCAACAAAATTAACCTTAACCGACTGAATAACGGCCTGGTGATTGTCGAGATGTTACCGCCGGTGGACACCAGCCAGTTTGGTAAAGAACAGGTACGCGAACTGGCTACCCACTGCCGGACGCTGATGGCGGAGAAGATCGCCGAGCTTGATAGCGAAGTTGCCGCCCGCGAAGCCGCTGACAAGCGATAAGGGTAGCCGTGCTTTTATACGCGCTTTAGTCCGTTTTACAGGGAGCAAGATATGTCACTCAGTCGGCGTCAGTTTATCCAGACCTCCGGCGCTGCGCTTTGTGTAGGCGCGGTTCCGCTGCAGGCTAACGCCGCCGGGCAGCAGCAGCCGTTGCCCGTGCCGCCGCTCGTTGAATCGCGTCGTGGGCAGCCGCTGTTTTTGACTCTGCAGCGGACGCACTGGTCCTTTACGCCAGGCACGCGTGCCCAGGTGTGGGGCATCAATGGCCGCTATCTTGGGCCGACCATCCGCGTCTGGAGCGGCGACGACGTGAAGATGATCTACAGCAACCGGCTGCAAGAGAACGTCGCCATGACCATCAGCGGCCTGCAGGTTCCCGGCCCGCTGATCGGCGGCGCGGCGCGAATGATGTCTCCCAGCGCCGACTGGGCACCGGTGCTGCCGATCCGCCAGAGTGCGGCGACGCTCTGGTATCACGCCAACACGCCAAACCGCACCGCCGAGCAGGTCTATAACGGGCTGGCGGGCATGTGGCTGATTGAGGATGAGGTAAGTAAATCTCTGCCGATCCCCAATCACTACGGTGTGGATGACTTTCCCATTATTATTCAGGACAAGCGGCTGGATAACTTCGGCACGCCGGAGTACAGCGAGCCTGGCAGCGGCGGCTTCGTGGGCGATACGCTGCTGGTCAACGGCGCGCAGAGTCCCTATGTCGAGGTGTCACGCGGCTGGGTGCGTCTGCGCCTGCTGAACGCCTCCAACGCCCGCCGCTATCAATTGCAGATGAGCGATGGCCGGGCGCTGCACGTTATTTCCGGCGACCAGGGTTTTTTACCCGCGCCGGTATCGGTGAAGCAGCTCTCGCTGGCTCCCGGCGAACGACGTGAAATTCTCGTCAATATGACCGACGGCGATGAAGTGTCCATCACCTGTGGCGAGGCGGCGGGAATTGTTGACCGCATCCGCGGCTTCTTTGAACCATCGAGCATCCTCATCTCCACCCTGGTACTGACGTTACGTCCTACCGGGCTGCTGCCGCTGGTGACCGATACGCTACCGCTGCGGCTGCTGCCGACGGATCTGATGAGCGGCGCGGCGGTACGCAGCCGGGATATCGCCCTCGGCGACGATCCAGGTATCAACGGTCAGCTGTGGGATATCAAGCGCATCGATATTACTGCCCAGCAGGGTACCTGGGAGCGCTGGACGGTGCGCGCCGACACGCCGCAGTCGTTCCATATTGAGGGCGTCAGCTTCCTGATCCGCAACGTCAACGGCGCCATGCCGTTCCCGGAGGATCGGGGCATGAAGGATACCGTCTGGGTGGATGGGCAGGTTGAGCTGCTGGTCTACTACGGGCAGCCCTCCTGGCCGCACTTCCCGTTCCAGTACTTTAGCCAGACGCTAGAGATGTCGGATCGGGGATCCATCGGTCAGCTGTTGGTCAACCCGGCACCATAAACCTGTAAGCCCGGTAAGCGCAGCGCCACCGGGCATTAACAAACTTCGCATAATTCCCCTTCATTTTATGTAATTTTAGAGCGTATAATCGCCGCCCTTTGACGATCTTTTTTTAACCACCCCGGAAGCATTATGAGCGCTATTTCCCTGATCCAGCCGGATCGCGACCTCTTCTCATGGCCGCAGTATTGGGCTGCCTGTTTTGGCCCCGCGCCGTTTTTGCCTATGTCACGTGAAGAGATGGATCAGCTTGGCTGGGACAGCTGCGACATCATTCTGGTTACCGGTGATGCCTATGTTGATCATCCGAGCTTCGGGATGGCGATCTGCGGACGCATGCTGGAGGCGCAGGGCTTCCGCGTCGGCATCATTGCCCAGCCGGACTGGAACAGCAAAGAGGACTTTATGCGCCTCGGCAAGCCAAACCTGTTCTTCGGCGTCACCGCAGGCAACATGGACTCGATGATCAACCGTTACACTGCCGATCGTAAGTTGCGCCATGACGACGCCTACACGCCGGATAACGTGGCGGGCAAGCGCCCGGACCGTGCCACGCTGGCCTATACCCAGCGCTGTAAGGAGGCGTGGAGAGATGTGCCGGTGATCCTGGGCGGTATTGAAGCGAGCCTGCGCCGTACCGCGCACTACGACTACTGGTCTGATACCGTGCGTCGCTCGGTGCTGGTGGATTCCAAAGCCGATATGCTGATCTTCGGCAACGGTGAACGTCCGCTGGTGGAGGTGGCCCATCGTCTGGCGCAGGGCGAGCCGGTGGACAGCATCCGCGACGTGCGCAACACCGCGATTATGGTCAAAGAGGCGCTGCCGGGCTGGAGCGGGGTGGATTCCCGGATCATTGATATGCCGGGCAAGATTGACCCGATCCCCCATCCTTACGGGGACGACCTGCCGTGCGCCGACAACAAACCTGTTGAACCGAAGAAAGCCGAAGCGAAAGCCGTCGTTATTCAGCCGCCGCGTCCAAAGCCGTGGGAGAAGATCTACGTCCTGCTGCCCTCATTTGAGAAGGTGAAGGCTGACAAGGTACTCTACGCCCATGCCTCGCGCATTCTGCACCATGAGACCAACCCAGGCTGCGCGCGGGCGCTGATGCAGAAGCATGGCGACCGCTACATCTGGATCAACCCGCCGGCGATTCCGCTCTCTACCGAAGAGATGGACAGCGTCTTTGCGCTGCCCTACAAGCGCGTGCCGCATCCGGCCTACGGCAACAGCCGCATTCCGGCCTATGAGATGATCCGCTTCTCGGTCAACATCATGCGCGGCTGCTTCGGCGGCTGCTCCTTCTGCTCGATCACCGAGCATGAGGGCCGCATTATCCAGAGCCGCTCCGAAGAGTCGATCATCAACGAGATCGAAGCCATTCGTGACACCGTGCCCGGCTTTACCGGCGTGATCTCCGATCTTGGCGGCCCGACGGCCAACATGTATATGCTGCGCTGCAAGTCGCCACGCGCAGAGCAGACCTGCCGCCGCCTGTCGTGCGTCTATCCGGATATCTGCCCGCATATGGATACCAACCATGAGCCGACGATCAACCTCTACCGCCGCGCCCGCGATCTGAAGGGGATCAAAAAGATCCTTATCGCATCCGGCGTACGCTACGACATCGCCGTGGAGGATCCGCGCTACATCAAAGAGCTGGCGACCCATCACGTGGGCGGCTACCTGAAGATTGCTCCGGAGCATACCGAGGAAGGCCCGCTGTCGAAGATGATGAAGCCGGGGATGGGCAGCTACGATCGCTTCAAAGAGCTGTTTGACACCTACTCAAAGCAGGCCGGTAAAGAGCAGTACCTGATCCCGTACTTTATCTCTGCCCACCCGGGAACGCGGGATGAAGACATGGTGAACATGGCTCTGTGGCTCAAAAAACACCGCTTCCGCCTCGATCAGGTGCAGAACTTCTATCCGTCGCCTCTCGCCAACTCAACGACCATGTACTACACCGGGAAGAACCCGCTCGGCAAGATTGGCTACAAGAGTGAGAACGTCGTGGTGCCGAAGGGTGATAAACAGCGCCGTCTGCATAAGGCGCTGCTGCGCTATCACGATCCGAAAAACTGGCCGCTGATCCGTCAGGCGCTGGTAGATATGGGTAAGAAGCACCTGATCGGTAGCCGTCGCGACTGCCTGGTGCCTTCACCAACGCTGGACGAAATGCGGGAAGCAAAGCGTCAGAATCGTCATACCCGCCCGGCGCTCACCAAGCACACACCTATTGCCCACCAGCGTCAGACGCCGGCAGGCAATAAAATGCGCGGCAAGGCAGGCGCTAAGGGTTAATACAGCCCAATCACCTTCCACCAGGCGAGTCCGACGCTAATAAAGACCGCCTGGTTGAAGAGGCTGACCAAAAACCCCGTGCGCCACCAGACCCCGGTAGGTACGTAGCCCGCACCGAACAGGATCGGGCCACGAGCATGGGTGTACTGGGTCAGGGAGCAGTAGAGGCTGCTGGTAAACGCCAGCATTAGCGCGCAGGGCGCAGCAGGGATCCCCAGATGCAGCCCGACGCCGAGAAACACCGCGTAGAGAGCGGCAATCTGCGCGTTGCCGCTGGCAAAAAAGTAGTGGGTATAGAAGTAGGCCGCGTTCAGCAGCAGTAAAACCACGACCCAGCTGGTACCGTGCAGCGAGCTGGCGAGGCTGTCGCCAATCAGGTTGCCAAACCAGGTGGTGAACCCGAGCTTTTTCAGCTGGTTGGCCATCATCAGCAACGCCGCAAACCAGATCAGCGTATCCCACGCCCCTTTTTCACTCTTTACATCTTCCCAGCTCAGCACGCCGGAGAGCAGCAGGACAGAGAGGCCCACAAACGACGCCGTCGTCGGGTCAACCCCGAGTGCGTCGCCGAAAATCCACAGCACCAGCAGAACCACCACCGTGCCGAGCATCAGCCACTCGCCGCGTGACATGCTACCCATCTGCGCCAGCTCCTGACGGGCCAGCGCCGGGGCGTCCGGCGTATGGCGGATCTCCGGGCGGGTGAGCCAGTAGACCAGCAGCGGGACGATCAGCAGCGATACCAGACAGGGCAGCAGGGCCGCCATAAACCAGCTGCCCCATGTCAGGGTCACGCCAGCGTTGGCGGCGAGCTTCACCGCCAGCAGGTTGCCGGTGTAGCCGGTCATAAACAGCGCGGCGGTGACGTCGTTAACGTTGCTGATGCAGGTGATGAGAAAGGTGCCGATTTTACTGCGTGATTCGTCATCCGGGCGGGAGTCAAAGCTGCGTGCCAGCGAGTCAGCAATGGGATAGATCACGCCCCCGCAGCGGGCGGTATTGCTGGGCATCGCCGGAGAGAGGATCAGATCGGCAAATGCCAGCCCGTAGGCCAGCCCAAGGGTGCGTTTACCCAGCAGGCGGATCATCTGCAGGGCGATCCGCCGCCCGAGACCGGTTTTGATGAAGCCGCGGGCGATCATAAAAGCAACGACGATCAGCCAGATCAGCGAGCTGTTCAGTTCGCTCAGCGCCGTGGTAATGGCCCCGCTGGCGGTGGTATCCCCGGCGGCGTAGGCCAGCGCAAAGACGGTGATGCCGATAATGCCCACCGCGCCAATCGGCAGCACCTTCGCCACAATGGCGGCGATGGTGGCCACAAAGATAATGGCCGAACACCATGCCGCCATGCTCAGACCGGAAGGAGGAGTCAGCTGCCAGAGAGCCGCCGCAGCGGCAACGATGATGATGAGTGGGAGCCATCGGACGCCCGAGGATTTTGTTTCCGCCACTGTCATATCCTTATTCATCGTGCGGATGAAATATTAGTAAGAAATGGATTCTATGAATAATCAATGGGTTATGTAAGGGATATGCTGCACCCAGGTGCGTAAAAAATACACCTAATAGTCGTATGGAATTGTTGCAGGATGTTTCTTTTGCAGGGAATAAGGCAATAAAAAACCCGGCACGCAGGCCGGGTTACAAGCGTAAAGAGGTGCTTAGCCGCCGAACTGGTCCGGATCCGGGCCGAGGCGCTTGCTCTTATCAAGCTTCGCGATCTCGCTCAGCTCGTCTTTATCGAGGCGGAAATCCCATACCTTAAAGTTTTCCGCAATGCGTGCCGGGGTGACCGATTTCGGGATCACCACCAGGCCCTGATCCAGGTGCCAGCGGATCACGATCTGCGCCGGGGTTTTACCGTACTTGTCCGCCAGTTCGCGAATGATCTTCTGGTCAAAGACCCCTTCGCCGCCCTGGGCTAGCGGACTCCAGGACTCGGTCTGGATCTTATGGGTGGCGTTCCAGGCATGAAGCTGACGCTGCTGCAGCAGCGGATGCAGTTCAATCTGGTTGATCACCGGCGTCACGCCAGTTTCATCGATCAGACGCTGCAGGTGGCTTATCTGGAAGTTACAGACGCCGATGCTCTTCACCAGCCCCTGCTCCTGAAGCTTGATCATTCCTTTCCACGCTTCAACGTAATGATCGATAGCCGGTACCGGCCAGTGCATCAGATAGAGATCAACATGATCGAGTTTCAGCTTGTCGAGGCTCGTCTGCAACGCTTCCTGAGGGCGGGTCTGATCGTCATTCCACAGCTTCGTGGTGATAAACAGATCGCTACGCGGGATCCCCGCGCTTTCGATAGCCTTGCCGACGCCCTCTTCATTTTTGTAGGCCGCAGCGGTATCAATCGAGCGATAGCCCACCTCCAGCGCCTTATGAATGGCGGAGACGACCTCCTCGTTGCCCGCTTTCCATACGCCGAGGCCCAGCTGCGGCATTACGTTGCCGTCCTGAAGCTTAATCACGGTTGGATTTGCCATGCATTCCTCCTTATATGAATTCCACCCGGGCTGGCCCAGGTGGAGTTGAGTGACTTAAGTCTGGACGAAAAGCCCAAAAACGAAAGTCACAGAAGAAAAAACCTTTAGCGCGCGGCTTCATAGATGCGACGGCTGACGTCGAGGGTAATATCCTGATGTTCGCCTAATTGGGTCATGCCGTGCTCGTTCAGCTTCTCAAGCAGGGCAGGGATGGAGCTGCCGTCGAGGCCGTAACCGGAGAGGCGGGTCGGGACACCCATCTGCTCGAAGAAGCTACGCGTAGCGGCAATAGCGGCGTCGATACGCTCATCGTCGCTGCCTTCGGTGATGTTCCAGACGCGCTCGGCGTACTGCAGCAGCTTGCCGCGTTTGGCGTCGCGTTTTTCATTCCACAGCGCGGGCAGCACCACCGCCAGCGTCTGGGCGTGATCCAGGCCATGCATTGCCGTCAGCTCGTGGCCCAGCATATGGGTAGCCCAGTCCTGCGGCACGCCCGCGCCGATCAGGCCGTTGAGCGCCTGGGTCGCCGCCCACATCACGTTGGCGCGCACGTTATAATTTTCCGGCTCCTGCAGCGCTTTCGGGCCATCTTCGATCAGCGTCAGCAGAATGCCTTCCGCGAAGCGATCCTGAATTTTGCCATCGACCGGGTAGGTCACGTACTGCTCAACGGTATGGACAAAGGCGTCAACCACGCCGTTCGCTACCTGGCGCGGCGGCAGGGTGTAGGTGTAGACCGGGTCGAGAATAGCAAATACCGGCTGAACGAACGGAGAGTGGAACGCCTGCTTGTCGCCGGTGGCTTTACGGGAAACAACCGCGCCCTTGTTAGATTCGGAGCCGGTGGCCGGCAGGGTCAGCACGGAGCCCATCGGGATCGCGCTTTTAATTTCGCTGCCGCGGGTTTGCAGGATGTGCCACGGATCGATGCCGTCAGCATAGTGCGCAGCGGCGGCGATAAATTTCGTGCCGTCCAGCACCGAACCACCGCCCACAGCCAGCAGGAAAGTGATCTTCTCTTCGCGGGCGATGGCGACGGCCTTCATCAGCGTTTCGTAAGAGGGGTTCGGCTCAATGCCGCCAAACTCCAGCACGTTGAGACCGTTCAGCGCGCTATAGACCTGATCCAGCACGCCGGTTTTTTTAACGCTGCCGCCGCCGTAGGTGATCAGCACGCGTGCGCCTGCCGGGATCTGGTCGCGCAGATCGGCAATGGCGTTCTTACCAAACAGGATGCGGGTGGGGGTATGCAGATTAAAGTTATTCATGACGCTTTCCCTTGTATCGGTGAAAAGATAAACGGCAGCGGGCTGCCTGCTGGGGAATATTGTGGTCTCCGTACCCGGCGCTCTCAATGCATATTCCTGCCGATCTCTTGCCCATTTCTCCCGCAAGCTGGAGAAAACGCACAAAAACGCGCACACTTGGCATAGCTAAACATCGTCCTGGAGAAGCAAAGAAATGAACCGCGACGCGATCTGCCATCAGCTGACGCAACAGATTAAGCAGCTGAAAGATAATGAAAACAAACTGAGTGCGTTGCTGCCCGACGTGCGTCTGCTCTATGGCACCCAGCCGGGGACGCGTACGCCGGTGATGTACCAGCCTGGGATTGTGATCCTCTTTTCCGGGCATAAAATCGGTTATATCAACGATCGCGTTTTTCGCTACGACACTAACGAATATCTGTTACTTACCGTACCGCTGCCCTTTGAGTGTGAGACCTTCGCCACGCCAGAGGTGCCGCTGGCCGGGATCCGCCTGAACGTTGATATTTTGCAGCTGCAGGAGCTGCTGATGGACATCGGCGAGGATGAACACTTCCAGCCGGCGATGGCGGCAAGCGGCATTAATTCGGCCACGCTGTCGGGGGAGATCCTCTGCGCCATCGAACGTTTGCTGGACGTGATGGCCCGACCGCTGGATGCGCGGATTTTGGGTAAGCAGATCGTGCGCGAAATTCTTTACCATGTGCTGACCGGGCCGTGCGGCGGGGCGCTGCTGGCGCTGGTCAGTCGTCAGACCCACTTCAGCCTCATCAGCCGGGTGCTGAAACGTATCGAGAGTCAGTACACCGAGAACCTGAGCGTGGATCGGCTGGCCGCCGAAGCCAACATGAGCGTGTCGGCGTTCCACCATAACTTTAAATCGGTGACCAGCACCTCACCGCTACAATATCTGAAGACCTATCGCCTGCACCGGGCGCGGATGCTGATGATCCACGACGGGATGAAGGCCAGCGCGGCAGCGATACGCGTCGGCTACGAAAGTCCTTCGCAGTTTAGCCGTGAGTTCAAACGCTACTTTGGCGTGACGCCGGGAGAGGATGCGGCACGGATTAGGGGAGTATAAATTTATGTAGGCCGGATAAGCGCAGCGCCATCCGGCATTTACCATCGCGAAGAGATCAGGCGTTGCAGTACTTCTTCTTAATCACCACCACCAGCGTACCCAGCAGTCCAGCCACCAGCAGGAAGACCGGGAGGATCATCAGGAAGGTCATGACCTGATCCTCATGGCGCTTCACAAAGGGGATCATGCTCAGGGCATAGCCGAGACCGGTGACCACACCCACCCACAGCAGGGCGCTCAGCCAGTTAAAGAACTGGAAGCGGCGGTTCGACAGCCCGGAGATACCGGCCATGGTTGGCAGCAGGGTGCGCACAAAGGCAAGAAAGCGCCCGGCCAGCAGCGCCAGCAGGCCATGCCTGTCAAACATGCAGGTCGCGCGCTGGTGATACTTCGCCGGCAGCTGCGCCAGCCAACTTTTAACCACCCGCGTATTTCCGAGCCAGCGGCCCTGGATATAGCTCAGCCAGCAGCCGAGGCTGGCGGCAGTCGTCAGAATGACCAGCGCCGGGACGAAGTCCATCACGCCACGGGCGATCAGCGCCCCGGTCAAGAGCAGCAGGCTGTCACCGGGCAAAAATGAGGCAGGAAGCAGTCCATTTTCCAAAAACAGCGTTGCAAACATAACCAGGTAAACAACGCCAACAACATGTGGATTCGCTAACGCTGCGAAATCGTGTTGCCAGAGCGCAGCGATAATTTCTTGAATAACAGCCATGGACATTCCTGTGGAACCGCATAATTAAGGCTTATTGTACTCCCGAAATGCCCGCAGCACCTTGATCGTTAACGCAAGAAATGCAGACAATTCCACTGGTTTTGTCTAAATCTGTACCAGCCTCATACACTTTACACGATACGCTCAAATCCTGCCGCTAAATCGGCAATCAGATCGTCAACGTTTTCTAAACCAATGTGCACGCGGATCAGCGTTCCGGTGAAGTCAATCTCACCCTCAGGACGGATAGCGGCAATGTGTTCCGGCTGGTTGGCGAGGATCAGCGATTCAAAGCCGCCCCAGGAGTAGGCCATGCTGAACAGGCTGAAGTTGTCGAGATAGGCCGCCAGCTCGTCGTTGCTCAGGCGTTTGTTTAACACAAACGAAAAGAGTCCGCTGCTGCCGGTAAAGTCCCGCTTCCAGTATTCGTGGCCCTTGCTGCCAGGCAGGGCAGGGTGGTTGACCTTCGCTACCTGTGGATGCGTCGTCAGCCACTCGGCAATGGCCAGGCTGCTCTCATGGTGCTGGCGCAGGCGCACGCCCAGGGTGCGCAGGCCGCGGCTGGTCATATAGGCAGTGTCTGCATCCAGCATCTGGCCCATCAGATAGGCATTCTCACGCAGCTGGTCCCAGCAGCGAGCATTGGAGACCGCCGTACCGACCATCGCGTCCGAGTGACCAATCAGGTACTTGGTCCCGGCCTGGATAGAGATATCGATCCCAAACTCCAGCGCCTTAAACAGAATGCCCGCCGCCCAGGTATTGTCGATCATGATGATCGCCTCTGGCGCAACGCGTCTTACCGCCTCGACAATGGCCGGGACGTCGTGGACTTCCATGGTGATGGAGCCTGGCGCCTCAAGGAACACCACTTTTGTGTTGGGCTGGATCAGGTTGGCAATATCCGCGCCGATCAGCGGGTCGAACCAGCCGGTAGTCACGCCGAGCTTAGCCAGAATTTTGCTACAGAAGTCCTGGGTAGGCTCATAGGCGGTATTGGTCACCAGGACATGGTCGCCCTGCTCAACAAAGGCGAGGATAGTATTAGCCACGGCGGCAGCGCCGCAGGGGAAGAGCGCGCAGCCAGCCCCGCCCTCCAGTTCGCACATGGCCTCTTGCAGAGAGAAGTGGGTCAACGTCCCCCGGCGGCCATAGAACAGCTCGCCTTTAGCGCGCCCGCGCGTTGCCTGCTTTTTGGCTTCTACCGTTTCAAAAACCAGCGACGAGGCTCGCTGGATCACGCTGTTCACCGAACCCTGGGTATATTTTTTGCTGCGCCCGGCATTCACCAGCGCGGTATCGATGTGCTTCGCTGTCATCTTCACACTATCCTGATTTTATACGTCTGGATGTCCAGACTACCACGGCCCGGCAGAAATTGACCCCGTCATTTGCCAGAAATGAGGGAAATTTTTTTTGCCTTCCCGTCAGTAAACGAGGCAGTGGTAGACAGCTTTGGCGCAACATGTAATACCAAAAGCAAAGATGTGTGATATCTGTATCAGTTATTAAAAAACATAAAAGGGGAGTGAAATTTAGCAATAGGCCGCAGCAAAAAAATAGCCTTAGATTGGCGCAGGCTAATTCTGTGGGAGATTGATTGTGGCAAATAATACAAAGTTGTCGATTGCAGAAAAATTAGGATTTGGGATGGGGGATGCCGCCTGCGGCATTGTTTACTCCTCCGTGACCATGTTTTTAACCTGGTTTTATACCGATATTTACGGCCTCTCTGCGGCAGCGGTGGGGGTGATGTTTTTAGTAACCCGTATCCTCGATGCTATTACCGATCCGCTAACCGGCATTGTTGCCGATCGGGTGAAAACCCGCTGGGGGCATTTCCGCCCCTGGCTTATTTGGTTTGCCGTGCCCTATGCGGTGCTGGCCGTCATGACGTTTACGACGCCCGATTTTGGCGCATCCGGAAAACTGATCTACGCCTATATTACCTACACCCTGTTAATGCTCTGCTACACCTTTATTAATATTCCCTACTGCGCGCTGGGCGGGGTCATTACCCGCGATGAGAAGGATCGCCTGTCGGCGCAGTCCTATCGCTTTACCATCTCATCCGCTGCCGGGCTGATGGTGTCGGTCGCCACCCTGTTTCTGGTGGACTGGCTGGGTAAAGAGGATAAACAGTTTGGTTTCCAGGCCACAATGGGCATTATGGGCGCGATTGCCATTGTCATGCTGCTGTTCTGTTTTTTCTCTACCAAAGAGCGCGTCGCTCCGGTAGTAGAGACCCAGAACAGCGTGCGGGAGGATATTCGCTGCCTGCTGGCAAACGATCAGTGGCGCATTGTGGCAATTATCACTTTCTTTTCCAGTATGGCAGGGGTAATGCGCAGCGCGGCGACGCTCTATTATGCTACCTATTTAATGATGGGCGGCGTGCAGACTGCGGCAGGAACGATGATGAAATCGGCCTTTGTCTCTACCAGCGTGGTCGGCACCATTATTGGCAGCCTCGCGGCCGGTTATTTAGCTAAACGCTATCGTGCCGTCTCGCTGTTTAAAAATATTAACCTGCTGCTGGTATTTACCGGCGTGGTGATGTTCTTTATTCCGCCCACCTGGCTGGCGGTGGTCTTCCCGCTCTATTTCCTGGTCGGCTTTTTCCATCAAATGTACCAGCCTTTTAAATGGAATATGATGGCCAACGCGGCAGACTATGGTGAATGGAAATTCGGCCATCGCATTACCGGTTTATCTTATTCGGGTAATCTCTTTGCCTTAAAGATGGGGATGGCCGTAGCGGGCGCTGCCGTCGGGTTTGCGCTGGGGCTGTTTGGCTATCAGGCGGGCGTTGCCGAGCAGACGCCGCTGGCCACCGCCGGTATTGTCGGCCTGCTGACCCTGGGGCCATCGATCTCCTATCTGATCCTCTGGTGGCTCGCGCGCTTCTACAAGCTCGATGACACCATGATGGCCACCATCCAGCGCGATCTGGCAGCCCGTGAGCAGGCTGCCCGTCCCGCAGCAAGCGACCGCCCGGTGCTGGTGGGCGACGAACTGAAAAACGCATAAGGGAGCAGCATTATGACTCTGGATACCTATCAAAACCCGATCCTTTGCGCTGACTACTCCGATCCGGACATCGTCCGCGTCGGGGATGACTTCTTTATGGTCTCGTCGAGCTTTAACCATATGCCCGGGCTGCCCGTGCTGCACTCAACGGATCTGGTCAGCTGGCGGATCGTCAACCATGTCTTCACCTCATTCGATCTTCCCGGCTACGATGTCATGCAGCCCGGAAAAGGGGTGTGGGCACCCTCTCTGCGCTGGCATGACGATCGCCTGTGGGTCTTTTTCAGCACCCCTGACGAAGGGATTTTCATGTGCCATACCCGGGATCCGTGGGGAGAGTGGAGCAAGCCGCACTGCGTCCAGCCCGCTAAAGGCTGGATCGATCCCTGTCCCTTCTGGGATGAGGACGGTAGCGCCTGGCTGGTTCACGCCTTTGCCCATAGCCGCAGCGGCATTAAGCATAAGCTACAGCTTTTCTCGATGAAGCCAGACGGTACGGCGTTACAGGGAGAGGGGCAGATTATCTATGATGGCAGCTGCGATCTACCGACGCTGGAGGGACCTAAGGTCTATAAGCGCAACGGCCTCTACTATATCTTCGCGCCGGCGGGCGGGGTGGAGACCGGCTGGCAGGCGGTGCTGCGCGCGCCTGAGATCACCGGGCCGTGGGAGGCACGAAACGTGCTCTTTCAGGGAAGTACCGCTGTGAACGGCCCTCATCAAGGGGGATGGGTAGAGCTGAAAAACGGCGAGTGTTGGTTTGTCCATTTTCAAGATGCGCACCTCTATGGCCGCATTGTGCATCTCCAGCCGATGTCATGGGGCGAGGATGGCTGGCCGCGTATAGGTGAACCTCTTGGTGAGGCAGGCGCTGGGCAGCCGGTTTTGCGCTGGCAAAAGCCAGGCGGCCTGCCTGCGGTGACGCCCTATGCGCCGCAGACCAGCGACGATTTTGCCACCGGTAAGCCTGGGCTACAGTGGCAGTGGCAGGCCAATCCCCAGCCCAACTGGCTGGTTCCGGCCAGGGAAGGGCTTCAGCTGCGCTGTATCCCGCTGCCCGAGTTTGCCGGTCAGCGAACGCTCTACGCCGCCCCGCAGCTGCTGCTGCAAAAGTTTCCCGCATTTGCCTTTGTTGCCCGCACGCGCGCAACGCTCAACGGCGCAAATCCTGAGAATTTCGGCGGGCTGATTATCTATGGTGAACGCTACGCGGCGCTGGTTATTGTCCGTCACGAGGAGCGCCATCAGCTCTGCTATATCCACGGCTGGATGAGCGATGCAGGCGTCATCAGGGAGCAGCGCCAGGCTCTACATACGCTCTCTGGCGCAACCTGTGAGCTAAAAGTGAACGTAGGGGAGGGCGGCGTCTGCCAGTTTGCCTGGCGTGAAGATAACGGGGCGTGGCAGCCAGTCCAGCGCACCTTTGCCGCAGGCAAGGGAAAATGGGTAGGCGCTAAGGTAGGGATCTTTGCCGCTGCTACGACAGATGCACAGGATCCTGGCGCATGCAGCTTTGATAATTTTGTGCTGGAGGTCCGATAATTTTCTGAAAATTGCGCTTACGGTATTTTTTACTGCGTAAGCGCAAGGAAACTTTGCCAAAATTACGCCACTATGTAAATACTAATGAGAACTACTATCAATTCGATGCTGTTTTGATATTATTACGCTCAGATTTTGTGATTTGCGTCCGGAGATACAGAGTGGGTAATAATTTGATGCAGACGGATCTCTCCGTTTGGGGTATGTATCACCATGCCGATATCGTCGTGAAGCTGGTGATGATTGGCTTGATTCTGGCGTCCATTGTCACCTGGGCGATCTTCTTCAGCAAAAGCGTGGAGATGTTCTCGCATAAGCGCCGTCTTAAGCGCGAGCAGAAGCTGTTAAGCGAAGCGCGCACCCTGGATCAGGCGAGCGAAATCGCCGCGGGCTTCCACACCAACAGTCTCAGTACGCAGCTGCTAAACGAAGCGCAGAACGAGCTTGAGCTATCCGCTGGTTCTGAAGATAACGAAGGTATTAAAGAGCGCACCGGCTTCCGCCTGGAGCGCCGCGTTGCCGCCGTTGGCCGTCATCTGGGCCGTGGTAATGGCTTCCTTGCGACCATCGGCGCAATCTCGCCGTTTATCGGCCTGTTCGGTACCGTATGGGGCATCATGAACAGCTTCATCGGCATCGCCCAAACGCAGACCACCAACCTTGCGGTCGTTGCACCCGGCATCGCCGAAGCGCTGCTGGCGACGGCAATCGGTCTGGTCGCCGCTATCCCGGCGGTTGTAATCTACAACATCTTTGCCCGCTCTATCGGCGGCTATAAAGCCATGCTGGGCGACGTCGCCGCGCAGGTGCTGCTGTTACAGAGCCGCGATCTCGACCTGGCTGCCAGCCCGTCGGCTGCGCCAGTTCACTCCGCACAGAAATTACGTTTAGGTTAATTCCGTATGGCAATGCGTCTTAATGAAAATCTGGACGATAACGGTGAAATGCATGAGATCAACGTGACGCCGTTTATCGACGTCATGCTGGTGCTGCTGATTATTTTCATGGTGGCCGCCCCGCTGGCTACCGTTGACGTGAAGGTAAACTTACCGGCCTCCTCCAGCCAGCCGCAACCGCGTCCGGAAAAACCGGTCTACCTGTCGGTAAAAGCAGATAACAGCATGTTTATCGGCAACGATCCGGTGACCGATGAGACGATGGTCAATGCACTGAACGCCCTGACCGAAGGCAAGAAGGACACCACCATCTTCTTCCGTGCGGATAAAACCGTAGACTATGAGACGATGATGAAGGTGATGGACACCCTGCATCAGGCAGGCTATCTGAAGATTGGCCTGGTAGGTGAAGAGGTAACGCGCCCGAAATAAGCGTGGCGTGTGGATAAAAAAAGGGGCCCGCGCGGCCCCTTTTTTGTTGGACGCAAGAATTAGCTTAAATGCATCCCGCCAGTGACGCCGTGTACTTCGGCGGTCACGTAGCTCGACTCCTGGCTCGCCAGATAAACGTAAATAGCGGCAACTTCAGCAGGCTGTCCGGCGCGTTTAAGCGGCGTTGACTGACCAAACTTCGGCAGTTTCTCCTGCGGCTGGCCGCCGGAGATTTGCAAGGCTGTCCAGACAGGGCCTGGCGCAACGCTGTTCACGCGAATGCCTTTCTCCGCCACCTGTTTTGCCAGCCCACGGGTAAAGTTAAGAATGGCCGCCTTGGTGGAAGCATAATCCAGCAGGGTTGCGTTTGGCTGATAGGCTTCTACCGATGAGGTGGTGATAATGCTGGCGCCCGGCTGGAGGAACTTTAACGCCTCCTGGGTGATCCAGAATAGCGAGAAGACGTTAGTTTTGTAGGTCTGCTCAAACTGCTCCGAGGTGAGATCGGCAATATCTTCCACAGCAGTCTGTTTACCGGCAACCAGTGCCAGGATATCTAAGCCGCCCAGGGCATCACGCGCCTGATTCACCAGCGAGCGTGTAAAGGTCTCATCCGTCAGGTCGCCTGGAATCAGCACCGCTTTACGCCCTTCAGCTTCAATCAGCGCTTTAACCTCCTGCGCATCCTCTTCCTCTGCGGGCAGGTAGTTGATAGCGACATCAGCGCCTTCACGCGCGTAAGCGATGGCGGCAGCGCGTCCGATGCCGGAGTCACCTCCTGTCACCAGCGCCTTACGATCCTTAAGACGGCCGCTACCGACATAGCTCTTCTCGCCACAGTCTGGAACGGGATCCATTTTAGCCTGCACCCCTGGAGCGGGCTGTTTCTGTTTCGGGTATCCCTCAGTGTAATACTGGGTAGTAGGGTCCTGAATTTTCGTCTGATCGTTTGCCATAAGTCGTCTCCATCTGTGATACATGCAGATTAAGGATAGATGCTTATGCGGGAAATGCAGGCGAACCGGACGATTCCGTAGGGTTGTGCTCCTCCTCCTGAAGCGCGACTCTGTTGACGCTCCTGGTGCGATATTCGCCGTCGGCAAGCTTGCGGGTGAGTCGCAGCGTGGCGACTTCACGTTCCAGAATATGCTGGTAGTGAGTTTCAAGTTTTGTCATGATCTTTTCCCGTAAGTCGGGATGCAGAGCGATGATTTCATCGATTGCTGCTCCGTAGATCTCTTCTTTAACCTGTAGGGCGTAGATCTCACGACGGTTCTGCCATTTCAGCCTAATCAGCGCTGCTGGAATAGAGATTGACTCTCTGGCAATACGTTGGATGGTCTCATTTTTATTGTGAATTAACGCATCCAGGTTTTGCTTTAAGATAAATTCATCGGTCTTTGTCTCATCCAAAGTCAAATAGACATTGTTATTCTCAATATCTTTATTCACATGAATCATCCTGTAGCGTATAAAACATAGGCGTATCTTTTTCGTGGGTAATGAGATTAAGCCAAATTTCATTTCCCACATCATTTATCTCAATGGTTTTTTTCGCGATTATTTGACTTAAAAGCTGGGAATCAACGTCACCTGTGGCCTGAAGATCGTTCAGCAATCGGCTAAAGGATTCAATTTTTGCCACCCGATATAATCTGTCTTTTATATGACGATCGCGCTCTTCCAGCAGCATATTACGTGATTGCCGGGCAGGGCTAACATTGGTTAATATATCGCTTTCATAATCGGCGAGCGTTCTTTTCCCCTGGGCTAAATTGACATCTTTTTCTGCTTCTCCCGTGTCCGTTTTCACCGTGGAAACGTGAAAACGTGCCGGGACAAGATTCTCGGGCAGCATTGATAATATCCTGTGATTTCAACGGGGTGGAGGTGGGGCGGGCGTGAGTTGCGTTGACAATATCATGGCGCAATTTTAAAATCAAAAAAAATGGAGCCTGCTAATGAACAGTATTTTCTATTCTGTTATCGCCCTGCTGCTGCTTACTGGCGGCGTACTTTTAATGATGCGTGGGTTCAATAACAGCTCGCCAGAGAGAGAAATAGGTCCCTCTGCCGAGCCAACACCCTTAACGAAAGAGGAGGGCGAAGATCATTTTTCCATACTGATGAATGCCATTACGCCCGTGTGGTACTGGCGGGTAAATCATGAATATATTGATTTTCTGCATGCCACCATTAAGCGAATGAACATGGCGGAACTGAATGGTACGCCAGGTTTATTTGAGGCTCAGCGTCGCTGTAGCGATCTCAATTCAGCGGTGTACCGCTATTACGACAATATTAAAAAGCGCTGCCTCAACGGGGAGAAGGTTTCCCATGCCGATCTGGAGGTGCTTAATTTACGCCAGTGCTTTCGTGAGTTTAGCCTCGAGGCCTACCCGGGGCTGGTGGTACTGGTATGGCCCGAATATCAACGGCCGGAAATTGATCCCACTGAGGTGAAAACCTTTCCTGCAGAGTAATCTTTCTGGTGACTGACAAACGCGTTGCATTATGCTTTGCTTAAAAAGCATTCACTTATCGGAGAGCAACGATGACGCGTCTGACCGCCAAAGACTTCCCGCAGGAACTGCTCGATTACTACGACTACTACGCCCACGGCAAGATTTCCAAACGCGAGTTTTTACAGCTGGCGACCCGCTACGCGGTAGGCGGCATGACCGCGCTGGCGTTGTTCAATCTGCTCAAGCCGAACTATGCGCTGGCCACCCAGGTAGAGTTTACCGATCCGGATATTTTACCGGAGTATATTCACTATCCCTCACCGAACGGGCATGGTGAAGTGCGCGGTTATCTGGTCAAGCCGACTAAAGTGGAAGGTAAAGCGCCTGCCGTGGTGGTGGTACATGAGAACCGGGGCCTGAATCCCTATATTGAGGACGTAGCGCGTCGCGTTGCCAAAGCGGGATATATTGCGCTGGCTCCGGATGGTCTCAGCTCCGTAGGGGGTTATCCGGGTAACGATGACGAAGGCCGGGAGCTTCAGCAGAAGGTGGATCCCACTAAGCTGATGAATGACTTCTTTGCAGCGGTGGAGTTTATGCAGCGGCACCCTGACGCCACCGGTAAGGTTGGCATTACCGGTTTTTGCTACGGCGGTGGTGTGGCGAACGCGGCGGCGGTGGCCTATCCGGAACTGGCCTGCGCCGTGCCTTTCTATGGCCGACAGGCTCCGATTGCCGATGTTCCAAAAATCAACGCACCTGTTTTACTGCACTACGCTCAACTAGACACGCGCATCAACGAAGGCTGGCCGGCCTATGAACAGGCACTAAAAGCGAACAATAAGGTCTATAAGGCTTATATCTACCCTGGCGTTAACCATGGATTCCATAATGACTCCACGCCGCGCTATGACCAGCCTGCCGCGGAGCTGGCGTGGCAGCGTACCCTTGACTGGTTTAAATTATACCTGACAGATAATAGTTAAGTTAAGTAACAGTTTAGCGCCGCTAAAATAGTATGGTTTGTGATCGTTTCCTGCTTCGCCAGCAAAATCGTTTGCTGGCGAAAATAGCGTGTTTAAGATTTGCTCATTAGCGCGGATAGATTCCAGTTGGTTAAGAGAAGTTTTGCCTGCAGGCATAAAGTCAGGACTGGCGCGGTCTGATGAGGATTGGTTTGGCTTTTTGACGCAGCAGCGAACAATAAAAGATGAATTTATTCGCTTTATTAAAAAAGAAAGGAAATAACAAAGAATCATTTTTTAAATATGTTATGCGATATGAAGCGAAAGGATTAATGCTATTTGAAGGTATGCATTTTTTTTGACTAAAGCTTATAAAGATTTATGGTCATAAATATAATTGCAGCATTGCTGAATAAAGTCATGACAAAAAAGATATCAAAGGCATCATTTTTTTGTGCTTATTTTTCAGTGCGTTGCAATTAAGATTATTCTTAATGATGCGTTTTTTCTTTTAAATTTATAAGCGTAAACGCAGAGCGTAAACTATTATGCTCCGTTAAACCTTGTTTTAAGCAAGGCAATCCACAGCACGTTTTTTGATCAAAAAAATTACGTGTCACTATACATATTGTCATTAACATGCCGATAACCCTGCTACGTCGCTTGCGACAATAAGTATCCCCCTTATCGGCAAGGAATTAATTATGCGTATGCTGCAAAACTTCACCATTCGTTTGGTGTTGCTGGTTATCCTCGGCGTCTTTTGCCTGCTATGGTCGGGTGTCGGACTGTATAGCGTTTTCTCGCTCTCGAAAGTCGCTGAAGGAAATGACATTGATCGCCAGCTGGTTACCCAGATGACGCTGCTGAGCCAGGGCAACGATCAGTACTTCCGCGTGGTCACTCGCCTGTCACGCGTGCTGGAGACGAAAGCCGCCGGTGGCAGCGCGGATTTCTCACAGGTGCAAGTGGCGCTGGATAACATGAAAACGAAGCTGGAGGCGCTGAAAGCCATCTCACCGGGACCGATGGATCCGAAGGTTTCTGCTCAGACGCTTGCCAGCTGGCAGGCGCTGCTGGATCAGGGCGTGACGCCGCAGGTTCAGCTGGCACAGCAGGGGGCGCTGGAGGCGTATCGCCAGCAGTCGAGTAACGTGACGCCAGCGCTAAGCCGCGCGTTTGGTGCGGCGGCAGAAGCCTTTAACGCTGCCGCCAGCGCAAGGCTTGATGATACCCGGGTCATGGTAGACGGACAGACTAACGTGACCCGCACCCTGATTCTGGCAGCGGTGATCCTCGGCCTGCTGATCCTACTCTTCACCGATCGCTATCTGGTCGCCATGCTGGTGAAACCGCTGGCAACCATCCGTGAGCACTTCCGCATTATTGCCCAGGGCGATCTCAGCCAGCCGGTACAGGATCTGGGCCGCAACTGTGTGGGTCAGCTGGTACCACTGTTGCGCGCGATGCAGGATAGTCTGCGTGAGGCTGTCAGCTCTATTCGCCAGGGCAGCGACAATATCTGGCGTGGGGCGACTGAAATTTCCAGTGGCAATAACGATCTCTCTTCCCGTACGGAAGAGCAGGCGGCGGCGCTGGAAGAGACGGCAGCCAGCATGGAGCAGCTGACCGCGACGGTTAAACTGAATGCCGACAACGCACGTCAGGCCAGCGAGCTTGCGGACGTTGCCTCAACGCGAGCAAGCAAAGGTGGCGCGCTGGTCGATGAGGTGATCGGCACGATGAACGACATCTCGGATAGCTCGAAGAAGATTGCTGAGATCACCACGGTCATCAATAGCATCGCTTTTCAGACCAATATTCTGGCGCTCAATGCGGCGGTGGAGGCGGCACGAGCGGGCGAACAGGGACGTGGCTTTGCCGTGGTAGCGGGTGAAGTGCGTAATCTTGCCAGCCGCAGCGCCGATGCGGCGAAGGAGATTGAGTCGCTGATAAACGACTCTGTCAGCCGGGTCGATAGGGGGGCGCAGCTGGTTAATGACGCTGGCACCACGATGGAGGGCATTCTGCGGGCGGTAACGGAAGTGACCACTATTATGAAGCAGATTGCCAGCGCGTCTGCCGAGCAGAGCAAAGGCATCTCCCAGGTAGGTGTTGCCATTACCGAGATGGATAGCGTAACGCAGCAAAATGCCTCGCTGGTGGAGGAGGTTTCTGCAGCAGCAGCAGCCCTTGAGCGTCAGACCGAAGAGCTGCAGCGTTCGGTACAGCGGTTCCGTCTCTCTGCTAACGATCGGGAAATGGCGGCAGCGCCAGTAAACGCGCCTGCGATGCGTCGTGCGGCAGTGGCGGCTCCGGCAGAAGATGAGTGGGTCGCGTTCTAAACGCTTTTAGTAGACCCCGCGAGCGGTGTGGCACCCAGTGCCGCGCCGTTTTTACCGGCATGCTTAATTTGATACATCGCCTGGTCGGCGCGAACCAGCGCGCTGACAAAATCATCCTGCGGCAGTGCCTGCTCAATGCCGATCGAGGCGCCGACGTTTGCGGTGCCGTTATCCAGTTCAAACGGCGTCAGTGCTGCCTGTAAACAGTCGCGTGCGGCATTGCTCACCTGGATATCACTCAGCGTAAAGGGCAGCAGCAGCACAAACTCATCCCCGCCAAGCCGCCCGACAATCGTTCCCGATGGGCAGGTCTCACGCAGACGCTGGCTAAGCTGCATCAGCAGTTCATCCCCGCTACGGTGGCCGAAGGTGTCATTCACGGTCTTAAAATCATCAAGGTCGATAAACGCCACGCAGAGCGCGCCCGCTATTTTCAACGCCTCGAAATGCTGGATCAGAGCATGGCGGTTGGCAAGGCCGGTAAGGGGATCGTGGTTTGCCAGCAGGGCGAGTTGCTCCTCGTACTGTTTCTCTTTGGTCATGTCGATATGCGTGCCGGTGACCTTCAGCGGCTGGCCACTGTCGTCCCACTCGCTGACGCGTCCCCGATCCAGCACCCAGGTGACGGTGCCATTTTTATGCTGCATCCGGTGTAGCGCTTCATAAAAGGGGGTTTTGCCGTGCAGATGGCCGTAGAAGGCATCCAGCACCCGATCTCTGTCGTCGGGGTGAAGATGCTCTTTCCAGACCTCAAAGTGCGCACTCAACTCTTTCGGCTGGTAGCCTAGCATCGAACCCCAGCGACGGTTATAGATAATAAGCTTGCCGCTGGGCACGTCCAGCTGCCACAGACAGAGACCAGTACCGTCCAGCGCTGCGCTGAGCTTGCTGCGAGCGTCACGCGCCAGCCGCACCAGACGGGCATTGTGCTTCTTCAGATTCTGGATCTGCTGCTTAAGCGCGAGTTCAGACATACCCACCGATTAGGTATAAATAAAAAGCATTCTTACTAGTTATTTTTTTGTTGTAAATACAGTAGGTGAAAAAGAGAAGATTAATCGAGCCAAAAAGATGACCGGGCGGGATATGCCCGGTCGGTAAGCATTAGCTCTGGCGTTTATCTTCCGTATTATTGGTGAAGTCGCTGGCATCGTGGCGTTCATGCAGCTGTTCGTTAAGCGGTCCGTTGGTACGATTAACGATGCGGCCACGCTGTACGCCGGGACGCTTAGCCACTTCTTTTGCCCAGCGCAGCACGTTGGTATAGCTGCTGGCATCAAGAAACTCTGCCGCGTCGTAAACGTTACCGAGCACGACGTTGCCGTACCACGGCCAGATAGCCATATCGGCAATGGTATACTCGTCTCCCGCAATAAATGTGTGTTGTGCAAGCTGCTTATCAAGCACGTCGAGCTGGCGCTTAGCCTCCATGGTGAAACGGTTAATAGCGTACTCAATTTTTACCGGCGCATAGCTATAGAAATGGCCGAAACCGCCGCCGAGGAATGGCGCAGACCCTTGCAGCCAGAAGAGCCAGTTCAAGGTTTCGGCGCGGCCTGCCGGATCTGTTGGCAGGAAGTGGCCAAACTTTTCCGCCAGATAGAGCAGAATCGAACCGGACTCAAAGACGCGGGTTGGCGGCGTGGTGCTGTGGTCGCGCAGGGCCGGGATCTTTGAGTTCGGGTTTACCTCAACAAAGCCGCTGGAGAACTGGTCCCCCTCGCCGATGCGGATCAGCCAGGCATCGTACTCCGCCTCGCTGACACCTCTCTCCAGCAGCTCTTCCAGCAGAATGGTGACCTTCTGGCCGTTCGGCGTGCCAAGAGAGTAGAGCTGCAGAGGGTGTTTGCCCACCGGCAGCGTTTTTTCATGCGTCGAGCCGGAGACCGGACGGTTAATATTGGCAAACGCGCCGCCGCCGGATTTATCCCACGTCCACACTTTCGGTGGCTGATAGCTGTTGTCTGACATAGCGATTCCCCTTTCATTGATGTGATAAGCAGTGTAGCAGGCATGAGGCTGCCGGGATTTTGGTTGGTACTGTGTAAAACAGACACTTTACGCAAATAACGCGATGCCTATGCTTAGCATAAAAGGCAACAGTGTGTTTTATCACTTAATGAGGTAGGAAATTATGTCATGGGAAAACGTTGATTCAATCAGCAATATAAAAATATGGTCTGAGTATTCGAATAGTACCCAAGCCCACCTGTTTGTGAATGGCCGGCATCAGGTTTTACTCACTGTAGGCCTCTCTTTTACGCTTCTCGATGCAGCGCAACCCGGTCCCGATAGCGATGAGGTGCTGAGCGTCCTCCAGTTGATTAATAATACAGATAGCGGAAGCCTAAAATATCTGGCGGAGGTAGATAAGGGACAATACAATTCGGTGTTCGATCCTTCCCTCCAATCATCCTCTGGAAGTGGTGCGTCTGTTGATAATGGGATTTATGATTACACCTATTCATTTTATCTGCAATCTGACCGTAGCATAAACGTGGGCGGCTGGTCCGAAAGCGTAGCGTTACGTTTAGATTATATTTCATATAGAAACAAATCCCCACAAACGGTGGTTTATGAAACGTCGAGGCTCGGTTCAGGTATAAAAACGAATGTGCAAATCTGCTGCTATCCGGAAAGGCTGTATGGCAATCATGGCGGACGGCGGACGGCGCTAAATATAATTGAGAGGTTAAACTCTGTTCCCGTTCATGTAAATCATAACCAATCAAGTGGCTCTGGTTTTCATTCTGATTTGTATGCTCTTTATATTGATGATGATTACTTTAAAATCATAGCTTTTGATGGTCAGCATGCGGCAGACAGTACTGCTCTGGAGCCATTGTCCTACTATATGGTCAAGGAAAAACCAGAATATGACCAGATTCAAAACACACATTTTCCTTCAGTATCGCCGGGCAAAAGCAGCTATGACGTTGAAATCAACTTTCGTGAAGGGGCGGGCAGCGGAACGCCAATGATCGAAGCGACGGTTAGCGTAGATCAGCAAGAGGGGGACATTAGCTTTATTGCCAGTTACTACGATTTGCAGGGAGACGACAGTGGGCAGGATCATAACGGATCGGTGAAAATATATTTCTACGATCAGTTTGGAAACAGCGGTGTTGCCCTGGTGAATGAATGCCCACCTGAGATTGTGAGCGTTAGTTAGATATAGCTTGATTTTATGTAATTATGAGTTATTTACGCGTCGATTTTAACCGCCAGCATGTTTTATTGTTTTGCTGGCGGTTTTATTTGGGCCTGACTTACTTTTATGATAAACAATTTATTTTTATTCCTATTTTTATGTGCCGGGTAACATTGGGGTAGATACTAATATTGATATCATGTGATCATCCCCCAGTGGCGCAGCATCAGGACAAAGAGCTGATAAAGGGTGCTCTGCCAGCAGATGAGAGTTTGGATATAGCGTTGTATATCAGACAACCGATCGGCTAATTTCTGAGTCAGTCATAAAAACGTAATGTTATTTTGGCGGGTGCCGTGTGCAGGGTCCGCTAATAGTGCAATTTAGAGCAGTTTGTTTTTTTATACACTATATTAGTTCCATTAAGCACAGAGAGAACGCCATCGCGGAATGAACTCTACCAGAAAACCTCTTAAATCCTGAGGGGAGATAGGGTATCAGAATACCTTAATAGGATGAAGGGAGTTTGCCGACAAAAAGGAGTTTCCCATTCGTAATGTTTATATAGCCGCCAAGTTTGAGATCAAAAAGAATTTTCATAATTCTACTGCGTGAAAGACCCGATCTTTTTTGAATGAACTTTGGCAGGCTTATTTGCGAACGATAGGTGTCTGGATAAAGCCATACCTCCTGAATCACGGATTTTATAATGCTATAGGAATCCATGCCGATATAAGATCTTTCTTTATTGACCATGGCTATTATCCGATGTGCTAAAATTCTGGCGACATGATGCCATAGCTCTTTTCTATCTGCTGTATTAACAAACAGTTGCAATGGAACGAAATATAAAGTGGCGTCTGTTTCTGCATGCAAGGTGCTTCGTATCGTTCCCGGGACGTTATAATATGCACCGTATCCGTGGCTTAAGCCGATGATAGTGGGAGGGTAGAGAGTAGAAATAAAATGGCCGGAGTCAGCGTTGATAGCAGAAACCAGTCCGTCAGTAATGAGTATAACCCCTACACCCTCATCTTCTTCATTAAGCCGGTAATGCTTGCCTTTTTTTAATAATATCTTTTTTCCATAGGGTAGTACGTGTGAAAAAATTGTTTCAATAGCCTTCATTGGCTTTGATTTAACTGCGAAACTAAAGTAGTGGTCAAAGACATCATTGTCAGTTATCTGCGTTTTCATCGAGACTCCATTTATTAGGGTGGTACGTGTTCAGATAATATAGAACGTTGTGCTTTTGTCAATCTTACACAATATGAGTTGCTAGTGAAAAAAGCAGATAATTGAGAGTGGGTAATAATTCCTGTTACTGTTATTTATAAGGAAATCCCTATTTAAAGTTCTATGGCAATACTTTTTATCATGAGCTTAAGAGATTATACAGGCATTGTAATAAGCCGGGGGATCTGAAAATAACGAGAAAGATTAATAAAATTTAATACATAACTCGCTGCTATTTGTAAATGAGATGTAATGTTGCGATAGCGTCAACTTTGCCAGACGATACCTCTCCAGTGCGCACCATTTCAGCGCTGAAATTGAGTGCCTTATCATGCTGTTGAGCAGTCAGCGGATGCGCAAGGGTTATAGAAGCGCCGCTATCATCTCGTAAACGAATACCTATGCCCTCGGCCCGTCCTCTGCCTGCTAACGGTTTTAATAACCCAAACCGATCCCTCTCTCCTTCCCATATTGCACCCAGATGCAGAGGAAGTGGGCAGTTGAACTCCACCCGAAACGGTACCCGATTCGATGATGTAAGCAAAGAAGGGAAAGATTTGGTACCGACGGTACCTAAATTTACCGTTTGAACCCGGGGATTACATCCCGAGTTTTCAATAACGATACCTTGAGCAAGAGTAATTAATAGGGCAGGCTTACCCCTGTCGCCACGAACAATACCGTAGATGCCAGGTCTGATGCGACCCGCAGCAGCGGCATGAGAAGCCGTCCGTACCAGCTGCAATTCCACTTGAGACGACGTCGGCCAGCTCGGCTGACATGCTTCTCCTTCGCAGGCTATAGAATGTTTCCACGGTACCGGCTGGTTATCGATAAATAACCTGTAGCCAATCCCGGGCACGCCTGTAGCAAAGGTTTCGTTATCCATTACCAGCGGCCGGGTAGCAAACACTCGCATCGTCCCGCCGGAATGACAGGAAACCCCAGATTTAACGGGATCGGCAGGGATCTGCTGGGTCACCTGAGCCAGAATGCTGCCGTTACTCTCTCCGCCAGACAGGCTGATAGTGGGCAGAGTGAATCGCATCACGTTGGTTTGAGTCACTTCGCACTCTGCGATAGCACAGGATGACCAGAACAGAATGGCCATGGCTGTTCCGGCTAAGCTACGCACAAACCAGATTAAGTTCATAGAGATGCCTCCCTTTTTGTAGATGGAGTTGGTAACCCGCGCGGCACTGCTGATGCGGATCGCCCCAGCTCACGACAATCTCGCCCTTGACGGGGGCGCCGGACAAAAAGAGCTGACCGCGATCGTCAACGATGCCTTCATTACTTTGCCCACCCGCAGTGGCAGTGGCACCGAACGGCACCAGCGTGCCATCAGGCCGGCGTAGGGTAACAAGCAGCTTTTTTCCCGTATGGGCAGTAAACTGCGCCAGAACGACTGCACCATCCGTAGGCGTCAAATGGACACCCGTGTTGTCGAGGGTGGTATCGCCAGCGATTCCTTCTTGTTCAAGTGTGAGGGTATTATCCCGGTAGGGCTGAAGCCCTGATACCATGGCCAGACCCGAGCCATCGGTAGCCACGCCGGGGCTGCCTGCAACTTTTAATCCTTCAGTATCAGGAGCGCTAATAAGCGCCAACGTGTCTGTGCTATCAAAGGGTTGACCTGCGGTAATGCCATAGGCCGATGCCAGAAACGAGCCTTGTGCGCGCCAGGTCAGTTTCTGGCTGTCGGCGCTGTCGCTATAGCTGGCCTGATACTCACCGTGGCGGGACTTATAATCACCGCTGGCGTTGAAACTGCGGCTTTCGCTATTACCCTGGGAGGCACCTATATTCCACGCCAGGTCATTATCATCAAGTGTGTTATCCCCGTTCACCGCCAGGCTTTGCGAGGGCGCGCCCGGCCGCTGAACGCTGATACCGGTATTCAGCCATGCGCTATCCGATAGCGCAGAGAGCGGGATTTGCACGTTAGCCACCAGCTGCTGATCGGAACTGCCATCCTCGTTCTGCGTCCAGCTCCAGCCAGCGCTAATGGTCAGATTGTGCCAGGTCTGGTTGTAACCCAGCGACAGATTTTTATCCGCAGAGTTATGCCAATACTCTGTTTTCCACAGGCTGAGCGTCAGGGAGGCGGAGTCGAAGATCGGCTGATTAACGGCTAATTGTATTTTGCTTTTCTGGCTGGAATAGGTTGCGCTATCGTCATTCCGATTTTGCAAGGCGTTGGTATAGGAGAGATAACCTTCATCAGGAGAGAAGGCCCAGGACAAGGTAATATCACTGCGGGTGGGAACCAGGCTGGCGGCATACTGCAGCCGGTAGCTTTTGCCATGCGTTATCCGGTTTCTGGACAGACGGTTTTCCATCATCGTCGCATCTAAAGAGAGCGCGCCTAATTTTCCCACGCTTACAGCATACCCAGGATCGACGGCAGTATACTCTTCAGCAAGCTGAATACCGCCAAACAGCGTCATGGAGTAGGGCAGACCATAGAACAGAGCAGATTGATAAAACCGGGGATGTTCCGACTGCCCACTGTTATCATAGCGGCCCATTTCCAGGGAGTATTTCAAATGCCCTGGCCGCTGCATAACCGACACACTTCCCCAGGGCTGATAAAAGTGATGCTCGCTGCCATCGGTCTCTTTAATGCTAACCAGTAGTTCTCCGGCGCCCGACTGCGGATAGATATCCTTAATCTCAAATGCACCGGCAGGCACGTAGCTTTGATAGATCACGCTGCCGTTCTGGCTTATGCGAACTCGGGCATTTGCCGTTCTGGCAATTCCGCGGACGACGGGGGCATAACCCTGTAACTTATCGGAAAGCATATTGTCCGTTGACGAGAGCGACACACCGGTAAACGAGAAGCCATCAAATAGCGTGGCGTCACTTGAGCGGTTTCCGATATATAACGTGCTACGAATGGCTGCGATATCACGCTGAAGCCAGCTATCATTCGCATCCCAGCTTGTTTTCCCATTTTCAGGCTTATCAAGCGTACCCTGGCTTCTGATATGCCAGGCACCCAGGTTCAGCCCTCCGTTGAGCTTCAAAAAGCGATCCCCGGCGTGGAACGCGCTGTCGTCTGTACTGACCTGGCTGCCGCTCACGTCATAGTTTAACAGCAGAGCATTAATCCCTTCGTCCCATTGCAGCGGTGGCACATTAAAATCGGCATCATCGTTTTGTATCAGATAAATTTGCGGAATATTAATAGCTAACTGCAGCTTACTAAGATCAAGCTGCGCACTGCTGCCAGGAAAACGCGTGGTTATGTCCAGCAAATCGGCAGAAGCTATTTTAGGGCCTTTAGCAAGCGTGAGATCCAGCGCGAGGAGCTGGCACTGGCGGGGCGTTAACAGTGGTGTCAAACCCTTCTCTTTCGCGATAAATTTGATCTTCATTTTGTTGTATGCCTGCCCGTTGCGTCTCACGGAAACGTAATAGATGCCTGGCAGCCAGGTAACGTGATTGAATTGGGCGACATCGATATTTTTGACCGTGGTTTGTGAGGTGTTTTCCAGTTCATCAGCACTAAACGTGTAGTTTGCCGGGCGGGCGGAAAATGGGATGAACAGCATCAGGAATCCGGCATAAAACGTAACGGTATTCGCTCTCATCACAATAGCGACCAAAACCCGTTTCAGGGCAGCGCCTGAGTATAAGTTTTTGATACCTGCGCTAAATCACCGATTGTCTGCCAGGAAACGTTACTGACGTGGTGAGCCGTCAGGGCATAGGTCTGATGAGCAAAAGGGGGGATCATGGCATTTTTACCCACCTTAATCGGGGCGTCATTTGCCGTAAGGGAATAAAACGTAATGAAGTAGGGGGAGGGGTTAGAGACCGTTAGCTGCCCACCGTTTTGTACGAAAACCAGTTGGCCCCATGCTGCTTCAACTCCTTCATCGGAGAGAGAGGCCGGACGATAAAATAGCTTGAGCGTGGATTTGACAGCAATCATCAGGCTGTTGCCAGCTTTGTCTGAATGCCCCGGGATAGCTTTTACATTAAGATAAAAAATCGACTCGCGATCGCTCGGTAATGATACGGAGGTTTTTACAATATTGAGTTCATTCTTGTCTCCGCCATTCATCCTGAAAAGGGGAGGCGTAACGATAAACGGTACATTTTGGTTTGCCGTCTGCGTTGAAGAGAGGTTATCAGGCGTAAGCGCTACCCAGGACTGAAGCAGATAGGGCTGGTTATCATAGTTATTGAGCTGAAGAGTAATACTGTCGTCTGACTCATGGTATACCAGCCTGGTGCTTCCCAACGTAACGGATGCCTGGCCAAGCATTGGTATAAATAGAATAGATAACGTGAAAAGATGGCGAGGAAGCGCCAGAATTTTACTAAAGGTAATCATAAAATTTTTCGCAACTGTAGTATGTAAAAAAGTGGCGTATTTGTCCTATAAACACGCCACTCAAATAAAAATATTACATATAGGCAATGTTAACTGAGGTGGAGACATCAAAGGATGTATTGGTAACACCCTCTTTCAATTTAACTAGCTGTGCAGTATAAGTTCCTTTAAAGCCGTTTGTACCATCTTTACGCATGCCGTACGGATCCAATACGTTGGGTAAAACTGGGGCGGTAGTTGCACTTTCTCCACTGGTTGTATCTGATATGGCCAGGCCAAGACTATCATCAGTACCATTCACGGAGAAATATTGATTATCCGTAGATGGCGTACCCATAAAGGTAACTTCAGCACCTTGCATGCTTGATGGGCAACCCGTTAGCTCAACTTCAAATGCATAAGGATCGCTGGCACCCCCTACGGCTACTTTAGATATGTCAATCGTTCCCATTTCCAGAGAGGCATCTCCGGATGCGTTATTAACCTGAACTGTGCAGCTCATGTTAGCTACCGTGCCTTTAAAATGAATATTAGCGGTTCCGCTATCCGCGAAAGAAGATGCAGAAGATAAGATGGCAGCTGAGCCAATTAACATAGAAATTATTTTTTGTTTCATAAATCCCTCATCAAGATACACGTAAAATATAGCCGGGTGAGGATATCTTCATCCCCATTTTCACGAAAGCATTTTGAATGTACTCAAAAGTACAGGGGGGAGGAGTCAATGGTGGTTAATTTAATTTCAGTTTTAAATACATATTTTGACGCGACGGTTTAAATAAAAAATGCCATCTTTGAACTTAATTATTGTCCTTTTTAAGACATTTTCTTTTGTTGATCGAGAAGGCGTTTTAGCGCTTATCCTTTAACTGAATGGTATGTTTGGCTAGCTAGCACTTCACACCGGGAGAGAACGTAATCATTAACGCTCACTATTATGCTCTTTTCCCGAGCAATTAACAGGAGGTAAATCATCATGACAATTTATCAGATGAATGATGGCCGGTTTGTGCTCAAAGGGGAAGGATGGTCTGACCGCACCATGCACGTTATAAAAAACGCGCACAGATCCGCTTCTCTGGTGGTGACCCGTGGGCGCGTATCGAACGGGCGTACTTTCGATGAAGAGCTAGCAGCAGAGTATGCCATGCTGGCGACGAAGATCGCGCATTTTGAACAGACAGAGCCCGTCAGCACGACGTTACCCCATCTGCCGGGCTGCCCTGTAAGGGAAACCTCTGCACTCTATCCTCACCAGGATGGCGTCTGTCATCAGCGGCAGGTGGCCGTGCTGCTGTCCGGAAATCGGATCGTCATAGTGACCTGCGTCATGCAGCGGGCATTTAGTCTGGAGGATGAAATCTTCTGGCAGTGCGTGAAGGCGACGCTAGATCTGGAATAACGTAGAGGAACGCTTGAGTAAGGCCGCCGTCTGCTTAGCGACGGCGGCTGCTGGACAGGTTACGAGTCGATATCTTTGCGAAACAAGATAAATTTTGACGTCGCGATATTGACCACCATGCCAGCGATACTCCCTGCTGCAACACCAATAATTGGGTTTTCCAGCGCTATTTTGTATGCGGTGATAAGCCAACTGTAGACGCCATAATTCACTACGCCCCCGCCCAGCATAAGAAATAGATATGAAAAAAATTCGTTTTTCGGCTTCATCCCTGAGCGCTTTTGTTTGAACGTAATAGCGCGATTGAAAAGCCAGGTCACGAAAACTGCCGCGAAAAATGAGAAACCACGTGCGATGAATGGCCCGCAATAGTCGCGTAACAGGTAAAGCACCGCGGTATCAACTAAGAAACCGATGACGCCACTAATCCCGAAGAAAAAAAATTCTCTCAGAATTCTCATTTTTTCTCTGCATCCACGCGGGGTAAGGGGATCCCGAGATAGACCAGTCGTTTCATCTCATGCCGACCCCGGGTCACATTGTCCAGGATTAATCCGCAGACGAATGATAACGCCGCAGACATCATAATCGATGCTGCCAGTACGGCCGTTGGTAACCGTGGCACAAGTCCAATACGCAGATATTCCATCAGCAACGGGACCCCAAGCAGTATCGATATCAATGCCAGAACCAAGCCACAAATCCCAAAAAAGGCAAAAGGGCGTTCGCTAACATAGAGCTTGCCGATCGTTTTTAATATTCTCCAGCCGTCCCGGTAGGTAGACAGCTTGCTGACAGATCCTTCCGGACGCGCTCCGTAGGCGGTCATTATCTCGCCATACGGCATGCGAAGTTCCAGAGCGTGCACGGTTAGCTCAGTTTCAATTTCAAAACCATTGGAAAGGGCAGGGAATGATTTTGCATATCTCCGCGTGAAAGCCCGGTAGCCAGAGAGCATGTCGGTGAAATTACCGCCGAACATCTTAACAACGCTTTTCGTCAGGACATAGTTGCCCCACTGATGGCCGTGTCTGTAAGCCTCACCTGCAATTTCTTCTTTAGTTTCTCTGCAGCCGACCACCATATCAAGATGGTGATCCAGTAGCTTATCGACAAGGCTACGAACTGCTCCTGCATCATACGTAGCATCTCCATCGACCATGACATAAATGTCAGCATCGACATCGGCAAACATGCGGCGTACAACATTTCCTTTACCTGCCAGCTGCACAGAAACGACTTTGGCTCCGGCATTTGTCGCAACCTGAGCTGTTCGATCCGTCGAGTTGTTATCAAAAACGTAGACATCAATCTCTGGCATGGCATTACGAAATCCATGAACGACTGTTTCGATTGCTGCTTCTTCGTTGTAACAGGGAACGATTAACGCCACATGCTGACCACGGTAATACATGCTAACCTCATTAGATTATTTCGTTGTTTTTTTGTACAGTAAGATAAACGGCACGCTTGCCGACGTTGCCAGAATTGACCAGTATGCATATCTAAAATCTGAGGCAACCCCGACAACAAGGTACGCAAGAAGATATAAGAAGCTTGACATGTTCAATGCAAGAAAAATATCTCTGGAAAAACTTTTACGGGCATACAGGCCATACAGCGTAAATAGCAAGGAGGCGATAAGCCAGAATCCAGGTTTGAAGAAGGGCGTATGTTTAAGTAAGTTCGTCGTTGTCTGAAGCACTCTGAACAGACCTGTTTTTTCATACTTAAAGCCCAGCGTATTATTTGCCGTCTGGTCTTCCAATACGGAATTTGGATGCCATAACAGCCTCATGTAATTTCCGAATCGGTGCTGCAGGTAGGCACCCGGTTCCTCATAAATGGCGCTAAGCCACTTTTTCATTAACGAGCCGTCAGTCCAGGATCCGGAAGTGTGTAATTTCTGGAGAACAAAACCGCAAGGCCCCCAGGCGTAACCGTCCCATGCGCTAGCATGGTAGCAGGTTGAAAGGAACTCGCTTTTTTCATCGCTCTTCCAGTCTTCTTTGAAATAGTCTTTCTCAGTAAAGTGGGAAATCCCGCCAATATCGAAAACGATCAGTGACTGGTAGACATGAGATTTCGCAGAATTTAAAAAACCGTAGTTAAATGCCGTAGTTGAGAGAACCGTAAATGCTGGGAAAATGAAAAAAATGACGGCCCACTTTTTCGCTACGGCTATTTTGCTTTTATTGAAAAGCAACCACACCAGTGGTAACAGACCAAATACGGCGTTGAAGCGGGTCATGCTGCCAATCAGGAGTAAAAATCCAGCCAGAAGCAGAAGCTTTTTCTGTTTTCCTTCCTTTCGGGCATCGGCCACGGCAATAAGCCCTACGGCACAGAGCCAGGTGACTCCATGAAGTACATCTTTCCAGATATGGCCAAGTGTACCGACGGTAAACGGCATAAAGCCAACGATAAGAACAGCTATTGAGAGCTTTCTATGGGCCTGCGGGATGGAGAGGGACAGGAGTAACAAAGCTCCCCAATACAAAAAACATTCAAGTAACAGCATCCCAAATGGTCCGGGTATCCAGTCATTAGTGATGGCCCAGATAAAACCCATGATCGGCGGGTGCCAATCATTGAAAATAAAACTTGTTGCTTGCTGGTATTGATCCAACGCGTCGCTGCTGACTAATCCAGGAAAGAATGCCCGTAAGGTGATTATCAGTCCTAGCGCGGCCAAAACAACTTGTGGAATCGCTGCTTTTATACAACTTTTTGAAATTGGCATGGGGTTATCTAATCTTGAGGAATGTCGGGAGCTTAAGGCTGCATATCATCCCATAGGCGAGCCATTCAGGCAAGCATTTTGCAGCCTGGTAAAGTTGGTAGTATCGCTCTCCCGGGGGTAATTTCCGCAACAAGTTACCTATAGCCTCAGTGCCAGGAAAAGATTCATAAAGAAATAGATGATATTAACTGAAAAAGATTAAAGAAAGCGAATATTTCATAATCTTGTAATGCTAATGGCGTTATAAGTGAGGAGGTTGGAAAGATGCTTTGCTGTAATATTGGCGTATTAATAAATTCTGTAAAACGCTCTTCGCTGTGATGTGTGTGAACTGATAAATATTATCGTAATATAATTTTCATTATGGATAAGCAGAACCAGAATGATTTACTGGAGCCAGGGCACGGTGACTCGCAGGGATGTGACAAGTACCAAAACGCAGTGTGATGAAGAGTCCGTTTTCCAGAACGAAAAAACCCCCGCCGAAGGCGAGGGTTAAGAAAGAGTGGTGCCCGGACTCGGACAAAAACGCCGGGAGCGTTTTTGCACAGCGCTTGCGCTGGCCCGCAGGGCGAGTCGCAGGGATGCGACGAGTAATCGAACGGAGTTCGATGAAGAGTCCGTTTTCCAGAACGAAAAAACCCCCGCCGAAGGCGAGGGTTAAGAAAGAGTGGTGCCCGGACTCGGAATCGAACCAAGGACACGGGGATTTTCAATCCCTTTAAAAGAGGCCAAACGATCCATCAGCACTAACAGTTTTTTACTGGTTTACCTTGAGAAAAAATGTTTAAGTTTGGTGCTACAAGCCTTAGATGAGGTTCAAACACAGCGTTTCGAAGCTACCATACTCCTACCATCAAATTGCCATGGTTTAAAATGGCCCACCTTCGTATCCAAGTTCTATCAGCTATATTGCGTTAGGTGAGAGAACTTCATCATGAGCAAGTTAAAGCAATTAGCTCTTCAGAGATATCTAGGCTGATTCTGCTAGTTATGAGCTGCAACAGCTGACGTCCTCAGGTTAAGGTTAACTAAGATAAGTTTGTTTTATTCGAAAGCTCTTGATATTTCATGACATAGGCTAGATCGTGAACATATTGAAAGTTTGAGATAGTCACGGTAAACCTCACTTAAAGCAATTACAGTAACTAAGGTTACTACTGCGTAGAGTAATTTTGATATAGTTGGAGAAAATGGAGAAGACTTCTGCTGTTCCAAGCTCTTGGTCTCATTGAAGTACAAAAGGATAAGGTGTGAACAAAATAAAAGCTGACTTAGATTTTCTTGTTAATCATAAATTTAAATCATTGATTGGTATGACTTTGTACGTACTTAAGGCAAGACCTAATGTTCCGTTTACCGTCAGGCAGTTGGCAATCAAGGTATGCGAAAGCTTTCCTGAATACGCAGAAAAGAAACTTGCTTCATCAGAACATCTTTTGAGTGATGAAGACCTGATCTCCCAGGTAGCGGCAGAGATAGGTGCCCAAAGACCTTCTCTGATTAAGAGAAATGCTCATATTAATGTGACTGCAGGAAAACCTAGAAAGTATCTTTGGTCAGATGATGAGGCAAAGGGCATACAATTAAATAAAGATATCTTTGTCACGGATGATGCTGACGTTTCTGACCCCCATGGCGAATTTTATTCTGAGCATGAATTATATCCTCTTTTAAGCGAGTATACTTCGAGTTCATTGAACGTGCATGTTCGTCGTGTAGATGAAAAGAAATCCAAAAAAGGAGCCTTCAAGAGTAATAAGTGGATACATCCAGATGTTATTGGGATCCAGGATGTTGGTCATAATTGGTCGTCCTTGGCTAAGGATGCGGTTTCAATTCTTGGTGGTAAACGTGCTTTTCTTTGGTCTTTTGAAGTAAAAAAATCTTTAGTTATTTCGAATGTGAGAGAGGCATACTTTCAGACCGTTTCTAACTCGTCATGGTCTCACTATGGTTATCTTGTAGCTGCAAGCATTGAGAATAACTGTATTGATGAGTTAACTGTTCTGAATGCGGCACACGGTATTGGCGTTATCCTCCTCGATGTACATAATCCGTCTGAAAGTCAGGTCCTTCTTCAAGCAAAAGAAAAAATAACTTTAGATTGGCAAACTATTAATCGCCTTATTGAATTGAATTCAGACTTTAAAGAATATATTGATTTGATAAACCAATTCTCGTTAAACAAAAAATTAAAAATAAACGAATGGGGTATTGAATATGAATAGATTTTTTCTATTAATCAATTGTAAATGTTAACTAATAAAGGTCTTAGGAGATTGTTATGGCTTATGATTTGACTAATACACTGGTCATTGGCATTAGCTCAACAGCACTTTTTGATATGCAGGAATCAGATAATCTTTTTAAGGAATTCTGTTCCAACAATCCAGAAAAAGCAATTGAGCAATACAGAGACTACATGCTTTTGCATGAGAATGATGAGTTGCTTCCTGGAACTGGATTTCCCTTGGTAGAGGCTTTGCTGGGGCTAAATAAGTATAAAAAAGAAGTTGACAAATCTCCTCTTGTTGAAGTGGTGGTTATGTCAAGAAATAGTCCTGATACAGGACTTATGATATTGAACAATATAAGAAAAAAAGGAGTAGATATAACAAGGTCAGTATTCACAGGTGGCGAAACGGTGGTTGATTATCTTGAGGCTTTCAATGTGGATCTTTTTCTTACAACCAGTATTGATGATGCACAGCGTGTTATCGACTCAAACGCCTGTGCAGTAGCTATTTTAAAGGAACCGCCAAAAGAATCTATAAAATATCCGCAAGATCAGGTAAGAATTGCCTTTGATGGTGATGCTGTCTTATTCGATGAGTCCAGTGAGATTGTTTATAAAACGAAAGGAATAAACAGTTTCCATGCACAAGAAAATGCTAAGCAAAATGAACCATTGGCGGAAGGTCCTTATGCAATGCTGCTAAAAAAAATAGCGAGATTACAAGACCGATTACCTGCAAGAGTAGATTATTCACCGATAAGAATTGCTCTTGTTACAGCAAGAAATAGCCCATCCGAGCTACGAGTTATAAAAACATTAAGAGCTTGGGGGATAAATGTTGATGAGGCATTCTTTCTAGGTGGGGTTGAGAAAACAAAAATACTTAAAGCTTTCAATCCTCATATATTTTTTGATGATCAAGATGTCCACCTTGAGCCAGCATCAGTATATGTCCCTTCAGGTCGAGTACCTTATGCTTCTCGCTCGCCATTATATCAGCAAATATTGTCAGTCAAACCAGCTTAATTTATGTCAATGTCATTGCCCCGATGAGTCGGGGCAGAACTATCATCATGGTCACGAATTTTTTTCAGATGGCAGTTATACTGCCGAAGATAGTCTTGCAATAAAATCTATCGTTTAAATAAACTAGGTGCTTCGGAATTTTTTGATATAAAAATAAAAAGACAATATCATAAATGTTAAACCTCAAAATAGCCGAGCAGCAAACGCCAAAACAACAATACTGACATTACCATTAACTGTCGCGATGGTTCTTAGTCGGTCGTCTTTCAAGGTCTTGCCATCAAATGTTGCGATGGTGCGGAGTCGGTCGTCTCTCAGGGTTTTACCGTCAAACGTTGCGATAGTTCGGAGTCGGTCGTCTTTCAGGGTTTTACCGTCAAACGTTGCGATAGTTCTGAGTCGGTCGTCTTTCAGGGTTTTACCGTCAAACGTCGCGATGGTCCTGACTCGGTCGTCTTTCAGGGTTTTACCGTCAAACGTCGCGATGGTCCTGAGTCGATCGTCTTTTATAGTTACGCTCATAAGTATTCTCCTGTGATACATCCATTCAGCACTTTACCATCCAAAATCAAGCACTGGTTTCTGTAAGTTCTGGACGCTAATTATGTGAATGTGTGTTTGAAATTCATCCAGTTAGCATTAACCAGCGCTTAATCGATCATAACAGGTCTGATGCATGTTAAAAGATACAATCTTACCTATAAATTGCGGTAGCGCATTGTTCTTTTATCTGGCATCTAGAGGTGTCCTCCAACCCCTTTAAATTTTTCGATAAAGGCACCAATTTTCTGGAATACGGTCTGCTTTTTCGTTTTGTACTGAGGATTCAGCGGGCTGAGCTTTGGTAGCGTCTCATTTAACTCCGTCCCATTTTCGGTAGCATACTCCCGTTTGAGTGATGTGCGGATGTAGCGCCTTGCGGCCTCTTCATTGAGGTTTTCTTCCTTAATCAACGCTTCCGCTTCCCGCTGCTGTTCACGCTGAGCATAGGTAAAGAATGCATCAATGATACTGGCTTTGTCGGGCATGTCATCAAGGTTAGTTTGCTGAATAAAATCAACAATTAGGCCTTCTTTGGCGCGGTTGCCCAGACTTGATCGGATTAAGCGTCTGACCTCTTCAGTCAGGGCTTCTTTACCTTTTTTCTGACGATTGTGGTCGAAAATCAGACCAAGGATGTAGTCCAGGTTAATTTCCTGCGACTTAAGCAGGTCAATTTCAAACACCACGTCATCCCAGTCTGTGGTTGATTTATCCCTGTCGTTTGCTGCTTTATCGCGTCGCTGCCAGTCCCGGATATCATTGTATGCTGAGCGATAGTCCTGAACTTTACGTTCTGCCGGGAGGCGAGTGGTTTGTAATTCAGCAAATTTTTCATCATCCACATAGTGCTCTGCTTTAAAGGTTTCCACAGCCTCCGGGTCATTGATATCAACCTTCTGCAGGGCTTTCAGCGTGGCAAATTCATCGTAGTTTTGCAGGATGTTTTCTGCCCGCAGATATTCACCAAATAGTTTGACGAAGGCTTTTTTCTCTTTTTCACTGTCGATACTGGCCGGGTCAGGGAAGCGCTGCTCCAGCTCAGAAACAATAGCCATAAAACCTCGTTTAGCTTCGCCGGTTGCCGCATCGGTAAAGCCCTGCATGTACTCTTCGTAACTTTTTTCCAGCACCACATTTTTGGTATTTTTGTCGCCAAAAAGTGTGATGGCATCAATGGTCGGACGCTCCAAGTCCCTGAAAGTCACGATATTGCCGAAGGTTTTGGTTGCATCATAGATACGGTTGGTTCGGGAAAATGCCTGCATCAGTCCGTGATAACGCAGGTTTTTGTCAACGAACAGAGTGTTTAGCGTCGGAGCATCAAAGCCAGTTAAGAACATTCCCACTACGATGAGAAGGTCAACATCCTGATTTTTTACTCGTTGAGCTAAATCGCGGTAGTAGTTCTGGAAACCGTTACTGTCGGTGCTGAAATTGGTTTTAAAGTGGCTGTTATAGTCATCAATAGCTGAGTCCAGGAATTCCTTCGCACTGCTGTTCATTGCGCTGGTATCAAAGCTTTCGTCGGTAATATCACCAATAGCGCTTTGTTCTTCGTTAGCGGCAAAGGAGAAGATAGTTGCAACCCGAAGAAGTTTATAGCTGCGTGATTTTTTCTCTGCTTCTTCCTGTAGCATTTTAAACGTCGTGTAATAAGTTTTTGCCGCGTCAACGCTGCTAACTGCTAACATGGCGTTAAAGCCTTTAGCTCCCGGGAAGGTTCGGTGCGTTTTCTGACGGAAGTTATTGAGGATGTATTGAGTTATTTCCTGGATACGCAGGGGGTGTAAAAAGGCCTGCTGGTCTTCTGCCGCGCTGAGTTTTTTCTCGTCAGTTTCAGTTTCAAGGGACTTAAAGTGTGGGCGGACATCGTTATAGTCCACCTTAAACTTCAGCACTTTTTCATCACGAATTGCATCAGTAATTACGTAAGAATGTAATTCATGCCCGAATACGCTGACAGTGGTTTCAGCTCCTAGCGCGTTTTCCGGGAAAATAGGCGTGCCGGTAAAACCAAACTGATAAAAGCGTCTGAATTTCTTTTTGAGGTTTTTCTGGGCTTCACCAAACTGGCTGCGGTGACACTCATCAAAGATAAACACCACCTGCTGCTGATAGACGGGCAGGTCAGCTTCGGCTTTCATCAGGTTATTGAGTTTCTGAATGGTTGTGACGATGATTTTGTTATCGTCCTTATCTAGGTTTCTTCTGAGGCCAGCTGTATTATCCGAACCGTTGACGCTGTCCGGAGAGAAGCGCTGATACTCCTTCATGGTCTGGTAGTCGAGGTCTTTCCTGTCGACCACAAAGAAGACTTTATCTATAAAGTCCATCTCCGTTGCAAGCCGTGCGGCCTTAAAGCTGGTCAGGGTTTTACCTGAACCGGTGGTGTGCCAGATAAATCCGCCGCTTTCGGGTTTTGCCCAGTTCTTAGCTTTAAAAGAGCTGTTGATTTTCCAGAGAATACGCTCAGTGGCGGCAATCTGATAGGGACGCATGACTAACAGTGTCTGGCTGCTGTCAAACACGCTGTAATTAAACAGAACATTCAGCAGGGTATGCTTCTGGAAGAAGGTTGCGGTAAAGTCCTTCAGGTCCTTAATCAGGGTGTTATCCGACTTCGCCCAGTTCATGGTGAAATCAAAACTGTTTTTATCCCGCTTAGTGGTACTGGCAAAGTACCGGGTATCGGTTCCGTTGGATATTACAAACAGTTGCAGGTATTTAAAAAGGGAGTTGTCACTGTTAAAGCTTTCCTTGCTGTAACGGTGTATCTGGTTAAAGGCTTCTCGAATAGCCACGCCGCGCTTTTTGAGTTCGATTTGCACCAGCGGCAGGCCGTTGACCAGAATGGTTACGTCATAACGGTTAGCGTGTGAACCGGTCTGCTCGAACTGCTTAATGACTTGCACCTTATTGCGTAGCAGGTTCTTTTTATCTATAAGATAGATGTTTTCCAGACGACCATCATCAAACGTGAAATCACAGATATAGTCGATATGAATTTTACGGGTTTTGTCCAGACTGCTGTCACTGGGGCTGTCGAGATACTGCTCTGCGAAACGCTGCCATTCACTTTCGTTAAACACCACACCATTAAGACGCTGAAGCTGGTCCCGCACATTCGCCAGCATCGCAATCGGTGACTTAACGGAGATAAACTCATAGCCCTGATTAAGAAGGTCTTGAATCAGTTCCCGCTCAAGGTCCGATTCGCTTTGGTAGCTGTCGCCAGCATCCTGAACTTTGGTGTATTTATCAAGGACGATAAAGTTATTGGATTCAACAATGGTGTGTGTCTGTTGTGTCATAGTGCATCCTGTGCGTCATCTGGCAAAGCCCGGAAGGATATCAGAAGCATCTTCCGGCATTTGTAAAGCCTGATACCGGGCGGGTGAAAACATACCCTACCGGTATCAATGGCCTGTCAATTGCTGGCGGTTTTTGGTTTCGGGAAGCTGAACAGCAAGTCACGATAGTATTCGTACTGTTTCTGCCGCAGCTCGATTTCACGGGGTATGCCCTCGCTGATGGAGCTTGTCAGTGTGTCGAATTTATCGAGCAACGTAGCAATCCACTTTTGCTTTTGTATATCAGGTAAAGGTACAGGTAACGTTTTTATAATATCTGCATTCAAATTGCTGACAGAGCCACTATTGATTTTACTTCCCCAATAGTTTTTAACTCTTTGCGATGAAAGATAATGGTACAGATAATCAGAGTCCAGCCTTTCACTAAAATCGCTGATTGATGCCCATCCATCATGGATGGCTCCTGTTATACTTAGGATATATGGCCTGCCATAACTCATTGAGTTTGATATAACAAAATCGCCAGGGCTTAGAATTCGGGATTTTTTCGCCCCATCCGGATTTACTTTTTGTGCTGTGCCATTGATATATTTTGAGCCCGGAGATGTATCACCGATTTTTATCCATGGGATGCCATCATCCGCCTCAGTCATATATTGTGCTATTGGTCTGGGGGATGCTCCTCGCTGTATCTTCGCTATCTCACCCAGTGTCTTCCACTCAACCTCACCTTCTTTAAAACTCAACAACTGGTCACGATAGTAGCTATACTGTTTTTTACGCATTGTAAGCTCAGTTGTAAGCTCAGCTATAAGCTCAGTTGTAAACTCACTAAAATTATCCAGAATCCGGATGATCTCAGACTGGATGGCAAGAGACTTTTCAGGATTTTCCGGGCAGGGAACTGGAATAGAGCATTCTTTTACCTTCGCATCAGAAATCGCTGGGTATGCTGATCCGCTTTGATTTTCTTCCACATGACTTTTGAAGTAGCTTGTCGAAATCCAATGCAAAATCCATTTTGGCAGAACCTCATCTTGTTTCGCTCTTAAGACACAGAATCCAGTGCTTGCTACTTCATCTGAGAACTTACCGTCTATTAGGCAAAACCGTTGTTGAGTTGGTCGAGTTGTTGCGAAAATAACATCATTTTCCTCAATGAGTTTTTGAGCTCTACTCGGAGCATTGTTCACTGTAACTTCAATTGTCTCAGTGATTTTTTTTGTTTCAATATCAACAGAGGTTAAATCCACATATCGATAAGAGCGAGTAGCCTCACGCCATTTTATATTACTCGTTCGTAGAGTAACTTCTCCAATCGTCTTCCATTGAACATCAACTCCATTAAGTAACTTTTCCAGATAGCTCAGCTCACTCATCCCAGCACCTCGTCACCCTCAATCTCTGCCACAATTGAGTCGATGTCCTTACGTAACTGATCGATTTTGCCGACGGTGATTTTCAGTTCAGTATTCACTTCTAAGATATCAACTACTTCGCGAATATCCATGGCTTCGACATAACTGCTGACTGACAGGTTATAGTTGTTGGCGGCAACTGTTTCATAAGGAATAGTTTTCGCGAGGTGGTCAATATCCGCTTTGCTGGCAAAGACCTGTATAATCTTTTCGATATGACCATCAGTCAGGATGTTGTTATTGGTTTCTTTCTTAAACAATCCGCTGGCGTCAATAAACTGAACGCGGGTATCTGTTTTGTGCTTGGACAGCACCAAGATATTAACGGCAATGGTAGTGCCGAAGAACAGATTCGGTGCCAGAGAAACCACCGTTTCCACATAGTTGTTGTCGACCAGGTACTGGCGGATTTTCTGCTCCGCACCGCCACGGTAGAAAATTCCGGGGAAGCAAACTATTGCTGCACGCCCCTTGGCAGACAGGTAATTCAGCGCATGAAGTACAAAAGCAAAGTCAGCTTTTGATTTCGGGGCCAGTACGCCAGCAGGAGCAAAACGCTCATCGTTAATGAGAGTCGGGTCGTCACTACCAATCCACTTAACCGAGTACGGCGGGTTAGAGACAATCGCATCAAACGGTTTTTCATCGCCAAAGTGAGGCTCAGTCAGGGTATTCCCTAGTCTGATATCAAATTTGTCGTAGTTGATGTTATGTAGGAACATGTTCATACGCGCCAGGTTAAAGGTTGTATGATTTATCTCCTGACCATAAAAACCTTCTTCAATGATATGCTTATCAAAGTGCTTCTTCGACTGAAGCAGCAGTGAGCCAGAGCCTGCGGCAGGGTCATAGATTTTGTTGACGTGAGTCTGACCGTGCATCGCAAGCTGAGCAATCAGCTTAGAGACATGCTGAGGTGTGAAGAACTCCCCGCCAGACTTGCCGGCATTCGCCGCATAGTTAGAAATCAGGAACTCATAGGCATCACCAAACAGGTCAATCTGGTGCTCGTTAAAATTCCCCAGCTTCAACCCCTCAACGCCTTTTAGGACGGCGGCAAGACGGCTGTTTTTTTCTTTAACTGTGTTCCCAAGTCGATTGCTGGTTGTATCGAAATCGGCAAAGAGGCCTTTGATGTCGGCCTCGGACGGATAGCCGTAGGCAGAGCTTTCAATAGCGACGAAGATACTGTTTAAATCAGCATTCAGCCTGTCGTTGGTGTTCGCTTTAGCGGCAACGTTGCAGAACAGCTGGCTCGGGTAGATGAAATAGCCTTTAGTCCTGATGGCATCGTCTTTGATGTCATCGGTAATGATGCTGTCATCAAGTGCTGCATAATGTATGCTCTCATCCCCTGCTTCCATGTAGCTGGAAAAATTCTCACTGATGAAGCGATAGAAAAGTGCACCGAGTACATACTGTTTGAAATCCCATCCATCTACTGAGCCCCTGACATCATTGGCAATGGCCCAGATTTGACGGTGTAGCTCTGCACGCTGCTGAAGGCTTGTCATCTTGTATCCTGTTGTATGATTCTTAAGTACTGTTATTGGCCCGATTTTACCGCAATTTCATATTGATGACAGGCTTTGTATGTCATGCGCTGCACTGAGAGTTCGTTTGCCCGGTTGTGTAGCCAATGCTCTTTCAGTCAGGCCAGTAGAAACGTTGTGCTGACGATAAATACTGAAGCCCCAATACTATCGGGGCTGAAAGTTCAGTCGGTGAGAATTTCTTCATCCGTATCCATTGTGGATGGTGATGAATCTATTTTTGTTGTAAGAAATACCCGATTCAGTAGTCTTTGCTTCAGGGCGTTTCTTCGCTCATTGTAGAATTCCGGGAAGCGACTGAACTTAATATTGTCATCTGAAACTAACAGCATTGATGACGTATAGTTGTTTGATGAATGAGATAGCCATTTTTTCAGGGAAGTATCCTGTTTACTTATATTCTGAGAGTGATTCAGTAAATGAAGATTCGGTATGGTGTCCCAGTGTTCCGGATTTTCATAAAAGCTGAGGTTCTCCGGTGAATTCGCAATATAATCTAATTTTTCAAGATATTTCTTTGAAAAATGATTTCTTGGGTGAAGGTGATCAATATGAAACACCTCGGTCGGATTCATTTCAGGGAACAGAAGATGCAATAGTGCGCGGCAACGACCTTCACCATATCTGATATTGAGAAGGCTTTCGATGTATTCGTCGTCAAATCTGAGGTCCTTATTCGAGCCTTTGTATCTGTCAATAATCTTCTCAAGAGGAAAATGAACATCTGAAAGACTATTCTTCATCACGTCTCTGATGCTCGTGAGTAGCGCATCTGCCTGGCTTCCAAAGATCCCTTTCAGAAGTACCATGTAAAACCACTGGCTAATTACTGAGCGCTCATTGTAGTTTTTATTCAGGAGATTAATCGTTTTATATAATGGATGTCCACTGGTTTGCTTTTTGTAAAGCCAGTAGACCACAGGAATGACTGCATTTTTAGATATCAAAGACTGTGGATTGATGCCGAATCGCCTGATAAGAACAAAGGTCTCCTTGATACAGGATTTTATTTCAGACCATTGTTGTTGTATCTTACCGACCTCCTCTGAAGTGAAGTTTTTTACTTTGAACCGGACGTCAGAGTCAATAAGCATCAGGCTGGTTTTTAAGAACCAGTCTCTTTCAATATAAAACCCCATTTCATTATTCTGATAAATGTTTTTTATCAGTTCATCCAGTTCTCTTCTGAAATCACCCTGCCAGTGTGCTACCGCTATTGACATCAGTAAGTCGGAGAACTCAAGTTTTGTCCCCCCGCTATTCGTGCGGATGAAAACATCCAGCACATGATCAATGTCCTGACTGCTCTCATTGAAGTAGTGGATAAGATTCTCAGTTCTTATCTTAGTATAAAGTTTAAGCAGGGTTTTTCTGGAAAATTCACTGGAAATGAGTCCTCTTTTTTCGAGTTCTGGTACGACAACTTTAAATAAAATATCATCCGGAGAATTATTTTGCTCGTATTTGAATATTTCGTGCAGGCAGAACCAGTGATGTTTGTTATCGGTAAGTGAATCAGTGTATTGCTTGTCGGTGAGGAACCTGAAGTTGTACTTCATCATGAGCTCATCGTCTGAGTTAAGTGGCGCTGTTAAATCGACGTAAAGCTTTCTGGGCGGCAGGATGCGATCATCCTGTGCCGAAGGCCACCACACCCGGGGCTGTTTATACGCATACGTTCCACACAATCCAATATATAAAGATGTGAGACGCTGCTGACCGTCAATCACCGCCTTAAAATCATGAAATCCCGCATTTGTTGGTACGCAGGGGTTTTCTTCATTAAATCGCTGACAGTATTCTTTCAGAAATTCATAAAATTTGTAATCGTTTTTAATATTGGCACTACGGATATTCCACATCATGAAAGAGTTTATCGGGTAGTCTCGCATGATGGAATCAAACAGCAGACATATCTGCCTGCTGCTCCAGACGAACTTCCTCTGAATTGCAGGCAGAAGATAGTGGCGTAAATTAATCGAATCTATCGCTTGTTTTATCGTTATTGCTTTTTCATACTGGCCAGCCATCATAAACCTCATAGTTATATTAGCTGGCCTATTTTAATTTAAGGCGTGTCGGTAGTACAGTCTTTGCACAAACTAATTTATGCAATGGAAAAGCTGACGGCTCGGTTTGTGTTTTTCATTCGGGTAGACTCGCATTGCGGATGCGCAAAGTGATGAAACCTGTCTTGCTATATTTTTACCGAGGTTAACAAGAAGGCCATGCTTGATTTTTTCGCTATCCGTCCTGACTCTAATGATAAAACTAAACTGATAAACGAATACGTCAGTCAGGTCATTGCCAAATGTTACGCTGGCGGCTCTGTTTATTTCTCTTTCAAAGTCACGCAGGTCAGTGTTAAGTCTTGCTGTTGTATCTACAAGTGCGTATTCTCTATCGATAATCATAACTTTCTCACTTATCATGTTAATGTGATTTAATCATCACTAATAATATGTTGTGATTCTAATTGCGATTATTCGGTTGTTTTATCTCGTAATCCATTATCTGATGAATAATATTTATGTGAGGTAATGCTTCCATAAAGTCAGACTGTTCAATCAACGTAATGAGTGCGTTATCGATTTCAAACGTCGTATCCGGTATAACCTCAACCAGCCTGATTCGGTACAGGGAGATAACGAATACGCCTGATAAAGAACATCCGGCAAGAAACCACTCCGCATAGCTGCAAAGCAGACGATAGGGATGAACGGTATGGCTGACGTTTTCGTCGGTTCTGATACGCACCTGCGTCTGGTTAAGTATAGCGAGCGTTAGCCTGCTGAAATCACCGAACAGTGTGTGTTTCTGGCGCGGCTCCGGAAGCATAATCCTGTAGGGCGAGGGGCGTTCCCCGTCAAGAATCAGGCTCAGCAGTTTGGCATCCATCGCCGGTAGAAGTCGGTCAAGATTTAGCAGTCTCGCCAGTATTTTCATGTCCCGTTCTGTTCGGCGGTGAAAGTAATGCGAGGCAAGCTGATATGCGCCATTACTCTGCTCAATATCAAGATATGTGAGACGGTCGTTGAAATCCCTTCGTAGCGTTCGCGCTGTAACCCCAAACTCCTCTACCAGTGCCCTGATATGCAGCTTTTCTCCCTGAAACAAACGGCTCAGGATGATGGAGAGGCGGGTTGCCAGTCTGTCATGTTCGTTTTCTTGTGTTATCAGCTTCATACATCGTTCCCGAATTTTGCCAGGAAATGATGCCAGCAGTAGCGGACAGGATTTGTCCGCCCTCTGAAGTTTTTTAAAGCCTAATACCCTTATATGTAAGTGCTAAACGTCAGCATTCTCAGGCGAATAAAGGTGCTTCTGGCGCATATAGGCAATAAAAATGCAGGATGGTAACGTCACCCGGTATGCGGGCCCGGCTAAATCTATCAGCAGCCAGAGAGAACTAAGAACCCAGCCCACGGGACCGGCAAAAGCGCCCATGGTACGCGTCAGCATGGCATTTCCTGCAACGGTCAGCCCTCTGCCTAACAGGGCTTTCGCCACGCCATTTGTGACAACAAGCGCCATCTGATAGGCCGCAAACCCGGATGTTTTTATCCCCGCCTGGATTGCCATGGTCAGCAGCTCCGGCGTGGGATTGCTGTAGCCTGTCTGCAATTCTTCTGCCACGACCTTCAATTGGTCAGGCGTCATCTTCTTAAGGCTTTTCTCCAGGATCTTCATCATCAGATTCATTTCAATTGTCTCGACGCTGGATTTGCTGTTGTAGTTCATCTTCATTTTATCGCAGGCATCGGTGAGAATTTCCCGGTACAGTACCCCCTTACCCCAGCGAAGCAGCGTGGCGAAGCTGTTCGCCCCAAATGTCTGAACCTCGGCTGCAATGGCATCCCAGTAGCGCGGATGGTTGGGCTTGTGTTTTTTATACTGAGGATCGTAAGTCAGCGTTTCCGTGATACGAGCCAGTCCGTCTTTAGGATCGCAGATAAGTACAGAAACCAGTAAATCTAAATCGTCACGATGACAGTGGCGCAGAAACTCAAGATCTGGGTCATATCGATAGGTAGCCATATTTCACCTCATTATGGGTAATTGGCCCGATAGTTTAGGGCGTCCCCCGGACAGGTTGTGTCCGCCTGAGAAGAAAAAGGTAAAAAAAACCTGCCCGAAAGCAGGTTTATGTTATTACGGGCAAGGATTAAGTATGAAGCTTATTTTGAGCGCCATTGCTTTTCAACGTTACTTACAAACTTCTCGCACTCGCTGGCATAGCCCTGTTTATAAAGTAAATCCGCCTGTGAGAGCTGCATAGCGGTCATACTTCCATTACGGGCATTGGATTCCAGCCATGTTTTGCCATAGGTGTCGTTCATTACCTGAAGCACCCGGTTGAATGCCGGACCGTTTAGGCGGGCATTGAGATTAACTCCCCTTATTTGAAGGCCACTGTCACTGGTCATAGTCAGTCGTGTGGAGTACATGCTGCAAAAGGTGGCATTAGCTATCATTTCGCCATCAGCCTGAGCGTCAGCTCGTGCGCTCTGGCTGAAAGCTGACAGCAACAGTATTGCTGTTAACAGTTTAAGTTTATTCATCATGATACCTTATTGAATTATAAGCGGGGACAGCCTGCCATACGTGATTGCCAGGATGTGTCCGGCATAGAAAAAAGTCAGGATTTCAGTAAAGAAGAGAGTCGCCAGCGGTAAGGACCAGCGGGCTCAAGCACAAAGGCCAGTTGTGTAAGATCGCGCCTTGCCGTTCGGGAAGAGACATCAAATCGCCGGGTGATATAGCTGACAGATATCGTCTTACCGTAAAACAGCACCATGGTCAGCCGGATAAGTCGTTCTCCCTGCCTGGTTACATGTTGCTTATCACAGTTAGCCATCAGCGTTGCCATACACGCCACCGATCTCCTTTCTGAAATGTATTGAGATGCCTGGCAAGCCAGATATCAGGGCATGAATTGCCAGTGAAGCAGCGGGCAGTAAACCGGTGGCAGTTAAAGTCCAGCAGATCATAGGAATAGTGCTGGCCCACTGCCGCCTTTGCCCGCTCAGCGGCCTGCACACAACCCTGCGGAGTTAAATCCATACAGTCGGTATACACCGAGATAGCGGAATTCCAGCCATCAAGCCGGTTAAGGAACGCTTTGGCTTTACTTTTGATAACGGTTCCGTCGCCATCAAGGTGAACAATGTCGCCATCACCCACATAAATACCGCTGTGTGCGGCAAGGCCAAAAAGCAGTTCGCACTGCACAATACCGCCGTAAGCCGGTTCATCGACGCAGGGCAGAATGCAGTTATCGATAAATGAATCCACGAAGTTCAGCAGCAGAAGCTGGTACATAACATTCAGTTCCTTACTACGGGGGAGAGGGGAAATGCGGGGGAAACAGAGCGAATACTCAGCTTTCCCACAAAATACTGACCGTGAAAACCCCCATACCGTGGTAAGCCATAAAGTTACTTTCCCATAGCGACCAGAACTCACGGGCGTCGGCATGAGAAATATCGCCGCAGCGGGAAAGCCACGTGTACCGGTGCGTCCAGCTCACATCAACATCTTTTTCAAGCTCAGGCCAGACATGCCCTGCATAGTGAAAATCGGTGACGTAATCTAGCTGCCAGTCTTCTCCGGCAGGAATGAGGCGTATTTCTACCGGGTGCCAGCCTCCGGTTTCCGGTGAATATTCGGGGTCACGAAAGTTAATGGTTAATCCGGTGATAGGGTGACAATGAAGCGGTTTTTGCGCGACGATATCCAGAAGCATTTGGGTGAACGACCGGGTGAGAGGCAGCACATAGCCGCCCTGCAATATTGTGGGTGATGACATAGTGAATATCCTGATTTGGGGCTAACGGAACACAGAAGAGATGAGGATTAATTCTGGCTGAGCGCAGTAAGCTGCGTCAGACGACGCTGCCAGTCAGCATAACAGCGGTGCATAAAGAGTCTGCTGCTGTCCGCCTCGATAAGACAGATATCCGGGCTTCTGAGCACAGCGGCAAGAAACCCGGCGTTGTTGGTGCTGCCCTGACCAAACAGCGGACGAAATACACGGGACGTAAAGCTGTCCTGCTGCTGTTCCAGAATGGCGTGAATCGCATCAAGCGTTATCCATTCTCGTGAAAACAGACCCCCTTCGCCATTGGCGGTTAAGCGCAGGGCAAGACTTCCGGTTTCATCCTCTCTACCCAGCTCATACGTCAGCAGTCCCTTACTGTGGGGACTGATTTTCTCGGCTCCACCACTGTAGAACACGGCATAGCTTTCGATGACAGCGGCTTCGGTAGCGGCTTTTTTCTTACTCATGGTTCAGCACCTCAATCAGATTATGGAGTTGAGTAATAACGGTTGTTTCCGGGAAAACCAAGTAGATACCCTGACCGTTATCGCAGACGATACCGAGCAGGAGATACCAGCCATCATCAAGTGCGGTGACGTATTCTGGATCTGCTAATGCCACTGCGAGCAGCGGATCTTCGGGTAGCGTGTCATCGTGGTTGAGGTGCCAGAGCAGAGTTCCCGTTTCGCTCCAGAAAGCAGTAAACAGGTCGATGTCATCGACGGGACCAAGGATCTCATTACTGAGGGCTTCCAGCGCGGAGGCGGGCAGGTTAAGGAGAGAAAGACTGATCGGGGTGGTAAGTTTAAACATGGTTTTCCTATATGTTATTGATATTCAATAACATAATATGTCTTTCATGTTTCTTCCATTACGGCGGTGCAAAAGAAAGATTAGCTTTTTTGAAATAGTGACAGATTAGATGAATATTCTGCAGGCCACATTTTTGGGAAATAAACACAATTCGTTTTGGCAAGGTTCTTCAGGGCGAAAACGATCTCATAATGGTTTTGCCCCCGTACTTCAGTAAATTTATGATAAAATGAGTTTAACCAATTGAATTATAATAAAATTTTCGCTAATGACATGGCTTATCATTTGGTTTTTTATTCTACGTAGGTTAGCTATCCATGGCATTTAACAGAATAATGTGTTGCTTAGCTAATTTGAAATAGTTATTAACCGTAAGTAGTATTGCATTCATCGCTGGCCAGCGTCTCTTTAAATTTTTACTGACGACATTAAAGAAGATGAGTGCGATATGAAATTATATTCCCCCCACACAAAAAAGGTTAATCAGCCTTTAACTAAATCTGTGATTGCAGAAAGTTACGACCGTGCAATTCATGAGGGCCGTGCGGTCGAAGTAAGTGATGCGAAACTTACAGGTCTGAAAGTAATTGTCTCTCCTTCCGGGAGTGGAAAATTTATTGTTCGCAAAAGCATCTGTGGCGAAAATATCTATGTGCCTGTTGGGAAATACCCTGAGCTGTCTGTAGCAGAGGCCCGCGAGATTGCGTCTGAAATTATCACTGACCTGAAGGATAAAGGTAAAAAACACGGTAAGGACTACCCAAATATAAAAAAAATGGACTTTAAAAACCTGCTGAAAAAATATGTTGAGAACGTTCTTAACAAAGGTGTTAAGCGTTCGGCCAGGACCGACCTGTCTAAAATTCATAAGTATCTGCTCCCCTGTCTTGGCGACAAAAAAATCACCAATATGACGGAGGCGGACATTGTGGTCTATCTGCATGATCTTGATCTCAAGGCTGCCACCCGTAACCGCCATCTGGCGTTGATAAAAGCGGTTTTTACCTGGGCTATACGCATGGGGTACGTCAGTCGCTCTCCGGCTTTTTATATTAAGGCGCTGCCGGAAGTGACGTCGGATCGCCGGGCTATGGATGATACCCAGCTTCAGCGCTGGATGGAGGTATGCGAACGCTGGCGTAATGGTGAACCCGATAACGAAGCCCTCGCCCTCATGATGTTTCTGGCCCTGACGGGGCTGCGTCTGGGAGAAACCCGGCATCTCCGTCTTGAGGATGTGGACTGGAATCGCAAAGTTATCACCCTTCGCCATACCAAAAACGGCAAACTCCGGCGTGTACCGGTGTGTGATAAAGCCTTCATTCTTTTGACAGAGCAGCATCAGCATCTGGGTGATAAAGGCTGGGTTTTTCCTGGAAAGGGGACTAATAACCCGGTTTCTGAGCCGCGTCGCCTGCAAAAACGGATCTGCGAGGCTGCAGGTCTTCCACCATTCACTATTCATGAGATGCGTCATACCTTTGCGACAAAACTCATTGAGAGCGGTGCCGACATTCATACGGTTAAAGATTTACTGGGCCATAGCACCATAAAAGTGACAGAGCTTTATCTTCACGCCAGCCCGGCGCGTTATCACGATGCTATTAACAGGGCGATGGCGTAACCGCCGTTATGCATAAGTTTATGCCTTTTGGCACAGGATCAGATGCCACTAGTTTTTGGACAGTGGTGGAAATTGATGGAAAGACCCATGGATAAAAAACTTAAAACCGATGGTCCTCTGGTTTCCGGAGTAGAGCGCATACGCGCTTTTGCTGCCAGCGATAATAAAAACAGCAAAATTGTGAAAGCAATTATCAGACGCGTTGAGAGCGCTGAAACCGGGGAGGATGAAATCTCTTCAGCCGGGATAGGTGAGAGGTTGCCCCGGCAATATGTGAACACTGCTGATGGCCTTTACTACACCGGTGGAAAAAATCCGGTACAGGTCTGTTACAAGCCTGTTGTGCCCGTCGCCCTGTTTTGCAGGAGTGACAGGGAGTCGAACCTTGGTATCAGCCTGATGACGGGTAACGGGCTGGGTAAACATGTTAAGGCTCAGGTGTGCTTTGAGGACATCGCTCAGCGCTGTACTCAGGTTATAGGTAAACTGGCCGGTCACGGATTTGGTGTAGGCTCCTCCCCACAACAGCTTGCCCTTTTCGAACGTTTTCTTCAGGGCTGCCGAAATTTGCCCCTGCCTGTCTATCTGATGGCCGATGCTATGGGATTCGTTTCTGAGGATATGGCATTTTTACATGGTCATGAGCCCGTCGTGACCTCTCTGACCGGTTTTGATTATCTGCTCCCGGGATTTCGTGTGAGGCCCGGGCTTCACACGCGTGGGGCCCTGAAGGAGTGGAAGAACCTCATCCGGGATAATGTTTATGGCTGGGCGCAGGTCTTTGCGCTGAGTGCGTCCTTTGCTTCGATGCTTCTGGTTCCTGCGGGTATGGATGTGGGCATGTTTCATTTCCACGGCGTTTCCACGACGGGCAAAACCCTCCTTCTGATGCTGGGTGCATCGATCCATGGCGATGGCAGCGAGCCGGGCAGTGGAGGGGACGTTAATATTATTCGCTGGAATACCACGCCTAATGCTATGGAGCGGCTTCTCGCTGACTATTCCGGTCTGGTTGCCTGCGTCGATGAACTGGGCGCGAGTAATCATAAGGAATTTTCCTCACTGCTTTACAACATTACGTCAGGTACGGCAAAAGAGCGCATGACCCGTAGCCTGACGACAGGTGAGCCGTTTAAATGGCGAATGCTTATTCTCTCCAGTGGGGAGATGTCAATCTCCGAGAAGCTGGCTGAACAGAAAACCTCATTACAGGGAGGACAGGAGCACAGGGCTATCAGTATAGAACTCCTGCCAGAAGATGCTCAAAAGCCGGGTGAGACAGTATCAGAAACACGTGCCCGTGCAGATACGCTGAAGACAGGCCTGGGAGAGGTTTACGGTCATGCAGGGCCTGAATTTATTGGCGCACTGTTATCCGAGCTAAAAGAGGATGGCAATCTCCGCACCTACGCTGAGTTTTCATCATGGATTACGCAACAGACAGATGAGTGCTGTAACGTACTGGAAGATGCCCTGAAAGATGAAGGTAATGATATTAGCCGTGTTCAGCGACGTGGACTGAGAAGATTTGCACTGGTATGGCTGGCAGGAGAGATGGCGCTCAGCTACGGCCTGTTACCCTTCGAAAACGATGCGGTGGTTGAATCCGTTATGTCCGCTGCACGGCGCTGGCTGGAAAATAATCAGAATCAGTATAATCCCGTGCGGAACATGCTTGAGGAGCTTCAACTGACTCTGGTGACAAAAAGCAACAGGCACTTTATCACGCTGCGTGACGAACAGGCCCGTTGCCCGGGAGATATGTGGGGATTCTTACATCATAAAACCGGTGACTTCCTGATTTATGAATCGGTGTTTGAAAAGCTCTGCTCTGAGAAGGGACTTAAAACCGTTGATGTGGCGAGGCGTCTTGAACGCACCGGTTATCTCGTTAGCGAAAGTATGGGGCACTATAAAAAAAGGCCGCTAACGAAAATGGCACAATCTTACTATCAGGTCACAAAAGCATTTCTTAATTGCGATGTGATGAAAAAATTATAACCCTGAATATAAAAACCGATATAACCACAACGAATAAAAGGTGATGTATGATTCCTGAATTAGACGAGCAATATAACGGTTTTCCTAATGCAATCAGCAGCGAAAATGAAGAACGCACTCCCTTCAGTGGTTATAGCCTGTATAACACTCTGGCTGAGTGCCTGTATCACGGCATTTCACGTGAAATCTTCGATGGCAGCGAACCTGCGCTCAGGGCCGTCATTGCAAATGGCGAGATCAAATTTCTGGCACGTTATATGCATAATGGTGCCAGCCATTATGATGCCATTGGTACGTTTCCACGAGTGTCTGTTAAAGCCGCGCGTGAGAGAGCCCGTGGAATTTTTAACGCTTTTGATGATAGCCATGTGTTGAATGAAGAAAATGAGACTGAAGATGGTGTTGAATATGAAGAGGGTTACTTTGATTACAACCCGACAGATTATGATTACAACCCGACTGATTATGAATACATCCAGTTCTGATTGATGATTTATCAGTAAAAAAAGCAGAGGCCTGGGCCTCTGCTTTGCTTTTACTGGTGGGAGGGTAACTGAGCATTGATTCGCTCGGCCAGCAGCTGGCTGGTGTTCTGTAAGCGCTGAGGATGAAGATGCGCATACCGTTGTGATGACTGACTGCTGCGGTGTCCCAGTTGAGCCTGAACGTCATACAGGGTTCCCCCGTAGGACACGATGAGCGCGGCAACAGAATGGCGACAGGTATGAATACACACTTCTTTGTCGAAAATTCCTGCCCGACGAACGATACGCTGAAAGGCTTTAACGGGGTTATTCAGTGGCATTCCAGGGTTTTTGCCTATAAACAACCACGGATTTCCCTGCTGCGTTGGCAATGTTCTGATTACGTCCATCGCCAGTGAGTTAAGATGAACAATCCGTCCATAACCATTCTTGGTTTCAGGAAGCCACAGGGTGCGTTTGACCGGGTCAACATGCTCCCACTTTGCCAGACGCAACTCATCACGGCGAAGGCCGGTCAGTAACAGCAGTTTGACATAGCGGGCAGCGACGGGGCTGGTATCATCATCGGCGGAGAGAAAAATACGACGAATTTCATCCTCGGTGAAATAGCGCTGTCGGGCGTTGTTCTCCCTGAAAAGCTGTACCACTCTTGCCGGATGGATAGAGATAATGCCTTGCCTTCCAGCCCAGGTAAATACCGCTTTAACCAGGACGATGACACGATTACAGGTTGCTGCTGACAGTGAAATGCTTAACGTCTGCTGGAGGCGGAGAATGCTGGCTGGTGTGATATCACTCAGTAGCATCTGACCTAAGGCGGGACGGATATGATCTCGGTAGCGCTGGAAATCCTTTCCCCAGCTACGTTTAGCAGATTTTGCCCATACCAGATAATGCTGGTTAAAGAGTTCATCGAATGCCATTTCTTGTCTCTTGTTTTCACGTTCCTGCTTAGGGTCAGTTCCGGTGGCAAGTAAGCGTTTATGCTCCATGGAAATCTTACGGGCTAAGGTGACATCCACCTCAGGCCAGTGGCCAATGGCTATGGCGCGTTTTCTTCCATGATAGAGGTAGCGGAGCATAAACTTTTTTCGCCCTTCTCCTTTGCTGACCAGACACTTCAGGCCAGAAATCTCCGTGTCGCTGTATTCGGCATCGGTACTGCGTGAATCTGATGTGTTAGGGGGCAGGGATTTAATGAGCTGATTAGTAAAACGGAAGCGTTTCGGGCTGGACATATTACCTCCTATGACTGGTGTAAAGAAAGTCAGGGTTGACCCATCCCCGGCACGGCGTTGTTAATGGCTAAGTTGATTTTCTGGCGTGGAGAAGGGAATGCTGGTGCCTCATGAGATGAGTGAAGACGAGAAATACCGCAAAAACGGCCTTTACGGTCTGATTCTGGTCTTTAGGGGGAAAGATGCCGTTGGGGGATGCGTCCACAGAAATAATATGTGTTTCAGTCGGGTATAATTACATGCCATAAGGACCAGTAGCGTTGCCTGTATGTGGGGCGGCTATGTGCCAGAAGCGGATGTTACAACAACCTGAGATGCTAAGCAGGTCAGGCCCACATAGCAGTTCAAGCAGGATGTTGCATCCATCGTTTGAACTCAAATGATGCCTCATCCAAGTTAGACCGCACAGAGGAATTGCACTGGGTAAAAATCGTAAACCCTGTAAAATGGAGTTATAAAATCTGGTGGCCTTTGCAAAAATATGTGATCGCATCGAACGAGTAACGCAACTAATGCCACAAGTAGTTGTCTAGTGGCATGCCTAGTATAATAATGGAATCAATACTTAATAATCACCGCGACAAATATTTAAATTTTTAGCTATTGCATTATACATAACCCTCAGGGTGGAATTAAATGGCACCTTACCTGCCAATTCCTGATAATGACTTTGCACGACATTATGATCACCATTCAATAACATCCTTCTAATATCAGAACTAATGGTGGTCACGAATTGTGCAGCATTAATTGAATATTTACTGCGCAAGCTAAAACTTTTGAAATGATTTATCACTCGCTGTCGTTCAACATTCAACCATTTTTTGGGAGGATCTGGAAAAAAATCGAAAACCAATATCCCATTGCTAGTCGCTATTGTTGCAGAAATCCAATCAGTTTTATAAAATTTATTATCATCATTGTAAGGGTAGAGAGTTTGATCTGATGCATTGACAAATACACTATCTGACTTACCTTCATTACAATTCTGGCAGGCAGGTATAAGATTTTTGGGATTAACGGAGAACAAAGGATAACGGGCTTTAGGCAAATAGTGATCTAAGGTTGCAACGCCGTGGATTCCACAAAGTGGACATACACCATTTGAAGCGGCTCTTAATTTATCGTATATTTTCCTGGATTCACTGCCTAACTTTAGCATATGACGTGTATACAGATTCATTAAATCATCTTTAGTGACATTTTCTGTGATAACCTGCTCTTTATTCCTGGGATGGCAAGGGGGGAATAAATGAAGGTTTTTTGGTGTACAACGATCATCAAACTTTTGCCAAGAAGTAGCCACAATCTCTGAGATTCTATTTAATTTAATCTTGTAATCTAAGCTTCGAGGCCCAACCGATAACAAACATGTCGCATATACATCATCACAATGCAATGCAGGGAAATTAACTTTATTCATGATTATCACCTTTGGGAGCATCCATTTTAATACCTTTATCTCTAAGCATAATCATACTCATTAAAATAGCCTGACCTTCGAAACCTATTTTATTCTTGAATTCCCTCATGATTTCATCGAAGCCTAAACCCTCATCAACTTTGGTTTTTAACAACTTATGAAAACCAGAGTTCTCCATTTCTAATTTAAAGACCTCTTTTGTTAAAATACCTACATTTTCTGCAAATGTTTCAATTGAAGGTCTTGAAAAATTTGTTACTTCGCCGAATCGTGTTAATACCCAGCAGCATTTTTTTGGAACCTCTTGCAGGACCACTGGCGAATGAGTAGCTATGATAGCAATTCCATTTCGCTTAAATAAAAGATTGCTTAGTGCACGTATGAATGCTGAAAGAAGCGGTGGGTGCAGATGACTCTCTGGCTCATCAAATAATATGAGTGTCTTATCTTGTAGTTTCTCAATTAGATTACTGATTGTCATGAATATAATTGCATGCCCCGAACTCATACTCTTTAGTCGTCTTTTGCATTCATCTACAATCTCTTGCGCACCAAAGTATGGGAGATCTTTAAGATTGAGGTCACGGAAATTAGTGTCGGACTCCAAATCACTTATAGCATCTAACCATAATTCTTTTTTTGAATCCTCGGAGCAACAATTATAAACAGACTTCGCGCATTTTTCGTGAAGTGCATTAATGTCTTCGATAGGATGGGCTAAATCTACAGAGCCAGGTTTTTTTAAACCTATATAGTAATAGCAAGTACCTAAAGTTGGATCAGTTTGATCACTAATAGGAGTGAATGAGTCAAATGCGCTAAACGATATGGAAATGACCGCGCTAAAATATTTATTTGTTATCCTACCGTCATAGATATCCTCAAAATAAGCATTGCGAGCAGCATTAGGTTTCATTATTGAATTAACCATTTCATTTAACAAAGTAGTTTTACCTAACCCGTTCCTCCCAATTATTGTGTGTATGTTAGTTGGAGGCAGTGAATATGGAACCACGTTAAAATCAAGGTATAAATCTGAAAACCTATGATTAACTCTTAAAAACCTAAAGTCAAACTCAGTTAATTGACCTAAACCATTAACTAACCTTTTAAATTGGCCATATACAGTGTTAATATTTACATCTCTTAGAAGAGATTTTTTAAATACTGCCTCTTCCCTTGCACAATTCATAGCCTTATCACTAACGACAACACAATTCAAATCCTGCAATATTTCATAGCTTAACTCTTTACCGCAAGCATAAAGTTTCTGATAAAATTCCGGACTTTCTGCAAGGCTGAAGAAGTTGTTTTTTAATCGTGCAAATTGAGTTTGCATTTTCTCGAATGTAGTAACTTCCTCATTCTGCCCTTTAAATCCTATTTTAATCTGACCGATTTGATGAACAGTTCGATGCTCATCAACATATTCTAAATTGAACAGAGTCCGATAAGAATAGTCATTCCAAGTTGAGAAGATAAGATAAACGGTATCACTGCTTTTCATGGTACTTGAAATATTTTTATTTAAAGAAATATACCTAGGCAATTTAAAGCTCCTTAACAACTCCCTTCAGAGTAAGCAAAATAATACAGCCTTTAACATAAGAATCTACCTATGGCTAAGGTTGATATTCTTTAGAGAATCAGGATTCCCTAAGTAATCTTTTTAACTTAATCACCAGTCAAATACCATCACTTTTACCTGCTACGCGATGATTAATATACTGCGATGTCTTTAATGTCCGCTGTTCGCTCATAGTGGACCTTCTGCTCAGTTAGTTTGCCGCGTTCTGCCAATAGCGGAACACGCTAGTGCTGGTGTACAGGTGCTGACTCATTTCCTCCTCCACTTTCATACCGTTATACTGTGAAAAAAAGGAGGTAGGCGTGAAACTAAAAATGCAGGATTTGAGGCTGTTTAATCTCGTGTTTGAGAGCGATCCTGGCTGGATACTGGATTTCTCTAACCGCACCTTGTCTGCTTTTTTTGATGAAGAACTAAACATTGATATTGATGATGAACGTTATCAGGAAGAGGGGACGTCAAAGGCCAAACGAGTTAGATGTTTGCTGAAACAGGCAGATCGTGAGACCGCTCTGCGGGTTCTTGGCGCTCTCTGGCAGTATAAAACGGAATCCATGCCTGAACAGGCTGAACAAAGCCGTAATGACTATCTTGCACTGATTTCCCGCTTAGAAAACGCTGACACCGATGAAGCCAAAGGCGTAAAGCCTGTCCAGGTATGGCATGGCGTTGACTGGCCCTCACTTATCGCTGAAATGAACGAGATGAAATCTCTGCCGCCACATCCACGTGGTTTTCGGTTTGAAGCCTGGCTTGCTGAACTGTTCAGTATCTTTAAGCTCGCTCCCCGTTCGTCTTTCCGAAATACAGGCGAACAAATTGACGGAAGTTTCCGACTGAATGATGAATTTTACCTGATGGAGGCAAAGTGGCATCAGAAAAGAACGTCGGCTGCCGATCTCCATGTATTTGAAGGAAAGCTCAGTACTAAGGCAACCTGGACACGCGGCGTTTTTATCAGCTGGATGGGGTTTACGCCTGAAGGTCTGACGGCTTTTGGTAAAGGGAAGCGTGTTATCTGTGTCAGTGGTTATGATCTTTACCACTCACTGAGTCATGGGATCCCTTTGCCCGACCTTCTGGACGCTAAAATCCGGCACGCAGCTGAAACGGGAGAGCCCTATGCTGAATTCGACCGACTATATGCACTGAAGAACAAACAGTTTGGCACGCTGAAATAACGGGTTGGGAAGCGTGACATGCTCCCCGTTGTTTCACTCAGAATGCTGCTAGTAATGCCCGCATATCCCTCGACAGCGGACACTCAGCTTTAACAGTCCAATACGTTTAGCTCAAGTAGTACTACGGATAAACCATTTTATGATGGCGTGGAGGACGGGGGATTCTGAAAACGGTAAGAAGTGAAAGGGCAAGAAGAGCTTGTTGCAGGTGGACGGACTGGTGAAAATCCCCATGTGAATGGTGGAGGGTGTATGCTGCCTGGTTTCCCCGCTTGCTATTGGGGATTTCCCCACCCTATTCCCCGCGACAAAATCACGTTAAGACCAGCGGATTAAGGAGAAATGATAATCCCCCCGTTTTCCCCGTATTTATGAATGATCTGAGAGAAAGGAACCGTAAAGGACCGTAGAAAGACCGTAGCAGTGAGGTTAGGAAAAGGTACATCAGAGGATGTTGAGGTGTCTAAAAGTAACGAATATCAGCGAAAATGGCGAGAAATCCAGCAAACAAATAACGTGTTGCAACGACCAGAAATCTACCGTAGCCAGAAAAGGAAAAAGCCCCGCTTTGCAGCGAGGCCTTATGAATAGTGGTGCCCGGACTCGGAATCGAACCAAGGACACGGGGATTTTCAATCCCCTGCTCTACCGACTGAGCTATCCGGGCAACGGGGCGCATTAAAACCGATTCGCCTCGTGTCGTCAACGAAATTTATCTAAATCGTTGCAGACTGCACAATCTATCACCACTTTGCCGTTTCTGCACCCGTTTTCAGGCAAAAAATGCGGTCCAGGCGGCGGAAAGCGGCATAGCGATAATCAGCGCAGGCAGCATATTGGCAACGGCAAACATCTTGATGCCGCAGATCCGCAGCCCGGTTGCCAGCAGCAGGACGCCACCGACGGCGCTGAAATCCCCCATCATCGCTGGCGTAGTCAAAGGCATTACCAGCGTGGCGCACGCCCCCAGACTGAGCTGAATAAGCAGCATCGGTATCGAGATCGCCGCTACCGCTATCCCCAGTGAGGTGGCAAAAATCACGGCGGTAAAGAAATCGAGAAAAGCTTTGGCGATCAGGATGCTGGCATCGCCGGTCATGCCTTCACGCATCGCGCCGAAGATCCCGGTGCCGCTGGCGCAGAACAGGATGATGATCGCCACCAGGCTCTGGATAAAGGTCTCATGGGCAGCAGGAGCATCCTGCTTGCCGCCGCGCTGCACCAGCCGACGCAGGCCGTTAACCGCGCCGCCAATCCCGCGCTCGACGTAGCATATTTCGCCAATCAGCGTGCCGAGGAGCGTGGCTAAAACCATCACCGGCAGATTAACGCACTTCATCACCAGCAGAATACCAATGCCCAGCGAGCAGAGGCCAAAGATAGCGGGCATAGAGGTGCGCACACGCTCCGGCAGCCGCTGGCTTAGCACTGCGCCAATCGTCCCGCCAATCAGCACGGCGGCGGCATTTATAAAGGGTCCGGTTAGCACGCTGTTTCTCCTGCAATCTCAATTTATATAGCTGCATAGTATGCCGAAAAACGGCAGATTTTAAGCACCGATTGTAGGTTGCATGGGCAGATTAAAAGTGACATGATTGCGCGAAATTTCTCCTTGTTACGCTTCTTTAAATTCGGTGTGCTTAATACGGGGGCTGCCAGATGACACATCAATTTGCTCGCCGGAGCCATCGCATACTTATGCGATCCTTAACCTCTACGTTCCCAATCCCTATTTTTCTCACCGTATGGTGAGGCTAACGGTTACCCATAGCTTATGAAAACAATGAAAATTGCCGCCGGCCGCGAGCTGGTCTCTGCGCTTTCCACGCACCGGGAAGTGGTGACGCTGGACAACACGGACTTTACCGATGTGGCGGCAGTCGTCATTACGCGGGCGGAGAGCCAGAGCGGCATCCTCGCGCTGCTCAAGCGCACGGGCTTTAACCTGCCGGTATTTATGTTTGCCGATGAAGGGGCAGATACGCCCGCAGGCGTCGACGCGGTGATTAACGGCAAAGAGCAGGCGATGCTGGAGCTGGAAGCTGCCGCCTGCCGCTATGAAGAGAACCTGCTGCCGCCGTTTTTCGACACGCTGAGCCAGTACGTGGCGATGGATAACAGCACCTTCGCCTGTCCGGGCCATCAGCATGGTGCGTTCTTCAAAAAACACCCGGCGGGTCGCCAGTTCTTCGATTTCTTTGGCGAGAACGTTTTTCGTGCCGATATGTGCAACGCCGACGTCAAGCTGGGGGATCTGCTGATCCACGAAGGCTCCGCCAAGCATGCGCAGAAATTTGCCGCCAAAGTGTTTAACGCCGATAAAACCTACTTCGTGCTCAACGGCACCTCGGCGGCCAACAAGGTGGTGACTAACGCACTGCTCACGCGCGGCGATCTGGTGCTGTTCGATCGCAACAACCACAAGTCGAACCACCACGGGGCGCTTATTCAGGCGGGGGCCACACCGGTCTACCTGGAGGCGGCCCGCAACCCGTTTGGCTTTATTGGTGGAATCGATGCCCACTGTTTTGATGAGACGTACCTGCGGGAGCAGATCCGCGCCGTGGCTCCGGAAAAAGCCGACGCCCCGCGTCCGTTCCGCCTGGCGGTGATTCAGCTCGGCACCTATGACGGCACGATCTACAACGCCCGCCAGGTGATCGATAAGATCGGCGCATTATGTGACTACGTCCTATTTGACTCCGCATGGGTGGGCTACGAGCAGTTTATTCCGATGATGGCGGACTGTTCGCCGCTGTTGCTCGATCTTAACGAGAACGATCCAGGGATCTTTGTTACCCAGTCGGTGCACAAGCAGCAGGCCGGTTTCTCCCAGACCTCGCAGATCCACAAAAAAGATAACCACCTGCGCGGCCAGGCGCGCTTCTGCCCGCACAAGCGGCTGAACAACGCCTTTATGCTCCACGCTTCCACCAGCCCGTTCTATCCGCTGTTCGCCGCCCTCGACGTTAACGCCAAAATTCATGAAGGGGAGAGCGGCCGTCGTCTGTGGGCCGAGTGCGTGGCGGTGGGTATTGAGGCGCGCAAGGCGATTATCGCCAACTGCAAGATGATCAAACCCTTTGTGCCACCGGTGGTGGCCGGGCGTCCATGGCAGGATCACCCCACCCACGCTATTGCCAGCGAGCGCCGCTTCTTCAGCTTTGAGCCGGGCGCGGCGTGGCATGGCTTTGAAGGCTATGCCCGCGACCAGTACTTTGTCGATCCCTGCAAGCTGCTGCTGACCACGCCAGGCATCGATGCCGAAACCGGTGCGTACAGCGAGTTTGGTATCCCGGCCACTATTCTGGCCCACTACCTGCGTGAGAACGGCATCGTGCCGGAGAAGTGCGATCTCAACTCGATCCTCTTCCTGCTGACCCCTGCCGAGAGCGAGGAGAAGCTCAAGCAGCTGGTAGCGATGCTGGCGCAGTTTGAGCAGCATATTGAGGACGATACGCCGCTGGCCGACGTGCTGCCGACCATTTTTAATAAGTATCCGGTGCGCTACCGCGACTACACCCTGCGCGAGCTGTGCCAGGAGATGCACGATCTCTACGTCAGCTTTGGCGTGAAGGATCTGCAGAAGGCGATGTTCCGCCAGCAGAGCCTGCCGCCGGTGGCGATGAATCCGCAGGATGCCAACAGCGAGTTTATTCGCGGCAACGTGGAGCTGGTGCGCATCAGCGAGGCGGAGGGACGTATTGCCGCCGAAGGCGCGCTGCCCTATCCGCCGGGCGTGCTCTGCGTGGTACCGGGTGAGATCTGGGGTGGGGCAGTGCAGCGCTATTTCCTGGCGCTAGAGGAGGGGGTCAACCTGCTGCCGGGCTTCTCTCCGGAGCTGCAGGGGGTCTACAGTGAAACCGACCCCGATGGGATTAAGCGTTTGTATGGGTACGTGTTAAAAGCGTAACCGGGCATGGCCCGGTTTCGTTTAAATCCTCCCCCCGCGATACCCCTTCTGCGCCGTATTGACCTTGTAGAGGTAGCGGCGTGACTCTGCCGACGGGTGGCGGGTGGTGAGCGTCTCATAGACATCGCCCGGTGACATGCTGTTAATGATGTTCGCCGCCTGCACTTTATCGTTAGAGAAGACCCGCAGCACGCTGCCCGCACCACCGTTATAGGCGGTGATCACCGCATAGCGGCGTGAGGTTGGGTTACTGATGCCGGAGAGGTAGATATTGTTCAGCATCGCCAGATAGGCGGTGCCGGTATCGATATTGCTGGCGGGATCGAACAGGAAGCCGCGATCCGGCATCCCGGAACGTCCCTGCGCCCGGAATACATCCTTACCGGCACTGTGCTGCACCACCTGCATCAGGCCCAGCGCATCAGAGCGGCTGACCGCGTAGGGGTTAAACGAGGATTCGGTCTGCATAATCGCCAGGATTAGCGATTCGTCCACGCCATACTTACGCGCCGACTGGCGCACCATGCCCACGTACTTATGCGCACGCTTATCGAGGTGGTTCGCCACCAGGTTGATGGTCACGCTGTAGATGATCTTCAGGCCGTTGGTGCGGCTCTTCATCTGGTTTTGCAGCAGATAGTCGGCATATTTCTCGGCGCGCCACTGCCAGCGGATCGCCTCGCCGTTGTTATCCACCACCTGACCATAGAGGAACGGTTGCTTAGAGATCTGGATATCATCCACGTCGGAGTAGAGATCGATAGAGCCGGGATCGTCGCCCATCAGCAGGGTTTTGATAATTGCCTGGCGCAGGTGTGCCGCTGGCTCGGTACCGGCAATGGTCTCGATGGTGATAGTACCGGCATCAAAGTTGATGTGGCTACGGGTCTGGTACTGGTCGGTATACTTAACGTAGTCCTTCGGCCCGGCAATCAGGACTTCGTTAAATCCCCAGATGTTTTCGATGTTATGGGCAAACTGACCCATCAGGATATCAAAACCGTTGGTGTCCTTTACCCAGGCTTCGTTATAGCTATCGCCCTTTTTATTGGAGCTGGAACACGAGATAAGCAACGGCGCAATAAGTGCTAGCGCTAAATATTTTTTCATCATTCCCGGATGTATGTTGTGTTAGGTCGTTATTCTTTCCAAAAAAAGGGCCGAGGCCCTTAATCTTGTGGCTTATAGCCTTCGATGTGAACATCCTTCCCTTCAAACAGGAAGTTGACCATCTCCTCTTCCAGCAGCTTGCGGTGCTCCACGTTCATCATATTGAGCTTCTTCTCATTGATGAGCATGGTCTGCTTCTGCTGCCACTGGGACCAGGCTTCTTTGGAGATCTCGTTGTAGATCCGCTTGCCCAGATCGCCCGGATAGAGCTGGAAATCCTGGCCTTCCGCTTCGCGGCCCAGGAAGGTACAAAAAATGGTTCTGCTCATGGTCGTTCCTCGTGATGTCGCGGCGCTAAACGGGTGCGCCCGCGCGTAATTGTTGTAACAGGCGCTCTACCGGCGCGGCCAGGCCCACCGACGGCGGCTGGGCTAAGTTATACCAGAGACCTGTTCCCTCATCCATGCATGACGTGAAGGAGGACACGGGAAGCCACATCGGCACAATATCCAGATGGAAATGGCTGAATGTATGGCGAAATCCGTTCAGCTCGGTAAGAGTATCGGCCTGAATCTGCCGTTGCGCCAGCCAGTCACGCAGGGCCGCTTCATCGCTAAACTGCGGGAAGCAGTAGAGGCCACCCCACAGGCCGCTCGGCGGACGGCGGTCAAGCCAGACCGTCTCGCCATGCTGCATCAGCAGCAGAAAACCGGTGCGCTCCGGCAGCGTCTGCTTCGGCTTTTTACCCGGATACTGCGCCCAGCTTCCGTTGGCATAAGCGATACAGCCACTGTTCAGCGGGCAGAGCGTACACTTCGGCTTCGAGCGGGTGCAGACCGTTGCGCCCAGATCCATCATCGCCTGGTTGAACTGCGCCACGCCTTTGGCAGGCGTCACGTTCTCGCTGATCTCCCACAGGCGCTTCTCCACCTCTTTGCGGCCCGGCCAGCCGTCAACGGCGTAGCAGCGGGCCAGCACGCGCTTCACGTTACCATCAAGAATAGGAAAGTGTTTGCCGAGCGCAAGGGAGAGCACCGCCCCCGCCGTGGAGCGTCCGACGCCCGGCAGAGCGGCAACCTCATCAAAGGTCTGGGGGAAAACGCCGCCGTGCTGTTCAGCGACCTGCTGCGCGGCCTTGTGCAGGTTGCGCGCCCGGGCGTAGTAGCCCAGCCCGGTCCACAGATGCAGCACCTCGTCGATGGGCGCGCGGGCCAGATCGGTCACCGTCGGGAAACGCGCCATAAAGCGCTCAAAGTAGGGGATAACCGTCGCCACCTGCGTTTGTTGCAACATCACCTCAGAGAGCCATACTTTGTAGGGCGTTTTTTCAATTTGCCAGGGCAGGGTTTTGCGCCCGAATTTGTCGTACCACTCCAGCACCTGGGCTGAAAACTGAGACGCGTGCATGGTCAAAGCAGGAGTTCCGAATTGCATGATTAAGGGGCCAGATTGCAGCACAGCGGCATCGGGCTGTAAACCGGAACTTTCCGGTGCTTGCATCCGGCTATTAACTTTGGATAATGCCCGTTTCCCGAACACTCTCACAAGCAGACTAAACACCTATGAACAACGACGTCATTTCACCCGAATTTGATGAAAACGGTCGCCCGCTGCGCCGTATTCGCAGCTTCGTCCGCCGCCAGGGCCGTCTGACCAAGGGGCAGCAGCACGCGCTGGATAACTTTTGGCCGGTGATGGGCGTTGAGTTTAGCGAGCAGCCGCTGGATTTCACCGCACTGTTTGGCCGCGATGCGCCGGTGACCCTGGAGATTGGTTTTGGTATGGGTGCCTCGCTGGTGGCGATGGCGAAAGCCAGGCCGGAGCAGAACTTCCTTGGTATTGAGGTTCACTCTCCGGGCGTGGGGGCGTGCCTCGCCACGGCCCATGAAGAGGACGTGGAGAACCTACGCGTGATGTGTCACGACGCGGTGGAAGTGCTGCATAAGATGATCCCGGACAACTCGCTAAACATGGTGCAGCTCTTTTTCCCTGACCCGTGGCATAAAGCGCGCCATAATAAACGCCGTATCGTGCAGACGCCGTTTGCCGAACTGGTAAAAGGCAAGCTGAAGCTGGGCGGCGTATTCCATATGGCCACTGACTGGGAAGCCTATGCCGAGCACATGCTGGAAGTGATGTCCGCTATCGACGGATATAAAAACCGCTCTGAGAGCGGCGACTATGTACCGCGCCCGGAGACGCGCCCGGTAACCAAATTTGAACAACGTGGTCATCGTCTTGGCCACGGCGTATGGGACTTAATGTTCGAGAGGGTAAAATAATGGCAACGAACCGTAGCCGTCGTCTGCGTAAGAAGTTACATATCGATGAGTTCCAGGAGCTGGGTTTCTCCGTCGCCTGGCGTTTCCCGGAGGGCACCTCTGAGGAGCAGATCGACCAGACGGTTGATGCCTTCATCAATGAGGTGATTGAGCCAAACAAGCTGGCGTTTGACGGCAGCGGCTACCTGGTCTGGGAAGGGCTGATCTGCAAGCAGGAGATTGGCAAGTGCACCGAAGAGCATCAGGCTACCGTGCGTAAGTGGCTGGAAGGCCGCAACTTTGAAGATGTGCGCATTAGCGAACTTTTTGACGTCTGGTGGGACTAAGTCACTATCGGGGCTGGCGATTGCCGGCCCATTTTGTCTCTACAGGACAGGAGTTTTTATGATGCGCAAAGCGCTGCTGGCTGCGGCACTGACGGTGACCGCCTTTACCGCCCAGGCAGAATACAAATGTAGCGTGACGCCGCGTGACGACGTGATCTTAACCCCGCAGACCGTGCAGGTGGTGGGCGAGAACGGCAATCTGGTGATGACCCCTGACGGTAACGTCATGTTTAACGGCAAGCAGTACAGCCTCAGCGCGGCCCAGCGCGAGCAGGCGAAAGACTATCAGGACGATCTGCGCAGCGCGCTGCCGTGGATCGACGAGGGTGCCCGTAGCCGCGTCGAAAAAGGCCGCGTGGCGCTGGATAAGATCATCGCTCAGGAAGTGGGCCAGAGCAGCAACATGCGCGGGCGCTTAACCAAGCTCGACGCGCAGCTGAAAGAGCAGATGAACCGCATTCTGGAGCATCGCAGCGACGGCCTCGCTTTTCACTATAAGGCGATTGATGAGGTCCGCGCCAATGGTCAGCAGCTGGTGAACCAGGCGATGGGCGGCATCCTGCAGGACAGCATCAACGAGATGGGTGCTCAGGCGGTGCTGAAGGGCGGTGGTAATCCGTTACAGAGCGTGATGGGCAGCCTTGGTGGCCTGCAAACCGCGATTCAGAGCGAGTGGAAAAATCAGGAAGCGGACTTCGAGCAGTTCGGCAAGGCGGTATGCAGCCGCGTTGTCTCCCTGGAAGAGAGCCGTAAGACGCTGGTGAGCGGGCTGAAGTAACGCCCGCCTTCCGGCTCGCGCCTGCTAGAAATCAGCGGGCGCTTTAAAGGTCATGCTGGTGCCATACTCTGGGTGGGTAATGGTTAACATTTCGGCGTGCAGTTGCAGCCGTGACGCCATGGCCAGCGCCTCGGGCGTGGCATAGAAGCGGTCGCCGAGGATCGGGTGGCCTAACGCCAGCATATGCACGCGTAGCTGGTGCGAGCGCCCGGTAATCGGCTTCAGCTGCACGCGGGCGGTGTTATCCGCCGCGTACTCCAGTACCGTATACTCGGTCTGCGCCGCCTTACCGGTCTCATGGCACACCATCTGCTTCGGGCGGTTAGGCCAGTCGCAGATCAGCGGCAGATCGATCAGCCCCTCCGCCTTCTCAGGATGTCCCCACACGCGGGCCACGTACTGCTTCTTCGGCTCGCGCTCGCGGAACTGGCGCTTTAGCTCCCGCTCCGCGGCTTTAGTCAGGGCCACTACAATCACGCCGCTGGTGGCCATATCCAGACGATGCACCGACTCCGCCAGCGGATAGTCGCGCTGGATGCGCGTCATCACGCTGTCTTTATGCTCATCCAGCCGTCCCGGCACGGAGAGCAGGCCGCTCGGCTTGTTAACCACCATAATATGCTCGTCCTGGTACAGAATGACCAGCCAGGGCGACTGCGGCGGATTGTATGGCTCCATCAACATAACGGGTTCCTGTTACTGGTGCGTGACCACAATAAGACGCAGAGCATCGAGACGCCAGCCCGCCTGAGCGAGGCTATCGAGCACCTGCTGACGGTTGCTCTCAATGGCGGCCAGCTCATCATCACGGATGTTAGGGTTCACCGCCTTCAGCGCTTCAAGACGCGACAGCTCCGCAGAGAGGCGTTCGTCTGCCTCCTGACGCGCGGCCTCGATCAGCGCTTTCGCCGCGCTCTCGATCTGTGCTTCACCCAGCTGCAGGATCGCATGCACGTCCTGCTGCACCGCGTTCACCAGCTTGCTTCCGGTATGGCGGTTAACCGCGCTCAGCTGGCGGTTGAAGGTCTCAAACTCCACCTGGGCGGCAAGGTTGTTGCCGTTTTTATCCAGCAGCATACGCACCGGCGTGGCAGGCAGGAAGCGGTTGAGCTGAAGCTGCTTCGGTGCCTGCGCCTCGACGACGTAGATCAGCTCAAGGAGCAGGGTGCCCACCGGCAGCGCCTTGTTTTTCAGCAGGGAGATGGTGCTGCTGCCGGTATCGCCGGAGAGGATCAGATCCAGACCGTTGCGGATCAGCGGGTGCTCCCAGGTGACGAACTGGGCATCTTCCCGCGACAGGGCCAGATCGCGCTCAAAGGTGATGGTGCAACCATCTTCCGGCAGGCCTGGGAAGTCGGGGACCAGCATATGATCGGATGGGGTCAGCACAATCATGTTCTCACCGCGATCGTCCTGGTTAACGCCCACGATATCAAACAGGTTCATGGCAAAGGCGATCAGTCCGGTATCGTCATCCTGCTCTTCGATGCTCTCTGCCAGCGCCTGGGCTTTTTCACCGCCGTTGGAGTGGATCTCCAGCAGGCGATCGCGGCCCTGCTCCAGCTGGGCTTTCAGCGCCTCGTGTTGCTCGCGGCAGGTTTTGATCAGCTCATCGAAGCCTTCGGTCTCTTCCGGCGCGGCGAGGTAGCCAATCAGATCGCTGTGCACCTGGTCGTAGATAGTGCGGCCGGTAGGGCAGGTGTGCTCAAAGGCGTCGAGGCCTTCGTGGAACCAGCGCACCAGCACCGACTGGGCGGTTTTTTCCAGATAGGGGACGTGGATCTGGATGTCATGCGCCTGGCCGATACGATCCAGACGGCCAATACGCTGCTCCAGTAGATCCGGGTTAAACGGCAGATCGAACATCACCAGGTTGCTGGCGAACTGGAAGTTACGCCCTTCGGAGCCAATCTCTGAGCAGAGCAGCACCTGCGCACCGCTGTCCTCTTCGCCAAACCAGGCGGCGGCACGGTCGCGTTCAACAATGGACATGCCTTCGTGGAACACGGCAGCACGGATGCCTTCGCGCTCGCGCAGCACCTGCTCCAGCTGGAGCGCGGTGGTGGCCTTAGCGCAGATCACCAATACCTTCTGCGAGCGGTGGCTGGTCAGGTAGCCCATCAGCCACTCCACGCGCGGGTCGAAGTTCCACCAGGTGCCGGTGTCGCCCTCGAACTCCTGGTAGATCTGTTCCGGGTAGAGCATATCGCGAGCGCGCTCTTCTGCGCTTTTACGTGCGCCCATGATGCCGGAGACCTTGATAGCGGTCTGGTACTGGGTCGGCAGCGGCAGCTTGATGGTGTGCAGCTCGCGTTTCGGGAAGCCCTTCACGCCGTTACGGGTGTTACGGAACAGGACGCGGCTGGTGCCGTGGCGATCCATCAACATAGAGACCAGCTCCTGGCGCGCCGCCTCTGCGCCGTCGCGATCGCTGTTAGCGGTTTGCAGCAGCGGTTCAATATCCTGCTCGCCAATCAGCTCGCTCAGGGTGTTCAGCTCGCTGTCGCTCAGATGCTTGCCCGCCAGCAGCATGGCAACGGCATCGGCCACCGGACGGTAGTTCTGCTGCTCTTCAACAAACTGCTCGAAATCATGAAAACGGTTCGGATCCAGCAGGCGCAGACGGGCGAAGTGGCTCTCCAGACCCAGCTGCTCCGGCGTAGCGGTCAGCAGCAGCACGCCCGGCACGCGCTCGGCCAGCTGTTCAATCGCCAGATATTCGCGGCTCGGTGCCTCTTCGCTCCACACCAGGTGGTGCGCTTCATCGACCACCAGCATATCCCACTCGGCGTCGCACAGGTGCTCCAGGCGCTGCTTGCTGCGGCGCACGAAGTCCAGGGAGCAGATCACCAGCTGTTCGGTCTCAAATGGGTTATCAGCCTCGTGCTGGGCTTCCGCGTAGCGCTCATCGTCAAACAGCGCGAAGCGCAGGTTGAAGCGGCGCAGCATCTCCACCAGCCACTGGTGTTGCAGCGTTTCCGGCACCACGATCAGCACGCGCTCTGCCGCGCCGGCCAGCAGCTGCTGGTGCAGGATCATCCCCGCTTCGATGGTTTTACCTAAGCCAACCTCATCCGCCAGCAGCACGCGTGGCGCGTGGCGACGGCCCACGTCATGGGCAATGTGCAGCTGATGCGGGATCAGGCTGGTGCGCTGGCCGCGCAGGCCGCTCCACGGCATCCGGTACTGCTCGCTCTGGTATTTACGCGCGCGGTAGCGCAGGGAGAAGCGATCCATGCGGTCGATCTGCCCGGCGAACAGGCGGTCCTGCGGCTTGCTGAACACCAGCTTGCTATCGAGCAGCACTTCACGCAGCGCCACGTCGGTTTCGCCGGTATCCAGACGCGTGCCGGTATAGGTCAGCAGACCGTTTTGCTCTTTTACGTCATCAATGGTGAGCTGCCAGCCTTCGTGGCTGGTCACCGTATCGCCTGGATTAAACATTACGCGGGTAACGGGGGAATCACTGCGGGAGTAAAGACGGTTCTCTCCGGTTGAGGAGAAGAGCAGCGTAACGGTACGCGCATCCATCGCCACAACGGTTCCCAGTCCGAGTTCGCTTTCTGTATCGCTGATCCAGCGTTGACCAAGTGTAAAAGGCATAGTTATTCGGCTCTATATCTCAAATTGCAGGCAATAGTTAGACCACCGTCATGGAGTGACAGCGCGTCAAAAATTGGGGCCAGGATTGGAAAGGGCGCTATGGTACTGGATGGCAACGCGTTCGTCACGTCTTCGTCATCATTCAAACCGCGCTAAAAGAGTCCCATCTGCCCCGTGACCAGTGTAGCAAAGTCATCGCCCATAAACGGCAGGATGCCCTCCGCCACCGGCTGTAGCTGGCGAGTCAGGTAGTGATCGTAGTCCAGCGGCGACTGCTGGTAGTCCACCGGCTCGGGGCCGTGGGTGGTCCAGACGTACTTGATGGTGCCGCGCTTCTGGTACTGCAATGCCCGGCCGCGCTTCTGGTTCTGCTCATCCGCCAGCCTCGCCGCCCGCACGTGCGGCGGCACGTTGCGCTGGTACTCCGCCAGGGGGCGACGCAGGCGCTTGCGATAGACCAGCTGGCTATCCAGCTCGCCCGCCATCAGCTGGGCAATGGTTTCGCGGATGTAGTCCTGATACGGCTCGCGGCGGAAAATGCGCAGGTAGAGCGCCTGCTGGAACGTCTGCGCCAGCGGCGTCCAGTCGGTGCGCACCGTCTCCAGCCCTTTGAAGACCATACGCTGGCTGTCGCCCTCCTGAATTAGTCCGGCGTAGCGCTTCTTGCTGCCGGTATCCGCTCCGCGAATGGTCGGCATCAGAAAACGGCAGAAGTGCGTTTCAAACTCCAGCTCCAGGGCGCTGGTTAAGCCTTTGCTGGCGAGATGATCCCGCCACCAGTCGTTGACCAGCTCCACCAGCGCCTGGCCGATGCGCGCGGCCTCCTCTTCGCTATGGGCGTGCTTCAGCCAGACGAAGGTGGAGTCCGTGTCACCGTAGATCACCTCGTAGCCCTGAGACTCAATTAGCGTTTTGGTCTGACGCATGATCTCATGCCCACGCATGGTGATCGACGACGCCAGCCGGGGATCGAAGAAGCGGCAGGCGCTGGTGCCCAGCACGCCGTAAAAGGCGTTCATGATGATCTTCAGTGCCTGGGAGAGCGGCTTGTTGCCCTGGCGTTTGGCCTCGTCGCGGCCGTGCCAGATCTGGCCGACGATCTCCGGCAGGCAGTGCTTCTCGCGGGAGAACCACGCGCCCAGAAAACCTTCGCTGCTGTGGGCTTCGTCCGGCTGCGCCATGCCCTCAATCAGCCCCACCGGATCGATCAGAAAGGTGCGGATGATCGACGGGTAGAGGCTCTTATAGTCCAGCACCAGCACCGAATCATACAGGCCGGGGGTGGAGTCCATCACGTAGCCGCCGGGGCTGGCCTGCGGCGGCACGTCGCCGAGATTGGGGGCCACGTAGCCCGCGCGGTGCATGCGCGGAAAATAGAGATGGCTGAAGGCAGCCACCGACCCGCCGTGGCGATCGGCAGGCAGACCGTTGACCGAGGCGCGCTCAAGCAGGAAAGGCATGATCGCCGTCTTATGGAAGATGCGCGTCACCAGCTCGCAGTCTTTCAGGTTGTAGGTGGCGAGGGCGGGTTTATCTTCGTTAAAGCGCCGCTCGATCTCGTCCATTCGGTCCCACGGGTTATCGATCGACTTGCCTTCCCCGAGCAGCTCCCGGGCTACCGCTTCGAGAGAGAATGACTGGAAGTTCCAGAAGGCGGACTTCAGGGCATCAATGCCGTCAATAATCAGCCGACCCGCCATCTGAGCAAAGAAGACACCGTTCTTGAAGCCGTGCTCGCGCCACTCAAGCTCGCTGTTACCGCGCCCCAGCCGCAGCGGAATACCGTAGCGCTCGGCATGCTTCTGTAACACGCGGAGATCGAACTGCACCACGTTCCAGCCGATCAGCACGTCCGGATCGTGGGCGGCAAACCAGGCGTTGAGTTTCTCCAGCAGCTGCCGACGGCTGGCAACGTACTCCAGATGGAAATCAAGACCCGAGGCGTCGCCGTTTTCCGGACCGAGCATATAGACCGTGCGCTGGCCGCACCCCTCGAGGCCGATGCAGTACAGCTCGCCGTGGCGGGTGGTTTCGATATCCAGCGAGACCCACTTCAGCGGCGGGCGGTAGTGCGGGCTGGGCTTCAGGCGGGCATTCACCAGCGCGCCGTCGCGTGATTCACCGCTGACCCACACCGGGGCGGTGATGAAGCGCTCCATCAGAAAACGCTCCGGCGGGCGGACGTCCGCTTCGTAAAGGGTTACGCCGCCCTCTCGGAGCAGCTTCTCATAGCGCATCAGCTGACGATGGGCACGGCAGTAGAGACCGTGCACCGGCTGGCGGCTGAAATCTTTTAGCTCCAGCGGCGTCAGGCGGTAGTGGCTTTCGCCCGCCAGGATGCGCTGCGCCAGGGGTACCTGCACCGAGGGGATAAACGCTACCGACTCCTGCACGGGTAGCACCACGCGCAGCGGGCCGCTGTCGGTTGCCAGCCAGAATTCGATCTCGGTGCCCTGAGGGGTATCCCGCCAGTGCCGGGTCAGTAAAAAGCCTTCTTGCGCCTGCGCCACGCCGTCTTCTCATAAAATAAAACCAGGCGTTATTATAGCCTGGTTTCACTGTTTTAGCTGGGTTTTTATACAGTCTTACTGGCCGTAATAGGCCTTCGCCCCGTGCTTGCGCAGGTAGTGTTTATCCAGCAGCGTCTGCTGCATCGCGGGCAGATCCGGGGTGAGCTGGCGGCAGAAGATGCCCATGTAGGCGACCTCCTCCAGCACGATGGCGTTATGCACCGCGTCTTCAGCATTTTTACCCCAGGCAAAGGGACCGTGGGAGTGCACCAGCACGCCGGGCATCTGAGCAGCGTCGATGCCTTGATTTTTAAAGGTTTCGACGATCACCTCACCGGTCTCCCACTCATACTCGCCGTTAATTTCGGCATCGGTCATTTTGCGGGTGCAGGGGATAGGGCCGTAGAAGTAGTCGGCATGGGTAGTACCGGTAGCCGGAATAGACTGTCCCGCCTGCGCCCAGATGGTAGCGTGGCGCGAGTGGGTATGCACAATGCCGCCGATGGTGGGGAAAGCCTGGTAGAGCAGGCGATGGGTCGGGGTGTCGGAGGAGGGTTTTTTCGTGCCCTCAACCACCTCGCCGGTTTCAATGCTCACCACCACCATATCCTCTGCCGTCATGACGCTGTAGTCGACGCCAGAGGGCTTAATGACGAACACACCGCGCTCGCGATCGACGGCGCTGACGTTGCCCCAGGTGAGGGTGACAAGATTATGTTTCGGCAGGGCCAGGTTGGCTTCCAGCACCTGGCGTTTGAGATCTTCAAGCATAGCTATCTCCACGTAGGCCCGGCAGGCACTCTGCCGGGCGTTACGGACTTAACGTTTAGAGCCGTAATAGACTTCGTTCCAGCGCAGCGCATCTTTGAATGCCGGCAGACGGGTGTCGTTATCGATCACCGCCAGCTCGATGTCGTGCAGCTCGGCGAACTGGCGCATATCGCTGAGATCCAGCGCGTGGCTGAAGACGGTGTGGTGCGCGCCCCCGGCAACGATCCACGCCTCGGAGGCGGTGGCCAGATCCGGCTGGGCTTTCCACAGGGCGTTAGCCACCGGCAGCTTCGGCAGCTGGTGCGGAGTCTCGACGGAATCCACGCAGTTCACCAGCAGGCGGAAACGATCCCCAAGATCGATCAGGCTGGCGTTGATCGCCGGGCCGGTTTTGGTAGAGAAGATCAGGCGGGCCGGATCGGCTTTGCCGCCGATGCCGAGGTACTGCACGTCGAGGATCGGTTTTTCATCCAGGGCGATGGTCGGACACACTTCCAGCATATGGGAGCCGAGCACCAGATCGTTACCGTCCTCAAAGTGGTAGGTGTAGTCCTCCATAAAGGAGGTGCCGCCCTGCAGACCGGTTGCCATCACCTTCATGATGCGAAGCAGGGCGGCGGTTTTCCAGTCGCCTTCGCCCGCAAAGCCGTAGCCCTGCTGCATCAGGCGCTGCACGGCGAGGCCCGGGAGCTGTTTCAGGCCGTGCAGATCTTCAAAGGTGGTGGTGAAGGCGTGGAATCCACCCTGCTCGAGGAAGCGTTTCATCCCCAGCTCAATGCGCGCCGCGTCAATCACGTTCTGGCGTTTGTCACCGTTAACCTGCGCGGCAGCGGTCAGGCGGTAGCTGCTCTCATACTCGTCCACCAGCGCGCTGACGTCGCCTTCGCTGATGTCGTTAACCACCTGCACCAGATCGCCCACCGCCCAAGTGTTGACCGAGAAGCCGAACTTGATCTGCGCTGCCACTTTATCGCCGTCGGTTACTGCGACTTCACGCATGTTGTCGCCGAAGCGGCACACTTTCAGATGGCGGGTATCCTGTTTCGAGACCGCGTGGCGCATCCACGCCCCGATACGCTGCTGGGCCTTTTGATCCTGCCAGTGGCCGGTCACCACGCTGTGCTGCTGGCGCATCCGCGCGCCGATAAAGCCGAACTCGCGGCCGCCGTGCGCGGTCTGGTTCAGGTTCATAAAGTCCATGTCGATGCTGTCCCACGGCAGGGAAGCGTTGAACTGGGTATGGAACTGCAACAGCGGTTTGTTGAGGATGGTCAGGCCGTTGATCCACATTTTGGCCGGGGAGAAGGTGTGCAGCCACACCACCAGGCCCGCACACCTGTCGTCGTAGTTGGCGTCGCGGCAGATAGCGGTGATCTCATCCGGGGAGGTGCCGAGCGGCTTCAGTACCAGCTTGCAGGGCAGTTTAGCTTCGCCGTTCAGGGCGTTGACCACCTGCTCAGCGTGCTGCGTGACCTGGCGCAGGGTTTCCGGGCCATAGAGATGCTGGCTGCCAATCACAAACCATACTTCGTAGTTATCAAAAATAGTCATTATCGTGTCCTTAATGGGTCAGAGCGGCCTGCGACGCTGGCGCGGCTGAAGGGAGATAGTGTTGTTCGGCGCTGGCCGCCCAGTGCTGGTAGCGGCGATAGAGCTGTTCAAAGCGTTGCGCCTGAGCGGGAGCAGGCTGGAGCGTGTTTTCGACGGCGCTGGCCATGTGGCGCTGGGCGGTCGGGATATCCGGATGATCCCCTGCGGCGATGGCGGCGAAGATCGCCGCACCCAGGGCGCAGCACTGATCGGAGGCAACAATCTGCAGCGGACGGTTGAGCACATCGCAGCAGGCCTGCATGATCACCCGATTTTTACGGGCGATACCGCCGAGGGCCATCACGTTGTTGACCGCGATCCCCTGGTCGGTAAAGCACTCCATGATGGCGCGTGCGCCGAAGGCGGTGGCAGCAATCAGCCCGCCAAATAGCAGCGGCGCGTCGGTGGCAAGGTTGAGGTCGGTAATCACCCCTTTCAGACGCTGGTTAGCGTTGGGGGTGCGGCGACCGTTGAACCAGTCAAGGATCACCGGGAGGTGATCAAGAGAAGGATTATCCGCCCAGGCCTGGGTCAGGGCGGGCAGCAGCTGCTTCTGGCTCGCCTGAATCTGGGTTTTCAGCTCCGGATGCTGGAGGGCAAGCTGCTCAAGCGGCCAGCCGAGGATGCGGCCAAACCAGGCGTAGATATCGCCGAAGGCCGACTGCCCGGCCTCAAGGCCGATAAAGTCCGGAACCACGCTGCCGTCAACCTGGCCGCAGATGCCTTTCACCGCACGCTCGCCGACGCTGGGCTTATCGGCAATCAGAATGTCGCAGGTTGAGGTGCCGATCACCTTCACCAGCGTGTTCGGCTGCGCCCCTGCGCCCACTGCGCCCATATGGCAGTCGAATGCGCCCCCGGCAATCACCACGTTTTCCGACAGGCCCAGACGCTGCGCCCACTCTGGACTTAAATTGCCCACCGGCAGATCGGCGGTATACGTCTCGGTAAACATCGGCCAGGCCAGATGCCGATTGATGATGGGATCCAGCTCGTCAAAGAAGCTGGCTGGTGGCAGGCCGCCCCAGCTTTCGTGCCAGAGGGATTTGTGTCCGGCGCTGCAACGCCCACGACGAATATCCTGTGGGCGGACGGTGTTGGAGAGCAGGGCAGGAACCCAGTCGCACAGCTCAATCCACGAGGTGGCAGCCTGAGCGACGGCAGCATCCTGGCGGGTAACGTGCAGGATCTTGGCCCAGAACCACTCGCTGGAGTAGATCCCGCCGATATAGCGTGAGTAGTCGGTTTTGCCCGGCTGGTGGCAGAGGCGGGTGATGGCCTCGGCTTCCTCTACCGCCGTGTGATCTTTCCAGAGCACGAACATGGCGTTGGGGTTGTCGGCAAACTCCGGGCGCAGCGCCAGCACGCGCCCTTCGGCATCAATGGGGGCTGGCGTCGAGCCGGTGCTATCCACGCCGATGCCGCTCACCTGTTCGCGCTGGTCAGGGCTTAGCTGGGCCAGCACGCTTTTGATTGCCGCCTCCATCGACTCGATATAGTCGCGGGGGTGATGGCGAAACTGGTTGCGCGGAGCGTCGCAATAACGCCCCTCCTGCCAACGGGGATACCACTCCACGCTGGCGGCGATCTCTGTGCCGTGCTCGCAGTCTACTGCCAGGGCACGTACCGAATCGCTGCCAAAATCGAGGCCAATTGCAATTGCCATCGTCTTACTCCATCCAAAATAACCGTATGGAGAAACATTAGAGACAGGGGCTAAAAAGCGTCAGGCAGGATCCGCTAATCTTATGGATAAAAATGCTGTTCCAGCGGAAAGTGTGACTCACTGCAAATATTCAATGTGGACATTTCTGCCGGGTTTATAGACACTTTTGTTACCCCTTTTTATCGGTGTAGATTAGACAAAACGGGGAAAGTGCTTTTATCTGGCGGGGTTGTCACGCTGCGGTTTTTATCGCGGATTGAGTAGAGCAGCAGAGTGATGAAATAAAACCCAATATGGACAAATGGTTTCCTTGACCACCACCTGGAGCGCGCTGTTTATGGCTGAATTGCAAAACGATCCTCTGCTGCCGGGCTACTCGTTTAATGCCCACCTGGTCGCCGGACTGACGCCCATTGAGGCCGACGGCTACCTCGACTTTTTTATCGATCGCCCGCTGGGAATGAAGGGCTATATCCTTAACCTGACGGTACGCGGCGAGGGGGTGGTCAATAACAACGGTCGGCAGTTTGTCTGCCGCCCCGGTGATATCCTGCTTTTCCCGCCCGGTGAGGTTCACCACTATGGCCGCCATCCGGAGGCGCGGGAGTGGTATCACCAGTGGGTCTACTTCCGCCCGCGTGCCTACTGGCATGAGTGGCTAACCTGGCCGACCCTTTTTGGTCAGACCGGCTATTTCCGCCCTGACGATGTCCATCAGTCCAGCTTTAGCGAGCTGTTTGCCCAGATCATTAGCGCAGGACAGCGCGGCGGTCGCTACAGCGAGCTGCTGGCGATCAACCTGCTGGAGCAGGTGCTGCTGCGACGGATGGATGCCATCAACGAATCACTGCATCCGCCGCTGGATAACCGGGTGCGCGACGCCTGCCAATACATCAGCGATCACCTGGCGGATAACCACTTCGATATTGCCGGTGTGGCGCAGCACGTCTGCCTGTCGCCGTCGCGGCTGTCGCACCTTTTCCGCCAGCAGCTGGGGGTCAGCGTGCTCAGCTGGCGGGAGGATCAGCGCATCAGCCAGGCCAAGCTGCTGCTCAGCACCACGCGGATGCCCATCGCCAGCGTCGGGCGCAACGTCGGCTTTGAGGATCAGCTCTACTTCTCCCGGGTGTTCAAAAAATGTACCGGAGCCAGCCCGAGCGAGTTCCGCGCCGGGTGTGAATAACGTAAAGAAACGAAATGCCGCCGCCGAGGTCTGATACAGACAGTAAACTAATCGGACAATTGCAGGCTTGACGAGGCGCTACCGGCTCAGGAGAATCCCTGCTTCGTCACTAAAACGGACAGCGTATGCAGGCATTTCTGGAACATTTTATTACCCAATCAGCTACCTACACGCTTATCGCTATTGCGCTGGTTGCTTTTCTGGAGTCTCTAGCGCTGGTGGGCCTGATCCTGCCGGGTACGGTGATGATGGCCGGACTGGGCGCGCTGATCGGCAGCGGCGAGGTGAACTTCTGGTATGCATGGCTGGCGGGGATTGTCGGCTGCCTGCTGGGGGACTGGATCTCCTTCTGGCTCGGCTGGCGCTTTAAGAAGCCGCTGCACCGCTGGTCATTTATGAAAAAGAACAAGGCGCTGCTGGATAAAACCGAGCATGCTCTGCACCAGCACAGCATGTTTACTATCCTGGTCGGCCGCTTTGTTGGGCCAACCCGCCCGCTGGTGCCAATGGTTGCCGGAATGCTCGATCTTCCCGTCAGCAAATTTATCCTGCCCAACATTATTGGCTGCCTGCTCTGGCCGCCGTTCTACTTTCTACCGGGCATTCTCGCCGGGGCGGCGATTGATATTCCTGCCGATGAGCAGAGCGGGGCGTTTAAGTGGCTTCTGCTGGGTGCAGCGCTGCTGCTCTGGATAGCGGTGTGGCTCTGCTGGCGACTGTGGCGCAGCGGCAAGTCCGGCAGCGATCGGCTGACAAAATACCTGCCGCGCGGACGGCTGCTGTGGGTTGCTCCGCTGCTGCTCGGCGTGGCGGTAGTTGCCTGCGTGGCAGTGGCCCGTCATCCGCTGATGCCTACCTATTTAACGATCCTCGGTAAGGTCATCAGCGGTCACTGAGGTTCAATTCCCAGCAGTGTAGAAACCGGGGCGCGACCGCTGACCAGATCGGCGGTTGCGCCGTCCCACGCGATGCGCCCCTCGGCCACCACCAGCGCCCGGCTGGCGATGCGCGCGGCATCCTCAATGCTGTGGGAGACCATCAGCAGAGTGATGTTTTGCCGCTGGCAAACGCTCTGCACCAGGGCCAGCATCTCCTGACGCAGGGCCGGATCGAGCGCCGAAAACGGCTCGTCCAGCAGCAGGATGGGCTGCTCCCGCACCAGACAGCGCGCCAGCGCCACCCGCTGCCGCTGCCCACCGGAGAGCTGGTCCGGCAGCCTGTCGAGCAGCGTTTCCAGCCCCATCTGGGCGGCAATCTCCTCCAGCTTCTGCTGCTGTTCAGCATTGAGCTTCAGGCCGGGATGCAGGCCGAGGCCGATGTTCTGCCGCACCGTCAGGTGGGTAAAGAGGTTATTCTCCTGAAACAGCATTGATACCGGACGGCGCGACGGCGGCGTAGCGGTATGCTCCCGCTCGCCAATCACGATCGTGCCGCTCACCGGCTGGATAAAACCGGCGATTAGGTTGAGCAGGGTGCTCTTCCCCGCGCCGCTGGGTCCCAGCACGGCAATCTGTTCGCCCGCCTCGACGGCGAGAGTAAAGCGCATCGGCAGATGCTGGTAGAGCCAGGTGACATCAGTGAGTTTTAGCATGGCGGCCCGGAAGTTTTTCAATAACGGTAAAGAGAACAAAACAGAGCGCCAGCAGGATCAGCGCCGTCACCGCGCCGTCCTGGCTGCGGTAGGAGCCAATCTGCTGATAGAGATAGAAGGGCAGCGTACGGAACTCTTCGTTACCAAACAGCGCCACTACCCCGAAGTCGCCGATTGAGAGCACGCAGGCGAAGGCCAGCGCCTGGGCCAGCGGTCGCCGCAGCGCGCGCAGCTCCACCACCCGCAGGCGTGAAAAGCCGCGCATGCCCAACGACTCGCACAGCAGGCTGTAGCGGGCGGTGATGTCCCGCATCGGGTTATCGAGCACCTTCTGGGCATAGGGAATGGCCATCAGGGCATTGGTAAAGATCACTATCCCATCCGCCGAGGTGGGCAGGCCGACAGAGTTGTTGAGCAGCAGAAAGAAGCCGGTTGCCAGCACGATGCCGGGCATGGCGAGGATCAGCATCCCACTGAGTTCCAGCGCCTGACCCCGGCGCGGCTGTCCGCGCGCCCGCAGCTCGCGGCTGCTCCAGAGCAGCATCATGGTCAGGATCACGCAGAGCAGCCCGGCCAGCACGGCAATGCGCAGGGAGGTCCACACCGCCTGCCACAGCACCGGCTGGGCCAGCACCGCAGGCAGGTTACGGTTAACGCCCTCGACGATCACCGCCAGCAGAGGCGGGAGCAGCAGCAGCAGCGCCAGGCCGATCAGCAGGCCGTCGCCCAGCCGGGCGCGCCAGCTGTCTTCGGGATCGCGCCAGCCCTGGATCTGATTGCTACCCACCGGAATGGCCTTGCTCAGGCGCTGGCTAAGCAGCACCAGCCCCAGGCAGCAGATCATCTGTAATAGCCCCAGCAGCGCGGCGCGGCCAGGATCGTAGTCGAAGCTCAGGGCCTGATAGATCGCCAGCTCGATAGTGGTAGCTTTGGGACCGCCGCCCAGCGACAGGACAGTGGCGAAGCTGGCGAAGCAGAGCATAAAGATCAGCGCCGCCACCGGTGGGATCTGCCGCCGCAGCCACGGCCACTCTACAAAGCGGAAGAAGGCAAAACCGCGCATTCCCAGCTGGGCGGCGAGCTGGCGCTGCTCGCCGGGGATCTGCTCCAGGGCCTGGAGCAGCAGGCGGGTCGCCATCGGCAGGTTAAAAAAGATGTGCGCCAGCAGGATGCCGCTCAGCCCGTAGGGTGAGAAGAGCCACGGCAGGCCGAGGGCATCACACAGCGACGCCAGCCAGCCCTGACGCCCGTAGACGGTCAGGATGCCAAAAACCGCCACCAGCACCGGTAGGATCAGGGTCATGGCGCAGAGGCGGAGCAGCATCAGCCGTCCGGGAAAGCGACGGCGATAGAGGGCGCGGGCCAGAAAGATGGCAGGCACCACCGAGAGCAGAGCAGAGAGAAATGCCTGTATAAAAGAGAAAGCAATGACGTGACGCAGGTAGCTATCGTGCCACAGCGCCGAGACGTCGGTGGTCGGCGCGTTGAGCCAGAGGGCAACAAACGCCGCCAGCGCCACCGCCACCAGCAGGGTGGCAGCGGTCGCGCCGGGCAGCAGCCAGCCGGGAACTAGCGGCTGGTCGCGCGAAGCCACGTATTAATCCACTCAGCGCGTTGGGAGAAGACCTGCTGCGGGGTAAACTCCAGGGTGGTTTTCGGCTTCGTCAGCTGGTCAAAGCCAGCGGGCAGCGTTACGTTGCTCACCGGGTACATCCAGTTGCCGGTCGGGATGGCGTTCTGGAACGCCGGGCTGACCATAAACTGGAGGAACTTCTCCGCCAGCTCAGGCTGTTTGCTGGCTGCGGTGCGGGCGGCGACCTCTACCTGTAGATAGTGGCCTTCGCTGAAGTCCGCCGCCGCGTAGTTATCCTTTTTCTCTTCGATCAGGTGATAGGCCGGGGAGGTGGTATAGCTCAGGACCAGATCGCTCTCGCCCTTCAGGAACAGGCCGTAGGCTTCGCTCCAGCCTTTGGTGACGGTGACGGTTTTCGCCGCCAGCTTCTGCCACGCTTCAGGCGTTTTATCTCCGTAGACTTTTTGCATCCACAGCAGCAGGCCCAGCCCTGGGGTGCTGGTGCGCGGATCCTGATAGATCACTCGCCACTTCTGGTCGCTCTCCACCAGCTCCTTCAGGCTCTTCGGCGGGTTTTTTAGCTTGTTCTTGTCATAGACAAAGGCAAAGTAGCCGTAGTCGAAGGGGACAAATGTATCGTTTTTCCAGCCGCCGGGGACGTTAACGGCATCGGCTGCCACGCCGCTTTTTGCAAACAGTTTGGTCTGGCTGGCCGCCTCCAGCAGGTTATTGTCGAGACCCAGTACCACGTCGGCCTTGCTGTTTTTGCCTTCCATGCGCAGACGGTTGAGCAGCGAGACGCCATCCTCCAGCGCCACCATCTTCAGCTCGCAGTTGCAGTCGGCCTCAAAGGCTTTTTTCACCGCAGGACCTGGCCCCCAGTCGGCGGCGAAGGAGTCGTAGGTGTAGACGGTGAGAACGGGTTTATTAGCAGCCGGGGCGGCAAAAACGGGGGCGGCCACAAGCAGCAGCAGCGGCAGACATTTTTTTAACACTTTGCACCTCAATAGAAAGAGAGTGGCAAAGGATTTTGAGCGGTAGCCTCAAATCCCTTCGCCGGCGTTATCCGGATCAGGTTCGACGGGTATTTTCTCAGCACACGCATCGCGCAGCACCCCGTTGAGCACGGCCTTATTGTAATGATTATGTAAGAAATCCGAAAGCCTTATGGGTCCGGCGGGGCAAACCACGCCGATTTAAAATCAAACCAGCCCAGGGTGTTCATCCGCAGGCCGCGCATGCTGCGCTGTCCCTGGATCATCAGCCAGTGGTGGATCAGCGGCACAATCGCCTTGCCCGCCAGCAGCTGCTGACACCAGGCGGCCAGGTTCATCTCACCCGCTCGCCACTGGGTGGCATCCGCCTGCCAGTCACGGGGAATACACTTCTGCAACAGCGGCACCTCATAGAGGTGGGTAAAGAGGGAGAAATCCAGCGGCAGGGTAAAGTTAGCGCTGTTGAGCCAGATATCGCTCACCGCATCGCCGCTGTGCCACTCCTCGTAGTCCACCTCCTGAATATGCAGCGTCACCTGATGCGCCGCCAGCAGGGCGCTCATGGTCTGGGCCAGCACCCGATGTTCAATGTGTTCCCGGTAGTAAGTCAGGGTCAGCGACTCCAGCCCGGCTGGCTTTTCGCTGCCACCCGGCCGGGTATGATGCCAGCGCGGCAGCAGGCCGTAGGCCGGAAACCAGTAGCGCTGGTGGTGCTCCTCGGCGTGAAAAAGCAGGCTCGCCGGGGAGAGGATCTGGCTCACCCACTCCCGCACCTGCTGGCTGGCGCCGCGACGAGTGCGGGCGTCAAACAGCAGGTAGTAGCACCCCTCCTCGAGGCGGCTCTCAACTGCTTTCTCCTCCCCACCGGGTCCCTCCAGCGTCAGGCCCGCGCTCAGATCGTCATTAACGTCGGGCAGCACCCAGACGTTCACCTCATCGATCAGCGCCCGGAAGCCAAAGTAGTCATCAAAGGCGTGGATCTTCAGCTGGTTGCTGTTATTGAGCGTTACCGCGTATGGGCCGGTGCCCACCGGCAGGCTGGCAAAGTTCTCCATGGTCGGCCACTCCCGAGGCAGGATCATCGACTGCACGTGACCCAGCAGCCACGGCAGCCAGCTGTCGGGCTGGGAGAGGTGAATATCCAGTGTCCAGGGGGTAGGGGAGACGATCTCTGTGATATGCGAGTAGAGCGGCAGGGCGTTAACCCGCTGCAGGGAAGTGATGACGTCGCTCATCTCCAGCTCGCGACCGTGGTGAAAATGAATGCCGGGACGCAGATAAAAACGCCAGTGCAGGGGAGAGAGACACTTCCAGTGATGGGCGATATCCGGCTCCAGTTCCCCATTTTCCTCATTTATTCGCGTCAGTGCGCTAAAGATCTGGCGGGCAATGTGGGTTTCCGAACGGCGCAGCGCCGTGCCGGGCAGCAGGTTACGCAGCGGCCGATAGTAGAGCACGCGCAGAATATGCCGACCCTGACGAAAGCTTCTGCCAAGGTGTGAAACCAGCATCTGCCGGACGGCGCTTTTATCGCCTACCAGCTGCACCAGCTGATCGATGCGATCCTGATCCAGCAGATCCTCTGCTCGCTGCTGCTGGAGCGCCAGGCCGGTATAGAGAAAGGTGAGGCGCGAGCGTTTACCGCGACCAGCTTCCGCTTCCCACGTCAGCCAGCCACGCTGCTGCATGGCGTTGAGCAGGGTCCGCATATGGCGGCGGGAACAGCTTAGCTGCTCCGCCAGCTCGCTAAGCGTTGTCTCCCGGGATGCGCCGCTACAGCACTGCCACAGGCGGATAAACTGTTGTTGCAGACGACCAGAGGACATAAAAGGGGAACTCCCGGCGAAAACTCAGCAATTTATTTTTCCCTATATTAAGCCAATAATCCTTGCAGATGAAAGCGGTGCCCAACTGCTTTCATCTGTGTGACTGAGTATTGGTGCTTATCGCCACGCCAGCAGCTATGATTCTGCTGGCTTTTTTCTTTTCTCACACGCTAAAAGGATGCCTATGCTCTGGCTGATGACAATGGGGAGGCGGCTGAACGGGGTCTACGCCGCGTTTATGATCGTCGCGTTTATGATGGGGATTGCCGGGGCGCTGCAGGCGCCGACGCTCAGCCTCTTTCTCAGCCGCGAGGTGGGAGCCGAGCCGTTCTGGGTGGGGCTGTTCTACACTGTCAACGCCATCGCCGGGATCCTTGTCAGCCTGTGGCTGGCGAAACGATCCGACAGCCAGGGCGATCGCCGCAAGCTGATCATGTTTTGCTGTGTGATGGCGGTGGGCAATGCGCTGCTGTTCGCCTTTAACCGTCACTACCTGACCTTGATCACCTGCGGCGTGCTGCTGGCTTCGCTGGCCAACACCGCTATGCCGCAGCTCTTTGCCCTCGCCCGGGAGTATGCCGACAGCTCGGCCCGCGAGGTGGTGATGTTCAGCTCGGTGATGCGCGCCCAGCTCTCGCTGGCGTGGGTCATCGGCCCGCCGCTGGCCTTTATGCTGGCGCTAAACTACGGTTTTACCGCCATGTTCTCCATCGCCGCCGGGATCTTTATCATCAGCTTCGCGCTGATTGCGCTGATTTTGCCGTCGGTGGCGCGGGTGGAGCAGCCTGCGGACGTGGCGGTAACGCAGGTCAGCGGCTGGCGCGATGGTAACGTGCGCAAGCTGTTTATCGCCTCCACGCTGATGTGGACCTGCAACACCATGTACATCATCGATATGCCGCTGTGGATCAGCGGGGATCTCGGCCTGCCCGACCGGCTGGCAGGGATCCTGATGGGTACCGCCGCCGGGCTGGAGATCCCGGCGATGATCCTTGCTGGTTACTACGTTAAACGCTTTGGTAAACGGCGGATGATGTCCCTGGCGGTCGCGGCGGGGGTGCTGTTCTACATTGGCCTGCTCTTCTTCCATAGCGAACATGCGCTGCTGCTGCTTCAGCTCTTCAACGCGGTGTTTATCGGGATAGTTGCCGGGATCGGCATGCTCTGGTTTCAGGATCTGATGCCTGGGCGGGCGGGTTCGGCCACCACGCTGTTTACCAACAGTATCTCTACAGGGGTGATTCTGGCGGGGGTGATTCAGGGGGCGCTGGCGCAAAGCTATGGCCACGGGGCGGTCTACTGGGTTATTGCGGGGATTTCACTGCTGACGCTGGGGCTGACAATGCGGGTGAGGGATGTTTAGGCCCGGCAAGCAGTGCGCCGCCGGGCAATACAGCACTATTATTTATACAGCTCAGCCGTCATATGCACGTTGTTATTGACGTTGGCTTCGGTGATTTTATAGGAAGAGGCACCGGCCTGCTGGGCCTGAGCGGCAATTTTCGCTTCAGCATCGTCAATGGTGGTACCGCTGGCGGTTACGCTCTGGGCAAACGCACCAAATGAGAGGGTGGAGAGAGCAACGGCAGCAACAAGAGTTTTAATCGATTTCATGATGGTAATCCTTAAGCTTGATTTTGTCTGGGGTCGTTAATTAGTTAACGATCGATAGATAAATGATAGGCGCGATTGGCTATGCGCGTCAACACTATTTTATAATGACCATTAACTAATTTAATAACGCTAACAAATTCAACGCATAAAAAAACGGCGAGGATCGCTCCTCGCCGTTAATGGTGTTTAAAACCGGTATCAGTTAGCTCATAAAGGCGGGCTGCCGCTGTTCATAGGCGGAGATAGCCTCTTCGTGCTGCAACGTCAGGCCGATGCTGTCCAGACCGTTTAACATGCAGTGGCGGCGGAACGCGTCGATATTGAAGCTGTAGGATTTCTCCCCGGCGATCACCTTCTGTGCCTCCAGGTCTACCACGAAAGTGATGCCCGGATGGCTCTGCACCAGGTTAAACAGCTCATCCACCTCGCTATCGCTCAGCGTGACCGGCAGCAGCTGATTGTTAAAGCTGTTGCCGTAGAAGATATCGGCAAAGCTTGGGGCGATCACCACCTTAAAGCCGTAGTCGGTCAGCGCCCACGGCGCGTGCTCACGTGAGGAGCCGCAGCCAAAGTTTTCCCGCGCCAGCAGGATAGAGGCGCCTTTATACTGCGGAAAATTCAGCACGAACTCCGGGTTCGGCTGCTCGCCTTTGTCGTCGAGGAAACGCCAGTCGTTGAACAGATGCGCGCCGAAGCCGGTACGCGTGACCTTCTGTAAAAACTGCTTGGGAATGATCGCATCGGTATCGACGTTAGCGGCATCCAGAGGGACCACCAGGCCGGTATGCTGGGTAAATTTCTCTGCCATGATGGTCTCCTTATTTGATGCTGCGAATGTCAGCGAAGTGGCCGGTAACGGCGGCGGCGGCGGCCATGGCCGGGCTGACCAGGTGGGTACGTCCCCCGCGCCCCTGGCGGCCTTCAAAGTTACGGTTACTGGTAGAGGCGCAGCGCTCGCCTGGATTCAGGCGATCGTTGTTCATCGCCAGGCACATGGAGCAGCCCGGCAGACGCCACTCAAAGCCCGCCTCGATAAAGATTTTATCCAGACCTTCCGCTTCCGCCTGGGCTTTCACCGGGCCAGAGCCAGGAACCACCAGCGCCTGAACGCCCGGTGCAACCTTACGTCCTTTGGCAATCTCTGCCGCCGCGCGCAGGTCTTCAATGCGCGAGTTGGTGCAGGAGCCGATAAATACCTTGTCGATGCTCACGTCGGTCAGCGGGATGCCCGGCTTCAGGCCCATATAGGCCAGCGCCTTCTCCGCGCTGGCGCGCTCAACCGGATCGGCAAACGAGGCCGGATCGGGAATGTTCTCGCCCACGGCGATCACCTGGCCTGGGTTAGTTCCCCAGGTGATCTGCGGGGCGATCTCTGCCGCCTGCAATGTGACGACGGTATCAAAGGTCGCGCCCTCGTCAGACTTCAGCGTCTTCCAGTAGGCCACTGCGTCATCGAAATCTTTGCCTTTCGGCGCGTGCAGGCGGCCTTTGACGTAGTTAAAAGTGGTCTCGTCAGGGGCGACGATGCCCGCCTTAGCGCCCATCTCGATGGCCATATTGCACAGGGTCATCCGACCCTCCATGCTCAACGCCTGAATGGCTTCGCCGCAGAACTCGACGACGTGGCCGGTACCGCCCGCGCTGCCGGTCTTGCCGATGATCGCCAGTACGATATCTTTTGCGGTGATGCCCGCTGCGGCGTGGCCCTGCACCTCAATTTTCATGGTCTTGGCGCGGCCCTGCTTCAGGGTCTGGGTTGCCAGCACGTGCTCAACTTCGGAGGTACCAATCCCGAACGCCAGCGCGCCGAATGCGCCGTGGGTGGCCGTGTGGGAGTCGCCGCAGACGATGGTCATCCCCGGCAGGGTGATGCCTTGCTCCGGTCCCATCACGTGGACGATGCCCTGGTAAGGGTGGTTCAGATCGTACAGCTCCACGCCAAACTCGTTGCAGTTCTTGATCAGCTCCTGCATCTGAATACGTGCCATCTCACCCGAGGCGTTGATATCTTTCGTCTGGGTCGAGACGTTGTGATCCATGGTGGCGAAGGTCTTACCCGGCTGGCGCACCGGGCGATGGTGCGCCCGCAGGCCGTCAAACGCCTGCGGAGAGGTCACCTCATGCACCAGGTGACGATCGATATAGAGCAGTGGGGTCTCGTTCGGCGCTTCATAGACCACGTGGGCGTCAAACAACTTCTCATACAAACTCTTGGCCATGATTACACCCCTTCCGCTACGTAGCGGGCAATAATGTCGCCCATCTCATCAGTACTGACCGCCGCGCCGCCGCGGGCCAGGTCACCGGTGCGCACACCCTCTTCCAGCGCGCGGTTAATCGCGGCTTCAATCGCATCCGCCGCATCGTTGGCGTTCAGGCTGTAGCGCAGCAGCAGCGCCAGGGAGAGGATCTGGGCAATCGGGTTAGCAATGTTTTTCCCGGCGATGTCCGGAGCGGAGCCGCCTGCTGGCTCATACAGGCCAAAGCCCTGCTCGTTAAGGCTGGCGGAGGGCAACATGCCCATCGAGCCGGTGATCATCGCGCATTCGTCGGAGAGGATGTCGCCAAACAGGTTGGAGCAGAGCAGGACGTCAAACTGGGACGGATCCTTAATCAGCTGCATGGTGGCGTTGTCGATGTACATATGCGCCAGCTCAACGTCCGGGTACTCTTTGGCGATCTCGTTAACGATCTCGCGCCACAGCAGCGAGGTTTGCAGCACGTTGGCCTTATCGATAGAGGTCACTTTATTCCGGCGCTTGCGCGCGGACTCAAAGGCGATGCGGGCGATGCGCTCGATCTCGAAGCGATGATAGACCTCGGTATCAAACGCTTTTTCATGCTGACCGCTGCCTTCCCGGCCCTTCGGCTGGCCGAAATAGATCCCACCGGTCAGCTCGCGGACGCAGAGAATATCAAAACCGTTGGCGGCGATATCCGCCCGCAGCGGGCAGAAGGCTTCCAGCCCCTGATACAGCTTCGCCGGACGCAGGTTGCTGAACAGCTTAAAGTGCTTACGCAGCGGCAGCAGCGCGCCGCGCTCCGGCTGCTGCGCCGGGGGCAGATGTTCCCACTTCGGGCCGCCGACCGAGCCGAAGAGAATCGCATCGGCCTGCTCGCAGCCGGCAACGGTGGCCTGCGGCAGCGGGTTGCCGTGGCGGTCAATGGCAATTCCGCCTACGTCGTAGTGGCTGGTGGAAATGCGCAGGGAGAAACGCTGACGAATTGCTTCCAGTACTTTCAGGGCTTGCGCCATCACTTCCGGGCCAATACCGTCGCCCGGCAAAACTGCAATATGATAATTTTTAGACATCACACGGTTTCCTGGTTGTTTTCTTTTATTGCTTTACGCTGCAGCTCTTTTTCGACTTCATTGGCGCGCCAGATGTTGTTCAGTACGTGCACCATCGCTTTGGCGGAGGACTCAACGATGTCGGTCGCCAGACCCACACCGTGGAAACGACGGCCGTTATAGTTCGCCACGATATCCACCTGGCCCAGGGCATCTTTGCCGTGGCCCTTCGCACTCAGCTGGTACTTCACCAGCTCGATATCGTAGTCGGTGATGCGGTTGATCGCCTGATAGACGGCATCCACCGGACCGTTGCCGTTGGCGGCTTCGGCTTTCACTTCATCGCCGCAGACCAGCTTCACCGAGGCGGTGGCCATCGCATTGGAGCCGGACTGCACGCTGAAGTAGTCCAGGCGGAAGTGCTCTGGCTCCTCCTGCTGCTTGTTGATGAAGGCCAGCGCTTCCAGATCGTAATCAAATACCTGGCCCTTCTTATCCGCCAGCTTCAGGAAGGCGTCGTACAGGTTATCCAGGTTATAGTCGCTCTCTTTATAACCCATCTCATCCATACGGTGCTTCACGGCTGCACGACCGGAGCGGGAGGTCAGGTTCAGCTGTACCTGGTTCAGGCCGATGGACTCCGGGGTCATGATTTCGTAGTTTTCACGATTTTTCAGCACGCCATCCTGATGGATACCGGAGGAGTGGGCAAACGCGCCGGTGCCGACGATCGCCTTGTTCGCGGGCACCGGCATGTTGCAGATCTGGCTGACCATCTGGCTGGTACGCCAGATCTCCTGGTGATTGATGCGGGTCTGCACGTTCATGATGTCCTTACGCACCTTAATCGCCATGATCACCTCTTCCAGCGAGCAGTTACCGGCGCGCTCGCCAATACCGTTCATCGCACCCTCAACCTGGCGCGCCCCGGCATGGACCGCCGCGATGGCGTTGCCGACGGCGAGGCCTAAATCGTCATGGGTGTGGACGGAGATGATGGCTTTATCGATGTTAGGCACATGCTCATACAGGCCGGTAATGATATTGGCGAACTCGAAAGGCATGGTGTAGCCAACGGTATCAGGAATATTGATGGTCTTCGCCCCGGCGTTAATCGCTGCCTCTACCACTCGGGCCAGATCGGCAATCGGGGTACGGCCTGCATCTTCACAGGAGAACTCAACGTCGTCAGTATAGTTACGCGCACGTTTGACCATATAAACCGCGCGCTCGATCACCTCGTCCAGGGTGCTGCGCAGCTTGGTGGCGATGTGCATCGGAGAGGTAGCAATAAAGGTATGGATACGGAAAGCCTCAGCGACCTTCAGTGACTCTGCTGCCACGTCGATATCTTTCTCAACGCAGCGCGCCAGGGCGCAGACGCGGCTATTTTTCACCTGACGGGCAATGGTCTGTACGGACTCAAAATCGCCCGGGGAAGAGACCGGGAAGCCTACCTCCATTACGTCTACGCCCATACGCTCAAGCGCCAGTGCAATCTGCAGTTTCTCTTTTACACTCAGGCTTGCCTGTAACGCCTGCTCACCGTCGCGTAAGGTGGTATCGAAAATGGTAACGTGCTGCTGGCTCATGGTTTAGGTCCTTGTCTGTCGGGAGTCGCCTTGTGCTACGAGCATAAAAAAACCCGCGCATTGGCGCGGGTTCTTTGTTTTAACCGGAAGCTGACTTAACTCTGTTTGTCGCCCACCAGTCCACCGCGCAAAGAGGATGCGTTTAGTAGTAGTAGACCGGCGATACGAACGTTGCGAATCATGCGTCAGCTCCAGATGAAATCGATATGCTTTTAGTGGTACTGGATATGGCAGATGATGTCAACAGCGGAGAAAGAAAAACCGACGGAAGCGGAAGCGGAGGGGTAGATTATTGTGCTATTTAGGACAGAATGGGCGAAACATTTTCACTCCTGCGAGGGCGCCTGTCTCGACTGGTTTCTGGCAGACATATTCTATTTACAAATGCATATATATTGTCACAGGTTGATATCGCGGTTCATTTGCTTGATTTGGCTGGATTTAATATCTTTATAATATATTTTTTATATGTTTTTTTACAATCCTGGTACAATCCCTATTCATTTTACCAATAATTAATTAGATGACTTTAGAAAATCTGAATCTGGTTTTAAGTATATATCGCTTTGATTATTCATGATGTCTATGTTTTTATGGCGCCCATAGCGTTCAGGGTATGCATTGGACAATAAAGAAACGCGATGTCAATTACGCTTTTCGCGTAATATTATCCAAAATTACTCTGTATTTTTTCTAAAATTATACGATACTGCTTTTGCTTATTTATATGCTCGGTAACTCATATTTTTCAAGGTGTTTTACGCTTGCCAGCAAAAGGAGTTTAGTATGACAGTGGAGTCAAAAATGTCAGAAGTCAAAAATGAATATCTTTCGCTGCCTTATGATATGAAGTCGAAGCTCCGCCAGGTCGATCTTAATTTATTGACCGTTTTCGATGCGGTCATGCAGGAGCAGAATATCACCCGGGCAGCGCGCAATCTCGGTATGTCGCAGCCGGCGGTCAGCAACGCGGTAGCCCGTCTGAAGGTGCTATTTAACGACGATCTCTTCTCCCGCTATGGTCGTGGCATCAAGCCTACGGCCCGTGCCTATCAGCTATTTGGGTCGGTTCATCAGGCGCTGCAGCTTATTCAGAACGAACTTCCTGGCTCTGGTTTTGACCCGCTTAAAAGCGAGCGTATTTTCCATATTTGTATCTGCAGTCCACTGGATACCTACCTGACGTCAACTATCTATAACCGTATTGAAAAGGACGCACCCAATATTCATTTGGTCTTTAGCTCGGCGCTGGATAAAAATATTGAGCACCAGCTGCGCTATCAGGAAACTGGGTTTGTTATTGGCTATGAAGAGTTTAAGCGCCCGGAGTTCTCCTGCCTGCCGCTTTTTAACGATGAAATGGTGCTGGTGGCCAGTAAACAGCATCCGCGTATCTATAATCCGTTAACCGAAGCCGATATCTATAATGAAGAGCATGCGGTAGTTTCTCTTGAGCGCTACGCCTCTTTTAGCCAGCCGTGGTATGACACGCCAGACAAACAGAGTCGAATTGCTTACCAGGGAATGGCGTTGGTCAGCGTGCTGAACGTCGTCTCGCAAACCCAGCTGGTCTGTATTGCCCCGCGTTGGCTAAGCGAAAAATTTGCCGACAGCCTGGGGCTGCAAATTATGCCGCTGCCGTTAAAGCGTAATAGCCGCACCTGCTTTTTATCATGGCACGAAGCAGCCGGTCGCGATAAAGGCCATCAGTGGATGGAAGAGCTTTTAATCGACGTTTGCCGCCGCGTATAAGCTATGGGGTAAAACCGGATAGCCACTATCCGGTTTATGCTGCAAAAGGGTTTATTTGCCAGATTTTAAACTAATGTGATTTTTATCTAAGCTTTGCCGACAGGTGAAAAATGGATGAATTGCTGTACGTGGCCCGTTTCAAATGATGAAGCATCATTAGCTTTCCTTATCGCAGTTGAATCTACTACTAACCTTTTATTCACCTCCCGCTTCCTCTTTTTACCCGCTGCAACGCTAATCGTTTGCTAATTGCCTGCCCCGTAATCAGCAGTTAAGGTAGCTGACAATATATAAAAGCCTGGAGGCAAGTCATGGAGATGTTGTCTGGAGCCGAAATGGTCGTCCGATCGCTCATCGATCAGGGGGTAAAGCAGGTCTTTGGTTACCCTGGAGGGGCCGTCCTTGATATCTACGACGCCCTGCATACGGTGGGCGGCATTGAGCATGTGCTGGTGCGGCACGAGCAGGCGGCGGTGCATATGGCGGACGGTCTGGCGCGCGCCACTGGCGAAGTGGGCGTGGTGCTGGTCACCTCCGGGCCTGGCGCAACCAATGCCATTACCGGTATTGCCACCGCCTATATGGACTCTATTCCGCTGGTGGTGCTCTCCGGGCAGGTTGCCACCTCGCTGATCGGCTACGACGCCTTTCAGGAGTGCGACATGGTAGGGATCTCCCGCCCGGTGGTGAAACATAGCTTCCTGGTCAAACAGGCGGAAGATATTCCTGGCGTGCTGAAGAAAGCCTTCTGGCTGGCCTCTACCGGCCGTCCCGGCCCCGTGGTAGTTGATCTACCCAAAGACATCATGAACCCGGCGAATAAGCTGCCCTACGTCTGGCCGGAGTCGGTGAGCATGCGCTCCTATAACCCGACCACCCAGGGGCATAAGGGACAGATCAAGCGCGCATTGCAGACCCTGATCGCCGCGAAGAAGCCGGTGGTCTACGTGGGGGGCGGGGCGATCAACGCTGCCTGTGATAAGCAGCTGCGCGAGCTGGCCGAGAAGCTAAACCTGCCGGTCGTCTCTTCACTCATGGGGCTAGGCGCGTTTCCGGCTACCCATCGTCAGGCGCTCGGGATGCTGGGGATGCACGGCACCTACGAAGCCAACATGACGATGCACCACTCAGATGTGATTTTTGCCGTCGGTGTACGCTTCGACGATCGCACCACCAACAATCTGATGAAGTACTGCCCGAACGCCACGGTGCTGCACATCGATATCGACCCCACCTCCATCTCGAAAACGGTGGCAGCGGACGTGCCTATCGTGGGCGATGCCCGTCTGGTGCTGGAGCTGATGCTGGAGCTGCTGGCCCAGGAAGAGAGCGTTCAGCCCCACGACGACATCCGCGACTGGTGGCTGACAATTGATAGCTGGCGCGCCCGCCAGTGCCTGAAGTACGACACCCAGAGCGAGAGCATCAAACCGCAGGCGGTGATCGAAGCTATCTGGCGTCTGACTCATGGCGATGCCTACGTGACCTCTGACGTCGGCCAGCACCAGATGTTTGCCGCCCTCTATTATCCTTTCGATAAGCCACGGCGCTGGATCAACTCCGGCGGCCTCGGCACGATGGGCTTTGGCCTGCCCGCTGCGCTGGGGGTGAAAATGGCCCTGCCGGAAGAGACGGTGGTCTGCGTGACCGGCGACGGCAGTATCCAGATGAACATTCAGGAGCTATCAACGGCGCTACAGTATGAGCTGCCGGTGCTGGTACTGAATCTGAACAACCGCTATCTGGGGATGGTGAAGCAGTGGCAGGATATGATCTACTCCGGCCGCCACTCACAGTCCTATATGCAATCCCTCCCTGATTTTGCCCGTCTGGCCGAAGCCTACGGTCACGTTGGTATCCGTATCACCCGCCCTGATGAGCTGGAGGCGCAGCTGAGCGAGGCTTTAGCGCAGGTAAAAAATGGCCGTCTGGTATTTGTTGACGTGACCGTTGACGGCAGTGAGCATGTGTACCCCATGCAGATCCGTGGCGGCGGCATGGATGAGATGTGGTTAAGCAAAACGGAGAGAACCTGATTATGCGCCGGATATTATCTGTATTACTGGAGAACGAATCGGGTGCGCTGTCGCGCGTGATTGGTCTCTTCTCCCAGCGTGGCTACAACATTGAGAGCCTGACCGTGGCGCCGACGGACGATCCGACCCTCTCCCGCATGACCATTCAGACGGTGGGCGATGCCAAGGTGCTGGAGCAGATCGAGAAGCAGCTGCATAAGCTAGTGGACGTGCTGCGCGTCAGCGAGCTGGGGCAGGGGGCACACGTTGAGCGCGAGATCATGCTAGTGAAGATCCAGGCCAGCGGCTATGGTCGGGAGGAGGTGAAGCGTAACGCGGAGATCTTCCGTGGGCAGATCATTGACGTGACTCCCTCTATCTACACGGTTCAGCTTGCCGGCACCAGCGATAAGCTGGATGCGTTTCTGGCCTCTATCCGCGACGTGGCGAAAATTGTCGAGGTTGCCCGCTCTGGGGTGGTTGGCCTGTCGCGCGGCGATAAAATCATGCGTTAGGTTGAAGGCAACGGCAAAATGAGCAGCCCGGCGGATCCCGTCGGGCTTTTTTTTGCGAAAACAGCCGGAAGGCTGAGCAAAAGCGGTTGCCGCAGTGACTATTCTGCGTTTAGATGTTATGGAACTAAACCTATATTCCTAAAAAGGTTATGGAGTATCCTTTTTTTTTGAGAGGCAATTGTGAAACTGGATGAAATCGCCCGGCTTGCCGGCGTCTCACGCACCACAGCAAGCTATGTGATCAACGGCAAAGCGAAGCAGTATCGCGTTAGCGACAAAACCGTTGAAAAAGTCATGGCCGTTGTGCGCGAGCATAACTACCATCCGAATGCGGTGGCCGCCGGGCTGCGGGCAGGACGCACGCGGTCGATTGGCCTGGTTATTCCCGATCTGGAGAATACCAGCTATACCCGCATTGCTAACTACCTTGAGCGACAGGCGCGCCAGCGCGGCTACCAGCTCCTCATTGCCTGTTCGGAAGACCAGCCGGATAACGAAATGCGCTGTATTGAGCATCTGCTGCAGCGTCAGGTCGATGCCATTATCGTGTCGACGTCGCTTCCGCCGGAGCACCCCTTTTACCAACGCTGGGCCAACGATGCGTTCCCTATCGTTGCTCTCGACCGGGCGTTAGACCGGGAACACTTTACCAGCGTGGTCGGTGCCGATCAGGATGATGCCGAGATGCTGGCGGCGGAGCTGCGCACCTTCCCGGCGGAGAACGTCCTCTATCTGGGGGCGCTGCCGGAGCTTTCCGTCAGCTTCCTGCGCGAACAGGGTTTCCGCACCGCCTGGAAAGACGATCCGCGCGAGGTGAGCTTCCTCTACGCCAACAGCTACGAGCGTGAAGCAGCTGCGCAGCTGTTCGACAAGTGGCTGGAGACCAATCCGATGCCGCAGGCGCTGTTCACTACCTCGTTTGCTCTGTTACAGGGGGTGATGGATGTGACGCTGCGCCGCGACGGCCATCTGCCAGCCAATTTAGCCATCGCTACCTTTGGCGATCATGAGCTGCTGGACTTCCTGCAGTGTCCGGTGCTGGCCGTGGCCCAGCGCCATCGCGACGTGGCGGAGCGCGTGCTGGAGATCGTACTGGCCAGCCTCGACGAGCCGCGTAAGCCGAAGCCGGGCCTGAGCCGCATCCGGCGCAACCTCTACCGCCGCGGCGTGCTAAACCGCATCTGATTTTACCTAAAGGCAGCGAAAGCTGCCTTTCCCTGTCCGCGCCCCCTTTTAAATGACAGCCATTGGCGTATTAACGTAAATTAACGCTCGGATTAATCCTTAAAATCTATAGGCCGCTATTTTTTAAATTTCCCTTCATTCTTAAAACGCATTTTTTTAGGGGAAAAGGAGGTAACGACGCGTTAATTTTGTATTGTTTTGTTACATCTACAGCATGGCCGCTGAATTAATGACCTTTTTTTTAGTATGACAATTCACTTTTGCTCTCAACAACCCTTCTGCCGTCGCTCCGCCTGCAACTGACGCTGTTAACCATTGACAATATGGCTTAAAATGCTGCCCGCGTCGCAAACTGACACTTTATATTTAGCCCGTATCGTGACTTAGGCTTTTCGCCGTCTCATGCGGACTCATTATTTTTTTTGCAAATATTCATGACGTTAATTTGCAGCGCGCGTTGAGCACATTTTGTGCGGGCCTGTTCTCCACAATTAATCGTGGTTGTTTCGGACTCGTTAGCCTCAGTGCTGGCTTGACAAGCTTTTCCTCCGCTCCGTAAACTCCCTCGGTGGGGATTTGTGGGATAAAGTGGTGAAAGGTTGATTTTGAGGTGAAACTGGCATGTTCCGTGGGGCAACGTTAGTTAATCTCGACAGTAAAGGTCGGTTGTCCGTGCCTGTTCGCTACCGGGAACAACTTGTCGAGCATGCTGCCGGTCAGATGGTCTGTACCATTGACATCCATCACGCCTGCCTGCTGCTTTACCCCCTCCCGGAATGGGAAATTATTGAGCAAAAATTATCGCGTCTGTCGAGCATGAATCCCGCAGAGCGACGCGTGCAGCGTTTACTGCTGGGACATGCCAGTGAATGTCAGATGGATAGCGCGGGGCGCTTATTGATTGCTCCCGTTTTACGGCACCATGCCGGACTGAACAAAGAAGTGATGCTGGTCGGGCAGTTTAACAAGTTTGAGCTGTGGGATGAAACGACCTGGTATCAACGGGTCAAGGAAGATATCGACGCTGAGCAGTCAGGCTCTGAACCACTTTCAGAGCGATTGCAGGATTTGTCTCTATAACGATGATGGAAAATTTTAAACACACAACGGTACTGCTCGACGAGGCTGTAAACGGCCTGAACATTCGTCCTGACGGCATCTACATAGATGGAACTTTTGGTCGCGGTGGCCACTCGCGCCTGATCCTCTCCCAGCTGGGGGCGGAAGGACGGCTGCTGGCAATCGATCGCGATCCTGAAGCGATCGCTATCGCCAAAACCATTGACGACCCACGCTTCTCAATTGTGCACGGACCTTTTTCCGGGCTGGCGGACTATGTTCGCGAGCGCGATCTCGCCGGCAAAATCGACGGTATTCTTCTCGATCTTGGCGTCTCCTCACCGCAGCTTGACGATCCTGAACGTGGCTTCTCCTTTATGCGCGACGGCCCGCTGGACATGCGTATGGATCCCACCCGCGGCCAGTCCGCCGCCGAATGGTTACAAACCGCTGACGAAGCCGATATCGCCTGGGTGATTAAAACCTTTGGCGAAGAGCGCTTCGGCAAACGTATTGCCCGCGCCATCGTGGAGCGTAACCGCATTGAGCCGATGACCCGCACCAAAGAGCTGGCGGAAGTGATTGCCGCCGCAACGCCGGTGAAGGATAAGCATAAACATCCCGCGACCCGTACCTTCCAGGCGGTGCGCATCTGGGTGAACAGTGAACTGGAGGAGATAGAGCAGGCGCTAAAAAACTCACTCGACGTGCTGGCCCCGGGAGGCAGGCTGTCGATCATCAGCTTCCACTCGCTGGAGGATCGCATTGTGAAACGCTTTATGCGTGAGCAGAGCCGGGGTCCACAGGTTCCAGCCGGGTTACCAATGACCGAAGCGCAACTCAGTAAACTGGGCGGCCGCTATCTGCGAGCGTTAGGCAAGTTGATGCCGGGCGAAGAAGAGGTGGCAGAGAATCCACGCGCCCGTAGTTCAGTGCTGCGTATCGCAGAGAGGACGAACGCATGATCGGCAGGGTGGCAGAGACCTTTAGCAAAGTAAAAGGGTCGTTAGGCAACACCGAGCGCCATGCCTTACCTGGCGTGATCGCAGACGATCTTTTGCGCTTTGGGAAACTGCCGCTCTGCCTGTTCATCTGCATCATCGTGACGGCGGTGACGGTAGTGACGACCGCGCACCATACCCGACTGCTGACGGCGCAGCGTGAGCAGCTGGTACTGGAGCGTGACGCGCTGGATATCGAGTGGCGCAACCTGATCCTTGAAGAGAATGCCCTCGGCGATCACAGCCGCGTTGAACGGATCGCAACCGAAAAGCTGCAGCTGCAGCATGTTGATCCTTCACAAGAAAACATCGTAGTACAGAAATAAGGACTTACGCGACGCATGAAAGCAGCGGTGAAGACGCTTAAACCAAAACGTCAGGAAGAGCAGGCCAACTTTGTGAGTTGGCGTTTTGCGTTGCTTTGCGGCTGTATTTTGCTGGCGCTGGCGTTTCTGCTGGGGCGCGTTGCATGGTTACAGGTTATCAACCCGGATATGCTGGTGCGGCAGGGCGATCTGCGTTCGCTGCGCGTGCAGGAGGTCTCTACCTCTCGTGGTCTGATCACCGACCGCTCCGGCCGCCCGCTGGCGGTAAGCGTGCCGGTGAAGGCTATCTGGGCAGATCCGAAAGAGCTGCATGACGCGGGGGGGATTACGCTCGACAACCGCTGGAAAGCGTTGGCAGATGCCCTGCATCTTCCGCTCGATCAGCTTGCCGCTCGCGTAAATGCCAATCCGAAAGGCCGCTTTATCTACCTGGCGCGCCAGGTAAACCCGGATCTCGGTGACTACATCAAAAAGCTGAAGCTGCCTGGCATTCACCTGCGTGAAGAGTCGCGGCGTTACTATCCCTCCGGCGAAGTAACCGCTCACCTCATTGGCTTTACCAACGTTGACAGCCAGGGTATTGAAGGGGTCGAAAAAAGCTTTGATAAGTGGCTTACCGGCCAGCCCGGCGAGCGTATCGTGCGTAAAGACCGCTATGGCCGCGTGATTGAAGATATCTCCTCCACCGATAGCCAGGCTGCGCACAACCTTGCCCTGAGCATTGACGAGCGGCTGCAAGCGCTGGTCTACCGCGAGTTGAACAACGCCGTGGCCTTTAACAAGGCCGAATCCGGCAGCGCCGTGCTGGTAGACGTCAACACTGGCGAAGTGCTGGCGATGGCAAACAGCCCCTCCTATAACCCGAACAACCTCAGCGGTACGCAGAAAGACGTGATGCGTAACCGTACCATTACCGACGTATTCGAGCCTGGCTCCACCGTGAAGCCGATGGTGGTGATGACTGCCCTGCAGCGCGGCGTGGTCAGAGAGAACACCGTTCTGAATACCGTGCCTTACCGTATTAACGGCCACGAGATCAAAGACGTGGCGCGCTACAGTGAATTGACCCTGACCGGGGTACTACAGAAGTCGAGTAACGTCGGTGTATCAAAGCTGGCGTTAGCGATGCCCTCCTCAGCGCTGGTAGAAACTTACTCGCGTTTTGGCCTGGGAAAAGCGACCAATTTGGGGTTGGTCGGAGAACGCAGTGGCTTATATCCTCAAAAACAACGGTGGTCTGACATAGAGAGGGCCACCTTCTCTTTCGGCTATGGGCTAATGGTAACCCCGTTACAGTTAGCGCGAGTCTACGCAACGATCGGCAGCTACGGCATCTACCGTCCGCTGTCGATCACCAAAGTTGATCCGCCCGTTCCGGGCGAGCGTATCTTCCCGGAATCCATCGTTCGTACCGTGGTGCACATGATGGAGAGCGTGGCGCTGCCCGGCGGCGGCGGCGTGAAGGCGGCGATCAAAGGCTATCGCATCGCCATTAAAACCGGTACGGCGAAAAAGGTCGGGCCGGACGGACGCTATATCAATAAATACATTGCCTACACCGCGGGCGTCGCGCCTGCCAGCCAGCCGCGTTTTGCGCTGGTGGTGGTCATTAACGATCCGCAGGCGGGTAAATACTACGGTGGTGCCGTTTCTGCACCGGTCTTCGGGGCCATTATGGGCGGCGTGCTGCGCACCATGAACATCGAGCCGGACGCGTTAGCAACGGGCGAAAAAAGTGAATTTGTGATTAATGAAGGCGAGGGAACAGGTGGCAGATCGTAATTTGCGCGACCTTCTCGCTCCGTGGGTATCGAATTTGCCTGCGCGAGCTTTGCGGGAAATGACACTCGATAGTCGCGTGGCGGCAGCGGGCGATCTCTTTGTGGCAGTAATGGGCCATCAGGCGGACGGGCGTCGGTATATCCCGCAGGCGATAGCGCAAGGCGTGGCGGCCATTATTGCGGAAGCAAAAGGCGAGGCCGCCGACGGCGAGATCCGTGAAGTTCACGGCGTGCCGGTTATCTACCTCAGCCAGCTCAACGAGCGCCTCTCCGCGCTGGCCGGACGATTTTATAATGAGCCTGCCGAGCGTTTAAGCCTGGTGGGCGTCACCGGTACCAACGGCAAAACCACTACCACCCAGCTGCTGGCGCAGTGGGCACAGCTGCTGGGTGAAACCAGCGCGGTGATGGGTACGGTGGGCAACGGCCTGCTGGGCAAGGTGATCCCAACCGAAAACACTACCGGTTCCGCCATTGACGTTCAGCACGTGCTTGCCGATCTGGCAGGGCAGGGGGCAACCTTTGCCGCGATGGAGGTCTCCTCCCATGGCCTGGTGCAGCACCGCGTCGCCGCGCTGAAGTTCCGTGCTTCGGTATTTACTAACCTGAGCCGCGATCACCTCGATTATCACGGGGATATGGCGGGCTACGAATCGGCAAAATGGCAGCTCTTCTCCGCGCACCACTATGGTGAGGCGATCGTTAACGCCGATGATGAAGTGGGTCGCCGCTGGCTGGCCAATCTGCCGGACGCCGTTGCGGTCTCAATGGAAGGGCATATCAACCCGAACTGTCATGGCCGCTGGCTGAAAGCCGAGGCAGTAAGCTATCACGACAGCGGTGCCACGGTGCGCTTCACCTCCTCATGGGGCGAAGGCGAGATCGAAAGCCGCCTGATGGGGGCGTTTAACGTCAGCAATCTGCTGCTGGCGCTGGCAACGCTGCTGGCGCTGGACTTCCCGCTGAGCGATCTGCTGAAAACGGCGTCGCGCCTGCAGCCGGTATGCGGCCGCATGGAGGTCTTCACTGCACCGGGGAAACCCACGGTGGTGGTGGATTATGCCCATACCCCGGATGCGCTGGAGAAAGCGCTGCAGGCCGCGCGCCTGCACTGCACCGGCAAGCTGTGGTGCGTCTTTGGCTGCGGCGGCGATCGCGACAAGGGCAAGCGTCCGCTGATGGGGGCAATTGCCGAAGAGTTTGCCGACGTTCCGGTTGTCACCGATGACAATCCGCGTACCGAAGAGCCGCGCGCCATTATTAACGATATTCTGGCCGGCATGCTCGACGCAGGTCGCGCCCGGGTGGTGGAAGGCCGCGCCGAAGCGGTAACCAGCGCCATTATGCAGGCGAAAGAGAACGACGTCGTGCTGCTGGCCGGTAAGGGCCATGAAGATTATCAGATCGTCGGCACCCGGCGTCTCGACTATTCCGACCGCGTCACCGCCGCGCGTCTGCTGGGAGTGGTGGCATGATTAGCGTAACCCTAAACGAGCTGGCCCAGATCCTTAACGGCGAGCTGCACGGTCAGAGCCTGACCATTGATGCCGTTACCACCGATACGCGTCAGCTGACGCCGGGCTGCCTGTTTGTCGCCCTGAAAGGTGAACGCTTCGATGCCCATGACTTTGCCGATAAGGCGAAGGCGGGCGGCGCGGGTGCGCTGCTGGTCAGCCGTAAGCTTGATTGCGATCTGCCCCAGCTGGTGGTGAAGGATACCCGTCTCGCCTTTGGCGAAATCGCAGCTTGGGTGCGCCAGCAGGTGCCAACCCGCGTGGTCGCGCTCACCGGCTCCTCCGGTAAAACCTCGGTGAAAGAGATGACCGCTGCCATCCTCGGCGAGTGCGGCAATACGCTTTATACCGCAGGCAACCTAAATAATGACATCGGCGTGCCGATGACACTGCTACGCCTGACGAAAGAACACCAGTATGCGGTGATCGAGCTGGGGGCTAACCACCAGGGCGAAATCGCCTGGACCGTTAGCCTGACCCGTCCGGAAGCAGCGCTGGTCAACAACCTGGCCGCCGCGCACCTGGAGGGCTTCGGCTCGTTGGCGGGCGTGGCGAAAGCCAAGGGTGAGATCTTTACCGGCCTGCCGCTCGACGGCGTGGCGATCATGAATGCGGACAACAACGACTGGCTGAACTGGCAGAGCGTTATCGGCGAACGCAAAATCTGGCGCTTCTCACCGAACGCGGCCAACAGCGACTTCACTGCCAATAACGTGCATGTGACCTCGCACGGGACCACCTTCACGCTGCAAACCCCAACCGGCAACGTTGAGGTGCTGCTGCCGCTGCCGGGGCGTCACAACATTGCTAACGCGCTGGCCGCAACGGCGCTGGCGATGGCGGTGGGGGCAACGCTGGACGCGGTGAAAGCCGGGCTGGCGAAGCTGAAGGCCGTGCCGGGACGTCTGTTCCCCATCCAGCTCGCAGAAAACCAGCTGCTGCTTGACGACTCCTACAACGCTAACGTCGGCTCGATGACCGCCGCGGCGCAGGTGCTCTCCGAGATGCCGGGCTACCGGGTGATGGTGGTGGGCGATATGGCCGAGCTGGGCGATGAGAGCGAAATGTGCCATCAGCAGGTGGGTGAGGCGGCGAAAGCCTCCGGCCTCGATCGCGTGCTGAGCGTGGGCGTCCAGAGCAAAGATATCTCCGACGCCAGCGGCGTTGGCGAACATTTTAACGATAAAGCTGCGCTGATCGCGCGTCTCAAGACGCTGATTGCAGAGCAGCAGATTATTACCATTTTGGTGAAAGGTTCACGTAGTGCTGCCATGGAAGAGGTAGTACGCGCATTACAGGAGAATGGGACATGTTAGTTTGGCTGGCCGAGCATTTGGTCAAATATTATTCGGGCTTTAACGTCTTTTCCTATCTGACGTTTCGCGCCATTGTCAGCCTGCTGACCGCGCTCTTCATCTCCTTATGGATGGGGCCGCGCATGATCGCCCGCCTGCAAAAGCTCTCGTTTGGCCAGGTTGTTCGTAACGACGGTCCGGAATCGCACTTCAGCAAGCGCGGCACGCCGACAATGGGCGGGATCATGATCCTTACCGCGATTGTGGTGTCGGTACTCCTGTGGGCTTACCCCTCTAACCCCTACGTCTGGTGCGTGCTGGTGGTGCTGGTGGGCTATGGCATCATCGGCTTCGTCGATGACTACCGTAAGGTCGTGCGCAAAGACACCAAGGGCCTCATCGCCCGCTGGAAATATTTCTGGATGTCGGTCATCGCCCTGGGCGTTTCGTTTGCCCTCTATCTGGTGGGGAACGATACCCCGGCTACGCAGCTGGTGGTGCCGTTCTTTAAAGATGTTATGCCGCAGCTGGGCATCCTCTATATTCTGCTGGCCTACTTCGTCATCGTCGGTACCGGTAACGCCGTGAACCTTACCGATGGCCTCGACGGCTTAGCTATCATGCCTACCGTACTGGTGGCGTCAGGCTTTGCGCTGGTGGCCTGGGCAACCGGCAACATGAACTTTGCCAGCTATCTGCATATTCCCTACCTGCGTCACGCCGGTGAGCTGGTGATCGTCTGTACGGCTATCGTCGGGGCAGGGCTGGGTTTCCTGTGGTTTAACACCTATCCGGCGCAGGTCTTTATGGGCGACGTCGGATCGCTGGCGCTGGGCGGCGCGCTGGGCATTATTGCCGTGCTGCTGCGTCAGGAGTTCCTGCTGGTGATCATGGGTGGCGTATTCGTGGTAGAGACCCTGTCAGTGATCCTGCAGGTAGGTTCCTTCAAGCTGCGCGGACAGCGTATCTTCCGTATGGCCCCGATTCACCACCACTATGAACTGAAAGGCTGGCCGGAGCCGCGCGTTATCGTGCGCTTCTGGGTTATTTCGCTGATGCTGGTGCTGATTGGCCTGGCTACGCTGAAGGTGCGTTAATCATGGCAGATTACCAGGGTAAACAGGTCGTCATCATTGGGTTAGGGTTAACCGGGCTATCCTGCGTGGACTTTTTCCTCGCGCGTGGCGTAACGCCGCGGGTGATGGATACGCGTACCGCGCCGCCGGGGCTGGAGAAGCTGCCGGAGTCGGTGGAGCGCCACCTTGGTAGTCTGAATGACGACTGGCTGCTGGGGGCGGATCTGATCGTTGCCAGCCCTGGTCTCGCCCTGGCGCACCCTTCGCTGAGCGCAGCCGCCGAGGCTGGCGTGGAGATCGTCGGCGATATCGAGCTGTTCGTGCGCGAAGCCCAGGCACCGGTGATTGCTATTACCGGCTCTAACGGCAAAAGCACCGTCACTAAGCTGGTGGGTGAGATGGCGGAAGCGGCGGGCGTTAACGTCGGCGTTGGCGGCAACATCGGCCTGCCGGCGCTGATGCTGCTCGACAGCAACCGCGAGCTGTACGTGCTGGAGCTTTCCAGCTTCCAGCTCGAAACCACCTCCAGCCTGCGCGCCGTGGCGGCGACAATCCTGAACGTCACTGAAGACCATATGGATCGCTATCCGTTTGGCCTGCAGCAGTACCGCGCCGCCAAGCTGCGTATTTTTGAGAATGCCAAAGTTTGCGTGGTCAATGCCGACGACGCCCTGACCATGCCGGTCCGTGGCGCAGACGCGCGCTGCATCAGCTTTGGCGTTGACGTGGGTGACTATCACCTCAACCGCCAGCAGGGCGAAACCTGGCTGCGGGTGAAGGGTGAGAAAGTGCTCAACGTAAAAGAGATGAAGCTCAGCGGCCAGCACAACTATACCAACGCCCTGGCGGCGCTGGCGCTGGCGGATGCCGCAGGCCTGCCGCGCGCCACCAGCCTGAAGGCGTTGACCACCTTTACCGGTCTCGCGCACCGTTTCCAGCTGGCGCTGGAGCACAACGGCGTGCGCTGGATCAACGACTCCAAGGCGACCAACGTCGGCAGTACCGAGGCGGCGCTTAACGGCCTGCACGTAGACGGTACCCTGCATCTGCTGCTGGGCGGCGACGGCAAGTCGGCAGACTTCTCACCGCTGAGCCGCTACCTGAACGGCAATAGCGTGCGCCTCTACTGCTTTGGCCGTGACGGCGCAGAGCTGGCGGCGTTACGCCCTGAGATTGCCCAACAGACCGAGACGATGGAGCAGGCGATGCGTCTTATCGCACCGCAGATTAAGCCGGGCGACATGGTGCTGCTGTCACCCGCCTGTGCCAGCCTCGATCAGTTTAAGAACTTTGAACAACGGGGCGATGAGTTTACCCGTCTGGCGAAGGAGTTAGGCTAATGCGCTTGTCACTCCCGCGTCTGAAACTGCCACGCATGCCGCGTCTACCGGGACTGGGTATCCTGGAGTGGCTGTTTGCGGCGCTCAAGGGCTGGGTCATGGGGTCGCGCCCGAAGGATGACGACAGCCTGGTCATGTACGACCGGATGCTGCTGTGGCTGACCTTTGGCCTCGCGGCCGTCGGCTTTATCATGGTGACCTCCGCCTCGATGCCGGTAGGGCAGCGCCTGACCAACGATCCCTTCTTCTTTGCCAAGCGCGATGCGCTCTATATCTTCCTCGCGTTTTGTATGGCGATGATCACCCTGCGCCTGCCGATGGAGTTCTGGCAGCGCTGGAGCTCGGCGATGCTGATCGCCTCTATTGTCATGCTGCTGCTGGTACTGCTGGTAGGCAGCTCGATTAACGGGGCGTCGCGCTGGATCGACCTGGGCGTAATGCGCTTCCAGCCCGCCGAGTTCACCAAGCTTTCCCTCTTCTGCTACCTCGCCAACTACCTGGTGCGTAAGGTGGACGAGGTGCGTAATAACCTGCGCGGCTTCTTAAAGCCGATGGGCGTGATCCTGGTGCTGGCGGTGCTGCTGCTGGCGCAGCCTGACTTGGGTACCGTGGTCGTGCTGTTTGTTACCACCCTGGCGATGCTGTTCCTTGCAGGTGCCAAGCTGTGGCAGTTTATCGCCATCATCGGGATGGGCATCTCTGCCGTAGTGCTGCTGATCCTCGCCGAACCCTACCGTATCCGCCGTGTTACCTCGTTCTGGAACCCGTGGGAAGATCCCTTCGGCAGCGGCTATCAGTTGACTCAGTCCCTGATGGCCTTTGGCCGGGGCGAGTTCTGGGGGCAGGGCTTGGGCAACTCGGTACAAAAACTGGAGTACCTGCCGGAGGCACATACCGACTTCATTTTCTCCATTATCGGCGAAGAACTGGGTTATATCGGTGTGGTACTGGCGCTTTTGATGGTATTCTTCGTCGCTTTCCGCGCGATGTCTATCGGGCGTAAAGCGCTGGATATTGACCACCGTTTCTCGGGTTTTCTGGCCTGCTCAATCGGTATTTGGTTTAGTTTTCAGGCACTCGTCAACGTTGGCGCGGCCGCCGGGATGCTGCCAACCAAGGGTCTGACGCTGCCGCTGATCAGTTACGGCGGCTCCAGCTTACTGATTATGTCGACGGCGATCATGATGCTGTTGCGTATAGATTATGAAACGCGTCTGGAAAAAGCCCAGGCGTTTACACGAGGTGTTCGATGAGTGGGCAACCGAAGCGGTTAATGGTGATGGCAGGCGGTACGGGCGGGCACGTTTTTCCCGGCCTGGCGGTTGCGCACCATTTAATGGCCCAGGGCTGGCAGGTTCGCTGGCTGGGCACCGCCGATCGTATGGAAGCGGATTTGGTGCCAAAGCACGGTATCGAGATCGACTTTATTCGCATCTCCGGCCTGCGTGGGAAGGGGCTGAAGGCCATGCTGCTTGCGCCGCTGCGTATCTTTAACGCCTGGCGTCAGGCGCGGACGATCATGCAGCGCTTCAAACCGGACGTGGTGCTGGGGATGGGCGGCTACGTTTCGGGTCCGGGCGGCCTCGCCGCCTGGTCGCTGGGCATTCCAGTCGTGCTGCACGAGCAGAACGGCATTGCCGGACTGACCAACAAATGGCTGGCGAAGATCGCCACCAAGGTGATGCAGGCCTTCCCCGGCGCGTTTCCGCAGGCCGACGTGGTGGGTAACCCGGTACGTACCGACGTGCTGGCGCTGCCCCTGCCGGCGGATCGTCTCTCCGGCCGTGAAGGACCGGTGCGGGTGCTGGTCGTGGGCGGCTCGCAGGGCGCACGGGTGCTGAACCAGACGCTGCCCCAGGTCGCCGCCCGGCTGGGCGATACGGTGACGATTTGGCACCAGAGCGGGAAAGGCGCGCAGCAGACGGTTGAGCAGGCTTATGCCGACGCGGGCCAGCCGCAGCACAGAGTGACCGAGTTTATTGATGACATGGCGGCGGCTTATGCCTGGGCCGACGTGGTGGTTTGCCGCTCCGGCGCGCTGACGGTAAGCGAGATTGCTGCCGCCGGGCTGCCCGCGCTGTTTGTGCCGTTCCAGCATAAGGATCGGCAGCAGTACTGGAATGCGCTGCCGCTTGAGCAGGCGCACGCGGCGAAGATCCTTGAGCAGCCGCAGTTTACCGTTGATTCCGTCGTCGAGACGCTGGCGAGCTGGGATCGCGTTACGTTACTGGGGATGGCCGAGCGAGCGCGCGCCGCAGCCATTCCCGATGCTACCGACCGGGTAGCAAAAGCCGTAAGCCTTGCTGCACAGGCTTAACCATCGCGACGCCGTTTGCGTCGCACGAATTTTAGAAGTTTATGGCGTTTAGAGAATGAATACACAACAACTGGCGAAACTGCGTTCAATCGTGCCCGAGATGCGTCGCGTCCGGCACATTCACTTCGTGGGCATTGGCGGGGCCGGCATGGGCGGCATCGCAGAAGTGCTGGCGAACGAAGGCTATCAGATCAGCGGTTCCGACCTTGCGCCAAACCCAGTTACGCAGCAGCTGGCCGCCCTCGGCGCGACCATCTACTTCAACCATCGCCCGGAGAACGTGCGTGATGCCAGCGTCGTGGTGGTCTCCAGCGCCATCTCTGCCGATAACCCGGAGATCGTCGCTGCGAATGAAGCACGTATTCCGGTGATCCGCCGCGCAGAGATGCTGGCGGAGCTGATGCGTTTTCGTCACGGCATCGCCATCGCCGGAACGCATGGCAAAACCACCACCACCGCGATGGTCTCCAGTATCTATGCCGAGGCCGGATTGGATCCGACCTTTGTTAACGGCGGCCTGGTAAAAGCCGCAGGCGTGCATGCGCGTCTGGGCCACAGCCGCTACCTGATTGCCGAGGCGGATGAAAGCGACGCATCGTTCCTGCATCTGCAGCCGATGGTGGCGATCGTCACCAATATCGAAGCCGACCATATGGATACTTACCAGGGCGACTTCGAGAACCTGAAGCAGACCTTTATTAACTTCCTGCACAATCTGCCATTCTATGGCCGGGCTGTGATGTGCGTGGACGATCCGGTATGCCGCGAGCTGCTGCCGCGCGTTGGCCGTCAGACCACCACCTACGGCTTTAGCGACGACGCGGACGTGCGGGTAGAGAGCTACCAGCAGACCGGACCGCAGGGTCACTTTGTGCTGGTGCGCCAGGATAAACCTGATTTGCAGGTCACGCTGAACGCGCCGGGCCGTCACAACGCCCTGAACGCGGCGGCTGCGGTTGCAGTGGCTACGGAAGAGGGGATTGACGACGAGGCGATCCTGCGTGCGCTGGAGAGCTTCGAGGGTACCGGACGCCGCTTCGACTTCCTCGGCGAGTTCCCGCTGGAGCGGGTGAACGGTAAAGCAGGCAGCGCCATGCTGGTTGACGACTACGGTCATCACCCGACCGAGGTGGACGCCACCATTAAAGCTGCACGTGCAGGCTGGCCGGATAAAAATCTGGTCATGATTTTCCAGCCGCACCGTTTCACCCGTACCCGTGACCTGTACGATGATTTTGCCAACGTGCTGACCCAGGTCGACGCCCTGCTAATGCTGGACGTTTACGCCGCAGGCGAGACGCCGATCCCAGGCGCGGACAGCCGCTCCCTGTGCCGCACCATTCGTGGCCGGGGAAAAATCGACCCGATTCTGGTTCCCGACTCCGCCCAGGTCGCGGCGATGCTGGCCCCGGTATTAACCGGTAACGATCTCATTCTGGTTCAGGGCGCAGGTAACATCGGTAAAATTGCCCGCAGCCTGGCCGAGAATAAACTGAAGCCGCAGCAGTCGCAGGAGGAAGAGCGTCATGGCTAATAAAGTTGCAGTCCTGCTGGGCGGAACCTCCGCCGAGCGTGAGGTGTCGCTGAACTCTGGCGCAGCGGTGCTGGCTGGCCTGCGTGAGGGTGGGGTAGATGCCCATCCGGTGGATCCGCGTGACACCGACGTCACCCAGCTTAAGAGCATGGGCTTTGACAAGGTCTTTATCGCCCTGCATGGTCGTGGCGGTGAAGATGGTACGCTGCAAGGTTTGCTTGAACTGACCGGTATGCCTTATACCGGCAGCGGCGTAATGGCCTCGGCTATCTCGATGGATAAGCTGCGCAGCAAGCTGCTGTGGCAGGGCGCGGGTTTGCCTGTCGCGCCGTGGGCGGCTGTGACGCGTAAAGCCTTTGAGCAGGGTCTGGACGAGAGCGTGCTTCAGCACATCGCCAGCCTGGGTCTGCCGCTGATCGTTAAGCCCAGCCGGGAAGGTTCCAGCGTCGGCATGTCAAAAGTTGACGAAGCTGACGCGCTGCATGCGGCGTTAGCTTTAGCGTTTCAGCATGACGAAGAAGTCTTAGTTGAGAAGTGGCTGAGCGGGCCAGAATTTACCGTTGCAGTATTAGGGGAAGAAATTTTACCCTCAATTCGCATCCAACCCGCAGGAACCTTCTATGATTATGAGGCAAAGTATCTCTCTGATGAGACTCAGTATTTCTGCCCCAGCGGATTAGAAGCGGAGCGCGAGGCGCTGTTACGCGATCTGGTACTAAAGGCCTGGAACGTATTAGGCTGCCGTGGATGGGGTCGAATCGATGCCATGCAGGATCGCGATGGTCACTTCTATCTGCTGGAAGCGAACACCTCGCCGGGGATGACCAGCCACAGTCTGGTCCCGATGGCGGCTCGCCAGGCTGGATTAAGTTTCTCGCAATTGGTTGTACAAATTCTGGAGTTGGCGGACTGATATGTCGCAGGCTGCGCTAAACACGCGAAACCGCGAAGAGGAGGAAGTTGTTGCCTCCCGGCGGAATAATGGAACGCGTCTTGCAGGAATTGTTTTTCTGCTGGCGGTGCTGTGCACCGTGTTGGTGAGCGGCTGGATGATTCTGGGCTGGATGGATGACGCGCAGCGCCTGCCGCTGTCGAAGCTTGTGGTCACCGGCGAGCGCCACTACACGCGCAACGATGATATTCGCCAGTCGATTCTGGCGCTGGGCGCTCCTGGGACCTTTATGACCCAGGATGTGAACATCATTCAGAGCCAGATTGAACGTCTGCCGTGGATCAAGCAGGCCAGCGTAAGAAAGCAGTGGCCGGACGAATTGAAGATTCATCTGGTTGAATATGTCCCGATTGCGCGGTGGAATGATCAGCACATGATGGATGCTGATGGAAATTCGTTCAGCGTGCCCACCGATCGGGCTAAAGAACCGGGTCTCCCGCTGCTTTTTGGCCCGGAAGGGAGCGAAAGCGAAGTGTTGCAGGGTTTCCGCGACATGGGGCAGGTACTGGCGAAGGATAAATTTACGTTGAAAGAGGCGGCGATGACCGCCCGTCGCTCCTGGCAGTTGACGCTTAACAATGGAATCAAGCTCAACCTGGGCCGGGGGGATACGATGAAACGTCTGTCACGCTTTGTAGAACTCTATCCCGTTCTGCAGCAGCAGGCGCAAACCGACGGCAAAGAGATCAGCTATGTCGATCTGCGCTATGACTCGGGCGCGGCGGTCGGTTGGAAACCGGCACCCATTGTGGATCCTAATCAGCAACAGAATCAGGCACAGGCAGAGCAATAATGATCAAGGCGACGGACAGAAAACTGGTAGTTGGACTGGAGATTGGCACCGCGAAGGTCGCCGCTTTGGTAGGGGAAGTTCTGCCCGACGGTATGATCAATATCATTGGCGTGGGCAGTTGCCCGTCGCGGGGTATGGATAAAGGCGGGGTCAACGATCTGGAGTCGGTGGTGAAGTGCGTGCAGCGCGCCATCGACCAGGCCGAGCTGATGGCGGACTGCCAGATTTCGTCGGTTTACCTGGCGCTATCTGGCAAGCATATTAGCTGTCAGAATGAGATCGGGATGGTGCCCATTTCCGAAGAGGAAGTGACCCAGGAAGACGTTGAAAACGTTGTGCATACCGCTAAGTCGGTGCGGGTGCGCGATGAGCACCGGGTCCTGCATGTTATTCCGCAGGAGTACGCCATTGACTACCAGGAGGGGATCAAAAATCCGGTGGGTCTCTCCGGCGTGCGGATGCAGGCAAAAGTGCACCTGATCACATGTCACAACGATATGGCAAAAAACATTGTTAAAGCGGTTGAACGATGTGGCCTGAAAGTTGACCAACTAATTTTTGCCGGACTGGCGTCCAGCTATTCCGTATTGACGGAAGACGAACGTGAGCTGGGTGTCTGCGTAGTGGATATCGGTGGTGGTACAATGGATATCGCCGTGTATACCGGCGGTGCGCTGCGCCATACCAAAGTGATCCCCTATGCGGGGAACGTGGTAACCAGCGATATCGCCTATGCCTTCGGTACGCCGCCAAGCGATGCCGAAGCCATTAAGGTTCGCCACGGTTGTGCCCTGGGCGCTATCGTTGGTAAAGACGAAAGCGTAGAGGTGCCGAGCGTGGGCGGTCGTCCGCCGCGCAGCCTGCAGCGCCAGACGCTGGCAGAGGTGATTGAGCCGCGCTACACCGAGCTGCTCAATCTGGTGAACGAAGAAATTTTGCAGCTGCAGGAACAGCTCCGGCAACAAGGAGTTAAACACCATCTTGCAGCTGGGATTGTATTAACCGGCGGCGCAGCGCAAATCGAAGGGCTTGCAGCCTGTGCGCAACGCGTGTTTCATACACAGGTGCGCATAGGTGCGCCGCTGAATATCACGGGCCTGACGGACTATGCCCAGGAGCCGTACTATTCAACGGCGGTAGGTCTGCTGCACTACGGGAAGGAGTCCCATTTGAGTGGTGAAGCAGAGGTGGAAAAACGTGCGTCAGTCGGCTCGTGGATCAAACGTCTGAACAGCTGGCTGCGAAAAGAGTTTTAATATTTTCAGAGACCGCACAAAATTAGCGGTCTCAGGCGACAGGTACTTACATTGAATCCCTCTTGCAGCCTTAAGGCAGCTGAAGGATGATGTGTAAAATCGGAGAGAAAATTATGTTTGAACCTATGGAACTGACCAACGACGCGGTGATTAAAGTCATCGGCGTCGGTGGCGGCGGCGGTAACGCCGTTGAGCACATGGTGCGCGAGCGCATCGAAGGCGTTGAATTTTTTGCAGTAAATACCGACGCCCAGGCGTTGCGTAAGACCGCAGTGGGGCAGACCATCCAGATCGGCGGCGGCATCACCAAAGGTCTGGGAGCGGGCGCTAACCCAGAAGTCGGCCGCAACGCAGCCGAAGAGGACCGTGAGGCACTGCGCGCGGCCCTTGATGGCGCAGACATGGTATTTATCGCCGCCGGTATGGGCGGTGGTACAGGTACAGGTGCCGCTCCGGTGGTTGCCGAAGTAGCCAAAGATTTAGGTATTCTGACCGTTGCCGTCGTGACTAAGCCTTTCAACTTCGAAGGCAAGAAGCGTATGGCCTTTGCGGAGCAGGGGATCACCGAGCTGTCTAAGCACGTTGACTCCCTGATCACCATCCCGAACGACAAGCTGCTGAAGGTGCTGGGTCGTGGTATCTCTCTGCTGGACGCCTTTGGCGCGGCCAACGACGTGCTGAAAGGCGCGGTTCAGGGTATCGCCGAGCTGATCACCCGTCCGGGCCTGATGAACGTCGACTTCGCTGACGTGCGCACCGTGATGTCCGAAATGGGCTACGCGATGATGGGTTCCGGCGTGGCGAAAGGGGAAGATCGTGCGGAAGAAGCCGCCGAGATGGCCATCTCCAGCCCGCTGCTGGAAGATATCGACCTCTCCGGCGCGCGTGGCGTTCTCGTCAACATTACGGCGGGCTTCGACCTGCGTCTGGACGAGTTTGAAACCGTGGGTAACACCATCCGTGCCTTTGCGTCGGATAACGCGACCGTGGTTATCGGTACCTCTCTGGATCCAGAGATGAACGACGAGCTGCGCGTAACCGTGGTAGCCACCGGTATTGGCATGGACAAGCGTCCTGAAATTACCCTGGTAACCAACAAACAGCAGCAGCAGCCGGTAATGGATCGCTACCAGCAGCACGGTATGGCTCCTCTGAGCCAGGAGCAGAAACCGGCCGCGAAAGTGGTCAATGACCCGACGCCGCAGACCGCAAAAGAGCCAGATTATCTCGATATTCCGGCGTTTTTACGTAAGCAGGCTGACTAAGAATTAGCTGGAAGTTGGGCATTGTCGCTCTTTGTGCTAAACTGGCCCGCCGGTTGTATAGTACAATTCGGTTGGATTAGTAACTAGGCGAGATTATACGATGATCAAACAAAGGACACTTAAACGTATCGTTCAGGCGACTGGCGTCGGTTTGCATACCGGCAAGAAAGTCACCCTGACGTTGCGACCTGCGTCGGCCAACACCGGGGTCATCTATCGTCGCACTGACTTGAATCCACCGGTAGATTTTCCGGCCGATGCCAAATCTGTGCGTGATACCATGCTCTGCACCTGTCTGGTGAATGAGCATGACGTGCGGATCTCTACCGTAGAGCACCTCAACGCCGCGCTGGCGGGTCTGGGTATCGACAACATCATGATTGAAGTTGACGCCCCTGAGATCCCGATCATGGACGGTAGTGCAGCCCCGTTCGTTTACCTGCTGCTTGATGCCGGTATCGAAGAGCTGAACTGTGCGAAGAAATTTGTTCGCATCAAAGAGACCGTTCGCGTCGAAGACGGCGACAAATGGGCTGAATTCAAGCCGTACAATGGTTTTACGCTCGATTTCACCATCGACTTTAACCATCCGGCGATTGATGCCAGCAGCCAGCGCTACGCGATGAACTTCTCTGCCGACGCATTTATGCGCCAGATTAGCCGCGCGCGCACCTTCGGCTTCATGCGTGATATCGAATACCTGCAGTCTCGTGGCCTGTGCCTGGGCGGCAGTTTTGATTGTGCCATCGTAGTTGATGACTATCGCGTACTGAACGAAGACGGCCTGCGTTTTGAAGACGAGTTTGTGCGTCACAAAATGCTGGATGCGATCGGTGACCTGTTCATGTGCGGTCACAATATTATCGGTGCATTTACCGCTTACAAATCCGGTCATGCGCTGAATAATAAACTGCTGCAGGCGGTCCTGGCTAAACAGGAAGCCTGGGAGTATGTGACGTTCCAGGACGATGCTGAACTGCCTCTGGCATTCAAAGCACCCTCAACGGTACTGGCTTAATCCCCCAGACCGTTTTGTAAAAATTCGACTGGTTAACCTGGCACTCTCTCCGGTCAGGGGCGCCAGTCGTTTTTGTTTCCAGGTTTTACCGGTTCTCTTCTCGCCCTGATGCACAAATCCAGAGATAATTTACTGCTAAAAGCGGTGCGTTCGCTGTTTTCTTAAGCGTTTTCACCCGGCTATGCCCCTCATTGTTACTGCCGTGTAGCGCCTTTAATGGTAATATTTGGTCGCAAAATAACGGATGTTGATGTAAACCGGGTAGGTTTAACCCATTAATGGTGGAGCAAGTGAGCGGATTACTGACGCGCTGGCGACAATTTGGCAGACGCTACTTCTGGCCGCATCTCTTTTTAGGGATGGTCGCGGCGAGTCTTGGCTTGCCCGCGCCTGGTACGCAGAACCACTCCGCCCAGCCTGAGAAGGCGACCGCCAGCAATCACAACCGAACCAGTCCGGTCAACTTCACCAGCCTCGCGCTGCTTGAAGCCAGCCGCCGTCCGACCTTTACCGTCGACTACTGGCATCAGCATGCTATTCGCACCGTTATTCGCCACCTCTCCTTTGCGATGGCGCCTCAGGCGCTGTCGGTTGCCGAAGAGCCGCTGCCTGTCCAGGCGCACCATCTGGCGCTGCTGGATACGCTTAATGCCCTGCTGACCCAGGAGGGCAAGCCGCCGGTTATTGTTCGCCATAGCATCCTCGTCACTTCTGAACCGCACGCTGCGTTTGCCGTTGCCGACTGGCTCGCGCAGGTGCAGGGGATCCGCGCCGGACCTCAACGCCTCAGCTAAATTAACCGTTTCAACACCTTAATTTATCTGCCCATTTTGGGGCGTTTGAGAATTTATTATGCTTATTAAACTGTTAACAAAAGTATTTGGTAGCCGTAACGATCGTACCCTGCGCCGGATGCGCAAAGCCGTCACCGTCATCAACGGTATGGAACCGGCCATGGAGAAGCTCAGCGATGATGAGCTGAAAGCCAAAACCGCCGAGTTCCGCGCCCGTCTTGAAAAAGGCGAGACCGTAGAGAGCCTGATCCCAGAAGCCTTCGCCGTGGTTCGTGAAGCGAGCAAGCGCGTGTTTGGTATGCGCCACTTTGACGTCCAGCTGCTGGGCGGGATGGTGCTTAACGATCGCTGCATCGCCGAGATGCGTACCGGTGAAGGTAAAACCCTGACCGCAACCCTGCCGGCCTACCTGAACGCCCTGAGCGGCAAAGGCGTGCACGTGGTTACCGTCAACGACTACCTCGCCCAGCGTGACGCCGAAAACAACCGTCCGCTGTTTGAGTTCCTGGGCATGAGCGTGGGCGTCAACATGTCCGGTCTGCCTGCACCGGCCAAGCGTGAAGCCTATGCCGCAGACATCACCTACGGCACCAACAACGAATACGGCTTTGACTACCTGCGCGACAACATGGCGTTCAGCCCGGAAGAGCGCGTTCAGCGTAAGCTGCACTATGCGCTGGTGGATGAGGTGGACTCCATCCTGATCGACGAAGCCCGTACGCCGCTGATCATCTCCGGTCCGGCGGAAGACAGCTCCGACATGTACAAGCGCGTCAACAAAATCATTCCTAACCTGATCCGTCAGGAGAAAGAGGACTCTGACACCTTCCAGGGTGAAGGCCACTTCTCCGTGGATGAGAAAGCGCGTCAGGTAAACCTGACCGAGCGCGGACTGGTGCTGATTGAAGAGCTGCTGGTGAAAGAGGGCATCATGGACGAGGGCGAGTCGCTCTACTCCCCGGGCAACATCATGCTGATGCACCACGTCACCGCTGCGCTGCGTGCCCACGTGCTCTTCACCCGCGACGTAGACTACATCGTGAAAGACGGCGAAGTGATCATCGTTGATGAACATACCGGCCGTACCATGCAGGGCCGCCGCTGGTCCGATGGCCTGCACCAGGCCGTTGAAGCCAAAGAGGGCGTGGAGATCCAGAACGAGAACCAGACCCTGGCCTCCATCACCTTCCAGAACTATTTCCGTCTGTATGAGAAGCTGGCGGGGATGACCGGTACCGCCGATACCGAAGCGTTTGAGTTCAGCTCTATCTACAAGCTGGACACCGTGGTGGTGCCAACCAACCGTCCGATGATCCGTAAGGATCTGCCGGACCTGGTCTACATGACCGAAGCGGAAAAAATTCAGGCCATCATCGAAGATATCAAAGAGCGTACTGCTAACGGCCAGCCGGTGCTGGTAGGTACGATCTCCATTGAAAAATCCGAGGTGGTGTCAAACGAGCTGACCAAAGCGGGTATCAAGCACAACGTTCTGAACGCCAAATTCCACGCCAACGAAGCGGCAATTGTTGCCCAGGCGGGCTACCCGGCGGCGGTGACCATCGCCACCAACATGGCAGGTCGTGGTACTGATATTATGCTTGGTGGTAGCTGGCAGGCAGAGGTTGCCGCGCTGCCTGAGCCGACCGAAGAGCAGATTGCGAAGATCAAAGCAGACTGGCAGGTGCGTCATGATGCGGTGCTGGCCTCTGGCGGTCTGCACATCATCGGTACCGAGCGCCATGAATCCCGCCGTATCGATAACCAGCTGCGTGGCCGTTCCGGTCGTCAGGGCGATGCGGGTTCCTCTCGCTTCTACCTGTCGATGGAAGATGCCCTGATGCGTATCTTCGCCTCCGACCGCGTTTCCAATATGATGCGCAAGCTGGGGATGAAACCGGGCGAAGCGATCGAGCACCCGTGGGTGACCAAAGCTATCGCCAACGCTCAGCGTAAGGTAGAGAGCCGCAACTTCGATATTCGTAAGCAGCTGCTGGAATATGATGACGTCGCCAACGACCAGCGCCGCGCGATCTATACCCAGCGTAACGAACTGCTGGACGTAAGCGACGTCAGCGAAACCATCACCAGCATCCGCGAAGATGTCTTCAAGGCGACTATCGACGGGCATATTCCGCCGCAGTCGCTGGAAGAGATGTGGGATATCCCAGGCCTGCAAGAGCGCCTGAAAAACGACTTCGATCTCGACCTGCCGATTGCCGAGTGGCTGGACAAAGAGCCGGATCTGCATGAAGAGACGCTGCGCGAACGTATTATGCAGAGCGCCGTAGAGGTGTATCAGCGTAAAGAAGAGGTGGTCGGTGCTGAGATGATGCGCCACTTCGAAAAAGGCGTCATGCTGCAAACCCTCGACTCCCTGTGGAAAGAGCACCTGGCGGCGATGGACTACCTGCGTCAGGGCATCCACCTGCGTGGCTACGCGCAGAAGGATCCGAAGCAGGAGTACAAGCGTGAATCCTTCGCCATGTTCGCCGCTATGCTTGAGTCGCTGAAGTATGAAGTGATCAGCACCCTGTCGAAAGTGCAGGTGCGGATGCCGGAAGAGGTGGAGGAGATGGAGCAGCAGCGTCGTGAGGAGTCAGAGCGCCTGGCCCAGATGCAGCAGCTTAGCCACCAGTCCGACGACGCGCAGGCCGCGGCCGATCTGGCGGATCAGACCGGCGAGCGTAAAGTGGGCCGTAACGATCCGTGCCCGTGCGGCTCTGGCAAAAAGTACAAACAGTGCCATGGCCGTCTGAGCTAAGCGTGACACACTAAAAACAAAGGCGCAGATTCTGCGCCTTTTTTATGGAGCCTACCTGATGAAAGTATTGAACATCGCTGCCGGGATCATTCGCAATCCGCAGGGCGAGATCTTTATTACCCAGCGCGCCGCCGATGCGCACATGGCCAATAAAAAAGAGTTTCCCGGCGGCAAGATTGAGGCTGGCGAAACTCCGGAGCAGGCGCTGGCGCGCGAACTGGACGAAGAAGTAGGAATTACCGTTACCTCGGCGCAGCTGTTTGAGAAGCTGGATTACCAGTATCCGGAGCTGCACATTACCCTGTGGTTCTATCTGGTCGAAAGCTGGGAAGGGGAGCCGTGGGGCAAAGAGGGCCAGCCGGGGGAGTGGCTGACGCCGCAGGCGCTGAACGCAGACGATTTCCCGCCCGCCAACCAGCCGATTGTTGCCCGGCTGCGGGGCGAGTAGGATTTTAGCGTAGTGTAGTTCTGTAGGCCCGGTAAGCGTCGCGCCACCGGGCAATTCACGGCTTAAGGCTGTTTCTCTTCGCTCCAGCCATCGCTGTCGGAGAGATCGCCCTCGCTGGGGATGCGCTTCTCTTCGGCGGCCCACTCACCTAAATCAATAAGCTGGCAGCGTTTAGAGCAGAACGGACGAAACGGACTGGTCTCGTTCCAGATTACTTTCCGGCCACAGGTTGGGCAGTTTACAACGGTTTCTTCAGACATCATTGCTCCTTAACAGCAGGCCAGGCCAAAATCGAGACGCTCCGGCACGTGGCCGTTTTCGCTGTCCAGCGGCATAAAGCGGATGGCAAAGCGGCTCTTATGCCCAGAGATTTGCGGATAGAGCTGGTCGGCGAGCGTCAGCTCCAGACGCAGCAGATCGGCATCGTCACCGTTATCCTGGTAAAAGCCGTTCAGGCTGGTCTGCTTGCGGAAGGGCGCAGAGTTGCGGATCAGGTCGAGGATCAGCGTCAGGGTTTGGGTCAGCGGCTGAAGGCTGTTCAGCCAGACGGCGACCTGCTCATCGCGCTGGGACTGCGGGGCATAGAGCCACAGGTGCAGGGTTGGCAGATCGAAGCTGCAGCAGCCGCCGGGAATGGAGAGACGCTGGCGCACGAGGCCAATCAGCCGCTCTTCACGTAAGAGCTGCCCAACGCGCGGGGCAGCCATCAGGGTACTGCTGCTCTGCTTAAGCTGGTCGCGCACCGCATCAATGCGGCTCTGGTCTACTCCGGGCACTTCTACCCACGCTTTCAGCTTACGCTGCTGGCGCTCCAGCTCTTTCAACAGCTCGGTGCGGATATCGCCGCGTTCGAACACGTCAAGCAGGTCTCCGGCGTTACGAAAAAAATGTAAGGCGTCAGCGTGATCGCAGATAGGGAGGCGAGCCGAGAGCTGCTGGAGCAGAAATTCAATGCGCAACCAGGTGCGCATCTTTTCATTGAGCGGGTGTTCAAAAAGGACGTGGGTCTGCATTACGGTTTTTCCTGTGATACGACCTGGGAAGCGTAGCGTAGGTACGCCTCATGCAGGCGGGCAACATCCGATGCAACGGCATCTGGTGCGCCATTATTGTTAATAACATCATCCGCGACGGCAAGGCGTGCTTCTCGCGTGGCCTGAGCAGCAAGAATATGCTCGGCGTGCTCACGCGTGACGCCATCTCGCTCCATCGTGCGGGAAATCTGTGTCTCCGGGGAGACGTCAACCACCAGTACCCGATCGGCTTTGGTGTGCAGCTGGTTCTCCACCAGCAAGGGCACCACCCACAGCACATAAGGCGATGTGGCTTCAGCAATTTGCCGCTGGGTCTCTTCGTGGATCAGGGGGTGGAGTAGTGCATTAAGCCAGCGCTTATCGTCTGGTGAGGCAAAAATGCGTTCCCGCAGCAGGCGGCGGTTGAGCGTGCCGTCCGGCTGGAGAATCTCAGGTCCAAAATGGGCCGCAATTGCGCGTAGGGCAGGAGCGCCAGGCTCAACCACCTGGCGGGCGATGACATCAGCATCAACGACGCTAACCCCATTTTTCAGGAATTGATTGGCAACCGTACTCTTTCCGCTGCCGATTCCCCCGGTTAAGGCGACCGTATACCCCATAACGCAAAATCCCAGACTGCTCTGCCAGCTCACGATCTTTTGATCTATTTATTTCAAAAATCAAAAGGTTATAATTTGTACGGAAAACGAAATGCTCAATAATCCGGACTCTGCCCATTCGGCAGGTAAATTTATAGGATTGTAGCGTAAAAAAAGAGAATTTCGCAGTCTTGCGGAGTCCTATTTAGTGCGTATGATAGCGTCACTGGAGTTGTGTGTTAGCTCGTATGCGTTAGTCGCCATTAACCCCAGGAATCCGTTCATGCGTATTGAAGAAGATCTGAAATTAGGCTTTAAAGACGTTCTTATCCGCCCTAAGCGCTCTACCCTCAAAAGTCGTTCTGATGTCCAGCTGGAACGCGAATATACCTTTAAGCACTCTGGCATGACCTGGTCTGGCGTTCCTGTTATCGCAGCGAACATGGATACCGTAGGCACCTTCGCGATGGCGAAAGCGCTGGCGTCGTTCGACATCCTGACCGCCGTGCATAAGCACTACTCCGTCGAAGAGTGGAAAGCCTTTGTTGCCGCAGAGTCCGCAGACGTGCTGAAACACGTAATGGTTTCCACCGGCACCTCCGACGCCGACTTTGAAAAGACTAAACAGATCCTCGACGCCAGCCCGGCGCTGAGCTTTATCTGTATTGACGTTGCCAATGGTTACTCCGAGCACTTCGTGCAGTTCGTGGCCAAAGCGCGCGCGGCCTGGCCGACGAAAACCATCTGCGCCGGTAACGTAGTGACGGGCGAAATGTGCGAAGAGCTAATCCTCGCCGGGGCGGATATCGTTAAGGTCGGCATCGGCCCAGGCTCCGTCTGCACCACCCGCGTGAAAACCGGCGTCGGCTATCCGCAGCTCTCTGCGGTGATCGAGTGTGCCGATGCGGCCCACGGTCTCGGCGGCCAGATCGTTAGCGACGGCGGCTGCACCGTACCGGGTGACGTAGCTAAAGCCTTCGGCGGCGGCGCAGACTTCGTGATGCTGGGCGGTATGCTGGCCGGTCACGAAGAGAGCGGCGGCACCGTAGTCGATGAGAACGGTGAAAAATTCATGCTCTTCTACGGCATGAGTTCCGAGTCAGCGATGAATCGCCACGTTGGCGGCGTTGCGGGCTACCGCGCTGCGGAAGGTAAAACCGTTAAGCTGGCTCTGCGTGGCCCGGTTGAAAACACCGCCCGCGATATCCTTGGCGGCCTGCGTTCAGCCTGCACCTACGTGGGGGCTTCCCGCCTGAAGGAGCTGACCAAGCGCACCACCTTTATTCGCGTCGCCGAGCAGGAAAACCGCGTTTTCAATAGCCTCTGATGCCTCTGCTGGCGCGGTTCGCTGCGCCAGCTTCTCTCCTGTCGTTATCCCATTCCGCTCATCGCATCCCCCAGATGAAAAATCGGCAGATACATCGCCACGATCAGCGTTCCGATAATTATCCCGGTTACCACCAGCATCAGCGGCTCCAGCAGCGTCGCCAGGCTATCTGCCTGCTGCTGCGTCAGTTCGCTATGGTGACGGGCAAGGTTGTCGAGCATGGTATCGAGCGCCCCGGAGGCCTCACCGGTCTGCACCAGCTGGATGCACAGTGCGCTAAACTCGCCGCTGTTTTTCAGCGCCGCCCAGACGGGCATTCCCTGGGTTATCTCCTGATGTATGTAATGGATCGCTTCACGCCAGTACGGGCAGGTTAAGGTTGATTCGACGCTCTCCAGCCCCTGCAGGAAAGGAATGCCTGCCCGCTGGGTGAGGGCCAGCACGGTAAATATCTGGCTGAGCTTCTGCCCACGCACCAGACCACCGACGACCGGGATGCTCAGTAGCAGCCGCTGCCGGTAGCGGAGCCATGGCAGGGAGTTGCGCAGCGTATATCCGCCTGCGGCAAGCAGGAGAACGGCCGCGAGCGCCCAGGGACCAGTGTGAGTGACAATCCCCGCGAGCGCCATCACCCCGCGCGTGAGTGCTGGCAGCGGCGTATTGAAGGTCCTGTAGATGGCGGCGAACTCGGGCAGCACCAGCAGGATCATCGCCAGCGTTACTGCCACGGCCAGCGTGAGAACAATCAGCGGGTAGCGCAACGCCTTTTTTACCTTACCCGCCAGCTGCAGCTCAGCTTTTTGCTGGGCGGCAAGCTGGAAACAGCACTCATCTAATGCGCCGGTCAGCTCCCCGGTGTGGATCATGGCGATATAGATCGGCGGAAACACCGCAGGCCAGCGGCGCATGGCTGCTGAGAGCGCGGTGCCCTGGGCCAAATCTTCCGCCAGGCTTTGCAGCAGCGCCTGCCACTGCCGTACCGGATGCTGACGTGAGAGCATCAGCAGCGCATCGGGCAGGGTCAGGCCTGCCTTGAGCAGCGTTGCCAGCTGGCGCATCACCTCGCAGCGGTGCGTCCCGCACCAGGCCGCCGTTCGGACCGTGCTGCGCCTGAGCGTCAGGATAAAGATCTGCTCGGTTTGCAGCGCTTCGGCGACGGCCAGCCGGTCAGTAGCCCAGCGTGCGCCATGGCAGCGCTGGCCTGCGTCATCAAGTCCGCGCCAGAGCCAGAGCCGTTTAGCCTGCATTGGGCATTCCCAGCACTCGCAGCAGCTCCTCCAGGGTGGTTAGCCCCCGCTCAACGGCGAGACAGCCGCGTTCAAACAGGGTGGTCATACCCGTCTGCCGAGCCTGCCGCTCAATGCTCTCCGCAGGCTCACCGCTGGCGATGGCCTGACGCAGGGCAGGGTTGATGCTGAGTACCTCAAAGAGCGCGACTCTGCCGCAGAAGCCGTGATAGCACGCTTCGCAGCCGCCTGCCTGCCAGTGGGGCAGAGTGCGGGGCCACAGACCCTGCGGCAGGATAAGCTCCTCCGGCAGTCGGCGGCGACAGTGCGGGCAGAGCTTACGCACCAGCCGTTGTGCGACCACCAGCGAGAGGGCAGAGGCGATCATCCAGCGTGCAACCCCCATCTGCGCGATCCTGACCAGCGCCTCGCTGGTGGAGCTAGTGTGCAGGGTAGAGAGTACCAGGTGCCCAGTCTGGGAGGCCTTGATGGCGATCTCGGCCGTTTCACCATCGCGGATTTCGCCGACCATAATGATGTCCGGATCCTGGCGCAGCAGCGCCCGCAGCACGCTGTGAAAGTCCAGCCCGGCCCGGGGATTGATCTGCGTCTGGTTTAGCCCATCCAGCGGGATCTCAATAGGATCCTCTACGCTGCAAATATTCACCTCGGGAAGATTACGCGCCGCCAGCGCGCTATACAGCGTCACGGTCTTGCCGCTGCCCGTTGGCCCGGTAACCAGCAGCAGCCCCTGCGGCCTGGCGAGCGCCGCCTGAAACTGGGCCAGCTGCCGTGTGCCCATGCCCAGCGCGCAGAGATCCAGCGGCTGGTTCACCTGGTGCAGCAGACGCAGGACGATCTTCTCCCCATGGCGGCAGGGCAGCGTGGCGATGCGAAACGAGATTGCCCTGCCGGAGAGCGTAACCGTGAACTGCCCGTCCTGGGGCAGACGCCGCTCGGCGATGTCCAGGCTGCCCAGCACCTTCAGGCGTGCTGTCAGCGTCTTTGCGCTCTCCCGGGTTAGCGGAGGGAGGGCGTGCAGCACGCCGTCAATGCGCAGCCGGATACGGTAGTGGTTCTCTCCCGGCTCAACGTGGATGTCGGAAGCCCGCTGTGCCAGCGCCTGCTGGAGCGTCTGGTTAAGCAGTTCCACCACGGAGGGAGTCCCCTCGCTGATGGCAGGCAGATGGCTTTGCGCGACGAACGATGCGGGTATGTCCATATTCCCCCCTTATTGATAATCGAAGCGGAAAACGTCTTCGCAGGCCTGCTGAAATGCCGCGTCGTTTTGCACGTCGCAGGTACGCTGCCAGCCGCTCATCCCGCTGCTGTTGTCCCACTGCGGCACCAGCGTCACGCTCAGCCCGGTCAGGCTCTCCTGTCCGGTCAACGTGACCGTGCCGTTCTCGACGCTCATTTCCGCAACATAGCGTGTGGTGGTGGGAGCGGGAATACCGCTGCTGCCGCCATCGCAGCTCTCCGTGCCGCCGCGATCGAGGGCGCACAGCTCAATGGCGGTACGGTAAGGGATAAAGGTTTGCAGCATGTCGGTAAGGGCCGCTTTGCGCAGATAGTTCTGATAGGCGGGAATGCCGATGGCGCTGAGGATGGCAATAATGCCAATAACCACCATTAGCTCAATTAAGGTAAAGCCCCGCTGTTTTTCCAATGACTGTTTCATTACTTCCTCCCTGGTTAATGCCGGGGAGTGTGTCAGTAGAAGAGAGACACGGCGAGGGGGCAAAATGGCGTTCGGGAAGGCAGCTTCCTAAGTTTTTAATAGTGTTGCAGCGGTAAGCAGGAATTTTGCGAGCGAGAGCGAAACGTGTCGCCCCGGTTAGCACATCGCTACCGGGGCATCACCGGGACTAACGGAAACGCATCGAGAGATCGAGCGCGCGCACGTGCTTGGTCAGCGCGCCTACCGAAATATAGTCCACCCCGGTTTCAGCAAACTCGCGAATCGTCTCAAAGGTGACGTTGCCGGAGACCTCCAGCCGCGCCTGACCGTTGGTGATCCGTACCGCCTCGCGCATCTGCTCGGTGGTAAAGTTATCCAACATGATGATATCGGCCCCGGCCTTCAGCGCCTCTTCCAGCTCTGTGAGCGTCTCGACTTCCACCTCCACCGGCACGTCAGGGTGCAGCCAGAAGGCTTTCTCTACCGCCTGACGCACCGAGCCGGAGGCGATAATGTGGTTCTCTTTGATCAGAAACGCGTCGGAGAGACCGAGGCGGTGGTTGGCCCCGCCGCCGCACAGCACCGCATACTTCAGGGCGGTACGCAGGCCGGGCAGGGTTTTACGCGTGTCCAGCAGCTGGGTTTTGGTGCCCGCGAGCAGATCTACGTAGCGGCGAACTTCGCTCGCTACGCCGGAGAGGGTCTGCACAAAGTTCAGCGCCGTGCGCTCACCGGTGAGCAGTACGCGTGAGGCTCCGTCCAGCTCAAACAGCGGCTGATTGGCGGTGACGCTCTCCCCATCGGCAACGTGCCACTGGATCTGCACATCGTCACCTGCGAGCTGAATAAAGACCTCTTCCACCCAGCGTTTGCCGCAGAAGACGCCATCCTCACGGGTGATCACCACCGCATGAGAGCGCGTATCCTCCGCCAGCAGCTGAGCGGTAATATCGTTGTTCGCGTCCACCTCGCCGCCCAGGTCTTCGCGCAGGGCCTGCGCCACGGCGGCGGGGATATCCAGATTTATACGTTCCAGCAGCGCATCACGACGGCTATCGGGGTTGTAACGGCGAGGCGGCATGATAAAACTCCAAAAAGGGTAACGAATCAGAAGATTGAAACATGCTACTCTGAAGCGAGTATTAGAGCCATACTTGAGGAGATCCCGTATGCAGTTAAACGAGGGCTGGCTGGTCGGTGCGCGGCAGGTCCGCTCCCCGCACTATGACTGTCGCCCGGATGATGAGTGTCCCTCCCTGCTGGTGGTGCATAATATTAGCCTGCCTCCCGGTGAGTTTGGCGGGCCATGGATTGACGCCCTGTTTACGGGCACGCTGGATGCTACCGCGCATCCCTTCTTTGCCGAGATTGCCCACCTGCGCGTCTCTGCGCACTGCCTGATCCGCCGCGACGGCGAAATTGTTCAGTATGTACCTTTTGATAAGCGCGCCTGGCACGCGGGTGTTTCCAGCTACTGTGGACGTGAACGCTGCAACGATTTCTCCATCGGTATCGAGCTTGAAGGGACGGACACGCTGCCCTATAACGAAACGCAGTATCAACAGCTGGCGGCGATTACCCGGGCGCTGGTTGCGCTTTATCCCGCCATTGCTGACAATATGACCGGACACAGCAACGTTGCCCCCGAGCGTAAAACAGATCCCGGCCCGGCCTTTGACTGGGCGAAGTTCCGCGCTCTGGTTGCCCTCTCGTCAGATAAGGAGATGACATGACGCTATTCACGATGCTGCTGGTACTGATCGCCGAACGGCTGTTTAAGCTAGGCGAGCACTGGCATCTGGATCACCGCCTTGAGGTGCTGTTCCGCCGGATTAAGCACTTCTCAATGCTGCGCACGCTGCTGATGACCGCCCTGGCGATGCTGGTGACCTTTCTGCTGCTGCGTGCGCTCTACGGGCTGTTTTTTAACGTGCCGCTGCTGGTGGTATGGATTATGCTCGGCCTGCTCTGCATCGGCGCGGGTAAGGTTCGCCTGCACTATCATGCCTACCTGAAGGCGGCCTCGCGTAATGACAGCCACGCGCGGGACACCATGGCCAGCGAGCTGACGCTGATCCACGGTGTGCCGCCGGACTGCGACGAGCGTGAATACCTGCGCGAGCTGCAAAACGCATTGCTGTGGATTAACTTCCGCTTTTACCTGGCTCCGCTGTTCTGGTTTGTCGTTGGCGGCGCATGGGGACCGGTGCTGCTGGTGGGCTACGCCTTCCTGCGCGCCTGGCAGTCGTGGCTGGCGCGCTACCTGACGCCGCATGCGCGGCTACAGTCCGGCATTGACGCGATTCTGCACCTGCTGGACTGGATCCCGGTGCGGCTGGTAGGGGTTGTTTACGCGCTCATTGGGCACGGTGAAAAGGCGCTGCCCGCCTGGTTTGCCTCGCTTACCGACTGGCGTACTTCACAGTATCAGGTCCTCACCCGGCTGGCCCAGTTCTCGCTGGCCCGCGAGCCGCATCTCGATAAGGTCGAAACGCCCAAAGCCGCCGTGTCGATGGCGAAGAAGACCTCGTTTGCTGTGGTCGTTGTCGTGGCGCTGCTGACGATTTACGGGACGTTGGTGTAGATTTAATGCCCGGCGGCGCTGCGCTTGCCGGGCGGCTCTCACTGAGTATCCGCAGGCGGAACGCCAAAAATTGGCATCCCCTCTTTATCCCACTGGATTAGCTTCAGGCGGGTATGACGGTTCGGATCATAGAGCGGGTCACCCTCAATCTCGGTGTAGTTACGCGCATGATAAACCAGCACATCTTCACCATCCGATGTACGGGTAAAGCTGTTATGGCCCGGACCAAACTGCCGGTTGTCATAGCTGGTGGTAAATACCGGCTGCGGTGATTTATGCCAGTTCTCCGGCTGGAGTGGATCGGCATGCATATCGATCCACAGCAGCCCCAGGCAGTAGTTCTCATCGGTGGCGCTGGCGGAGTAGGTGATAAACAACCGGTCGCCGTGGGTTATCACCGCTGGCCCCTCGTTGACCAGAAAACCCCGACACTCCCACTCAAACTCCGGCTTGCTCAGCATCACCGGGGTGCCTTTCAGCGTCCACGGGTTCTCCAGCTCCGCCAGGTAGATGTTTGAGTTGCCGGGAATATCGGGCGCTTTCTGCGCCCAGAGATACCACTGCTTACCCTGATGCCGGAAGGTTGTAGCATCCAGTGCAAAGGTATCAAACGGCGTCTGTACCTGCCCCTTCTCCGTCCAGCGCCCGGTTAAGGGATCGGCATCGGCACACTCCAGCACAAACATGCGGTGCTGGAACATATTCAGCGCGTCGAGATCGTGCGTATGGGTCGCGGCAAAATAGATGTACCACTTCCCATCAATCTGGTGCAGCTCGGGTGCCCAGATCAGCTGGCTCATCGGGCCGGTTTGCGGTTTGCGCCATACCACCACCGGCTCGGCGTCGCGTAGTCCCTCAAGGGTAGCGGCGCGGCGGATCTCCAGCCGATCGTACTCCGGCACGGAGGCGATAAAGTAGTACCTATCGCCGTGACGTAGAATGAAGGGATCGGCGCGTTGTTCAATAAAGGGATTTGGCCACTGGCGCATTATGCTTTCCTCACGTTGTCGCCTGTCGGGAGTTCACTGCTTTCACTCAGTTCACGGTAGTTGATACGGCGTTTCTCCAGGTCGGCCTGGATCTGCTGCATAAACGTGCGGTCAACCTTCAGCATACGGACAACCCCAGCGGTAATCAGATAACCCACGCCCGGAATAACGGTGAAGAGAAGCATGATACCGTTGATCGCCGTGGCGCTCTGCTGTTTCGCGCCCGCGTCGTAGCCGTACCAGGAGAGCAGGAAGCCTACCATCGCCCCGGCCACCGCCAGCCCGACCTTTAAGAAGAAGAGATTACCGGAGAAGCTGATCCCGGTGATGCGTTTGCCGGTCTTCCACTCGCCGTAGTCGTCTACGTCCGCCATGAGTGACCAGTGCAGCGGAGAGGGGATCTGATGCAGAATATTGAGCAGGAAGTAGAGCACCACGATCATCACCGTTGCGTGAGGGTCGAAGAAGTAGAACGCGCCGGAGAAGATCGCTAGCGCAATATTGGTCCAGAAAAACACTTTCAGCTTGCACCAGCGATCGGTCAGCACTTTGGCAAGCATGCTGCCAATCATCATACCCACTACGCCCAGGCTGATAAACAGCGTGGCAAAATGGGTACTCTGACCCATAACCCAGGTGACGTAGTACATAGTGGCGGCCATGCGGATAAAACCAGGGCAGACGTTGCAGAGGGTAAGCAGCAGAATGCGCACCCACTGATCGTTTTTCCACACGTCCCGGAAATCTTTTTTCAGATCGTCATTGGTCGGCACTGCCGGACGAACACGCTCACGCACGGTAGCAAAACAGTAGAGGAACATGCACATGCCAATAAAGGCCAGCACCATCATCGCCATCTGATAGCCTTTGGCTTTGTCTTCGCCACCGAACCACTCCGCCATCGGCAGCAGGGTTAATGAAAGCAGCAGGGTGGCGATGCCCACCAGCACGAAGCGATATGACTGACAGGCGACGCGCTCTTTAGGATCGTTGGTGATCACGCTGCCCAGAGAGCAGTAAGGAATGTTGATAGCGGTATAGGTAATCGACAGCAGGAAGTAGGTGATGAAGGCATAGATAACCTTGCTATGGTAGCTCCAGTCCGGCGTGGTAAACATCAGCACGCTAAAGACGGCGTAGGGCAGGGCGATCCACAGTAGCCAGGGGCGGAAACGGCCATATTTACTTTTGGTACGGTCGGCCAGCGCCCCCATAATCGGATCGGTTACGGCATCGATAACACGGATAGAGAGCAGAAGCACCCCTACCAGCGCCGGAGCCAGGCCAAATATGTCGGTATAGAAGTAGTTAACGAACAGCATGATGGCGCCGAAGATGATATTGCATCCAGCGTCGCCCATGCCGTAGCCGATCTTCTCTTTCACTGACAGTTTGTTATTGTCCATCGCGAAATCCCTCGTTGATATTACAAAGGATTATTCGCTCGCTACGGAATTTATGCGTTACAGGATAGGGGCGCAGAGATGGACAAAACGGCTACGAAAGTGAATTTGTGAAGCGCCTTACAGTTTCCTGTTTGCCCTGCCTCCCTGGATTTGGGAGGCAGGGCGCGCGGTTAATGAGCCTTAACCGGCTTTCCCGCTTTTTGCTGCTTAATGAAGTAACCTACGGCAAGGATCGCCACCCAGACCGGGATCAGCCAGACGGAGATCGCCATGCCAGGGGTAATAGCCATAATCACCAGCACCGCCGCCATAAACAGCAGGCAGACCCAGTTACCCAGCGGGTAGAAGAGGGCCGGGAAGCGCGTTTTCACTCCCTGCTTGTCCTTCGCCCGACGGAACTTCATGTGCGCCAGGCTGATCATCGCCCAGTTGATCACCAGCGCGGAGACCACCAGCGCCATCAGCAGGCCAAAGGCTTCGCCCGGGGCCAGGTAGTTAATCAGCACGCACAGGGCTGTGAAGAAAGCAGAGGTAAGAATGGTTGCTACCGGGACGCCGCGCTTATCAACTTTGGTCAGCGCTTTCGGGGCGTTGCCCTGTTTTGCCAGGCCAAACAGCATTCGGCTATTGCAGTAGACGCAGCTGTTATAGACCGACAGCGCGGCGGTTAAGACCACCACGTTGAGGGCGTTAGCAACAAAGGTATCCCCCAGCTCGTGGAAGATCAGTACAAACGGGCTGGTGTCGGCGGTTACACGCGTCCACGGCAGCAGGGAGAGCAGCACCGCCAGCGAGCCGATATAGAAGATCAGGATCCGGTAGATAACCTGGTTGGTGGCTTTAGGGATGCTCACTTCCGGGTTATCGGCCTCGGCAGCGGTGATCCCCACCAGCTCCAGGCCACCGAAGGAGAACATGATGATCGCCATCATCATCACCAACCCGGTAAAGCCGTGGGGCAGGAAGCCGCCCTGTTCCCAGAGGTTACGCACGGTCGCCTGTGGGCCAGCGCTATCGCTAAACAGCAGCCAGCCGCCGAAGAGGATCATGGCAACCACCGCAATGACTTTGATGATAGCGAACCAGAACTCCATCTCCCCAAACACTTTGACGTTGGTGAGGTTGATGGCATTAATGATGACGAAGAAGGCCGCCGCCGATACCCATGTCGGGATCTCCGGCCACCAGAACTGGATATATTTCCCAACGGCGGTCAGCTCAGCCATTGCGACCAGCACGTAAAGCACCCAGTAGTTCCAGCCGGAGGCAAAGCCGGCAAATCCACCCCAGTATTTATAGGCGAAGTGGCTGAACGATCCGGCGACCGGCTCCTCAACCACCATTTCACCCAGCTGGCGCATAATTAAGAACGCGATAAAACCGGCAATGGCATAGCCGAGGATAATCCCCGGTCCTGCGGACTGAATGACTGACGCGCTGCCCAGAAACAGGCCAGTCCCGATAGCACCACCCAGCGCAATCAGCTGAATGTGGCGGTTTTTAAGGCCGCGCTTCAGCGTTTCACCGTGCTGTTGACCTTCCATCATGAAACCTCATATGTGGTTATTTTGTGTACGCTGTTGTGTGCGTGTACGGATAAAATTCCATTTTTGTATTTATAGGTTTACGTAGGTTGGATCCGAAATATCAGCCCATACCTTTCGTAAGGCTCAGAATAGTGATAAGCGCGAGGGAATGCACCTGCTTTATGCAGGGGCGGCAGCGAGTTGGATGAAAAGAAAACATTTGTAAAGAGTCGCCGCATACCCCCAGCTACCCCCAAAATAGCCCTTTCAAATAAATAAGCACTATATCTGCGTAAATAAGCAAAATATTGCCCACTGAATCGCTTCAATCACTGATGTTCAGGTTTCAAGGAGGTTAAATCTGCTCCTTAAGGGGTAACGGTATCTTTTGTGCAAAGTTACATTCCTGAAACGTCATTTCTGTAATGTTGTTAAAATGTGCAGGGTTCCCTGATTTCAATCAAAACCTGTATGGACAGAAGGTGAATACTTTGTTACTTTAGCGCTAAGAACATGAAATTGGTAAGACCAATTTACTCCGGGCTAATGGCAGAGACAGGGAATAATGGCCTACAGCAAAATCCGCCAACCAAAACTATCCGATGTGATTGAGCAGCAGCTGGAGTTCTTGATCCTTGAGGGGACACTACGCCCCGGTGAAAAACTCCCCCCTGAACGCGAGCTGGCTAAGCAGTTCGACGTTTCCCGTCCTTCGCTCCGTGAGGCGATTCAACGTCTCGAAGCCAAGGGCCTGCTGCTTCGTCGCCAGGGCGGCGGAACCTTTGTCCAGAACAGCCTGTGGCAGAGCTTTAGCGACCCGCTGGTCGAACTGCTCTCCGATCATCCTGAATCCCAATTTGACCTGCTTGAGACGCGCCACGCGCTGGAAGGTATTGCCGCCTATTACGCGGCGCTACGCGGCACCGATGAAGACCGGGTGCGTATCCGCGAGCTGCATCACGCCATCGAGCTGGCGCAGGAGTCAGGGGATCTCGATGCCGAATCCAGCGCGGTGGTCCAGTATCAAATTGCTGTCACCGAAGCGGCACACAATGTGGTGCTGCTGCATCTGCTACGCTGCATGGAGCCGATGCTAGCCCAGAACGTTCGCCAGAATTTTGAATTGCTCTATGCCCGCAGGGAGATGCTCCCGCTGGTAAGCAAACATCGCACCAGTGTTTTTGAGGCGATTATTGCCAGGGAGCCGGAGCAGGCGCGTGAAGCGTCGCACCGTCACCTGGCATTTATTGAGGAGATATTGCTGGATCGCAGCCGTGAGCAGAGCCGTCGGGAACGCTCAATGCGCAGGCTTCAGCAACGAAAGGACTAAGCGTGGTTATTTAACGCGCGGCAACTCACGCAGAACCTGTCTTATTGTGTTTTCTGGCGAAAATACAATGGGACAGGTTCCAGACAAATCAACGTACTCAGATAGATAAGGAATACCCCCATGTCAGAACGTCTCCAAAATGACGTGGATCCGATCGAAACTCGCGACTGGCAACAGGCGATCGAATCGGTCATCCGTGAAGAAGGTGTTGAGCGCGCTCAGTATCTAATTGAACAGATGCTTTCTGAAGCCCGCAAAGGCGGCGTGAAAGTAGCTGCAGGTGCAGGGGCTAACAACTACGTAAACACGATTGCCGTTGAAGACGAACCGGAATACCCGGGCAATCTGGATCTGGAACGCCGCATTCGTTCTGCAATCCGCTGGAACGCCATCATGACCGTTCTGCGCGCGTCCAAAAAAGATCTGGAGCTGGGCGGCCACATGGCGTCCTTCCAGTCTTCTGCGACCGTTTATGAAGTATGCTTCAACCACTTCTTCCGCGCGCGCACCGAGAAAGACGGCGGCGACCTGGTATACTTCCAGGGCCACATCTCTCCGGGCGTGTACGCACGTGCCTTCCTGGAAGGTCGTCTGACTGAAGAGCAGATGAACAACTTCCGTCAGGAAGTGCATGGCAATGGTCTCTCCTCCTACCCGCACCCGAAACTGATGCCGGAATTCTGGCAGTTCCCGACCGTATCTATGGGTCTGGGTCCGATCGGTGCGATCTACCAGGCTAAATTCCTGAAATATCTGGAACACCGTGGCCTGAAAGATACCTCTGAGCAGACCGTTTACGCCTTCCTGGGCGACGGCGAAATGGATGAGCCAGAATCCAAAGGTGCGATCACCATCGCGACCCGTGAGAAGCTGGACAACCTGTGCTTCATCATCAACTGTAACCTGCAGCGTCTGGATGGTCCGGTAACCGGTAACGGCAAGATCATCAACGAACTGGAAGGCATCTTCGCAGGTGCTGGCTGGAACGTAATCAAGGTCATGTGGGGCGGTCGTTGGGATGAGCTGCTGCGTAAAGACACCAGCGGTAAACTGATCCAGCTGATGAACGAAACCGTTGACGGCGACTACCAGACCTTCAAATCCCGCGATGGCGCTTACGTTCGCGAGCACTTCTTCGGTAAATACCCGGAGACCGCAGCGCTGGTTGCCGACTGGACTGACGAGCAGATCTGGGCCCTGAACCGCGGTGGTCACGATCCGAAGAAAGTTTACGCTGCACTGAAAAAAGCACGCGAAACCAAAGGTAAAGCGACTGTTATCCTCGCCCACACCGTTAAAGGTTACGGCATGGGTGATACCGCTGAAGGTAAAAACATCGCTCACCAGGTTAAGAAAATGAACATGGACGGCGTGCGTTATATCCGCGACCGTTTCAACGTTCCTGTGACCGACGAGCAGGTTGAAAACCTCTCTTACATCACCTTCCCGGAAGGTTCTGAAGAGCACACCTACCTGCACGCCCAGCGTCAGAAGCTGAACGGCTACCTGCCGTCCCGCCAGCCTAACTTCAGCGAGAAGCTGGAGCTGCCTGCGCTGGAAGACTTCAAATCGCTGCTGGAAGAGCAGAACAAAGAGATCTCCACCACTATCGCTTTCGTTCGTGCCCTGAACGTGATGCTGAAGAACAAGTCGATCAAAGATCGTCTGGTTCCGATCATCGCTGACGAAGCGCGTACCTTCGGTATGGAAGGCCTGTTCCGCCAGATCGGTATCTACAGCCCGAACGGCCAGCAGTACACCCCGCAGGACCGTGAGCAGGTTGCGTACTACAAAGAAGACGAGAAAGGCCAGATCCTGCAGGAAGGCATCAACGAGCTGGGCGCAGGTTCCTCCTGGCTGGCTGCGGCGACCTCCTACAGCACCAACAATCTGCCGATGATCCCGTTCTACATCTACTACTCCATGTTCGGTTTCCAGCGTATCGGCGACCTGTGCTGGGCAGCAGGTGACCAGCAGGCACGCGGCTTCCTGATCGGTGGTACTTCCGGTCGTACGACGCTGAACGGCGAAGGTCTGCAGCACGAAGATGGCCACAGCCACATTCAGTCGCTGACTATCCCGAACTGTATCTCCTACGATCCGTCCTACGCTTACGAAGTGGCTGTCATCATGCATGACGGTCTGCAGCGTATGTACGGCGAAGCGCAAGAGAACATCTACTACTACATCACCACGCTGAACGAAAACTACCACATGCCGGCTATGCCGCAGGGTGCAGAGGAAGGTATCCGTAAAGGTATCTATAAACTCGAAACCGTTGAAGGCGCGAAAGGTAAAGTTCAGCTGCTGGGCTCCGGCTCTATCCTGCGTCACGTTCGTGAAGCAGCGCAGATCCTGGCCAACGACTACGGCATCGGCTCTGATGTTTACAGCGTAACCTCCTTCACCGAGCTTGCTCGTGACGGTCAGGACTGTGAGCGTTGGAACATGCTGCACCCGATGGAAACCCCGCGCGTGCCGTACATCGCTCAGGTGATGAACGATGCACCGGCAGTGGCGTCCACTGACTATATGAAACTGTTCGCCGAGCAGGTTCGTACTTATGTACCGGCTGATGATTACCGCGTACTGGGTACCGACGGTTTCGGTCGCTCTGACAGCCGTGAAAACCTGCGTCACCACTTCGAAGTGGATGCATCTTACGTGGTTGTAGCAGCGCTGGGCGAACTGGCTAAACGTGGCGACATCGATAAGAAAGTGGTAGCGGAAGCCATCACCAAATTCAACATCGATGCAGATAAAGTTAACCCGCGTCTGGCATAAGAGGTAAAGAGAGAATGGCTATCGAAATCAATGTACCGGACATCGGATCGGACGAAGTAGAGATCACCGAGATTCTGGTCAACGTGGGCGACAAGGTTGAAGCTGAACAGTCGCTGATCGTGGTAGAAGGCGATAAAGCCTCTATGGAAGTTCCGTCTCCGCAGGCTGGCGTCGTGAAAGAGATTAAAGTCTCTGTCGGCGACAAAACCGAGACCGGTAAACTGATCATGATTTTCGATTCCGCCGACGGTGCAGCAGCTGCTGCACCTGCGCAGGAAGAGAAGAAAGAAGCCGCTCCGGCCGCCGCTGCACCAGCAGCCGCCGCCGCTGCGAAAGAAGTGAACGTGCCGGACATCGGCGGTGACGAAGTTGAAGTGACCGAGATCCTGGTGAAAGTGGGCGATACCGTTACCGCTGAGCAGTCCCTGATTGTCGTAGAGGGTGATAAAGCCTCTATGGAAGTCCCGGCACCGTTCGAAGGTACCGTTAAAGAGATCAAGATCAACACCGGTGACAAAGTCTCTACCGGCTCCCTGATCATGATCTTCGACGTCGCGGGCGCTGCCCCGGCTGCCGCCGCTGCTAAACCGGAAGTGAAAGAGCAGGCTGCCGTTGCGCCAGCCGCTGCCGCTGGCGCGAAAGAAGTTCACGTGCCGGACATCGGCGGTGACGAAGTTGAAGTCACTGAAGTGATGGTGAAAGTCGGCGATAAAGTTACCGCTGAGCAGTCACTGATCACCGTAGAAGGCGACAAGGCCTCTATGGAAGTCCCGGCACCGTTCGCCGGTACCGTCAAAGAGATCAAAATCAACACCGGCGACAAAGTCTCTACCGGCTCCCTGATTATGGTCTTCGAAGTAGAAGGCGCTGCGCCTGCTGCTGCTCCGGCCGCTGCCGCTCCGGCACCTGCTGCTGCACCGGCTCAGGCTGCTAAACCGGCTGCTGCTCCGACTGCTAAAGCGGAAGGCAAGTCTGAGTTCGCTGAGAACGACGCTTACGTGCACGCGACCCCGCTGATCCGCCGTCTGGCGCGCGAGTTCGGTGTGAACCTGGCGAAAGTGAAAGGCACCGGTCGTAAAGGCCGTATCCTGCGCGAAGACGTTCAGGCTTACGTGAAAGACGCCGTTAAGCGTGCTGAGTCTGCACCTGCTGCCGCTACCGGTGGTGGTCTGCCAGGCATGCTGCCGTGGCCGAAAGTGGACTTCAGCAAGTTTGGTGAAGTTGAAGAAGTGGAGCTGGGCCGTATCCAGAAGATCTCTGGTGCGAACCTGAGCCGTAACTGGGTGATGATCCCGCACGTTACCCACTTCGACAAAACCGACATCACCGACCTGGAAGCGTTCCGTAAACAGCAGAACGCCGAAGCTGAGAAGCGTAAACTGGACGTGAAATTCACCCCGGTTGTCTTCATCATGAAGGCCGTTGCCGCTGCCCTGGAGCAGATGCCACGCTTCAACAGCTCCCTGTCCGAAGATGCACAGCGTCTGACGCTGAAGAAATACATCAACATCGGCGTTGCGGTTGATACCCCGAACGGTCTGGTTGTTCCGGTCTTCAAAGACGTGAACAAGAAGAGCGTTACCGAGCTGTCTCGCGAGCTGACCGTGATCTCCAAGAAAGCGCGTGATGGCAAGCTGACCGCTGGCGAAATGCAGGGCGGCTGCTTCACCATCTCCAGCATCGGCGGCCTGGGTACTACCCACTTCGCGCCGATCGTTAACGCGCCGGAAGTGGCCATCCTGGGCGTCTCCAAGTCCGCGATGGAGCCGGTCTGGAACGGGAAAGAGTTTGTACCGCGTCTGATGATGCCGATCTCTCTCTCCTTCGACCACCGCGTGATCGACGGTGCTGATGGTGCGCGTTTCATTACCATCATCAACAATATGCTGTCTGACATCCGCCGTCTGGTGATGTAATCGTAAAAGCCGGCCTGACGGTCGGCTTTTTTCTGGTAATCTCATTATGTTGTTGAGGTTGCTGGGACAAAGGACACTTCGTTTGCCGTTTGTTGTTTCAAAAATGTTAACAATTTTGTAAACTGCGGACGGATAGAACGTCCCGGCGGATGCAAAGCAAAAGCACTTTGTACGGCCGGAAATAATTAAGAGGTCATGATGAGTACTGAAATCAAAACTCAGGTCGTGGTACTTGGGGCAGGCCCCGCAGGTTACTCTGCGGCCTTCCGTTGCGCTGATTTAGGTCTGGAAACCGTCATTGTTGAGCGTTACAACACCCTCGGCGGTGTTTGCCTGAACGTCGGCTGTATCCCTTCTAAGGCACTGCTGCACGTTGCAAAAGTGATCGAAGAAGCGAAAGCGCTGGCCGAGCACGGCATCGTTTTCGGCGAGCCGAAAACCGACATCGATAAGATCCGTACCTGGAAAGAGAAAGTCATCAACCAGCTGACCGGCGGTCTGGCTGGCATGGCAAAAGGCCGTAAAGTTAAAGTTGTTAACGGCCTGGGCAAATTCACCGGCGCGAACACCCTGGAAGTAGAAGGCGAAAACGGTAAAACCGTGATCAACTTCGACAACGCGATCATCGCAGCAGGTTCCCGTCCGATCGAACTGCCGTTCATTCCGCATGAAGATCCGCGCGTATGGGACTCCACCGATGCGCTGGAGCTGAAAGAAGTGCCGAAGCGTCTGCTGGTTATGGGCGGCGGCATCATCGGTCTGGAAATGGGTACCGTGTACCATGCGCTGGGTTCAGAGATCGACGTGGTTGAGATGTTCGACCAGGTTATCCCGGCCGCTGACAAAGATATCGTTAAAGTCTTCACCAAGCGCATCAGCAAGAAGTTCAACCTGATGCTGGAAACCAAAGTGACTGCCGTTGAAGCGAAAGAAGACGGCATCTACGTTTCCATGGAAGGCAAAAAAGCCCCGGCTGAAGCGCAGCGTTACGACGCGGTGCTGGTGGCTATCGGCCGCGTGCCGAACGGTAAAAACCTCGACGCAGGCAAAGCTGGCGTGGAAGTGGACGACCGTGGTTTCATCCGCGTTGACAAACAGCTGCGCACCAACGTACCGCACATCTTTGCTATCGGCGATATCGTCGGTCAGCCGATGCTGGCGCACAAAGGTGTTCACGAAGGTCACGTTGCCGCTGAAGTTATCGCTGGCATGAAACACTACTTCGATCCGAAAGTGATCCCGTCTATCGCCTACACCGAGCCAGAAGTTGCCTGGGTTGGCCTGACCGAGAAAGAAGCGAAAGAGAAAGGCATCAGCTACGAAACCGCCACCTTCCCGTGGGCTGCTTCTGGCCGTGCTATCGCTTCCGACTGCGCAGACGGTATGACCAAGCTGATCTTCGACAAAGAGACGCACCGTGTTATTGGTGGCGCGATTGTCGGTACTAACGGCGGCGAGCTGCTGGGTGAGATCGGTCTGGCTATCGAAATGGGCTGTGACGCGGAAGATATCGCGCTCACCATCCATGCGCACCCGACCCTGCACGAATCCGTGGGTCTGGCGGCAGAAGTGTTCGAAGGTAGCATCACCGACCTGCCGAACGCGAAAGCGAAGAAGAAGTAATCTTCGAAGCAGTATGATTAAAGCGGCTCAGGTAGCCGCTTTTTTTATGTCTGAAAATTGCAAAGCGTGTATCGGGCGCACGAAAAGCCAGATTTTATTTAGTCCAATCCCTCTTCTGCATCGCATAAGCCGCGTGAATGCAGGAAAACCTCTTGTTTTGTAAGAAATATCCTTTCGTATTTTGACACCCGCCGGAAATTTAATTTGTTCTACGCTGGCTCCTCGCAACGAATACAAGGAGTACATGATGAAATTATTTTGGACAACTGCCGCCTTAGCGACGGCGCTGGTTTCCGGTGTGGCAGTGGCTGACGATGCCTCTGTTCCCTGGGCCGATAACAGCGGAGGCACGCAGAGCACGCACATTGCGGCGGCAGGCGAAAACCTGAATGCTCAGCATCAGCAGGTGACCCAGACGGGGGAAGGGGAGTGGGCGAAGAACTCCGGCAGTATTCAGGCCGATGAGGCGGTGCTGAACAGCGGCAAGCCACTGGTGAAAGGCGATCCTGGTCTCATGCCCCATCAGGGCTGAGAATAGCAAACCCGGCCATGACAGCGCCGGGTCTTTTTTATGGCTCTACGGGCTGCCACTGACCCTCGGCGGCAAACTTATCGATCGCCTGCGCTTTCTCACTCGTCGCCTTGCCTAAATCAGCCTGATAAACCCGATCGTCCTGGCTCACCATAAAGCTCATCACCCCGGTTTTCTCCCACTCCACCGGCCATGCCAGCAGAGCAAAACCCTGTGCGCTGTCGCTCTGGATAATGCGAAAATGGTAGCCGTGATAGCCAATGCCCGGCTCGCCAGGGCTAAATGCCGGGCCTAACGGGCTGGGTGCTTCTCCGGGCTGTACCGGCCAGTAGAGACCGTCCTGCTGACCTTCGCTGCTGATTAGCTTCGTAGCATAGACCTGCTTGCGCAGGCGATAGTCATACTGGGCATTGACGTAGGCATGCATGGCTTCAATCGCTGACAGCTCGTTACGGCCAATGGCGCGAGTGAGGATCTCCTCCTGCGCGGCGGGCATATCAAAGTGCCAGCCTCCGGCGATTTTGACCATCGGGATCGGCAGCTGCCAGACATTGTCTCCAACGTTGAGATGGGCGACATCAGCCTGCTCGACGATCTCATGCTTTACCGCCCAGTCGCGGTTAAAGCGGGCAATAGCCTCGGGATCGACCTCCTTCTGTGGGAGAAACTGCCGCCAGTCATCACCCAGCACGGCGGCAAGCTGAGCCTCGTTTTGATCGGCCACTGCCGCCGCAAAGGCTTTAGCCGCCTCGTCCGGGGAGGAGTACAGCTGCTGGGCATAGCTCATCATCGGCAGCGAGAGAAGCAGGGTGCTTAACAGGATTTTTTTCATTTTCAGCTCCGGTTAACGACGACGAAACTCGCGGTGTTCAGACAGGCCTTCACGCCCGGCACCACGTTGCTCCAGGTTACCCCTGTTGATGTGACGGCTCTGCTGGCCGCGCAGCTGCTGCGACTGCCAGGACGGCGCTCGGCTATCGTTGCCGCTAAAGGCATTGGCGCGGTTGCTCGCCAGACGCTGCTCGCGCTGTGGAGAGGCAGGAACGGTCCGCTGGTGCATCTCTCTGGTCACCCTCTGCTTCGGCTGGATGTTCTCTTTAGTCGATCTCTGTTTCGCTTTCTGGGCAGGACGCGGCGTGTCGCTATCGTAGCCGCGATAATTATTACGCTGGGCAATCTGGTTTAGCTGCTGCGAAGCGGCCTTACGTTGGGCGTCACGGGAGGAAACACCTGCCACGCTGCTGGCAGGTGCGTGGCTGCGCTGCTCAAACTGCACCATTGCCGCCTGACGCTGACTGTCCCGCGAGGCGGCCGGCTGCTGCGTGGCGCTGAGTCCGCCGCTGACGTTGGTCGGATGAAAACGTTGGGCAACCGCGCCGTTCTGGTAGGGGACGCCGTCGCGATACGCTGGGTTATGCTGCCAGGTCATGCTCTGCTCTTTCAGATTCTGTCCTGAGATGCGATTGAAGTTATCGACGTTGATATTGATATTGTCGCCGTTGTGTTGATAGCCGTTGCCGTGATAGCCGCCGTCATGATGATCGTCATCGTGGTGGTGATGATCGTCATCATCCCAGTCAATGTTGCTAAACAGAGCGTAGGTGGTGGCGACGCCCAGGCTATAGCCGAAGCCTTTAACGAAGCTCTCGGCAAACTGCTGGCCGGGAGGTGGAGGCAGATAGACAGGTGGATAAGCCGTGTTCGGCCAGCTACCGTATACCGTAGCGGGGTTGTAATTGGGGACGTAAATCACCTGCGGATCGGCAGGCTCAATTTTAATCACCGTCGGCGCAGGCGCAGATGCGCTGCCGTTACTCTGAACGGCGGCGGGCGCTTCGGCTTTTTTCGGCGCGCTGCTCACCGTCTGCTGCGGCGTCGATTTTAGCGCCCCGGTCTGCTGGGCTAGCTGCCGCAGCCGCTGTACGGCGTCCATCACGTCCTGCGGCTGGGCGAGGAACGCATCGCCAAGGTTCTGCACCCACTCCGGGTTCTCACCCATCAGCGCCATCAGCTGCGGAAAGGCGACCAGCGATTTCACGCTCGGATCCCAGGGTTGACCTGAGACTGCCTGGATAGCCGCATCGCCCTGCAGGGTGGGGTTATCCCGCGACCACTGCACGGCCTGCACCACGTTAGCAGGATAGGTAGCAGCCATCAGCACCTGCGAGAGCAGCGGATCGGGGTAGAGCGCCACCGGTGCCACCCACTGATCGATCTGCGCCGCAGTAAAAGCGGGCTTCACAGCCGGTGTGGTTACAGGAGCCGTCTGGGGCGGAGGTGTGGCAGGCGCTGTCTGGACAGGCGCTTCAGGGACGCGGCTTTTGACATACAGTACGCCCGAGGCAGCAAATAGCCCGGCACTGCACACGAGGGCCAGCGCAGCATATTTAAAGGGCAGGGTCATTTTCTCTCTCCCGATTTCCATAGAAATCGCAGGGTCAGGTATAACTTGAGTATGAGAGAGAAGCCGTTTTCTTTTTTGATTAATGTTGCGGGGAGAGACAGTGGTTAAAAGGGCAGCTAAAAATCCCTTTATCGCGAATGGATAAAGGGCATTAGTTGAACCTTAACGATTCAGCCAATATTTAATGTTGCTTTTTTGTAAACAGATTAACACCCCTCTGAAATCCTGATATGCTGCCCAAGCGGTATCGGGCATTACCCTACAAACGACTGTTTCACAGGAGCGCGAAGAGATCGCCTGCCGCACTATGACAATGAGAGCGAGGAGAAATACCGTCGTGCTAGAAGAATACCGTAAGCACGTAGCCGAACGTGCCGCCCAGGGAATTGTACCCAAGCCTGTAGATGCTACCCAAATGGCCGCACTGGTCGAGCTGCTGAAAACCCCGCCAGCGGGTGAAGAAGAGTTCCTGTTAGATCTGCTGTCCAACCGTGTCCCGCCGGGCGTTGATGAAGCCGCGTATGTTAAAGCGGGCTTCCTGGCTGCTATCGTAAAAGGTGAAACCACCTCGCCGCTGATCTCTGCGGAAAAAGCCGTCGAGCTGCTTGGTACCATGCAGGGTGGTTACAACATCCATCCGCTCATTGAAGCTCTGGACAACGACGCGCTGGCCCCGATTGCCGCGAAAGCGCTCTCCCACACGCTGCTGATGTTCGATAACTTCTACGATGTGGAAGAGAAAGCGAAAGCGGGCAACGCGCACGCCCAGCAGGTGATGCTCTCCTGGGCCAACGCGGAGTGGTTCCTGAGCCGTCCGCCGCTGGCTGAAAAGATTACCGTTACCGTCTTCAAAGTGACCGGTGAAACCAACACCGATGACCTCTCTCCGGCGCCGGATGCCTGGTCACGCCCGGATATCCCGCTGCACGCTCTGGCGATGCTGAAAAACGCCCGCGAAGGCATTGAGCCGGACGTTGCGGGAGCCGTCGGCCCGATCAAACAGATCGAAGAGCTGAACAAAAAAGGCTTCCCGCTGGCCTACGTCGGTGACGTGGTCGGTACCGGCTCCTCACGTAAATCCGCCACCAACTCGGTGCTGTGGTTTATGGGTGACGACATTCCGTTTGTGCCGAACAAGCGCGGCGGTGGTCTGGTGCTGGGCGGTAAGATTGCACCAATCTTCTTCAACACCATGGAAGACGCAGGTGCGCTGCCGATTGAAGTGGACGTGAACAACCTGAACATGGGCGACGTGATTGACGTCTATCCATTCAAAGGTGAAGTGCGCAACCACGAAACCGGCGAGCTGCTGGCTACCTTTGAACTGAAAACCGACGTGCTGATCGACGAAGTGCGCGCCGGGGGCCGTATTCCGCTGATTATCGGCCGTGGCCTGACCACCAAGGCGCGTGAAGCGCTCGGCCTGCCGCATAGCGACGTCTTCCGCAGCGCAAAACCGGTCGAGGCCAGCAACAAGGGCTTCTCGCTGGCGCAAAAAATGGTGGGCCGCGCCTGTGGCGTGACCGGTATTCGTCCTGGCGAATACTGCGAACCGAAAATGACTTCGGTTGGCTCTCAGGACACCACCGGTCCAATGACCCGTGACGAACTGAAAGATCTGGCCTGCCTGGGCTTCTCTGCTGACCTCGTGATGCAGTCCTTCTGCCACACGGCGGCCTATCCGAAGCCGGTTGACGTGACGACGCACCATACGCTGCCAGACTTCATTATGAACCGTGGCGGCGTGTCGCTGCGCCCGGGCGATGGCATCATTCACTCGTGGCTGAACCGTATGCTGCTGCCGGACACCGTCGGCACCGGCGGCGACTCCCACACCCGCTTCCCGGTAGGGATCTCCTTCCCGGCAGGCTCTGGTCTGGTGGCATTTGCCGCTGCGACCGGTGTGATGCCGCTGGATATGCCGGAATCGGTGCTGGTGCGCTTCAAAGGCACGATGCAGCCGGGCATAACCCTGCGCGACCTGGTGCATGCTATCCCGCTGTACGCTATTCGCCAGGGCCTGCTGACCGTTGAGAAGAAAGGTAAGAAAAACATCTTCTCTGGCCGTATCCTCGAGATCGAAGGTCTGCCGGAGCTGAAAGTAGAGCAGGCCTTTGAACTGGCCGATGCCTCTGCTGAGCGTTCTGCTGCTGGCTGTACCATCAAGCTGGATAAAGCACCGATTACCGAATACCTGACCTCTAACATCGTGCTGCTGAAGTGGATGATTGCGGAAGGTTACGGCGATCGCCGTACCATTGAGCGCCGTATCCAGGGCATGGAGAAGTGGCTGGCGGATCCGCAGCTGCTGGAAGCCGATGCCGACGCCGAGTACGCGGCGGTGATCGAGATCGATCTGGCGGATATCAAAGAGCCAATCCTCTGCGCACCGAACGATCCGGATGATGCTCGTCTGCTCTCTGATGTGGCTGGTGAGAAGATTGACGAAGTGTTTATCGGTTCGTGCATGACCAACATCGGTCACTTCCGCGCCGCCGGTAAGCTGCTGGACAGCCATAAAGGCCAGCTGCCGACCCGCCTGTGGGTCGCGCCGCCAACCCGTATGGATGCCGCCCAGCTGACGGAAGAGGGATACTATAGCGTCTTCGGTAAGAGCGGAGCGCGTATTGAGATCCCAGGCTGCTCGCTGTGCATGGGTAACCAGGCACGTGTGGCCGATGGTTCAACGGTAGTGTCAACCTCGACGCGTAACTTCCCGAACCGTCTGGGCACCGGGGCGAATGTCTTCCTGGCATCAGCGGAGCTGGCAGCGGTCTCCTCGCTGCTGGGTAAACTGCCGACCCCGGACGAGTACCAGATCTTTATGGCGCAGGTCGATAAGACAGCGGTAGATACCTATCGCTATCTGAACTTTGACCAGCTCGGTCAGTACACCGAAAAAGCCGACGGCGTGATCTTCCAGACCGCCGTGTAAGTAAAAAAGGCCGGGCGAGTTTACCCGGCCTTTAAATTCCCCAGAACATCAGATTGATGGCGTTTTTTATCTCATTAGCGTAGTGGCTCGTATCGGCAATAGCTTCGCCAATCACCTCTGTAGAGACGCTTGATAGTTCAGTTGTGACCAGCCTAAAGCTCTTTTCATCAATAATCATTTGAGGGAAAAGCTTTTTATTAACCTTCTCAGAAAAGTAGTGCGCTTCGATAAGCGGGATCACCATTCGCCGTCCCGGCGTCTCGACAATATCGCTCTGTACATCAACAAACATTTTGTAAGTGCTTTTGCGCTTATACTGATAAACCACGAATTGCATGATCACCAGTTCCTGTTTTCATCCGCGAACGAACCATGCTGCGCGATAAACCTGGCGACCTCTTCCATCCCTTCACGGTTATCTTTCTTCCACTCTTCAGCTTTAATCCGTCGAGCTTCCTGACCTAGTGCCTCGTTAACCAGGCCAGAGATATTAACGCCAGCAGCGCTCAGGATCTGGTAGCTCTCTTTGTCTACGGTAACGCTGACGCGATGTTTCATCGTAAAGCCCTCTTTGTCGCATACCTAAAGCGCATACTTATAGTATGCACTCGTTATGCTTGTAGGATAGCGTCCTTTGCTTGATAAGTGAACGCAGGATTGACTTATTTGCGTAGCGCATTCCCGTATCAATACACAATGTTTTTATTTCTCATCCTGCTCCCCGTTACGCTGTTTTTCTTCTTCGCGACTGCGATAATTACACTATTGCGGATGTGAGGAAAAAAACATGGATTACGAATTTTTACGCGACATCACGGGCCAGGTGAAAGTGCGCATGTCGATGGGCCACGAGGTGGTCGGACACTGGTTTAATGAAGAGGTAAAAGAGAACCTGGCCCTGCTGGATGAGGTGGAGCAGGCGGCAAAAACCGTCAAGGGCAGCGAGCGCCAGTGGCAGCGGATTGGCCATGAGTATACGCTCTGGATGGATGGAGAAGAGGTTATCGTCCGCGCCAACCAGCTGGAGTTTTCCGGGGATGAGATCGAAGAGGGAATGAGCTACTACGATGAAGAGAGCTTGTCGCTGTGCGGCGTCGAGGATTTTCTCCAGGTCGTCACGGCGTACCGTAAATTTATTCAGCAAAAGTGATCGGTCGGAGCGTCCCTGCTCCGACTTCAGCAGCGATTACACGGCGGGAATATTGCGCGCGTAGTAGATCTCACGCATCTCTTTCCACAGCGATTCGGTAATGGCTTCCCGCTCTTCGGCGGTGAGATCTTCCGGGCGGGTGTGGAACATATAGTGCTTCAGGTCGAACTCTTTCAGCATCATCTTGGTATGGAAGATGTTCTCCTGATAAACGTTCACGTCCACCATGTCATACAGCGCCTTCATATCCTCAGAGAGGAAGTTCTGAATCGAGTTGATCTCATGGTCGATGAAATGCTTCATGCCATTGATGTCGCGGGTAAAGCCGCGCACGCGGTAGTCAACGGTGACGATATCCGACTCAAGCTGGTGGATCAGGTAGTTCAGCGCCTTGAGCGGGGAGATGACGCCGCAGGTAGAGACCTCAATGTCGGCGCGGAAGGTGCACAGGCCGCCTTCAGGGTGGCTCTCCGGATAGGTGTGCACGCAGATATGACTCTTATCGAGGTGGGCCACCACCGTCTCCGGCAGCGGGCCGGGGTGGGCGGTTTTATCAATCAGCGTTGGATCGACCGGCTCTTCGCTCACCAGAATGGTCACGCTGGCCCCCTGTGGCTCGTAGTCCTGGCGGGCAACGTTGAGAATATTCGCGCCAATGATTGAGCAGGTCTCCGTCAGGATCTCCGTCAGGCGGTTGGCGTTATAGAGTTCGTCGATATAGGCAATATAGCCGTCACGCTCTTCGGCGGTTTTGGCATAACAGATATCGTAGATACAAAAACTCAGGCTTTTTGTCAGGTTGTTAAAGCCATGCAGTTTCAGCTTTTTCAATTTTCATCACCTCCTGAGGAGAGCGCGTCTAACAGATATTGGGGCAGGGCGAAGGACGCCGTGTGAATAGCCGGATTGTAGTAGCGGCAGGTCAGGGCGGCGTTGTGGAAGCGGGCCTGAATAATCTCGGTAGAGAGATTGCGCAGGATCTCGTTGTCCGTCGCCCAGGCGAAGGTCATGATGCCGCCGTAGTAGGTAGGCACTGCCGCCTGGTAGAAGCTAACGTCGCTAAAGTAGTGGCTCAGCTTTTTGTGGCTGCCTACCGCTTCATCCTGCTGCAGGAAGCTGACGCCGTTCTGGGCGACAAAGATCCCGCCCGGGTTCAGACAGCGTTTGCAACCGGCGTAGAAGTCCGAAGTAAACAGGCTCTCGCCCGGTCCCACCGGATCGGTGCAGTCGGAGATAATCACGTCAAAGGTTTGCGCGGTCTGGTTGACGAAGTTGACGCCGTCGTCAATTACCAGCGTAAAGCGCGGATCGTCGTAGCTGCCCGCATTATGATTCGGCAGATACTGGCGACAGAATGAAACCACCCCTTCGTCGATCTCCACCATGGTGATGGTTTCAACATTTTTATGTCGGCTCACTTCGCGCAGCATTGCGCCATCGCCGCCGCCAATGATCAGAACATGCTTCGCCTGGCCGTGGGCCAGCAGCGGGACGTGGGTCATCATTTCGTGATAGATAAATTCGTCACGCTCGGTGGTTTGGACAACGCCGTCCAGCGCCATTACGCGGCCAAAGGCGGCGTTCTCAAAGATGATCAGATCCTGGTGATCGGTCTTCTCGTGGTAGAGCACGTTATCAACGGTAAAGTACTGACCAAACTGGTCATGCAGCGTTTCATGCCACGGGCGGGTATCAGCCATGCATCCTCCTTCGTTAACATCCACACAAAATGGGCGCAACATCATAGCTAACTATAGCCGCTGATGCACGGCTATAACTTCAGCAGGGGAGGAGGGTTTACTTTACTTGACGTAGGCCAGCAGGCTGAGGGAGTCCCGGGCCAGCGCTTTGCATTTTTTAGCAACCGGAATGCCGATGCCGCTAAGATCGCGATAGCTATCTTCGCCGAGGGATTTCATATCAAAGGTGTCGTAGTTGCTCAGATCCCACTGGTTCTGCTGGGCAAAGAAGACCAGCGCCCGGCGGATCTGGCCATTCGGTAAATTCTGGTAACCACAGTCATTTTTCAGAAACACGAAAACTGCCGTAAGATCGGCCATGTCCTCCGCTTCAGACTCGCTGAGCGCGTAACTATTTGCTGACATCGCCAGCAGGCTGGTGAACACAACGGTTCTGAAAAACGTCTTCATTCTTTCTACCAAAACATCACGGAAATTAAACGTTAGCATACTTGTGGGTAAGGCGACGATCTTTATTATTCGCCTTTCGCTTGACCTTGCCGCAGGGGCAGGGTTTAAGCTCAGCATACCGTTTGCCGACGATAAGGATTCGACTATGCAACGCCGTGATTTTCTAAAATATTCCGCTGCGCTCGGGGTTATCGGCGCGCTGCCGACATGGGCACGGGCGGCCGCGTCGGGGCAGCAGGCGACGCTGCCCGTTCCCGATTTGCTCGTCCCCGACGCCCAGAATCGCATCAGGCTAACCGTACAGGCTGGCTCCTCCACCTTTGGCGAGAAAGCCGCCGCCACCTGGGGCTACAACGGCAATCTGTTGGGACCTGCGCTTCAGCTGCGCCAGAACAAAACGGTAACGGTGGAGATCCGCAACCAACTGCGGGAGGAGACTACCGTCCACTGGCACGGGCTGGAGGTGCCTGGTGAGGTGGACGGCGGGCCGCAGGGGATCATCCCGGCAGGTGGCGCGCGCGAGGTGACTTTTACCCCCGTTCAGCGAGCGGCGACCTGTTGGTTCCACCCGCACCAGCATGGCAAAACCGGCCGGCAGGTGGCGATGGGGCTGGCGGGGCTGGTGCTGATTGAGGACAACGAGAGCCGCATGCTGCGTCTGCCCAAGCAGTGGGGCATTGATGACATTCCAGTTATCGTGCAGGACAAAAGGCTGGCTGCCGATGGCCAGATCGATTATCAGCTGGACGTGATGAGCGCGGCAGTAGGCTGGTTTGGTGAGACGCTGCTGGCAAATGGTGTCATCTACCCTCAGCACGCGGCTCCCCGCGGTTGGCTGCGCCTGCGCCTGCTTAACGGCTGCAATGCGCGTACCCTTAACTTTGCCCTCAGCGACGGGCGTCGAATGTACGTTATCGCCAGCGATGGCGGTCATCTCGCCGAGCCGGTTGCGGTAACAGCGCTGCCGGTGCTGACCGGGGAGCGCTTTGAGGTGCTGGTCGATATAAGCGACGGCAAGCCTGTCGATCTGGTTACGCTGCCCGTCAACCAGATGGGGATGGCGCTGCCGCCGTTTGACCAGCCGCACCCGGTATTGCGTATCCTGCCGCTGCGGGTTACCGCTTCCGGCACGCTGCCCGATACCCTGGTTAACGTTCCGGCACTGCCGGACCTCACGGGCTTAACCCAGCGAACCTTCCACCTGTCGATGGATCCGATGCTCGACATGATGGGCATGCAGGCGCTGAAGGATAAGTACGGCGACAAGGCGATGACCGGGATGCATCACGGCGGCATGATGAAACACATGGGCATGAATGGGGATCACGGCAGCCACGGTGGCGATTTCGACTTCCACAGCGCTAACCGTATCAATGGTAAAGCCTTTGATATGAACACCCCGCTGTTTGCCGCCGGGAAAGGACAGTATGAGCGGTGGGTCATTTCAGGGGAAGGAGACATGATGCAGCACCCGTTCCATATTCACGGCACGCAGTTCCGCATTCTGTCAGAGAACGGTAAGCCACCGGCGGCGCATCGCGCAGGCTGGAAGGATACGGTAAACGTCCATGGAGCACGCAGCGAAGTGCTGGTGAAGTTCGATCACGATGCGCCGAAGGAGCACGCCTATATGGCGCACTGTCATCTGCTGGAGCATGAGGATACCGGGATGATGATGGGATTTGTAGTGTAACTTGTGCCGACCAAATCTATACCTCTACGAAAAACAGCGAGTTTTATAACTCGCTGTTTTATTATTTTTATAACGTCATATATATGTCTATAGGCATGTTCGAAAGCCTTAACGCATTTTAAAGCTTACAATCTTGTATGCATCTGGATGAGATGCTCATTATTTCTTTCAATTTTTCGGTTAAATGCTGCTGTTGCGCCTTTTTTACTGCCAATATAGTCTGCGCTAATGACGCCAGGACTATTGATTCTATCAACAAATGTCGCTAAACGATCTTTAACTCTTGAAAGGTAATTGCCTACGCCGCGTGTTACTAACCCTTTATTAATTGATGCCACAGGCATGTTGGTCTGTATTATTGTTATTTTATTTTGCGGTCCCGGTTGGTTATGAAACCCTTCAAGAAATGCTCCCGTTTTTTTTACGTCAGCCCTATTGGCCCATTTGGTGTGCACTTGCTCTTTATAATTCCATGATGAATGCTCACCTGTATAGTGATCTGTCATGATCGCAATGTTTTTACCTTCGCTTAATAAGCTTACAGTAGCATCCCCTAGTCCTGGATTATCAGAGGGATCTTGCGCAATATCTTCAGGACGGATAAGATTTTCTCTGCAGGGCGCTAACTCACTAAGTAAAAAGTTATCCGCTGGTGTGTTATTTATATTGTCGGGACGTTTGTCACTCTGAAATCTTATTTTCAATAAATAAAAGTTGTCTTTATCATTTTTTGCATACTCCAGCAGCGCTCGAATATCGGCAATGGCGTCGCCAGCGGCTACGCTTGGGCCATGGAAAAAGCCATAAGAGCCATCTTTTCGTAACGCAATTCTGATATCAAAATATCTGGCTCCCGCCTTAGCTTGCTCAAGCAGAGTCTTATTCTGGGTTTTGAATGCCCAAGGGAGGAGACTACCTAAGCTACTCAATATGCCATTTCTTCGCCTACTAAAGGCATATGTCCCGGCATCATGGCTTCCAAGCATAGAAATACTCGATAATTTCGTAGCATCATGAAACAAGGCATGGCTTGTCGTCTCATTGCCTTTAGCATCGAAAAAGGTTACCGGGTTATTCCGTACCATCCGGAACAGGTTCAGCCCGTCCACCTCGCCCGCCGGGTCGGCGCTCACCCAGCGGCAGAGCCACGGGGCGTAGTAGCGGTGGCCGTAGTAGTACAGCCCGGAGCCGTCCCGCTCCTTGCCCGAGTAGCGCACGGTCTTGTAGCCGGCCTCCACCTCGTTGCGTGCGGTCCACACCGCCGTGCCGCCGAAGGGGTAGTA